>CAZEFW010000052.1:0-50832 GCA_964511535.1 uncultured Myxococcales bacterium | reverse complement strand
TTGGGGCGGTGCGGGGTGGGGGTGGGGGGCTTGGGGGTGGCGGGGGGTGTGGTGGGGGCGGGGGGTGGGGGGGCTTGGGGCTTGGGGCTTGAGGCTTGAGGCTTGAGGGGGGATGGTTGCGGGCAGGGAGGAGTGACATGGACCTCGAAGGTAAGAATGTACTCGTGGTGGGCCTCGGCCGCTCGGGCGTGGGCGCGGCGCGGCTGTGCGCGGGACGCGGGGCGGCGGTCACGGCCACGGACAATCGGCCGGCCGAGGCGATCCCCGGCGCGGTGGAGGCGCTGCAGGACAGCTGCCTGCTGGAGCTGGGGGGGCATGACGAGGCGAGCTTCAGGGGGGCGGACCTGCTGGTGCTCAGCCCCGGCGTGCCCGACATCCCGCCGCTGCGAGCTGCGCGCGCCGCGGGCGTGACCATCATCGGCGAGCTGGAGCTGAGCTACCGCATGGTGCAGGCCCCGGTCATCGCCGTGACCGGCACCAACGGCAAGAGCACCACCACCTCGCTGCTGGGCGCCATGGTGGCCGCCTCGGGTCGCCCCACCTTCACCGGCGGCAACCTCGGCGCGCCCCTGTGCGAGGCGGTGGACACCCCGGCCGCGGGGCCCGGCGGCGCGATGGTGGTGGAGGTCTCCTCGTTCCAGCTCGAGACGGTCCGTCGGTTCCACGCCCGGGTGGCCATGCTGCTCAACCTGAGCGAGGACCACCTCGACCGCTACCCGGACTACGACGCCTACGTGGCGGCCAAGGCGCGCATCTTCGAGCGCCAGACCGTCAGCGACTTCGCCGTGGTCAACGGGCTGCCAGGGCAGGGGCGGTGCGCGGACCTGGCCGCCGCGGGGGGTGAGGCGGCGGTGCTCGACTTCAGGCTCTCCGGCGCCGGGGAGGGCGCCTGGCTGCAGGGGGACGAGCTGATGGTCCAACTGCCTGGCGAGGAGCCCGAGCCCTACCCTCGCGCCGCGCTGCGCCTGCCCGGCCAGCACAACGTGCAAAACGCCCTGGCCGCCCTGCTGGCCGCCCGGCTTTTCGGCGTGGACGCCGCGGCCTGCGCTGCCGCGCTGGCGGACTATGCGGGCCTCGCCCACCGCATGGAGTTCGCCGCCGAACATGGCGACGTGCGCTACTACAACGACTCCAAGGCCACCAACGTGGGCTCCGTGGTGGGCTCGCTCACCGGGTTCGAGCGGCCGGTCGTGCTCATCGCCGGGGGCAAGGACAAGGGCGGCGACTACGCGCCGCTGATCCCGCTGCTGCGCGACGGGTGCCGCCACCTGGTGCTCATCGGCGCCGCCGCCGACGTCATGGAGCAGGCCCTGGCCGGCGCCGCGCCGATCCATCGCGCAGCTGATCTCCCCGCTGCCGTGCGCCTGGCCGCCGAGCTGGCTCACCCCGGCGACGCCGTGGTGCTCTCACCCGCCTGCAGCTCGTACGACATGTTCGACAACTTCGAGCAGCGCGGGGCGGTCTTCATCGAGGCGGCCCGAGCGCTCTAGCCCCTCGGCCACGCCCGCGCCGAAGTTGGCTCCATAATCACCCTGTAAAAAGTTGCCCGCCGGGGTCGTAGAAGGCTTGATGGAGAGGCGGAGCATGTCGCTGTTCAAGCTCATAAAGTCCAGGCGCAACAAGCGGGTGAAGCGGCGCCCGGAGTGTGATGGACCCGGCTTCCTGGGGCGGGTGAAGGACCGCGTGCGCAAGGCGGCGCCCGACCTGGCCGACCACCTGCGGCGGCCTCGCCGCGCCGCTCCCGAGGCCCCCGGCGAGGTCCTGGCGCCCAGGGGGCTGGACCTGTGGCTGCTCGGCGCGGTGCTCTGCCTGCTCGGCCTGGGCGTGGTGATGGTCTACAGCTCCTCGGCCGTGTTCGCCGCCACCCGCTACGGCTCCCAGGTGTTCTTCCTCAAGCGTGACCTGGTCTATGTCGCCGCGGGGCTGGTGGCGCTGTACCTCGGCTGGCGCATCGACGTGAGCTTCTACCGCCGGCACGCCTACAAGATCCTCGTGGTCACCCTGATGGCCCTGGCCCTGCTGCATGTACCAGGCCTCGGCACCAAGGTGGACGGCGCCATCCGCTGGTACCGCGTGGGGGGCGTGTCGTTCCAGCCGTCCGAGCCGGCCAAGCTGGCGCTGGTCATCTTCCTCGCCTGCACTCTGGCCCGTAAGCGCGAGGCGGTGCGCCTGTTCTCGGTGGGCTTCATGCCGCCGCTGATCATCGCCGGCTTCCTCAGCGGCCTGGTGTTGATCCAGCCCGACCTGGGCACCGCCGCGGTGCTCGGCGCCGTGACCCTGGTGATGCTCTTCGTGGCCGGCACCAAGCTGAGCTACCTGCTCATCACCGCGCTGGCCTGCGCGCCCATCGTGTACAACGCCATCGTCGGCACCCCGTGGCGGCTGCGCCGCCTGCTGGCGTTCCTCGACCCCATCGGGCACCGCCACGACGCGGGCTACCAGATCTACGAGTCGTTCCTCAGCCTCGGCTCGGGGGGCCTGCTCGGCCAGGGGCTGGGGGCGGGCAAGCAGAAGCTGCTCTACCTGCCCGCGGCTCACAACGACTTCATCCTGGCCCAGGTTGGCGAGGAGCTCGGGTTCGTCGGGCTCATCGCCGTGGTGCTGCTGTTCGCCGGGATCCTGATCCGCGGCCTGCGGGCCGCTCTGGGCGCCCGGGACCTGTTCTCCACCTACCTCGCCTTCGGCGTCACCGCGATGGTGATCCTGCAGGCGGTGCTGCACATGTGCGTGGTCCTCGGCCTGGTGCCCACCAAGGGCATCACCCTGCCGCTGATGAGCTACGGCGGCACCGCCCTGGTGAGCACCTGCTACTGCATGGGCGTGCTGCTCAACGTGGGGGCCCGCAACCCGGCCCCGACGCCCGGCCCGGCCCGGCCCCGCGCCGCCGCCTCGACGGGGACCAACAACCGCAAGAGCCGCGGCCGCGTCGTCGTCGCCAGCTGAGCCGATGCCGCCCATTCGCCTGATCATCGCTGGCGGTGGCACCGGCGGGCATGTCTTCCCCGCCATGGCCCTCGCCGAGGCGACCACGCGCAGGGACGCCGCCAGCGAGGTGCTCTTCGTGGGCAGCGAGGGTGGCCTGGAGGCGGAGCTGTTGCCGAGCCACGGCTACCCTGTGGAGCTGCTGCGGGTGGGCAAGCTCAAGGGGAGCGCCTGGCGGGTGCGCCTGCAGACCCTCGCGGGCCTCGGCCCGGCGGTGTGGGCGGCCCTGAGGATCATGCGGCGCTTTCGGCCCGACGTGGTGGTGGGCGTGGGCGGCTACGCCTCTGCGCCCGTGGTGATGGCCGCCACCCTGCTGCGCCGCCCGGTGGCGCTGCTGGAGCAGAACGCGGTGCCCGGGGTGACCAACCGCGCGCTGTCCCACCTGGCGCTCAGGGTGGTGACCTCCTTCCAGCTGGCGGCGACCTACCTGCCGGCGGGTAAGGCCGAGCTGCTGGGCAACCCGATCCGCGCCGAGATGGTGGCGGCCCTGGGGACCCAGCCCGACGTGCAGCAGAAAGCCGCCGCGGGGGAGGCGCCGTGTCTGCTGGTGCTCGGTGGCAGCCAGGGCGCGCGCGCGGTCAACGAGCTGGTGTGCGCCGCGGCGCCGGCCCTGGCGGCCCAGGTCCCGGGGCTGCGGTTCATCCACCAGACCGGGGGCGCGGACGAGCACCGGGTCCGACGGGCATACGCCGACGCTGGCATCCAGGCGCGGGTGGAGGCCTTCATCCATGACATGGCCGGCGCTTACCGCCCCGCGTGGCTGGCGGTGAGCCGGGCCGGGGCCTCGACCATCTCCGAGCTGACCCTGGCCGGCGTCCCCGCCGTGCTGGTGCCTTACCCCTACGCTGCTGACGACCACCAGGCGAAGAACGCCGAGGAGGTGAGCAACGCGGGCGGCGCGCTGATGGTGCGCCAGGCCGCGCTCACCGCCGAGTCCCTCACCGCCACCGCCGCTGGCCTGCTCACCGACCTGGGCCGGCTCGGGCCCATGAGCCGCACCATGCGCGACCTGTCCTGGCCCACCGCCGCCGACGACGCGGCCCGGGTCATCGAGGGGCTTTGCCAGGGCGAGCCGGCCGTGTAACTGTTACCGCGCACTCCGAGGAGACACCGATAAATGGACCTGATGTTCAAGGGACGCGTCCAGCAGATCCACTTCGTGGGCATCGGCGGCATCGGCATGAGCGGCATAGCCGAGGTGCTGCTCGACATGGGCCTGCAGGTGAGCGGCTCGGACCTCAACGACACCGATACCACCCGCCGCCTGGCCGAGCTGGGCGGCCGCATCACCAAGGGGCATGATCGGGCGAACCTCGTGGACGCCGACGTGGTGGTGATCTCCAGCGCCATCAAGGCCGACAACCCGGAGGTGGCCGAGGCCCGCGCGCGCTCCATCCCGGTCATCCCCCGCGCCGAGATGCTGGCGGAGTTGATGCGGCTGAAGTACGGCGTGGCCGTGGCGGGCAGCCACGGCAAGACCAGCACCACCTCCCTGGTGGCCACGGTGCTCAACGCCGCCGGGCTGGACCCCACCGTGGTCATCGGCGGCAAGGTCAACAGCCTCGGCTCCAGCGCCCGGCTGGGTCGCGGCGACACCATGGTGGCCGAGGCGGACGAGAGCGACGGGTCGTTCCTCAAGCTCTCGCCCACCGTGGCGGTGGTGACCAACGTGGACCCGGAGCACCTGGATCACTACGGCGACATGGAGACCCTCAAGGAGACCTTCCTCGACTTCGTCAACAAGGTCCCGTTCTACGGCCTCGCGGTGCTCTGCCTCGACTGTCCCAACATCCAGGGCCTGATGCCCCGCGTGGAGAAGCGCACGGTGACCTACGGCAGCACCTCCCAGGCCGACTACCAGCTCACCGACGTGCAGTGCGAGGGGCTCACCACCCGCTTCACCCCGGTGCGGCGCGGCGAGGCGCTGGCGCCCATCTCGCTGCAGATGATCGGGCGGCACAACATGCTCAACGCCCTGGCCGCCGTGGCCGTGGCCGACGAGCTCGAGGTGCCCTACGACGTGACCAGGGCGGCCCTGGACGGGTTCGGCGGCGTGCAGCGGCGCTTCACCGTGCGGGGCGTGGAGCAGCAGGTCACCGTGGTGGACGACTACGGCCACCACCCCACCGAGATACTGGCCACCCTGCGCGGCGCCCGGGAGGCCTTCGACGGCCGCCTGGTGGCGGTGTTCCAGCCCCACCGCTTCAGCCGCACCGAGCTGCTGTTCGACCAGTTCGCCACCGCCTTCTATGACGCGGACCTGGTGATGGTCACCGACATCTACGCCGCCGGCGAGGCGGAGCGGCCGGGGATCCACTCCGAGCGGCTGGTGGACGCCATCCGCGGCCACGGCCACCGGGACGTGACCTACCGCTCCACCAAGGACCTGTGCCTCGACGTCCTGGCGCAGCGCGTACAGCCCGGCGATCTGGTGGTTACCCTCGGCGCCGGGGACATCTGGAAGGTGGGCCAGGGCCTGCTGGAGCGGCTCAAGGGGTAGGCGCCGGACCGGCCGCGTAATACGCCCGGGCGAGGCCGGCTCGGGGCATCGGATCTGGGCATGATTATGTCCAGAAACACCCGCCAAAAAGTTGCGCCTGGTTGGTGGCTCTGCCCTACTGGATTGTGGGGAGAGAGCCAACAAATCATGACTCCGGAAGAGGCGAAAAACAGGCATATCGGCGTGCTGCTGGGCGGGCTCTCCGCCGAGCGCGAGGTCTCACTCGAGACCGGCGGCGCGGTGCTTAAGGCCTTGATTTCAAGGGGTTATGACGCCGCTGCGGTGGACGTGGGCCGGGACATCTCGAGCCAGCTCGAGCAGACGAAGGTGGAGATCGCATTCATCTGTCTGCACGGCACCTGGGGCGAAGATGGCTGCATCCAGGGCCTGCTGGAATGCCTCGGGATTTCGTACACCGGATCGGGCGTGCAGGGATCTGCGATGGCCATGGACAAGGCCCTGACCAAGGAGCTGGCTCGCAGGGCCGGGATCCCCACGCCCGAGTGGCGCCACCCGGCCTCCGAGGCCGATGTCCTGGAGCTGGGCCTGCCCGTCGTGATCAAGCCGAACCGCGACGGCAGCTCGGTGGGGCTGACCATCGTGAAGGAGCCGGAGGACATCGCCGACGCGCTGGCCCTGGCCGGCGACGCCATCGCCGAGACATACGTGCCGGGCAAGGAGCTTTCGGTGGGTGTGCTGGGCCACGGCGACGACGCCCGGGTCCTGGGCTCCGTGGAGATCCGCCCCGTGAGCGGCCACTACGACTACGAGGCCAAGTACGAGAGCGACGACACCCAGTACTTCGCGCCGGCCCCCGTGCCTGCTGCGGTGGAGCAGCAGATGCGAGACGCCGCGCTGGCGCTGCACCGGCTGCTCGAGTGCCACGGCGGGACGCGCACCGACTTCCGCTGGGACGGCGAGGCCGAGCCGCAGATGCTGGAGATCAACACGATCCCTGGCATGACCAGCCACAGCCTGCTGCCCATGGTGGCCGAGCTGGATGGCCTGGACTACGCGGACCTGTGCGAGGAGCTGCTGCTGGGCGCCTGCCTCAAGGTCTCCCCCAACCGGAGGGAGACGCCATGACCCGCCACGACACGGGCCGCTTCCGGCGGGTGAAGAAGACCTCCCGGTTCCGCCTGTTCGGCAAGGGCAAGAACCGCCGGCTGCGCGAGCCGAGCTGGCGCTCCGCCGAGGAGGCGGAGGCCCCGAAGAAGAAGAAGAAGCCCAGCCGCAAGAAGCCCCGCGCCCGCGCCGAGGGCGGCGACGCCGAGCGCCCGGTGCGGGTGCCCCGGTGGGCGCGGTCAGAGGCGGTGCAGGTCAAGGCGATCCTCAAGGGGGTCACCGTGCTGGCCTTCAAGGTGCTGCTGCTGTGCGGCATCACCATCGGCGTGGCCTCAGCGGGCTACCTCGGCTACCAGCAGTTCATGACCTCGGACCACTTCACCGTGAAGCTGGTGCGCATCGACGGCACCCGCCGCGCCGACCCGGTGCAGGTGCAGAAGCTGTCGGTGGCGGCCATGGGCCGACATATCTACGCCGTGAAGCTGGACGACGTGCGCGCCGCGGTGGAGCAGCACCCCTGGGTGCACAGCGCGCGCATCCGCCGGGAGCTGCCCGCGACGCTGGTGGCCGAGATCACCGAGCAGAAGCCGGTGGCCATGGCCCTGCTGGGGCACCTCTACCTGGTCAACCGCGAGGGCAAGCTGTTCAAGCGCGCCTCGGCGGACGAGACGGCGGGGCTGCCGGTGATAACTGGCATCAAGCGGCTCGACTTCATGAACGATCCCGATCGGAGCGAGCCGCGGCTGGAGCGGGCCCTCGACGCGCTGGCGCTGTACACCAGCGAGGAGCGCCCGCCGCTGAGCGAGGTGAGCGTGGGCCGCAAGGGCGCGGTGACGCTCTACCTGCGCCGGGGGGGCGCGGCGCTACGGTTCGGCCGTGTGGTCAACGAGAACAGGCTCTCCAAGCTGGACTCGGTGCTGGCCGCCCTGGGCCCCCGTGCCAAGCGGGTGCGGGTGGTCTACCTGGACAACGAAGCGCGCATGGACCGGGTGACCGTGCGCATGAACGGTTTTTAGCAGCGCAGGATTGATCCAAATGGCAAAGCGAGATGAGTTGATTGTCGGCCTCGATATCGGCACCACCAAGATCGTCGCCATCGTTGGCGAGCTCAAGGAGAGCGGCATCGATATCATCGGCCTCGGGACGCACCCCTCGCGGGGGCTGCGCAAGGGGGTGGTCACTCATATCGAGCACACCGTGGCCTCCATCAAGCACGCTGTGAGCGAGGCGGCCAACATGGCCGGGTGCGAGATCTCCACCGTGTTCGCCGGCATCGCGGGCGGACATATCAGGGGGCTCAACAGCCAGGGCATGGTGGCCATCAAAAACGGCGAGGTGGGCCCCGCCGACATCACCCGGGTCATCGACGCCGCCAAGGCCGTGGCGATCCCCATGGACCGGGAGATCATCCATGTGCTGGCCCAGGACTTCATCGTCGACGGGCAGGACGAGATCAAGGAGCCCCTCGGCATGAGCGGCGTGCGCCTGGAGACCCGTGTGCACATCGTCACCGCGGCGGTGCCGAGCGCCCAGAACATCATCAAGTGCTGCGACCGGTGCGACCTGCACGTCGAGGACCTGGTGCTGCAGCCGCTGGCCTCGGCCGAGGCGGTGCTGCACGAGGACGAAAAAGAGCTCGGCGTGGCCCTGATCGACATCGGGGGCGGCACCACCGACATCTCCATCTTCCTCAAGGGGTCCATCGTGCACACCTCGGTGCTCCCCCTGGGCGGCCACAACGTCACCAACGACATCTCCTACGGCCTGCGCACCCCCTTCGACGAGGCGGAGAAGATCAAGCAGCGCTGGGGCTGCGCCAGCACCCGCATGGTGCAGCCGGGCGACGAGATCGAGGTGGCCAGCGTGGGCGGCCGCCCGCCGCGCAAGATGCCGCGCCGCATCCTCGGGGAGATCATCCAGCCCCGCATGGAGGAGATCTTCATGCTGGCGCACCAGGAGATCGCGGCCACCGGTTACGCCGACCTGCTGGCCTCCGGCGCGGTGGTCACCGGCGGCACGGTGATCATGGAGGGCGTGCCGGAGCTGGCCGAGGACCTGCTGGAGCTGCCGGTCCGCCGCGGCTCGCCCCGGGGCGTGGGCGGCCTGGTGGACGTGGTCAAGAGCCCCAAGTTCTCCACGGCGGTGGGGCTGATCCAGCACGGCGCGCGGCAGATCTCCGATGACCAGTTCATCAGCCAGAGCGACCGGCCGCCCCTGGGGACGCGAATTCGCGACTGGTTCGCCAGGGTCTTCTGAAAAACTCCAGAAAAGCGCCGGCTCAGAAGTGATCTGATTTCGATCACTTACAACTTTCTGCAAATTTTTTCGGCGATTTTTTTGCCCACGATCTTTGGGTCTGCTTTCCTCGGTTATGTCAAATATTCGCCACGGCGTTCTTTGACAGCTTAGAGCAGAGCTAAACGACTTCTTGAAAACCTAGCTTTGATCAAGGGGGCGGCCACTGGTCCGCCCCCGCACAACCGACGTGCGCCCATCAGGGCGCCGCAGATGGGCAGACGAGACGGTGGGTGAAGAGGCGCACACACCGTCGAGCGAGCCCGATAAACAGAGGAGGGTATCCAGATGGCAATGATGGAAATCGAAGAGGATGTTCTGAGCCAGGCCAAGATCAAGGTCATCGGCGTGGGCGGCGGTGGCGGCAACGCCATCAACACCATGATCGCGTCCGGAATGGAGGGCGTGGACTTCATCGCGGTGAACACCGACCTGCAGGCCATGGACAGCAACCTCGCCCCGCACAAGATGCAGATCGGCAACGAGCTGACCCGCGGCCTGGGCGCCGGGGCGAACCCGGGCATCGGCCGGGACGCCGCCCTGGAAGACGCCATGATGCTCCAGGAGATGCTCGAGGGCTCCGACATGGTGTTCGTCACCGCCGGCATGGGCGGCGGCACCGGCACCGGCGCGGCCCCGGTCATCGCGGACATCAGCCGCGAGCTCGGCATCCTCACCGTGGGCGTGGTGACCAAGCCGTTCATGTTCGAGGGCAAGAAGCGCATGCGGCAGGCCGACGACGGCATCATCGAGCTCGGCACGGCGGTGGACAGCCTGATCACCATCCCCAACGACCGGCTGCTCAGCGTGGCGGGCCAGGCAACCACCATGCTCGACGCGTTCCGCAAGGTGGACGAGGTGCTGCTCAACGCCGTGCAGGGCATCAGCGACCTGATCGTCATCCACGGCTTCATCAACGTGGACTTCGCCGACGTGCGCACTGTCATGAGCAACACCGGCAGGGCGCTCATGGGCGCCGGCTATGCGGTGGGCGACCGCAAGGCGCTCGAGGCCGCCAAGCAGGCGGTGTGCAGCCCGCTGCTGGAGGACACCAGCATCGACGGCGCCACCGGCATCCTGATCAACATCACCGGCGGGCCGGACATGACCCTGACCGAGATCAACGAGGCGGCCATGCTGATCCAGGAGGCCGCCGACGAGGACGCCAACATCATCTTCGGCTCCGTGGTGGACGCCAACATGGAGGACCAGGTCCGCATCACGGTCATCGCCACCGGCTTCGACCACGAGCACGAGGCCAAGCGGGCCGCCGAGGTACGCGCATCCCGCCCCGAGCCGCGGCTGACCGAGAACAAGCAGCCCCGCGTCACCTCCGAGCGTTACGTGCGGCCCCAGGCCGCCGCGGCGCCTGCTCCCGAGCCGACCCCGGCCCCCGAGCCCGTGTTGGAGGAGGAGCCGGTCTACGCCGTGGCCACCGCCCCGGCGCCGACGCCCAAGGTGATGGAGGAGACCGCCAAGGCCGCACCGCCGCCGAGCAAGCCGAAGCCCCCTGCCCCGCCCGCCCCGGTGGCCGAGACGCAGATCGTCGAGGAGACCCCGGCGCCTGAGCTGGCGAGGCCCGACGCCGAGGCGACCCTGGAGATGGCGGCGCCCACGGTGGAGCCGGCCCCGCCGACCATGGCCGAGCCCGCCCCGCCCACGGTGGAGCCTGCTCCCCCGGCCCTGGAGCCCAACCTGTCGCCGAGCGAGCCGGAGCTGCTGGTGCAGGAGCGTGAACCCCGCCGCGAGACCGCGGATGACACGGACCCGACGCCCCGCACCCAGACCGCCTTCGACTACCCGGTGGAGCCCACCACGGCAGCCGAGCGGGTGGAGGCCCGGCGGCGCCCGCAGCGCACCACCGGCCCGCACCAGGTGCCGCAGCTGCACCCCGGGCTCGGCACGCGCGAAGAGGACAAGTGGGATATCCCGGCCTTCATCCGCAGGCAGCAGCGGACGCCGGGCAACAACGATTAGGGTTTAGGCGGCGGCGTTTCGGTGGTCCGGGCCGCGGCTGATGCTTCAAGCTCAGCCAGGCGACCCATGCCTCACCCGGTTGGCCGCAGGACGGCCACCACCCCTGGATTCGACAGGGGCCCCGGGCACCGCGTCCACGACGCTGCATAGCGCCGAGCAACCCTCCTCGGGCGTGGGGTACGACCCCTTTCCCCCGGGGCGTGGGCCGGGTCCCACGGAGGCGCCGCCGCCATGTTTATTCTGAATTCTCCCCTGCAGACTATCTTGTACTGACCAAGGTTGACGCTCTGGCCGAACAGGTTTCGGCCGCGGCCATGGCTACGGCTGCGGCTGCAGCTACGGGGATGTTGAGGGTGAGAGGGTCGTCTACATCTACGTTCTAAAGACTAGGGCGCGAGGCAGAATTTGTTGGTGGAGACGGTCTTGCAACTCAGGTTGGCCGGACAGGTGGCGCCGGTCTTGCTGCAGTCGAACACGCAGACCTTGGTCTTGCTGCTCAGGGTGTAGCAGGTGGGCGTGAAGGACTTGCCCTTGGAGTCGGTGAGCTTGGAGCAGCTCTTGGTGCCGCAGTTCTCGGTGCAGTAGCCGCTGGTGGACTTGGAGTTTTCGCGCAGGCAGATCAGGCCCTTCTTGCAGTAGAACTTCTTGTCCGTGCTCTTGCAGATGTCGCCGAAGACCTTGGGCCCGGTGTAGGGCGGGACGCAGACCTTCTTCTTGGTGGTGGTCAGCTCCAGGCACTCGGTGCCGGTGGGGCAAGTGGCCGATGCGCATTCCTTGGCGCAGACGCCCTTGCCGCTGCTCAGGCTCAGGCAGGTGCGGCCGGTCTTGCAAGTGCCCGTGGTGCAGCTGGCCACCGAGGGCAGGCAGATCCCTTCGGAGGTGCTGAAGCGCACGCAGAGCATGCCCGACTTGCAGCCCTTGGCGCCGCTGCCGCCGGGGGTGCAGATCTGGTCGATGTCCAGGGTGCCCGCGGGGGCGCTGTCCGCGGGGGGCGCGCTGTCCACGGGCGGGGCGCTGTCTTTCTGGGTCACCGGCCCGTCCTTGGTCACGGTCTGGTCTGCCTGGCCGCCGCCGCCGTCCTTCTTGGTGTTCTTGGAGCCGCTGTCATCGGAGCAAGCCGCGGCCACCATGGCCAGAACCAGGGTGGCACAAAGTAAGGTTCTCATTTTATCTCCTGTGGTCATAAGGGAGACACATCCTATCACGGCGCAGGCGGCGCGCAGGTCCGGTCCAGCGCCCGCACCAGGGTGTTCGGGATAACCGTGTCGTCCCAGTCGGGCCCGGCCTCCCGCCCCAGGCGCACCACCACCAGCTCACGCGACGGCACCACGAATACGCGCTGCTCCCCCTGGCCCACGAGCATCACGGTGTCGGGGGCCACGAACGGCTCGCTCCAGTCGCGTCGTCGAGGACCGGTCCAGCTGCGGCCGAGCCACAGCCCGTAGCCAAAGCTCGGCTCCAGCGCCGAGGGGGCGGTCATGCGCGCCACCCAGTCCGCCGGCACCACCTGCCTCGCCCCCACCCTGCCCCGGTCCATCAGCAGCAGCCCCACGCGGGCCCAGTCTCGCGCCGTGGCGAACAGGCAGCAGTAGGTCTTGGCCGTACCGCCGGGGACATCCAGCCAGACCCGCGCATGGCTGGCGCCCAGGGGCGCCCACAGCCGCGTCGAGAGGTAGCGCGCGAACCGCTGGCCAGTGACCCGCTCGAGGATCAGCGCCAGCAGCTGGGTGTTGACGTTGTTGTACTCGAAGCGCTGACCGGGCGGCCGGGCGGCGGGCACGCCCAGGGCGGTGGCGGGGACATCGTGCCCCAGGTGCAGCCGGGCGATGTCCGACATCGGGTTGAGCGGGTTGTTGCTGTTGCGCAGGCCGGTGGCCATGGTCAGCAGGTGCTCCAGCGTGATGCGGCGCCGCTCATCGCCCGACCACTCGGGCAGGTAGCGCGCCGCCGGCGTGGAGAGCGGGCCGAGCTTGCCCTCGGCGCGGGCGATGCCCACCAACAGGGCGGTCACTGCCTTGGCCATGCTCATGGCGTTGGGGCGGGTGGCAGCGCCCGCGCCGCACCAGTACTGCTCGAATACCACCTGGCGGCGGTGAAGCACGAGCAGGGCGCAGGCGCCCCGGTCGCGCGCATAGCGCACGGCGCGGACCAGGGCCGCCGTGGGCACCCGGCGCGCGCCCCTCGCCGCCCGGGGCAGCGGCTGCGCCCGCCGCCCGCGAACGCGCTCGGTGGGTTCGTACCAGGCAGCGTCCATAACCGGGTCGTCGAACGGGTAAGTCAACGCCCGAAACATGTGGGTGCAGCCCGCCTGACAGGAGAGCAGCAAGAGCAGCAAGGCTGTTACAGGTCGCGGCATCTGTCCCCTGAATCTTGTAGTATATTGCTCCCTTCGCAAAGGAGATGACCATGAAGGCAATCGACCTCACCGTGCCCCTGGGCATCGGGACGCCCCCCTGGCCGACCTACGAGCCGCTGCAGGTGAAGTACTTCAAGCGGCTGGCGCCCAACGGCGCCAACGGCCAGCTGTTGACCCACTCCAACCATGTGGGCACCCACCTCGACGGGGAGATCCACTTCTACACGCCGGGCAAGGACATCGCGTCGTTGGAGCTCAACGACTTCCTCATGGGCCCCGGGGTCGTGGTGGACATCTCGGACGCGGTGGGCGACTACGACATCTACACCCACGAGATGCTCGAGGAGCGGGCCGACATCCACGACGGCGACATCCTGATCATCCACACCGGCTACCACCACTACGGCTGGGACCAGCCCACCGCTGACGAGGTGCGCTACATGCTCAAGCACCCGGGGCCGGACCGTGAGTTCGCCGAGTGGGCGCGCAAGCGCAAGATCAAGTGGATCGGCGTGGACTGCGGCTCGGCGGACCACCCGTTCAACACAGCCATCCGCGGCTGGTGCCCACGCCAGGCCAAGGAGTGCGACGCGCACTTCCGCAAGAAGTACGGCCGCTCGCTGGAGGAGGTTTTCGACGACTCCAAGTACCAGCTGATGCACATCGAGCTGTTCAACCACCACATCATCCATGCCGAGTGCCTGGGCGGCGACATCGACCTGCTGCTGGGCGAGCGGGTCACCATCGGCTGCTTCCCCTGGCGCTTCGTGGACGGCGAGTCGAGCATCTCGCGCATCGTGGCCTTCGTCGACGACGACAAGTACAAGGCGCTGATGCGCAAGAAGGCGCGCATGCCGCAGACCCGCTTCGGCGATGTGGCGGGCATCGACATCGAGAAGTACCACGAGGAGGTCCACGCCGAGGTGCGCGAGCGCAAGGCGGCGGACAGGAAGGCCAGCAAGAAGAAGGCCGGCGCAAAGAAGAAGACCGCCAGCAAGAAGAAGACCGCCAGCAAGAAGAAGACTGCCAGCAAGAAGAAGACCGCCGGCAAGAAGAAGACCGCCAGCAAGAAGAAGACTGCCGGCAAGAAGAAAGCGAAGAAGTAGACACCCTCCCCCACCTCCACTCAGCGCAGAAGCAGGAGCGGCCCTCGCGGCCGCCCCATCCTGCCCCGTTCGTTCAGCCGTTGAGGAACCGGTAGAGCGTGGCCCGGCCCACGCCCAGGATCTTGGCCGCCTTGACCTTGTTTCCGCTCGCCTGCTGCAGGGCGGCCTCCACCGCCTCGGCCGTGAGCTTGCTGCGACGCCCGGGCTTGAGCGGAGGTGCCGGCGGGGGGGAGAGCTGAGGCACCGGCGCCAGCTGCGGGGGTTCCTCCCCGTCGAAGTCCGGCGGCACCTCCAGCTCTTCGGGCAGGTGCTCGGCCCGGATGGTCTGTCCGCGGGAACGGATCAGCGCGTACTGGATCGCGCTCTGAAGCTCCCGGATGTTCCCGGGCCAGCTGTAAGCCATCATGGCGGCCACGGCCGCGCGGGAGACGCCCAGGTTGGGCGAACCCTGGCGCGCGGCCTGCTCGAGGAAATGCTCCACCAGCAGCGGGATGTCGTTTTTGCGCTCGCGCAGCGGCGGCAGCTGCACCGGCACCACCCGCAGCCTGTAGAACAGGTCCTCGCGGAAGTCGCCGTCCTTCACCGCCTGCTTCAAATCCCGGTTGGTGGCGCTGACGATGCGCGCGCTGCTGTGCAGGGTCTTCTCGTCGCCCACCCGCTCGAAGGTCCCCTCCTGCAGCACCCGCAGCAGCTTGGCCTGCATCGGCCTGGACAGGTCGCCGATCTCGTCGAGGAAGAGCGTGCCATCCGAGGCCAGCTCGAACCGGCCCCGCTTGTCGCGCAGCGCGCCGGTAAACGAGCCCTTCACATGGCCGAACAGCTCGCTCTCCAGCAGCCCCTCGGGCAGCGCCGCGCAGTTCACCGGCACGAAGTGCCTGGCCGCCCGCGGACCATGCCTGTGAATCGCAGACGCCACCAGCTCCTTGCCGGTGCCGCTCTCGCCCTGGACCAGCACCGGCATGGCCGCGTCGGCCAGGTCCTGCACCAGGCCGTAGATTTCCTGCATGGCCGGCGCCTGACCCACCATGCCCGCGAACCCGCGCGACTCCTTGATGCGGGCTGTGATGTCCTGCACGGTGCCGAGGGAGCGCAGGGGCACGCCATCCGGCGTGTACTCGGTCTTGCACTTCTCGTTTACATACTTGATCGAGCCGTCGCGCAGCAGCAGGCGGTGCACGATATCGTAGCCGGACCGCTCCTCCACTGACCGGGAGTATGCCTCGTTGACCATCTCCCGGTCGTCCGGGTGCACGGTCTCGATAAAGGCCTCGTAGGTGGCGCCAAACTCCTTCGGCGAGAGGTCGAAGATGCGGTAGATCTCGTCGGACCAGCTCAGCGAGTTTGTGCCCAGGTCCAGCTCCCAGTGGCCCAGCAAGGCCAGCTCCTCCGCCTCACGTAACCGGCTCTCCCGGCGGGCGAGGGTGTCGCGAACCCGCCGCAAATGCCGCGCCTCGGCCTCCAGCTCATGCACCCGCTGCTCCAGCTCCTCGTAAGTCGGCCTGGTCATGCTCGGATAGCCCCTTCTGGAATGGCGAAAGATGTTACCTGCGCCGCGCTCAAGATTGCAACGGTAACAGTTCGCCCGGTCGCATCGCCTGATTTCAGGTACTTGGCGGGCATTTCGAATGGCACGGAGATAGCAATGCTTCCCGGAACATGAGCTCGTCGGCGGACGGGTCAGCCCGGCAACAGGCCACTGCCGCTGAGGAACTCACCGATGTGGAAATGTACAAAGCAGCACAAACCTCTAAAAGGAGAAAAGAGACATGGCAACTATTGGTGTCGCATTTCTGGTTGGAGCAATCGTTATTCCGATAATTGTAATCTCGGCGCTGCGGAGTGGAAAGCAGGGGAGCTAGAACCAAAACGAAAGCAACAGTATTTCAGTTGCCCGCCAAGGAGAATGGATAATGAATCAAATATTATCGCTAATCGGTGTTGGTTTTCTCGCCGGGGCAATCGTAATTCCGATCATTGTCATCAAGCTTCTGCGCTCTGGCCAGAATGGCAATGATACAGAAGGAATCCATGACTCCGAAAATGGGTTCGCCGCTGAGCCTGAAAACCAAAGGCCTGGGCTGGTCACTGCGTGGCTAGTCCTGATGATCATTGCCAATGTGCTGTCATTTTTTGGCAATTTGCGAATGGCGTTTGCAGGAATCTCGCCAGCGTTGTTTTTTCTGCTGGCGGTTGGAAGCTTGTCGAACGTCATTTTTGCGGTGGCGCTATTTAAGCTGAAGAAGTGGGGATTCTACGGCGTTTTGGGCGTCAGCTTTGTCGCTGCGATTGCTAATCTCCTGATGCTCGGACTTGCCCCTCGTGTGTTTCTTGGTCTGGCTGGCCCCCTGTTGTTGTTTGCGATCTTGAAGAGGGGAAGCGAAAACAGCTATTGGGCCAGACTGGAATAGCAAGAACCCTGCTGGTGCAACAAGAAACACCGGATGGAAATGGCTATTTCCCCGGGGTAGAACCCAAGACCCCCAAAGCCAGGAGGCTCCCATGTCGAATATCTCGAATATGCTCAGAACCATCGTCCTCCTAGCCGCGCTGTCCCTCGCTGCCCTGACCATGGCCTGCGAAGGAGGCGACGCCGATGGCGCGACCTGCGACGGCAACAAAGCCTGCAGCATGTGCTCTTACGTCTGCACGCCCACCTCGAGCCTGAAGCGAAGCGGCTGCACCAACCAGGCCTGGGATGAGTGCGATTGCCAGGACATCGCCGACTACGAATGCGACTGGCTCGGCGTGGCCAGCTTCACCTGCAAGTAGCGCCAGGCATTCCCCTACAGCAACACCCCCAGCAGCACGGGCGGGACGACGACGACGACTGTTGCGATGATGCCTCCGATGAGTGCCTTCATGATCCACCTCCTTCGTGGGTCCTGTCCCTGGAAAGAGCAAGGTTGATGCCAGGGCCAAATGCGCGAATTTGTTGAGGGAGGGTGTGAATTCTCGTTCACTGGCGATAACGGGAGTTCACTGGCTCGTATTGTGAGGGGTGGATAGCGGACCAGCCATGTTGCCCGATCCAGGCGAGAATGGTTGTTACGTAAATTCAGTCCGTTACAGGTGCATCAGCCCAGCAATGCCGTGGCCTGGATCTTGCTCTGATGCCTGGTATGGCTCGATATCTCCTGATTCTGCTCACTGTCCTGATGCTGCACCCCGACGTGGCTGTTGCTGGGGGCCTGCGGGATTTCGTCCGCTCGACCCGGCCGGTGACCGCCCGACAGGACTACGCCCTGGGCCGGTTCAAGGTGCCGCGCAAGCTGGCCCGCACCATGAAGAAGATGCACCTCGGCAGGCTGGTGCGCAGCCGCAAGGTGCTCCAGGTGAACAACAAGACCCTCAAGAAGTACACCCAGGCCACGGCCAAGGGGTACCTGGAGGTGGTGGTGCCCGCGGGCAAGGGCCATGTGTACTTTCGCCATGGCAACCAGGTTTTCGATTTCTACATGAAGGGCCTGCGGGTGGGGCCGGTGCGCAAGATCGGCTCGGAGCGCTATGGCTTTTTGGTACCCCTGACCAGCAAGCAAGAGCTGAAGCTCAAGTCCTACCTTCGACACATGAAGAAGACCCGCGGCAAGGAGCTCGGTCCCTACGACTTCCACGGCGAAAAGGGCTTCCACTGCGTGTCCTGGATCATGCGCCTGACCATGGGCGAAAAGCGGGGCGAGAGCCTGGTCAAGATGCTCGGCGGCCGGCGCAAGCACGGCACCAGCATGCCGCGCTTCGCCCAGTTCATGCTCAAGAAGGCCAAAGGGGTGGAGGCGGTGGTGGTCTACAGCGACAAGGAACGCTCCAAGACCCAGCTCGGCCGCCTGGGCCTGGAGCTGATGACCAGCAACCAGCTGCGCAAGGCGCACGCCGACGAGATCGGCAACCGGTAGCGGCGGCGTTCCGCCGCCGAATGCCAGAATGCCAGGTTGCCAAAATGCCAGAATGCCAGAACGAGACGGCCGGGGCTGAAGCTGGAGCTGGGGCTGAAGCTGAAGCTGGGGCTGAAGCTGAAGCTGAAGCTGAAGCTGAGGCTGAGGCTGAAGCTGGTTGAACGCGGGCGCCGCCTCCCTCTACCCCAGCCCCCGAGCCTCCTCGTCGTACCGCTCCACGAACGCCTGCAGCGCCTCGCGAAAACAGCTGGCCGGCGGCTTGACCAGGCCTGCCCCCACCATGCCCACGCCCGGGTCCTTGTGGGCGATGCCTGTGTTGATGGCGGGCAGCACGCCGGTCTGAACCACCTTCTGCACATCCACGGCGCAGGGCGTGCCGCGAAAGTCCAGCGCCGGAATGCGGTACGCCTCGCTCTCGCCCACGGTGATGTCGTACATGCGCCGGGTGAAGCGCAGCGCGTCCGGCGCGCGGCCGCCAACGAACTGCACGATGGCCGGGGCCGCGGCCATGGCGAAGCCGCCGATGCCGTAGGTCTCGGTGATCACCGAGTCGCCGATGTCGCGGCCGGCGTCGTCGGCGCAAAAGCCGGGCAGGTACAGCCCGTCCACCACCGACGCGGGCCCGGTGAACCAGCGCTCGCCCAGGGCGGCCAGGCGCACCCCGAACTCGGTGCCGTTGCGCGCCATGACGCTGACCACGGTGCTCCACTCCATGCCCTGAAGCGGCATCACCGCCGACTTGCCCGCCGGCATGGTGAGGTTGAGGAAGAAGTGGTCGTTTTCATGGATGAAGCGCAGCACCCGAGCCACCTGGGCCCGGGTCAGGTCCGACTCCACCAGCGCCGGCGCCAGCTCCCGCAGCACCAGCGAGGTGCCGGCGCGGTTGCGGTTGTGGCCCTCGTCGCCCATCTGCAGCGCCTGGGCGATGAGCGAGCGCATGTCCAGCGGGCCATGAGCTGCCAGGGCCACCGCCAGCGCAGGGGCCAGCTCGTCGCGCATCCAGGCCAGCCGCTGCTGCACCTCCTCGGCGTAGGCGCCGTAGCGCAGCACCTTGCCGAGCCCCTCGTTCAAGGTGCAGTACGCCACCGCACCGAACGGCTGGTTGCGCACCTCCCACACCGGCATTGACGCGGTGACGATGCCGGCCATGGGGCCCACCGCGTCGTGGTGGTGACAGGGGGAGTACTCGATCTCTCCCGACGCGGCCAGGGCCGCTGCGCCGTCGGCGTCAGCGGCCAGCCCCTCGTATATGAGCCCCCCGATGACCCCGCCCCGCAGCGGGCCGGCCATCTCCTCCCACGCCACCGGCGGCCCCGCGTGCAGGATAAGGCGCTCGTGCATGCCGGGCACGACGTCCAGGGCCCGCGGGTGCACGGTGTGCACCACCGGGTGGGCCTGCTGCAGCCGGCGCAGCGCCTCGTCGTTGGCCTCGGCCATGCGCCGGCGGGCGGCCTCGGGCCAGCCGGCCATGCGGGCCAGGGCGGCCAGGGTCTGCTCATCGCCGCCGGCTGGCGGGCTCCACTCCAGGTCCACCACCCGCGCCCCGGCCTCTGACAGCTCCCGGGCGAAGGACGACAGCCCGACGTTGACCACGGCCAGATCTTTCTCCAGCAGGTCACGGCTCATGACGACACCTCCTGTGGTGCGGCGCGCTGGACAAGCCGGGCCGCAGCCCGGGCCGCGGCGGCGGTGGATGAGAAGACCAGCGCCCCTGCGCGCTGCAGCGCCTCGCGCTGACTCGCCAGCCCCTGGGCGTCCAGGTCGGTGCCGGTGATGGCGCACAGCACCGCCAGGCCTGGGTGGTCGGCCACCGCCCGCGCCACCGCCTCCGCGGTGACGCCAGCCGGGTCGGGGTGGCTGCCCGCGCCGAGCACCAGGTCCAGCAGCAGCACCGCGGCGCCGGGCTCCGCCGCCCGGGCCAGGATCTCGTCGTTGCGCAGGGCCGGCTCGATCATCGGGTGAGGCCTGCCCCGGGTGTAGCGATCGTCCCCCAGGTCCACCACCGTGTGACCGGCCGGGTCGGGCAGCGCGTGGCCGGCGTCCAGGTTGCTGCCCACCTCCAGCCCCTGCTCGCGCAGCACCAGCGCCGCCTCGGCCGCCAGGGTGCCGCCGCAGAACAGGCCATGGATCATGCCCGCTCCGTCGGGCAGCTGCCGGGCCACGCGGCGGAGGACCTCCTCGTCCACCTCGGGCTCCGCCGCCCGAGCTCTCCCCGGCCGGGCCAGCGCAGCCGCCAGCGCCGCCGCCTCGCCCAGGGTCCGCGCGGCCTGAACCTTGCCGCCCACTTGCAGGTCGCGCTGGCCCAGGAAGCAGACCACCGCCGGCATGTCCAGCGCCTCCAGCCGCGCCACCACCCTCGCCGCCACCTTTGGATCGGGGGGCTTGGAGATCACCACCAGCACCCGGGTGTCGGCGGCGGCAGCCAGCAGGTCCAGCGCGGCCAATGTCGCCCGGGCGCCCACCGCCTCGCTCAGGTCCCTGCCGCCCACCCCCAGCGCGTGGCTCACGCCGCAGCCGAGGTGGTGGAGCTGGCAAGAGACCTCCTGCAGCCCGGTGCCCGAGGCGCCCACGAGCCCCACCGGCCCCCTGCCCACCCGGTTGGCGAAGCCGAGCGGCTTGCCCCCGATGAGCGAGGTCCCGCAGTCGGGGCCCATGCAGAGCAGCCCGAGGCTCGCCGCGCGCTCCTTGAGCGCCACCTCGTCCTGCACCGAGACGTTGTCGGAGAAGATCATCACGCTCAGCCCCTGCTCCAGGGCGCGGTGCGCCTCGAAGGCCGCGTACCGGCCGGGCACCGAGATGAGGCACAGGTTGGCCCCTGGCAGCTGCTGCACTGCGGCCTCCAGGCTCACGGGCCGGGCCGCGTCCGCGCCGTCCGCACCCCCTGCGCCCGCGTCGGCCAGCAGCTCTGCTGCCTGGGCCTCACCCTGGTCCAGGGCTCCCTCCCCGGCCGCGCGCAGAGCGATGACCAGGTCAGTGGGGCCGAGGGCCGCCAGGTCAGGGTGCGCGAAGCCCTGGTCGTGCAGCAACGCCAGGTTCGCCGGGGTGGCCAGCAGCACCTGCGCAGCGTCCAGTGCAGGCTCCTGCTCCAGCCGCGCGGAGACGGCCATGAGGAACACCGAGTCGTGGTAGGTCTCCCTGTGGATCAGTACGCGGTCCATCATCTCCTCGGGGATGGCATGAGGTTGAGCGCCACATGATACCGGAAATCGCGCGCGGGCATGGCCGGGGGCGCGCGGCTATACTTGCATCACTCATGAAGCGCGTCCTGCTGGTCAACACCAACACCCTCACTGCGCCCTACCCGGTGCCGCCGCTGGGCCTCTGCCTGGTGGCCGAGGCCCTCGCCCCGGACTTCGAGGTGAGGCTGTACGACGGCACCTTCCAGGGCGCCGGGCCGCTGCCGGAGTTCGCCGCCGAGTTCGCGCCCCACTACATCGGAGTCGGCCTGCGCAACGTGGACGACCTGATGCTGCCCTCGCCGACCCTGTACGTGGACGACATCGCGCGGGACTTCATCCAGCCCCTGCGCCAGGCCACCGCGGCGGAGATCATCCTCGGCGGCAGCGGCTTCTCCTTGCTGCCCCGGCCGCTGCTGGAGCGGTTCAAGGGGGACTACGGGGTGGTGGGCGCCGGCGAGGAGCCGATGGTGGAGCTGCTGCGCGCCCTGGACAGCGGCAGCGCGCGGGACGACCTGCTCACCATCCCCGGCGTGATGGTGCGCGGCGTGGGCGAGTCCTGGCTCGGTCCGGTCCCGCCGGCGCGCCGCTGCAGCACCGGCGCGGGCAACGTGCATCGCTGGGTCGACTACGAGCCGTACCGCCAGCGCGGCAGCTACCCGCTTCAGACCCGCCGCGGCTGCGCCCACAAGTGCGTCTACTGCACCTACCCCCTGCTGGAGGGGCGGCGGCTGCGGCCGCGTGACCCGGTGGACGTGGCCGACGAGATCCAGCGGGCCCACGAGGAGCTGGGCCCGGGCGTGACCTACGAGTTCGTGGACTCCACCTTCAACGCGCCAGCGGGCCAGGCCGAGGCGGTGTGCTCGGAGATCGCCCGGCGCGACATGAACGGCCTGCGGCTGCGCACCATGGGCGTCAACCCCGCGGGCGCCGACCGCGAGCTGTTCAGGCTGATGAAGGCCGCCGGCTTCGCGCAGATCGACATCACGCCGGACACCGCCTCGCCCCGCATGCTGCGCACCCTGGGCAAGGGCTTCAGCCGCAAGGACCTGATACGGGCGGCCGAGGGCATCGCCGCCGAGGGGTTGCCCGCCATGTGGTTCTTCCTGCTGGGCGGCCCTGGCGAGGACCGCGACACGATCAACTCCACACTGGCGTTCATCCAGCGCCACGTGCAGCCCGAGGACATGGTCTACATGGCCGCCGGACTGCGCGTCTACCCGGGCACGCCCTTGCACCTCCTCGCCCTGAACGAGGGTGTCGTGGCCCGGGACGACGACCTGGTGCAGCCGACTTTCTACGTCTCGCCGGCCTTCGAGCCGGACGAGCTCGTGCAGCTGGTGCAGCAGGTCTGCGACGAGCGCCCCAACTGCGTGCCGGCCTGGCAGACCCGCCCCGACCCGGAGCTGATGCAGCGCGCCATGGCCGTGCGCCAGGCCGAGGGCCTCGACGAGCCCATGTTCCGCACCCTGATCCGCCTGTCGCGCGAGGTCAGGTCGTGATGATCGGCTTGCGCTTCTTCCTGGGCACGGACTTCTTCTTCGGCTTCACCCCTGGCAGCGACCCGATGACCGCCTCCACGGCCTGCTCGATGCGCTCGACGTAGATGAACTCCAGCCCCTTGCGCACCGCCTCCGGGATCTCCCCGACGTCCGGCTCGTTGCGCGCCGGCAGCACCACGGTCTTGATGCCCGCCCGCTTGGCGCCCACGACCTTCTCCTTGATGCCGCCCACGGGCATCACCAGACCACGCAGGGTGATCTCCCCGGTGACCGCCACCCGCGCCCGGGCCGCCTTGCCCTTGCCGCGCCACAGCAGCGACAGCAGCGCGCACACCATGGCCACGCCGGCGGAGGGGCCGTCCTTGGGCACCGCCCCGGCGGGCACGTGCAGGTGGAAGTCGCGCTGCTTGAGCGACTCCCGCGGGATCTGGAACTCCTCGGCCCTACTCCGGATGATGGTGTGGGCGATGCGCACCGACTCGCTCATCACGTCGCCGATCTTGCCGGTGAGCACCAGCTGCCCTCTGCCCGGCATGCTGGTGGCCTCGATGAACAGGATCTCGCCGCCCACCGCCGTGTAGGCCAGGCCCACCACCACCCCGGGCTGCCGGGTTCGCCGCGCCAGCTCCTTGAAGAACCGCCGCGGCCCGAGGTACTCGGGCAACGACTTCTGCGTCACCACCGTCTTTTGGGACGGCTTGCCCTCGGGCAGCGCCGCCACCCGCGCGGCGACCTTGCGGCAGACCCGGCCGATCACCCGCTCCAGCTGCCGCACCCCCGCCTCCCGGGTGTAGCCGTCCACCATGGCCCCAAGCGCCCGGGCGTGGACCTGCAACGTCTTGCCCGTCAGCCCGTGGGACTTCATCTGCCGCGGCAGCAGGAAACGCCGGGCGATGGCCTGCTTCTCCTCGGGGATGTAGCCCGACAGGGAGATGACCTCCATGCGGTCCCGCAGCGGCGCCGGGATGTTGGACGGCACGTTGCCGGTGGCGATGAACATCACGTCGGTCAGGTCGAAGGGCAGGTCGATGTACAGGTCCTCGAAGGCGTGGTTCTGCGCCGGGTCGAGCACCTCGAGCATGGCGCTGGACGGATCGCCCCGCCAGCTGGAGCCGAGCTTGTCGATCTCGTCCAGCATGAACACCGGGTTGCGAACCCCCACCCGCCGCATTCCCTGCAGGATCTTGCCCGGCATGGCCCCGACGTAGGTCCGCCGGTGCCCCTTGATCTCCGCCTCGTCGCGCATGCCGCCCAGCGACACCCGGTGAAACTCCCGCCCCATGGCCCGGGCCACCGACTGGCCCAGGGAGGTCTTGCCCACGCCCGGCGGCCCCACCAGGCACAGGATCGCCCCCTTCTGCTCGGGCGCCAGCTTGCGCACCGCCAGAAACTCCACGATGCGGTCCTTCACCTCGTCCAGCCCGTGGTGATCCGCGTCGAGCACCCGCGCCGCCTCCGCCACGTCCAGCAGCTCCTCGGTGCGCTTGCTCCAGGGCAGCTCCACGAGCCAGTCGAGGTAGTTGCGGATCACGTGGTACTCGGACGCCTCGGTGGGCAGCAGCGCCAGGCGGTCCAGCTCCTGCAGCGCCCGCGCCTCGGCCTCCTCGGGCATGTTCGCGGCGTCGATCTTTCCCCGGTACTCGTCCCGGTCCATCTCCCGCTGATCCACCTCCTCGCCCAGCTCCTTGCGGATCGCCTTCATCTGCTCGCGCAGGAAGTGCTCCTTCTGGCGCGCCTCGATGTTGGTGCGGATCTCGTCCCGGATCTTCTCGCCCAGCTTGGCCAGGTCGAGCTCCTGCTCCACCATCAGCAGCGCCGTACGCAGCCGGCTGTCCACCTCGAAGCTGGCCAGGATGGCCTGCTTGGCCGAGATCTCCTTGCCCAGGTTGGCCGCGATGAAGTCGGCCAGCCGCCCCGGGTCCTCCACCTGCTGCACCAGCTGCTCCACCTCCTCGGGGATCTCGGGGCTGGTGCGCACCAGCTCCATGAAGCTCTGCTGCAGCCGGCGGAACATGGCGTCCACCTCACGCTGCTCACGCACCACGTCGTCCGGGTACTGCACCTCCGCCAGCAGCACGCGGTCATGGCGCAGGAAGCGGGTGACCCTCATGCGGCGCGTGGCCATCACCACAACGGCGGGCCGCCCGTCGGGCAGGTCGGTCTGCTGCATCACGCGCCCGGCCACCCCCACCTCGTACATGAACCGCGGGCTCAGGGGCATGTCCTCGCCGTCGGCCTCCGGGCGCGCGGCCACCACGCCGACGAAGCCGGTGGCCTGCTTGAGGGTCTCCTCCTCCCGGTCGCCCATGATCGGCACGGGGGTCATCATCCCGGGGTAGAGGGGCCCCACCGAGGAGACCAGGACCGGCAAGGTGGGCGGCAGCGCGTCCACCAGCCGGGCAGGCAGGACGCTCGGGACGCCGGGGCCTTCCGGCGGTGTCGAAGAAGATTCGTCGTCACTCATGGCATAACCCCCATCTCAACGGACGATGGAAAAGAGGACCCCGCCGCCGCCGCCGCCGCCGCGCCCGCCA
The DNA here is from genome assembly GCA_964511535.1 of uncultured Myxococcales bacterium. Lineage (GTDB taxonomy): Bacteria > Myxococcota_A > Polyangia > CAZCFB01 > CAZCFB01. The sequence continues at coordinate 25,449 of CAZEFW010000052.1, read as the reverse complement.
CCACCTCACCCCGACCCCTTTATAGTGTGATCGATTCTCCCGGCTTGAGCACGGACGCATCGGCGCTGGTCTCCCGCCCCACGCGCACGGCCCACTCCACGGCGTCCTGCTCGATGACGTCGAAGGTGTCGAAGTGCATGGGCACCACCCGCTTCGGGTCGAGCAGCTGCACCGCGCGCAGGCCGTCATCCGGGCCCATGGTGAAGTTGTCGCCGATGGGCAGCATGGCCAGATCGATGCCCGGCTCGCCGATGAGCTTCATGTCGTAGAACAGGCCGGTGTCGCCGGCGTGGTAGATGCGCGTCCCGCCCAGGTAGAGCAGGATGCCCGCGGCGAGGCCGCCGTAGCTGCCGTCGGGCAGCGCGGAGCCGTGCTGGGCGATGGTCAGCTTCACCCGGCCCCACTCGAAGGCGCGGGCGCCGCCGATGTGCAGGGGGTGGACGTTCTCGAGCCCCTGCCCCTGCAGCCAGGTGACGATCTCGAAGTTGGAGATCACCAGCGCGCCGGTGCGCTTGGCGATCTCCACCGTGTCGCCCACGTGGTCGGCGTGGCCGTGGGTAACCACGATGACGTCGGCCTCGGCCTCGTCAGCGGTGATGGCTGCCTGACCGTTGCCCGTGAAGAACGGGTCGATGAGGATGCCGGTGGTCTCGGTCTGGATCTTGGTCGCCGCGTGGCCGTACCAGGTGACTTCTATGGACATGTCCGCTCTCCTTTGGTGTGCGGAGGGTTCGAAATCCTGTCGCCGCTCCGCAGGATAATGTAGTTTCCTCACACGTTACCGTCCAGAGACCACCTCAAATGAGCTGGCTAAAGACAATTTTTGGCGGTCCCCCCGCCTGGCGCCTTGCACGCTACCGCCGCCGCCTGGACGCCATCCAGGAGGTGGAGGAGGCGTTGCGCCCACGCAGCGACCTGCAGCTCGGCGAGCACAGCGACGAGCTGCGCGCCCGCGCCCGGGACGGCGCCGGCCTGGACCGGCTGCTGCCCGAGGCGTTCGCCCTGGTGCGCGAGGCGAGCCGCCGCACCCTCGGCATGCGCCACTACGCTGTGCAGCTGCTGGGCGGCATGGCGCTGCACGAGGGCACCATCGCCGAGATGAAGACCGGCGAGGGCAAGACCCTGGTGGCGCCGCTGGCCGCTTACCTCAACGCCCTGACGGGCCAGGGCGTGCACGTGGTGACGGTCAACGACTACCTGGCCGAGCGGGACAGCCAGTGGATGAGGCCGGTGTTCGAGCTGCTCGGCATGACCGTGGGCCTGATCCAGGAGGAGATGGGCGGCGATCCGCAGACCGAGACGCGGGCTCGCCAGGCGGCCTACGCCTGCGACGTGACCTACGCCACCAACCACGAGCTCGCCTTCGATTTCCTGCGTGACAACCTGGCCACCACGCCCGACGACGTGGTGCACCGCGGGTTCAACTACGCGCTGGTGGACGAGGTGGACTTCCTGCTCATCGACGAGGCGCGCACGCCGCTCATCATCAGCGGCCCGAGCGGCGAGGACACCGGCCTGTACGCCGTGGTGGATCGGGTGGTGCGCCGGCTGAGCGCGGGCATGCACTTCTACGTGGAGGAGAAGACGCGCACCGCGACCCTGAGCGATCTCGGCCTGGAGCAGGTGCAACAGGCCCTGGGCAGCGGGCCGCTGACCAACCCCGAGAACCTGGCGCTGTACCACGCGGTGCGCCAGGCGGTGCTGGCCCACGGCGTCTACCACCGCGACGTGGACTACCTGGTCCAGGACGGGCGGGTGTTCATCGTGGACGAGTTCACCGGGCGCGTCTCCGAGGACAAGCGCTTCGCCGACGGGCTGCACCAGGCGCTGGAGGCCAAGGAGGGGGTGGTCATCAAGGGGGAGGACCGCACCCTGGCCAAGGTGACCTACCAGACCTTCTTCGGCCGGTACGACAAGCTGGGCGGCATGACCGGCACCGCCTGGACCTCGCGGGAAGAGCTGAAGCAGACCTACGGCCTGAAGGTGACCCGGGTGCCGACCCACCGCCCCAACGTACGCGAGGACTTCGCGGACCTCGTCTACGACGACGTGGACCAGAAGCTGCGAGCGGCGGTGGAGGAGATCCAGGAGATGGTCCAGCAGGGCCGGCCGGTGCTGGTGGGGACCACCAGCGTGGCCGAGTCCGAGCGGCTGGACCACCTGCTCGACGAGGGGGCGGTGCCGCATCAGGTGCTCAACGCCAAGAACCACCACGCCGAGGCCGAGCTCATCGCCCAGGCGGGCCGCAAGGGGGCGGTGACCATCTCCACCAACATGGCCGGCCGCGGCGTGGACATCGTGCTGGGGGGCAACCCCGAGGGCTCCCCGGGCGAGGGCGCGGCGGTGGTGGAGGCCGGCGGGCTGCATGTCATCGGCACGGCGCGCCACGAGTCGGCCCGCATCGACGATCAGCTGCGGGGCCGGGCCGGGCGCCAGGGTGACCCGGGCTCCAGCCAGTTCATGATCTCGCTGGAGGACAAGCTGTGGCAGCGGTTCGGCAAGCTGGCGGTGGACGACATCCGCCGGCGCATGGCCGCGGCGGGACACCCGGAGGGGGAGCCGATCCAGTCCCGGTCGGTGCTGCGCACCCTGCGCGAGCTGCAGAAAAAGGTGGAGGAGGAGAACCTGGCCATCCGGCGCGAGGTGCTCAAGTACGACATGGTGGTGCATGTGCAGCGCGAGGCGATCTACGGCTGGCGCCGCACCCTGGTGGAGGCCGACGGGTTCGCTCCCGAGGAGCTGGTGGGCGATCTGGTGGGCGACCTGTGCGCCGCGCTGGAGGACCCGGCGGACCTGGAGCGGGCGCTCTCGGCCCACTTCCACCGCCCCTTCGATCTGTCCGGCCTGCGCCCGGTGGACTTCGAGGCCGCCGCCCTGGGCGCCGCCACGGAGCAGCTGCAGCAGGGCGTGGACCGGTGGGGGGACGACTATGTGGAGCTGGGGCGCAGGCTGCTGCTGGACGCCATCGACGACCTGTGGACCGAGCACCTCACCGCCCTGGAGCGGCTGGAGGAGGGGATCGGGCTGCAGGGGTACGCCCAGCAGGACCCGCTGACCGCCTGGCGCCGGGAGGCCGGCCTGATGTACGCCGAGCTGATGCACATGGTGCGATCCCGCGCCGTGTCGTTATGGATGGCCGCTGAGCTTCAGCCCGGGGACGAGCCGGAGCCCACGAACGCGGCCGAGCAGCGGATCCAGCGCAAGGGTTGAATCACTTCAAGGTCCGCACGCAGCGGAAGCCGTGGTAGACGTAGGCCGACGACGTGGAGGACGGCTCGAAGTCGGCGCGGTAGGCGGCGCGCAGGGTGAACGGCCCCGACAGGTAAGAGCCGCCGCGCAGCACGCGGGTCTTCTTGGGCCCGGCCAGATCGCGCCACGGGTTGGTGCGCGGGCCGCTGCCCAGGTTCTCCACGTACCAGTCGTCCACCCACTCCTCGATGCTGCCCGGCATGTCGTACAGCAGCCAGCGGTTGGCCCCCTTGCCCTTGATCGGCCGCAGAGTGTTGCCCGAGTTGCCGCAGTACCAGGCGATGGGGTCGGCGCGGATCCCGCCCGTGCTGCAATTGAGGCAGGAGCTCTTGAGTGCGTCGTTGCCGTTGTAGAAGGCGGTGGAGGTGCCGGCGCGGTAGGCGTACTCCCACTCGGCCTCGGTGGGCAGGCGGAAGCCCTTGCAGTTGTAGATCGGGCTGGCCGGCCCGCTGAACTTGCCCGCCGCCGTGCACTGCAGGGTCGTCTGGGGCGTCCCGGTGCAGGTGTAGCACTGCTCCACCTTCATCTCCTTGGACAACGCGTTGCAGTACAGGGCCGCCTTGTTCCAGGAGACCGCGGCCACGGGGCAGCCCGCGCCGCAGTTGCGCTGGGGCGGCTGTGATGGGTTGAAGCCGAGCTTCGCCTTGTAGGCGCCCTGGGTCACCTCGGCCTGCATCATCTCGATCTCGTGGGTCAGGGTGACCTTGTGCAGCACCTCGTTTTTCTTGCGGCACAGCTCGCTGTCGGGCGAGCCCATGTAGAACCAGCCGGGGCGGATGCGCGCCCAGCCCTGGCGGGTGGGCTCGCCCTTGTGCGGCTTCGGCATCACCGGCGGCAGGTCGTGAAGCGGCGGCGCGGCGTCGCCCGCCTTCTTGCCATCAGTCATCGCCTTGCCGTCGCCCTGCGGCGGGCGTTTGTCCTTTCCAGCGGGTCCGGCGTCCTGCGCGCCCTCCTTGCCGGTGACGCACCCGGCCAACAGCAAGGCTCCGGACAAGACCATATATTTCAAGCCGCTCATGCTGAGCCATCATACCGGCAAGTGGGGTATCATCGGTACCCCATGATCCGCATGATCCGCCCCGCACTGTTGATCGCCCTGCTGCTGTCTGCGCCGGTGTATGCCCAGCAGTCCCCCGCCCCCACCCCCTCACCCGCCCCCGCGCCCGAGCCCAAGCCCGAGCCCGAGCCCGAGCCCGAGCCCGCCCCCGAGCCCAAACCCGCGCCCGCGCCCGAGCCCGCGCCCGAGCCAGCCGAAGGTGGGTCGATAAAAGCCGAGCCCGCACCCGCACCCACCGAGGCCGCGCCGCCGCAAGAGAAGGTCTGGTACTTCCGGGTCACCGGCAAGGAGCGCCAGGGCCCGGTTACCATCGCCGAGCTGCAGGAGCTGATGAAGATCAAGGTGGTGGACGGCGGCACGCCAGTGATGCGCGAGGGGGACAGGGCGTGGACCTACCCGGGCCACGTGGAGCCGCTGCAGGCGCTGGTGAAGTGGCACTTCATGCTGAAGGGCAAGAAGACCGGGCCGGTGGACACCGCCCACCTGAAGAAGCTCGTGGGGCTCAAGGTGCTCTCTGCCCGGAGCACGGTCTGGCGGTCGGGGATGGCAGAGTGGCGTCCCATGGTGCAGCTCCCGGAGCTGCACGGGTTGTTGGACCCGGCGGTTGTCGCGGCGGAGAAGGCGAGGGCCAACGAGGAGAGCGAGGGCGAGGGCGAAGATGAGGGGGATCCCCTGGGGCGGTTCGGCAAGATGTTCGTGTCCCTCGGGCCCCAGGTGGGGGCCAACGTCATCTCCGACGTGGAGGGCATGGCCATGCTCGGCGTCGGGGGCAGGCTCTCGATGGTGTATGTCGCGCGCCGCTGGCTGCACATTGGCGCCCACGCCACCTACACCCGCATCGAGGCACGGGAGCAGAACGAGGAGCTGTTCAAGCTGGTGGGAGGGATCAACGACTTCGCCTTCGGCGCCACGGTGCAGCTTGGCCGGCAGTTCTCCGACAGGCTCTGGATCGGCGCCGGCCTGGACATCGGCGCGTCGGTTATCCGCAAGCCCGACCTGGTGCGCGGCAAGGGGATCACGGTGAGCCTGGACATCTCCCCCCACCTGTACACCGCGCCCCGCGCCCAGCTGATCTACCTGCTCACCGACGGCAACAGCCGCGTCGGGTTTCAGGTGAGCCTGTCGGTGCCGGTACTCATGGGCCAGGTGGAGTATCACCACGACTACTCCGGCGGGAAGATCGATTATGACGCCCTGGGCGTCTGGTCCGGGCTGTACCTCAGCCTCGAGCTGCTGCTCGGGATCCGATGAGCGCCAGGGTCACCCTGCGCAAGGGGCGCGAGCGCTCCCTGGCGCGGCGCCACCCGTGGGTCTTCTCCGGCGCCATCGCGCGCGTCCAGGGGGACCCGGCTTCGGGAGAGACCGTCGAGGTCCGCCAGGCCGGCGGCGGCGTGCTGGGCCAGGGCGCCTACTCGCCGGCGTCGCAGATCCGCGTGCGCATCTGGACCTTCGCCGCGGACCGCGCCGTGGGCCCGGAGCTGCTGCGGAGCCGCCTGGCCGCGGCCATCGCCGCGCGGGGGCCGCTGATGGACCCCGACGATGAGCGCGGAGCCTGCCGCCTGGTCAACGCCGAGTCCGACGGGCTGCCCGGCTTCGTGGTGGACCGCTACGGCCCGCACCTGGTGTGTCAGATCAGCGCCGCCGGGCCCGACCGGTGGCGCCAGGAGCTGGCCGCCGCCCTGCGAGCGCTGTGCCCCTGGGCCGCCGGGCTGTTGGAGCGGTCGGATCTGCAGGAGCGCAAGAAAGAAGGCCTCGAGCCGCGCACCGGCATGCTGTGGGGCGAGCCGCCGCCGGAGCAGGTGGAGATACGCGAGGGCGCCTGCCGCTACCTGGTGGACCTCGCCGGCGGCCACAAGACCGGCTTCTACCTCGACCAGCGCGAGAGCCGGGCAGCCGTGGCCGCCCTGGCTGGCGGTCGCGAGGTGCTCAACGCCTTCTGCTACACGGGCGGCTTCGGCATCGCCGCCCTGCGCGGCGGCGCCCGCGCGGCGCTCAACGTGGACAGCTCGGATCCCGCGCTGGAGCTCGCGCGCCGCAACGCAGCGCTCAACGGCCTGGCTGCCGAGCGATTCGAGACCCTCCAGGGCGACGCCTTCTCCCGGCTGCGAGAGCTGGTGGACCAGGGCCGCCGCTTCGATCTCGTGGTGCTCGACCCGCCCAAGTTCGTGCGCAGCGCCAAGGCGCTCAAGCGCGCGGCCCGGGGGTACAAGGACATCAACCTGCAGGGCTTCCGCCTGCTCCGGCCCGGCGGCCTGCTGGTGACCTTCTCCTGCTCGGGCCTGATGCCCACCGACCTGATGCAGAAGATCGTCGCCGACGCCGCCCTGGACGCAGGCGTCGCCGCACAGCTCGTGGCCCGCCTCGGCCCGGGCCCCGATCACCCGGTCGCCCTGCCCTTCCCCGAGGGCGAGTACCTCAAGGGGTTCGTCTGCCGGATCTAGGCCGCGCCCGACGCTCGCTGCTGCTCTCTCCCGCTGCGCCCTGATCATTTTTGCGCCGGGGGTTCCGCTTATGCGCCCCCGGGGTGTCCAACTCCTTGAAGCAACGGGGTGCGCACCCTTTCCGCAGTTCCATCGAGAGGAGATGTCCAGCACGCGCGAAGCGCGAAGGAGTATCCATGTTCAAGTACAGCGCAATGATTGGAGTCCTGGCCCTGTTTCCGGCCTGCCATCCAGTGGGGGAGATCACGCCCGATGAGACCGGCCAGCTGAGCCAGGCGTACACCATCGATCCCCGCCCCCACCTGAGCCCGCTGAAGGTGGAGGCGACCATGAACATCGGCCCGGCCGCGGCCCACAAGAGCAAGGCCTTCGGCAAGGCGGTGGCAGCCAGCGGAGATGTGGTCGTGGTGGGCGTGCCCAACGCGGGCGACGGCGCGGCCCTGGTCTACACCCGCACCGGCAGCACCTGGACCTCCACGGCGCTCACGGTCCCCTCCCCCGGGCTGACCACCGGCGCCACCTTCGGCGCCGCAGTGGCCATCAGCGAGGACGGCAACGCGGTGGCGGTGGGGGCGCCCCTGGGCAAGTGCTCGGTCCTCCTGGGGTGCGTCTATCTCTTCCAGAGAAACGGCGCAGTCTGGGACATGGTCAAGACTCTGACCCCGAGCATGTCTGATGGTTCGGGGACCTACGGCGCGGCCGTTGGCATCACCAGGGATCCGTCGGGCCTCCTGCGAGTGGCCGTGGGCGATCCAAAATTCGATCAGAACAATGGCGTCGCCGACACTGGCATCGTGTGGGTGTTCGGCCAGGGCGCTTCCTGGCATTCGCCCTGGCTGATAACGTCCTCAGTCCCGGGAGTCAGCTTGAAGGCGGGCGAGCTTTTCGGGCATACCGTGGACATCTCCGGCGATACCCTGGTCGTCGGGGCTCCGGGGAAGTCAAGCAGCGGCCGGGCCTACCTGTACGAGCGTGATGCCACCGGGAATTGGGACCTGGCGCGGACCCTGGCCGGCACCCCGGGCACTGGCAAGAATGAGTTCGGTCACGCCGTGGCCCTGGACGCCACCGGCACCACCGCGGTGGTGGGGGAACCCGGCGCCGAGGCGGCCCATGTCTTCGAACGGCTCGACAGCAGCTGGGCGGCGCCCATCAACAAGACGCTGCTCAAGGGCGCCGCCCACGACCTGGCCAACGTCAGCGCCGGCGACCGGTTCGGCCACGCCGTGGCCATCGGCACCAACGTCCTGTACCGCCAGACCGTAGCCGTGGGCGCGCCCCAGTACACCGTCTCCCCGGGCGCCCAGAAGCAGGGGGCGTTGTACCTGTTCGTGCGGCCAGCGGACAGCTGGGTCGGCCGGATCCTCACCGAGGACCTGTTCCTCTCACCGGGCACCGGCTACACCCCGGACAACCTGGGCGCCTCGGTGGCACTGGGCAGCGCGCCCCCGGCCAGCGAGTGGGCCGTGATCGGCGCCCCGGGCTGGCACGGCGCCGTGCATGTGCGCGAGCTGAACATCAACCGCAGGTCCCGGCTGGTCAACTACTGGTCCTTCGACAGCGCCGGCGAGGCGGACGCCGTGAGCGGGCTGCCCATCTTCACCAGCCCGGGGGCGAACTGGACCACGGGCAGCGGCTGCAAGTCGGGGGGCTGCTACCACCTCAACGGCGCGGCCCACATCGTCGCCCCGTCGGACATCCCCATGTTCAGCGAGGAGCGGAGCATCATGATGTGGTTCAAGGACGACCGGCCCGCCAGCACTACGGGGAAGATCGACGCGGCGCTCTTCTCATACGGCCTGCCCAATGTCTGCGAGCCCCGGTGCCCCCCAAAGGGTCATGAAGTTCCGGACTGGTGCAAGACATGCAAAACCTGGGACAAGCGCCTGTCCATGTTCACCATGGTGGTGGATAACGACGAGCTCCGGTTCTCGTCCAACGAGTGCGCCACCAAGACCCACACCGACCTCGCTGGCAGCATCACCCCCCGGGCGCTGCACCACGCCGCGGTGACTTACAAGCCGAACCTGCTGCGGCCCTACCTGGACGGAAAGCTGGGCGTCAAGGGAGGGGTCGACCTGAACACCAACCCGCACGCCGACCTGCTGCTCGGCGTCAGCCCGGCGCACAACCGGACCTTCACCGGCTACCTGGACGAGGTGAAGATCTACGACACCCCCCTGAGCATGCGGGCCGTCAAGCTCATCGCCTCCCACTAGACAGGCTGCCGCTCCTTCCTACCTGAAGCTGATGTTCCTCAGCCTGTAAGCCCCTCGCCTCCAGGAGTCCGGCCGGCACAGCAGGTCTCCCAGGCTCGGGACGAAGCACGGGATCATGCCTTGCGCCGGCGGCCGGTACCGGGGCAGCCGGAGCATCGGCGCCCCGGAAGCTCCGCCCCCCGCGCGGCACATTCCTCGGGTCAGCCGCTCCAGCCCCGGCTCCAGCGGCCCCCGCTCCTCACCCGGCCGCCTGACCGCCACGCCGCTCGGGTCGACGTGGTTGACCGGATCGCCGCGAGTGTACTCGTACAGGTTGGTGCTCCACGGGCCGAAGCCCATGGGACGCCGGGTGGTCCAGCGGCCAGACCGCGGGTCGTAGTCCCGCGCCCCGAAGCGCACCAGCCCGGTGTGCTGATCCAGAACCCCGCCGGCGAAGCCGAAGGGCTGGAAGCCCGGGCTGGTGTCCTTGATCACCTTGCCGAGAGGGTCGTAGTCCATGCGCTGGGCCACGGCCCCGGTGGCCATGTCCACCACCAGCCGGGGGCTGCCCAGGTGGTCCGAGACGATGCGATAGGTCTTGGCCCCCTTGACCATGGCGTCGGGCGTGTGGGACCGGGTGCCGTAGATGAACCGGGCCGCCACCTTTCCTGCGCTGTCCAGCTCGGCGACCGGGCGGTTCCGGTCCCGGTACAGAAACCCCTGCGCCAGGCTGCCGCCCACCTTCTTGCCCACGCGGCGGCCCAGGCCGTCGTGCAGGTAGGTCACCGTGACGCCGCCGGGGAGGGCCGCGGCGGTGAGGTTGCCCAGCGCGTCGTGGGTCAGGGTGGTGGTCTTGCCCCCGGTGGTCCAGCTGGCCAGCTCGCCGGCGGCGGTGTGGGTGTAGCTGGTGGAGCCCAGGGCGGTGAGCCGGTCCTGGGCGTCGTGGGTGGCGATGACCGCCGGCCCGGCGGCGCCGGTATAGCTGGTGCGGTTCCCGTTCTGGTCGTAAGCGTAGGAGGCGAACGCGGCGCTGTTTTTGGTCACCGAGACCAGGCGGCCGGCGGCGTCGTACCCGTAATTGTAGATACTGGTGGCGCCGCCCGTGACCTCCGTGATCCTGATAATACGGTTCAGCGCGTCCCTGATATAGACCGTGGAGAACAGGACCGTCGAGCCGTGAGCGGCCTTGAGGCTGGAAAGGGCGCCGTGGCTGTCGTGGGTGCGCGTGGTGGTGGCGCTGCCGAGGGTGGTGCCAGAGATGAGCCCGGACGAAGCTTCCCGGCTGATGCTCAGGGGGCCGGCCGCGGTGAGCAGGCCGTCCTTGTCCCGGCCGAAGGTGATGGTCCCGGCGCCGATGATGCTCTCGGAGCTCAGCCACAGATCCTTGTCGTGGGTGCGCGTCAGGCTCCCCTTGATGGCGCCAGACCAGGTGACCGTGGCGGGCCGGTCCGCCACACCCCAGGTGTAGCTCAGGGTGACGCCGTCCGGTGAGGTGACGGCGGTCAGTCGGCCGGTGGTGGCGTTCCGGGTGGTGGTCACCGCGCCGCCGCCCGATAGGGTGACGCTGCCCGGCCGACCGGTCTTGTCGTACGAGATGGTGACCTTCTTGGCGTCCGGCCGGGTGATGGAGACCGGCTGGTGGTCATTGTTGTAGGCGTAGCTCGTCTTGTAAGCGCCAGCGCCCACGGCAGGAGGCGTGTAGCTCGTGACCATGCCCACGGCGTCGTGGGTAAAGACATGAGCCGACCTTCCGGGCGGGGTCACCGAGGTCAGGTTCCCGCTCTTGTCCCGGCCGAACAGCACCTTGGCTCCCCCGGGGAGGGTCTTCACGGTGACCCGGCCGGCCGCGTCCCGGGTCAGGCTGGTGGTGCGGTTCAGCGGGTCCTTGATGCTGGCCAGCAGCCCGGAGGTGGTTCCATGGATGAGGGTGTGGTTTCTGAATGGCGGGAGGGCGCCGGTGGTGATGGAGGCCAGCCGACCGGCGGTGTCGTACTGCAGCCGAAGCTCGGCCCTGCCGGGGAGCTGCTGCTTGAACAACCGCCCGCTCGGGTCGACGTCGATGGTGGCCTTGCGCCCGGCCGGGCTCTGCTGGGTGATGCGCTTGGGCACCTCGGCGTAAGCCGTGGAGAAGACCCGCCCGTTGAAGTCCACCTTGTGGTCCGTCCAGCTGGACGCGGTCAGCTTCGCGGACGCCACCGCGCTGCCCTTGAAGCCAAGGCTCGTCAGCCCGGCCAGGGGCGCCTGCATGCCGTGGCGTGGATCCGGGGTCGGCTGCTGGCTGGCGGCGGCGCCGTCAGGCAGCGTCACGGTGGCGGTCCCGTCGCTCTTCTCCTGGAGCTTGTTCTGCAGGCCGCCGGGCAGCGTGACGGCCTGATCCAGGCGGTAGCCGGACAGGGGCTTGAAGCTGTACGTCGTGGAGCGGCTCTCCGCGGACACGGCCGTGACGGAGAACGCCCCGGCGGTCCCGTCCACCCGCGTCAGGGTCAGGGAGCCGCCGGCCGGATCCTGCGCTTTGGTGAGCCGGCCGTCCGTGCCGTGGGTGTAAGCCCAGCTCTTGTTGCGCGGGTCGGTCCGCCCGGTGAGCAGGCCGCCGGCCGAGAAGGTGAGCATGTGCGACTCGTTCGCCGGGTTGGTGATACTCGACAGGTAGCCGGCGGCGTCCACCTTGAGGGAGGTGGTCTGCCCGTGCGGGGCCTTGAGGGCCGTGGGATTGCCGCTTGAATCGCGCTGGACTGTGGTGGCGTTGGAGTGGCCATCGGTGACCCGGGTCAGGAGCCCCTTGGCATCGTAGGAAAAGGTGTAGAGGGTGGCGCCGCTCAGGGCGTCCTTGGTGGCGAGATGGCGTCCGCTGGCGTCGAAGGAATAGATCCGGGTGCCGTCGCTGGAGGCCATGGTCAGGGCGGCGCCGGAAAGCGCGGGCAGCGCCTCGAACACGCGGCCCACCCGCCAGGAGAGGTCGTCGGATACGTACAGGTCTCCCACGTTCCCCGTTGCCACGCCGGTGGGGTTCTTGAGCATCTGGGAGGCCGCCAGGGCCTTGTTCAAAAAGAGGCCGCCCGTGCCCACCCCCGCCACGGTGGTGATGATGGCGTCCTGGCCCACCCGGCGCACCACGCTGTTGCCGTTTTCAGCGATAAAGAGGCTCCCTCCCCGATCCAGGGCCAGGTCTCGGGGCTGATCCAGCAGCGCGCTGGCGGCCGGGCCGTGGTCCCCCGCGTAGCCCTTGGTGCCTGTGCCGGCCACCGTGCTGATGGTCCCGTCCCGGGCCACCCGGCGCACGCGGTTGTTCTTCATGTCGGCGATATAAAGTCCCCCGCGGTCGTCAGGCAGCACGCCGATGGGGCTGAAAACCCTGGCGCTGTTGGCCGGACCGCCGTCACCGCTCCAGCCCGGTGTGCACCCGTTGGACGCGGTGCAGCCCGCCCCCGCCACGCGGGTGATGGCGCCGTCCGGGCCCACCCTGCGTACGCAGTTGTTGCCCGTGTCCGCCAGGTAGATCGTACCGTCGGGCAAAGCCGCGACCCCCTCGGGCCAGGCCAGCCCGGCGGCCGTGGCCGGGCCGCCGTCGCCGCTGTAGCTCACGGATCCGATCCCCGCCACCGTGGTGATTATCCCCTTGCTGTCCACACGCCGCAGCCGGTGGTTGTGGGTGTCGGCGATGTACAGGTTGCCCAGGCCGTCCAGCGCTGCCCCCCGGGGCTGGTTGAGCTTCGCGGCCTTGGCCGGCCCCTTGTCTCCGCTGAAGCCGGCCGTGCCCGTGCCGGCCACCGTGACGATGTCGCCCTTGGTGTCCACCTTGCGAACGCAGCTGCACTCGGCGCCGGTAATGTACAGGTTGCCCTGGCCATCCGCGGCCACGTGGGAGGCGTAGATCTTGGCGCTGGTGGCAGGACCCGCGTCCCCGCTGTGCCCGGCCGTGCCCGTGCCGGCCACCACGGTGATGGCGCGCCTGGCCCTGGCCGCGCTGCGCCGACGGCCGTCACCCAGCAGCAAGACCCTGCTCACCGGGCTGTAGACATGGTGCACATCCAGCCAGAATCCGCCCAGCCGCTGACCCAGGGCGTCCCATCCTCCGAGGTGGGTCCTGAAGGTCTGCCACAGGGTGCCCTGCTGTCGAGCGCTGGCGGACAGCGCGCCGCTGCCGGTGAGGCCGAAGCTCTTTTTCTGGGGCGCCGGCTTGTGATAGGTGCCGCTGTACTTGTAGCCGACGCGCACGGACAGCGGCTGTCGCCCCTGCACCAGGCGACCGTAGGCGTCCTTGCCGTCCCAGCTGAAGGTGTACTTTTGGCCCGTGGTCGCCGGGAAGGACTTGGTGGTCCGCCGGCCGGCCACGGCTACCTCCAGGACGATACTCTGCAGGCCAGCGGGGACGCTCTGCCCGCTGAGGTTGAGCGACAGAGTCCTGGCGTGTTTCAACGCGGCCGCCCGCCCGCTCTGGTAGCGCAGCGAAAACGGTGTTCCGGCCACCGGGAAGGCCACTCCCAGCGCCTGGTTCTGGCACTCAGTCGCCGCTCCTCGCTCTTGCATCTGGAGGCAGGGCGCCTCGAGAGGATCCTGCCGAGGCGGATCCGGCAGACCGGGGGCGGCAGCGGTTGAGGGCAACGCCCAGCTCCAGCTCAGGGTCCATGCGCCCAGACGCGTCAGCGGAACACGCCACAGCCGCTGATCCTTGGCGTACAACGTGGCCAGCTGCTTGCGCTCGGCATCGCTGATGCCCAGCTTGGCCAGCTCGGTCGCGGTGGCCGCCGCGCCGCCGCCGGTCAGGTCCAGCGCGGCGGTCCCGCCGGCGGTGGACAGGATACGCACCACAAGGCCGTCACCGGAGGGGATCCAGCGGCCCAGCTGCCGGTCATGGTAAGCTGCGGGGACCTGCCCCCCCACCGGGAACTTGAGGAAGTCCTCCACGTAGCCGATGACGGGCTTGTCGAAGGTCACCTTCGTGGCGCCGGCAGCGGTGGCCTCGTCCGCCGACAGCTCCACCGTGTAGGCATAGGCCGCTGTGGCAGGCAGGTCGCCGGGCATGGCCGCCGGACCGTCGGCCCCCGAGGACAGCTCGGTGGCCCGGAGCATCAAGCTGCTGAGCGCCTTTGTGCCAGCGGCAGTGGTCATGGTGGCGGTGGTGCCTGCCGCCACCAGCAGGGTGGCGCGCCTCGTGCCGCTGCTGTCAGTGACCTTGGACCCGCGGGCCACCTGCAGGGACGCTGCGCTTCCGGTGATGGTGGTCGTCGCCGAGTCCAGCGGTGTCAGCGCCACGTCGTCAATGACCAGCTGCTCCTGCCAGGCAGGGTGGACCTGCCGCTGCACCACCGGGTACCCGGCCCGCAGCAGCTGCAGCACCAGGGGCTCGCCGCCGTTGACCGCCAGATCGAACCAGCCGTCCTGCCTTGAGTAGGTCTGGCCATACTCCGTGTGGTTCAGCACCGTGACCTTGACCCCGGGCAGGGGTTTGGAGGCGCGGTCGAGCACCCGGCCGCGCAGCACCGCGGCCCGGCGGACCGCGATGGCCCCGCTGCTCACGCCGGTCTGGATCGGCGCGCTACCTGAATACAGAAATGAGGTGGCCCCGTGGGCGGTGGTGGCCACGGTCCGGTTCAGCGCAGGCGCCACCTTGCCGGGATCCGGGGGGAGCTTGCCGCAGATGTTGACCACCTCGCCCAGGCCGCAGACCTGCCCGCCGGGGCAGGGGCCGCATTTCACGGTGCCGCCGCACCCGTCCAGGATGGTGCCGCAGTTTTTTCCCGCAGCCTTGCAGGTCAAGGGCACGCAGCCATCGCCGGGCTGGCCGTCGACGCCGGCGTCCGTGGCGTCTGCGGCGGGCTGCTGGTCGGAGAGCGTCGCGTCGGCGGGCGGGAAGCTGTCCAGGGGCTGATCGGAGCATGCCGCGCCCCACGCGCTCCATAGCGCCAGGCCGAGGACCACCAGGCCCCACCGCGGACGAGCGACGTTGATCGGTTTGTCGTCCATCACTGACCTCTACTCCGCTCCCCTGAAAGCTTTCTATCCATTGAAGTTCTCATCTCCCTCTACAGCTCGATGATCAACCCGGCCTCCATGCCCCCGGCGAGGGGAGCCTCCCAGCCGTCCGTCTTTTCCAGCACCACCTGCCCCAGGTGTCCCCACGCCCCCAGCATGATCCCCCTGAACAGCGGCACCTCCAGGCCCAGCCGCCCCCGGTAACGGAACAGCGGGCGCGAGAGCCTGTGGTAGCGCCCGTCCGGCAGCTCACCCTGCTGCCAGACCCAGCTGCCGCCGATGTCCAGCGCGCCCATGGGGTGCAGCCACGGCCAGCGCACGAAGCGCCACTCCACCGAGAGCATGGCCGACGCCTCGTCCAGGTCCACGAAGATGCCGTCCGCCCGGTGATAGGAGCTGCGCTGATAGCTGACGAGCAGGCCCAGGTGGATCGGGCCGATATGGACCGAGTACCCCAGGCCCGCGCCGTGCAGCAGCCCGGCCTGCAGCAGGTAGCCGGAGCCGAGCATGTAATAGACCCTCAGCAGCCCCCGGTCGAAGCCTGCTCCCTTGGCCCCTGCAGCCGGGAGCAGCGGCCGGCGATCCATGCGCGCCTCCTGCAGCACGGTCTCGCGGGACGCGGACAGCTGCACGACGCCCACCAGGCGGTGGTCCCGCAGCCGCTTGCTCACCTCATATCGTCCGGCTGGCAGCGCGATGCGCAGCGGCCTGGCGTGGACCTTGGTCACCTCCGCCAGGATGGAACCGCGCGACTTCTGGTGGATGAAGAAGGTGCCCCTCGCCGCCCCCGGGAGCACCAGGTAGCTCCGGTGAGGCGACAGGTGGGTGAGGATGATCTGGCCAGCGCCGGCCAGGTCGATGCGGTAGCTGGGGTGCTGGGGGCCATGCCTGGAGGTGGCCGTCCGGGCCAGGGTGTGGCGGTAGGCGAAGCGGTACGCCTCCTGCAGCGAGACCCGACCGTCGGCAGAATCATCCGCGGCGCCGCGCAGGCCGCTGATCAGGTAGTGGGTGAAGAAGGAGGCCTGGAGCCGGTCAGACTCCTGAGACTTCTCGCCGGCCGCGCTGGAGGTGATGAACACCCTGCCGCGGTGGGCCTGGTCCTCGAAGCGCACGTCCACCACCGGGACCACGCGGCCCCCCTTGGCCCGGGTGATCTCACCCGACTGGCAGGCGTCGATGATCGCCACCACGGCCCGCGCCCGCAGCTGCCTGAGGGTTCGCTTCAGCTCCTCGAAGGGGAACCGGGTTCGGCCCATGAGCAGCGCGGTGTGATCCGCGTGGCCGGAGAAATAGAAGAAGAGCACCAGGTCCGTGCCGTGTTGCGCGGGTCGCCGGGCCAGGCGAGCCAGCACCTGCCTGAGCCGGTCAGCGGAGCTGCCCTGCAGCAGGGAGACCTGCTGCACCCCGCCCAGAGTCCTGAGCAGGTCCGACATGCGGCGGGCGTCCCGGCGTGCATAGCGGAGCTTCCCCCTGGAGGGCCCCCCGTCGTCGTTGCCCACCACCACCGCCACCCGTCGGGGGGCTGACAGGGAGACGGCTGGCGCGGCCATGGTCAGCAGGGCCACCATGGCCGCCAAGGCGACGGCGCGATGCTTCACCGCCTGCCCCCCATCACCGCGCCGCCTTCCTGATCAACCAGGAGAATTGCTCCTCGCCAGCAGGCAGCCGCCCGATCTCCAGGCCGGGGCGGTCCTCCGGTGTCAGGGCACGAAAGCGGGTCGACACCTCCCGGCGCAGGGCCTGCGCCTTGAGCGGCTCGCGGCTCAGCAGGACGATGAAGCGCTCTGCCCCGGGGGCGTCGTCCAGCTGGACGCCGCTGCCGAGCTTCACCTTGCGCCCGGGGGCGATGCCCATGCTCCTGCGCCCGGCGGCGTCGGCGAGAAGGATGTTCACCTCGCCAGATTGCTCCAGGCTGAGCAGCAGCAGGTACCGCAGCCGCGTGGTGTAGCGGAAGGCGAGCACGTCGCCGCTCCTGAGGTGCTGGCCGTTGTAGGGGAACGAGCGGCTGCCCCGCTTGACGGCGAGCTCCACCACGGCGCCGCCCTTGACGCGGACGCCCCCGCCGTCGTCCACCTGCCCCGGAGCTCGCGGCCAGAGCACCACCGCGGCCACGGAGGCGGCCATGGCCGCGGCCAGGGGCAGCCCCAGGCGGAACAGCTTGCGGCGGAGCGGCGGCCGGGCACGACGCGGGCGGGCCTGCGCCAGCGCCTCGCGGGTGGGGAACTGCTCCAGGAACGCCTGATCCTCGGCGCGCAGCTGCTTCACCAGGGCGGCGCAGCGAGGACAGGAGCGCACATGCTCATCGGTGGCTCGATCCGCCTCGTCGCCCGCTCCGGTCAGGTAACGGTCGAGGGCCAGCCGTGACGGGTGGGAGGTGTTATCGCTCATTGCCCCTCCTGCATCCGCTCAGGGAACAGGTCCATGCCGGCGACCTGGTCCCGAACCTTCTTGAGCGACTTGCGCACCGCCCGGTCCGATATCCCGAGCAGCTCGGCCACCTCGCCCTGGGTCATCTCGTCGTAGTAGTGGTGCACCAGGATCTGGACCTTGCGGTGGCTGAACTGCCCGAGCAGGTGCGTGATGAGGTCGCGGCGCTCGATGGCGGCGGCCGCGCTGTCTGCCTGGCGGGGAGCCTCGCGGACCAGACGGGTGTGAACCTTGCGCCGGGTCTGGCGCGCGCGCAGGTGGTTGAGGCAGTGGTTGGTGGTGATGCGATAGATCCAGCTCAGGATGGCCGCCTCGCCGCGAAACATGGGCAGCTCATGGTGCAGCTTGAGGAAGATGTCCTGGACCGCGTCCAGGGCCTCCTCCCTGTCAGCGAGCAGCGCGAGGCTCCGACGGTACACCACCGGGCCATAGAGCCGGTAGATTTCGGAGAGCCGGTCCTCGGACAAGGTCACCTCGAGCGGGATTCCCCCGCGGGCCAATAATGTAAGGAATCCTGTCCTCTTGAGTATCACAGATGCATGCGCAGGAAAAACGAGGTTTGCGTGCATCTGGGGAGATTCGGCCCTGGGAGCGTGCGGACCTGTCCGGGCCCGGCCTCTGGCGAGGCTGCAGGCATTCATAGCCAGAAAATATGTGCCACCTGGCATCGTGACCAACGCACCAATCCTCCATCCTGTTGGACACGCGTGCCGCTCAAATGCGGAACCATCGGCCAGGCATCATTCTCGGGGGGGTGTCGAGAGGGGTCTCGCGCGCTTTACCGGCAGGCCGCCCTGAGCACCGCCAGGGCCGGCGGCCGGGGGGCGAAGCCCACGTCGTTGGGCTCCACGTACTTCGAGTCGGTGTACCAGCGCCACCAGTTGATGCCCACGACATGGGGCGACTGGCCGAAGGTGTGGATGATGGCCAGGTAGGCGCGGGCCTGCTCCTGGTCCCCCTCGGCGCTGCGTGCGGCGGCGCCTTTGGGCCCCGGCCAGACCCACGGCTCCTCGGCCGTGGCCGCGCGGTTGACGAAGCCGACCTCGGTGACCAGCAGGGGCTTGCCGTGGCGGCCGGCCAGCTCGTGGTACTCCAGCAGCCACGCCGTGGCCCCGCGATCCAGCGCATCCTGAGATGGCGCCGCCCCGTCGGACAGCGGCGCGAAGAGCTGCACCCCGATGGCGTCCAGCTCCCCCCAGAAGGGCACCTGGCGGGCCTCGTCCCAGTTGGCGCAGTAGGTCAGCTTGCCCGCGTACACCCCGCGCAACTTGCGGATCAGCGCCCGCCACCGGGGCGCCTCCACCCGGCTGGCGCTGGGCAGCTCCACGCCGAGGCAGAGCCACTGCGCGCCCGCCCGCTGGGCCAGCCGCGCCACGGGCAGCAGGTACGCCTCGTAGGCTGCAAACCACTGGGCCCAGCCGCCGCGCTCGGCCGCCGGCGAGATGTCGCCGGCCCACTGCTCGCCGGCCACCGACAGGTGCGGCTTGAGCATCACGGCCATGCCCAGGGCCCGGGCCCGCGCCGCGTCCTTCTCCAGCCGGTCCAGCGCCCCCGACGGGTGGACGGGGGAGACCACCGGCCCCACCGAGTCGAGCGACGGCAGCTGGCCCCTGACGGTGAGGCTCGCCAGCCCCATGCCGAGCCCGCCCGCCAGGTCACCCAGCACCCGGGCCGAGCCCGCCGAGCCGAACCCCTGCTTGGCCCCGCCGGGGTGGGTCAGGCAGGCCCCGCAGCGCATGCCCGCGCGCAGGTAATCCGGCGCGTCCGGGTAGATCAACTCCACCTCCTCGGCGCAGGCGGTGGCCAGCAGCAGCGCGAGGGCCGCCGCCGCGGGTATGAGTCCGGAGGTGCAAGGCATCGCTTTACTAAGATGATCGATCCCTGCGCGCGCGCTAGCATCTGGTGTGCTCGCGCGCTGGAGATACCTCGCCCCCCTGTGCCTGATGGCCGCCTTGGCCGGCTGCGGCGACGACCATCAGGAGCAGGCGGGCGGCGACCCGCGCATCCTCGATCTGCGGCTGGAGCGCAACCCGCGCAGCGTCCTGTCCTGCCACCTGACCTGGCGAACGGAGCAGCCCTCCACCTCGGCGGTGGAGGTGGGTCAAGGCGGCGCGTACACCCACCGCGTCCGGGGCGCCGCTGGCGTCACCACCCGCCACAGGGTGCTGGTCATCGGCCTGCGCGCGGACACCGCCTACACCCTGCGCGCGGTGTCCACCAACAGCGGGCAGGGCACCCTGCGCTCGGCCGCGGTGTCTCACCGCACCGGCGCCCTGCCCGCCTACCTGCCCCGGGCGAAGGTGGGCCGCCACGCGCCGGGCAAGGCGTACGACGGCTGGACCCTGATGACCGTCAGCGCGGGTCAGCGCAAGTCCGGCGTGGTCACCATGGACCCGGACTTCGTGCCCACCGCCGTGATGTACGACATGCAGGGCCACCCGGTCTGGTACCACGCCCACGGCCTGCCTCGCATCGGCGACACCCGATACGCCGGCGGCAGGGTGCTGGCCCAGAGCATGAGCGGCATCAAGACGCCCAAGCCCTCCGCCCTGGAGGTGGACCTCTCCGGCGCGACGGTCTGGACCGGCCCGGCCCAGCCGGTGGACTCGGTGCACGGCCACTACAACCACCACTTCGAGCGCCTGGCCGACGGCACCTACCTGACCATGAAGAACGAGGTGGTCAACAAGGTGATCGGCGATGTCCTGGTGGTGCTCTCCGCCGACCACCGGACGCTGTGGAGCTGGCGCAGCCTGACCCACCTGCCGCCAGACATGTCCCTGCACAGCGGGAGCGGCCGCTTCGACTACACCCACGGCAACTCGCTGGTGGCGGACCTGGCCGGGGGGCACATCTATTACAACTCGCGCAACCTGAGCGCCGTGGTGAAGATCCACCGCGGCAGCGGCAAGATCCGCTGGCGCCTGGGCCAGGGCGGCGACTTCGCCCCGGACCCCGCCGCCGCCGCCCCCTGGTTCCAGCAAGCCCACGGGCTGAAGGTGCTGCCCGACGGCAACCTCTTGCTCTACGACAACGGCAAGAAGGAGCGCGGCTACTCCCGCGTGGTGGAGTACCGCCTGGACGAGGCGAAAAAGACCGCGCGCATCGCCTGGCAGTACGACGGCGGCGTCGCCGGCCGCTGGCAGACCTTATACTGGGGCGATGCGGACCGGCTGCCCAACGGCAACACCCTGATCAACGCCGCCACCTGGGCCCAGGAGAAGCGCTCGCGCATCTTCGAGGTGACCCGGGCAGGCGAGGTGGTCTGGGAGATGGACCTGCCGGTGCGAGCGCAGAGCAAGATGCTGGTTGGCGCCTACAACAGCCAGCGACTCGTCCCCCCGCTGCTGGAGCGGATCGGGGAGTAGACAGGAGAGGCCATGACCCCGGGTAACGCGACCGTGACCGCCGCGCGAGATGAATCCCACCACACCACCCTGTTCGCGCGCATGTGGCGGGTGCTGCTCACCGGCGTGCCGTTCGGCGTGTTCAAGATCGGGGCGGGCATGGCGGCCTGGGACGACGTGCACCCGGCGGTGGGCATCGCGTTCATGCTCTGGGGCGCCACCGACGTGCTGCTCAACCTGCTGCACCTGGCCGCGCCGGGGCGGTTCAGCTTCTGCCTGTTGTCCAACGCCGGGCTGGCGGTGGATCGCTTCAGCGCCACCCGGGACATGGAGGCCATCGGCCTGGCCCTGGACACGCTGCTCTCCTTCCTCATCGTCTCCACCATGATCTGGTTCGGGCGCATCGGCGCCCTGCCCTGGCTGGCCCAGCAGTGCTGGGCGCTGTCGGTGATCTGCAACGTGATGGCGGTGGGGGTGGAGCGCCTGTACCACGCCTCGCGGGTGCGCGCCTGAGGCGCGCGCCGCCGCGGGACCTCCTCAGTCGCTGAAGAGCCCGCGGATCCGCTCCAGCAGGCTGGCGTGCTGCGGCTCGAGCTCCGGATCGGGGTAGTAGTCGGCCAGCGCCTGGACCTGCTCCCTGGAGGCGAACATCCCGGCGCAGCCCGGGCAGCGCAGCACCAGCGGCCCCTGCTCGAGGTAGTGGCCCGGCTCCATCTGCAGCCGGCAGACCGGGCAGACGCCGGTGGCCGCCGCCGGGTCCTGCTGCTCGGCCTGCCGGGCGTCGGTCTCGAGCGGCTGCTCCACCAGTCGGCGGGAGATGTTGCCCGGCTCGCCGTCCAGGAAGTCGAGGAAGATGCCGCCGCAGCGGGTGCACAGCTCCAGCTCTGACCGGCTGCCATCCTCGAGGGCCAGCTCGCGCGCCTCCATCAGGGTGCTGCAGGCGGGGCAGATGTAGGGAGTCTCGCGGTACATGGGGGGAGTGTAACGCCCGGTGCTATCCTCACGCCATGGATCGCCGAGGCGTGTACCGCGATGACCTGCGAGCCCTGGGCGAGCGGGCCGCGTACCTGGAGCGCAGCATCGCGCGCTGCCGCAGCAGGGTGAGCGCCGGCGCGCTGGCCGAGATGGGCGGGTTGGCGGACCAGATCTCGGTGGCGGAGCGAGACCTGCAAGCCGCGGGCGCCGAAGACCCGGCCCGGGCCCATGACCGGGTGGCGACGTTGCTGCGGCTGCACGAGCTGTACAAGCAGGCGGTGATCCTCTGCCCCGACGTGGAGGGGGAGCTGGCGGCCCTGCCCGACGAGGCGCCAGATCCGGACCTGCTGGACATCCCCTCGCCGGTGGTGGACCTGCTGTACGACGGGTTCACCAGCGACCAGTCGGTCAACAGCTGGGACCGGATGCAGGAGGCTGCGGACTGGGCCGAGGCCATGCCCGGCACCCTGCGCGATCGGTCACGGCGCCGCATCCTCCGGGCCACCTTCCGCACCCTGGACGGGCCGTTCTTCGTGGCCGCGCGCGGGGGCCAGATCATCCGCACCGGCAAGGCCGAGGCTGACGTCCCCTCTCAGGTGGTGGTGACCACCGCCGTGGCCCGGGGCGCGCCTGAGCTGCGGGTCAGCCCGGAGGAGCTGCGCCACACGTTGCTGCTCAAGCCGCTGCGCCTGGTGCGCGATGTGGAGGTGTGCGGCCCCAGCTTCGACGGGCAGTTCCTGGTGGACGCGGAGGAGGCCGACGCGCGCCGGCTGCTCACGCGGGACGTACAGGATGCCATGCTGCTCATCGCGCGCCAGGACATACCGCACCTGGTGATCCGGCCGCCGGTGGCCTACATGTACTGGAACTTCGAGCTCACCGTGCGCGGAGTGGCCGCCGCGGTGGAGGCCCTGGGGGCCATCCGCAACGCACCGCTGGAGCTGTAGGGGATCGTCGGCGAGTTACCGGGTGCGCCGGATGATGTGCCAGCCGAACTTGGTCTTCACCAGGTCGGAGGTCCGCCCCACCTTCAGCCCGAAGGCCATCTGCTCGAACTTGGGCTCCAGCATGCCCCGGGCGAAGCTGCCCAGGTCGCCGCCCTTGTCGGCGGAGTCGAGGTCGTCGGAGTACTCCTTGGCGAGCTTGGCGAAGTCGGCGTCCGCGGCGCGGGCCTTGCGCAGCACCTTCACCGCCAGCTGGCGCGCCTCGCCCTTGCTGCGCCGCTCCCGCGGCTCGCCCTCGGAGTCATTCCAGGCGATGAGGATATGGCTGGCGCTGATGCGCTCCAGCTTCAGCCGCTTGATCACGTGGAAGCCGAAGGGGGTCTCCACCACCGGCGCCACGTCGCCCACCTTCAGCGTCTGGATCGCCTCGACATAGTTGTCGTAGTCGGCGGGCATCTGCCCCGGCACGATGGGCCGGATCACCCCGCCCCGCAGCCGCGACGGGCTGTCGCTGTAGCGCTCGGCCAGCACGGCGAAGTTGGCCTTCGGCTTGGTGGCGTAGCCGCGCACCTTCTCGGCCCGCTCCTTTGCCTCCTCCTTGGAGCGCGAGACCGCCGAGGGCGCGCGCTTGGCCTCCTTGTACTGCACCAGGATATGGGCGGTGGAGAACTCCAGCGGTTCCTCTCGCAGGATGACGTAGAACCCGTAGTCCGTCTCCACGGCGTCCGAGATGTGCCCCACCCCCATGCCGAAGGCGGCCTTCTCGAAGGCGGGCATCATGGTCCCCTTGCCGAAGATGGTCTGCGTGCCCCGATCCGCCTCGGGCACCTCGCTGTGGGCCCTGGCCAGCTCCACGAAGTCCTGCCCCTGCTTCCGGGCGATCTGCACCAGGCGCTCGGCCCGCTTGCGCGCGTCGGGGCGCAGGCGCGTGGCGTTGGGCGCGCTCTCGGCGCCCTGGAACTTGAGCAGGATGTAGCGCGTGGCCACCCGGACCGGGGCCTTGGCCGGCGCCTTGGGCAGCCGGGCCGGATCCACCTTGCGCGCCGGGTTGAGCGGGAGGTCGCTCACGGCCGGGTCGTCCGCTTTTTTCTCCTCGCCTGCCGCGGGCTTGCCGGGCTCCTTGCCCTCCTGGGGCGGGGCCTTCTTGGGGCAATCGCTCAGGCCCACCGCCAGCAGCATGGCCGGCAGGATCAACCACGCCGGGTGCCGCTTGCCGCGGGCGTTCTTCTTGCGTCTGCTCCTCGATTTCACGGTGCACACCTCCTGTTGGTTCCTACCTTAACGGAAGGGATCTGGTGGCGCCAATTTCACCATTGCTCTCTGGCTAATACGCGGCCCGGGGTGATAAATTTGCGGATCACACTGCAACACCAAGGAGTTACCGAGAAATGACCCAGAACACCCCCCCGGGAGCCACCGAGCACGAGACCAGCCTCTTTCTAAGCGAGGCCCAGCTGCGCGCCGAGCTCAAGAAGTGCGAGTTTTGCCAGGAGAAGCCCTGTCTGGAGGCGTGCCCCGCGCACTGCTCGCCCACGGACTTCATCCGGGCGGTGGAGGTGGGGGCGCCGTCCGACTACCAGCGCGCCGCGGCGCTGATCATGGGCAAGAACCCGCTGGGCGGCATCTGCGGGCAGGTGTGCCCCGATTACCACTGCATGGCGGCCTGCGTGCACCGCAAGCTGGACGGGGCGGTGGAGATCCCCCAGGTACAGGCCACCATCATCCAGCGGGCCAAGGAGCTGGGGGTGATGCCCGAGATGGCCGCGCCGGAGCCGAGCGGCAAGAAGGTGGCGATCATCGGCGCCGGCCCCGCGGGGTTGGCCGCGGCGGGCGCCCTGGCCCAGGCGGGCCACGCGGTGACCGTGCTGGAGAAGCTGGACGACCTGGGCGGCATGTGCCGCTGCATCCCGGACTTCCGGCTGGAGAAGTCGGTGCTCGACAGCGACATCGCCTGGCTGCTGGGGCTGGGGCGGATCGAGGTGAAGACCGGCGTGTCGGTGGATGAGCCCGAGGCGCTGCTGGAGTTCCACGACGCGGTGGTGGTGGCCACCGGCCTGTGGGCGCCCATCAAGATGGGGATCCCGGGCGAGGACATCGCCCTCGGCGCGGTGGACCTGCTGCTGGAGCCGGCAGCCCATGACTTCTCCGGCAAGACGGTGGCGGTAATCGGCGGCGGCGCCACGGCCTACGACTGCGCGGTGACGGCGCTCAAGCGCGACGCCGAGCGGGTGGAGATGCTCTGCCTGGAGAAGCTGAGCGAGATGCCGCTGACCGAGAAGGAGGCGCGAGACCTGTGGGACAGCGGGGTGGATGTTTGCGGGCGCACCCGGGTCACCGCCGTCACCCGGAGCGGCGACGGCATCGCGTCCCTGGCCACCGAGAAGGTGCGGCTGGCCGCCGGGACCGAGGGGTTCTCCCTGGGCGCCATCGAGGCGGTGCCCAACAGCGCCGCCACGCGGGTGGACATCGACCAGGTGGTGCTGGCCATCGGCCTGCGCCCCGGCTTCCCGAAGGTGGACAACGACAAGGTGATCTACGCCGGCGACTGCGCCGAGGGGCCCACCACCGTGGTGGAGGCCTCGGCCGCGGGCAAGAACGCCGCGGAGGTGGTGCAGGCGCTGTTCGACGGCGCGACGGCCCCGACCTTCACGCGCACCGAGGCGGGGCGGGTCAAGGGCAAGCTCCAGATCCCGGGCTACGACTTCACGCCGGTCTCCCTGGAGACCGACTTCTTCGGGCGCAAGATCATCAACCCGTTCCTGCTGTCTGCGGCCCCGCCGTCGGACGGCTACGACCAGGTGAAGCTGGCCTACGAGGCGGGCTGGGCCGGGGCGATCT
>CAZEFW010000051.1:0-51193 GCA_964511535.1 uncultured Myxococcales bacterium | reverse complement strand
GGGGGGGGGGGGGGGGGTGGTGGTTGGGGGGGGGGGGGGTGGGGGGGTTCTGGGGTTGGTGGGGGTCTTGGGGGGGGGGGGGGGGGGGGGGGGGGGCCCCCGCCGCCCCGTCAGGGGCCCGTGGGTCGGCCTCCCAAAACCAGGCGCCCGGGGGGCAGACCTCGTATTACGCCTCCGGAGGCGCGGGCCTCGCCCTCCAGGGCAACACCAGCACCCAGGGCAACGTGAAGTACTACTACGGCGGCGGTGGCGGCGGCGGCACGGGGTCGATCCGGATCAACGCCAAGGTGCTGGTCACCAGCGGCAGCATGTCCCCCAAGGCGTCCACGAGCAGCAAGTTCCAGCTCTGGTAGCTGCAGGTCCTTGCTGAACCTTGCCTCAAACCCGTGGCCGTGGCCGCAAAGCCCCCTCCCGCTGCGCGCCTGGCTACAGGTACTTGCCCAGCTTGGCCTTAAGCCCCGACAGGCTGGAGCTGCCGTTCCACTTCTCGCGGATCTTGAGCGTCTTGGCGTCGATGATCATGTTCAGCGGTACCGTGCCCGAGGTGTTGTAGCGCGTGGCCACCATCTTCGGGTCGATGCCGATGGCGCCCACGGCGTTGAGGCTGCTGATCCAGGCGTCGAGGAACTGCAGGTCCGGGGCGGTGGGGGGCGAGGTCTTGGTCACGCCGGCGATGAGGGTCTGGAACACCACCAGCCCCTTGGGGCCGAGGCTCTGCAGCAGCGCCTTGAACTGCTTCGTCTCGCTCTTGCAGGGCCCGCACCATCCCGCGGCGGCGATGAACAGGATCACCTTCTTCGACGAGAAGTCGCTCAGCCGCAGCACCTTCAGCTTCTCGCCTGACAGGGAGTAATCGTTGTTGGTGTCGGCCTTGCCCACCATGGCGAAGTCCTCCATGGTGTCGCCCACCTCCATCATCGGTGACAGCGAGGAGGTGCAGGTGGACTTCTGAGTCGGCACGCACTTGTTGACCTTGCTGTAGCAGCCGTAGCCGCCGGGGCAGGACCCGCCGCTGCAGCTGCTGGCGCAGAACGACTCGCCGGTGGTGCTGAAGGTGAGGCACATGCCGCCCATGTTGCAATCCGCGCTGGAGGAGCAGGCCGCGCACTGGCTGCCGTTGCCGCGGCAGGAGCCGCTCTTGTGTACGCAGTAGTTGCCGCCGGCCGCCGCCTGGCAGGTGGTGTAGCCGGGGCATTCGGAGCTGCCGGCTCGGCACTTCTTGAGGCATGACTTGCGGCCGCCCTGCAGCACGCACTTGTGGCCGGTGGGGCACTGGGCGTCGTACTGGCAGCCGGCGCAGTACTCGTGCGGCACGCACTCCTTTTTGCCGCTGGCCACGGTCTGGCAGGTCATGCTGGGCGGGCAGCCGGTGTCGTCGGTGCACTTGCCCGAGCAGAAGGCCTGGGCCGTGCCCTTGCCGCCGCCGTTGCAGGTCAGCCCGCAGCAGCACTGGCCGTCGGAGCCGCACGCCTTGCCGAGGCCCACCATGTAGGTGCGCGGGTAGCAGATCAGCCGCTTGCTCACCACGCCGCAGTCATGGGTGGCGCCCGGGCAGTCGGCCTGGGTCGAGCATGCGCGGGTGCACTTGCCCTTGTGGCAGATGCTGCCCAGGCACTGGGTGTTGGTACTGCAAAGGCCGCCCAGGGCTTTTTTGCCCGGGGTGACGGGGCCGCGGTCAGGCTTGAGCTTGCCGGGACCCGCGTCTGCGCGGGAGCCGCCGCCGAGACCGTCCGGGTTGACGTTGATCGAGCGGTCCAGGACCGAGATGCCGCGGTTGGGATCCGGGGTCGCCCCGCCCACCTTGCCTCCACACGCAGCGGCCAGCAGGGCGAGGCCCGTGATCAGCGCGGCGGGGTAGGAGTGTGGGTGGCGTTGCATGGTGCCCCACGAAAAAGCAACAACCGGGCCATACCTTCACTCGAATAGGCCTGTCGTGATTTCAGCTAGTTGCGCGTGCCTGGATCCGGGGCTGGATCCCCGGGTTGTGGGGCGGAGCCCCCAGCTGGAGGGGGGGATACCCCCGCAGCCGCACCCCGGGTGCCGCACGCCTGGCTCAGCGCGGCGCGGTGCTCTGCCAGCAGCCAGCGGGCCTGACCGGCCAGGTCGAGGTCGCGGTACAGGTTGCAGGCCCCGGCGCGGTCCCCTGCGCCCAGCCGAGCGGCCGCCAGCAGCAGCCTCGGCTGCCAGGCGCCCGGGCTCTGCCTGACCACCTTCACCAGCAGCGCCGCGGCCCGGGCCGGCTGGTGGCCGGCGAGGTACCCCTCGGCCACCCTGAACAGGTCCCTGGGGGTCGCGCCCCGGACCTGCTCCAGGGCGGCCATGGCCTCGAGCCCCCGGTCCAACTCGCCGCTCACCAGCCAGAGGGTGGCCCGGGCCAGCTGGACCTCCCTGCGTGCCGGCGCCTCGCGCCGCAGCCGGTCCAGGATCTGGCCGGCCTGACCATGCTGGCCCAGGCGCCTCAGCTCGTCAGCGAGCATGGCGAGCGTATCGTGGTCATGCAGGCTGGCGGGCTGGATCCGCTTCAGCTCGTCGCGCGCGGGCTGAACCTGGCCCAGTCGGCGAAGGCACGCCACCAGCAGCACCCGCACCGCCTGGTTGTCAGGCTGCTGCTCCAGGACCCCGCGCAGATAGCGCAGACCCTTTTTGGGCGCGGTGCGCAGGTAGATCTGCCCCGCGGCGATGCGCAGCAGCGGATCGTCGGGCTTGATGCGCAGCGCCTGGTTCAGGTAGCGCTCGGCCTCCTGGTAGCGGCCCACCTGCCACAGGGCCAGCACCAGCCCGGTGGTGGTCTCGTAGTCCCCCGGGTAGCGGCGCAGGGTCTCGGCGCAGTAGGCGGCCGCCTCCACGGCGCGGTCCGGCTTGCCGGACAGGGTGTTGCACAGGGTCTTGTGCGCCCGGCGCGAGTCGGGGTAGCGCTTGACCGCGTCCATCCAGACCACCAGGGGCTCGCTCCAGGCCACCGCCTGGGCCGAGCTGAACGCGCCGCAGCCGCAGAAGACCAGCAGCGCCAGCGCGGCAGCGGCCGCGCGCCGCCACCGCACGCCCCGGGCCAGCAGCACCAGCCCCGCGCCGCACAGGGCCCAGATCGGCAGGAAGGCGAGGTAGACGCGGTCCTCGTCCACCACCAGCGGGTTGGGCGCGAAGCTGGAGGTGGGCGACAGGGCCACGAACATCCAGAGCACGGCCAGGGACAGCAACGGCGCGCGACGCGCGAGCATGACTGCGCCGCCCAGCAGCGCCAGGATGCCCAGGCCGCCCGCCAGCACGGAGAGCTCGCCCAGGCCGCCGGGCAGCTGCTCCGGGTAGGCCACGGAGATCAGCTGGGGCGCGGGGATCATGGCTATGTAGAGCCAGATCACCCTGGCCTGGGCCAGCAGATAGGGCCATGTCCCTCCCCGGGCGCTCGACGCGATGTCCTCGGGGAACATCAGGACGAGGTGCGCGATGCAGATGAGCCAGAGCGGGACGTGCAGGGCGAGGGACATGCCCGCCCCGGGCCCGTTCTGGCACTCTGGCATTTGGCGGCGCAGCCGCCACAGGACCTCCAACACCAACAACACCGCCGGCAGGGTGATCGCTGTCTCCTTCGCGCCCAGCGCCAGCAAATAGCACCCCACGATCCCCACCACGCTCCACACCTGCCCCGCCCTGGTCTTGACCGCCGGCCCGCCCACCCCTCGAAGCCGCAAAAAGAGCAGCACCGCGGCGAAGAAGAACAGCCCGGCCAGGCAGCTGGTTCGCTTCCACACCATGAGCATCGTGATGCCGTGCACCGGGTGCAGGGCGAACAGCCCGGCCGCCACGGCCGCGGCCCACCCGGCCTGCGACGGCGACAGCGGGCGCCTGCCCCGCAGCAGGGCAAAACCGCCAAGCAGCCGCCGCGCCACCCCGAACACCAGCGCCGCGCACCCGAGGTGCAGCAGCAGGTTCACCAGCCGGTAGCCGGCCGGGTCCAGGCCCCCGACGCGGTAGTTGAGGTGGAACGAGGCCATGGTCAGCGGCCGGAAGTGGCTGCTGAAGTAGCCCGATGGGTTAATCTCTCGCTGCAGGAACTTGCCGAGGTAGCGCGCGTCCCGGATGTAGTAGTTGTTGGAGATGACCGCCTCGTCATCGTAGATGTACGGGTTGCCCAGGTGCGGCGCGTAGATGGCGAAGGCCACCAGCGACAGCGTCAACAGCAGGGCCGCCGGGGTGGCGGCGGAGGCACCGGGCGAAGCGGCCATCTCAGGTCACCCAGCTCACACTGGCAGCTCCAGCCCCTCGGGCAGGGGCACATGCTTGAGCCGGATGCCCAGCTCCTGGCACGACTGGAAGATCCGGTCGTCGCGGTAGAACTCGCCGTAGAAGATCTCGCGGATGCCGGCGTTGGCGATGAGCTTGAAGCAGTTCCAGCAGGGGGACGCCGTGATGTAGATGCTCGCCCCCTCCAGGCGCACGCCGTTGCGCGCGGCCTGCACCAGGGCGTTGGCCTCGGCGTGGATGGTGGCCACGCAGTGATCCGACTCCATCATGTGGCCCACCTCGTCACAGTGGGGCAGCCCCCGCACCGAGCCGTTGTAGCCCGTGGACAGGATGGTGCGCTCGCGCACGATGACCGCGCCCACATGCTTGCGGTCGCAGGTGGCGCGGGTGGCCACCACCGTGGCGATGGTCATGAAGTATTCGTCCCAGGGCAGGCGCTTTCGTTCGGACAATGTGGATGACCCCTTCGTCGGATGAGGTTACTGGATGCAGATCTTGCAGCCAGTGTTGGTCTTGGCGCAGGGCGCACCTGGCGGGCAGCCGTACATGCACAGCCGCAGGCACTTGGGCGACTTGTTGCCCACCTGCACGCACAGGGTGCCCTGCTCGCAATACTTGCCCTGGCCGCATGGCTGCAGGTGCTTGGCCGTGGTGGGCAGGCACGCGCCGCTGAAGGTGGAGGCCCACATGCACGCCTTGTTGGGCGGGCACTCGCTGGTCTTGGCGTTGCACCCCGGCACCGGCTCGGTGCACTTCTTCTCGCAGATGTTGGCCATGCAGATCAGGCCCGGGCCGCACTGGTTGTAGACGCAAGCGGTCCCGGGCTTGGTGGGCAGGTCGGTCTTGGACTTGAAGTCGGGCGGGGGCGGGCCCTTGTCCTTCTTCTTCATGGCGTAGTCCGGCTTCTTGATGCCCCCCTCGACCCAGACGATGCGCCCCTTGTCCTTCTTCGGCCCGCCGGCGTCCTGCTTGCCGTAGCCCGGGTCCACCAGTCCCCGGGTGCAGCCGGATATGGAGAACAACAGGCAGAGGATCACCAGGCGCGACATCCTCTGAGTATCAAACCTCCGGGCGCCAGCCTCAAGTGGGAGTTTGTACCCCAGGCAGGCCTCTGCAGCCCCCACCCGGGTCAGTGGTGACATCTGTCCCCTGGATCCACTACCGCGACAGGTAAGTGGGACATTTGACCTGATGCGGGTTCAAGGCGTCAGGCTGCTCCCTCCGGGGTCAGACGAATGCCGCCCTGCTCCAGGGTGATCAGGCGCCGGCGGTACAGGTTGCCCAGGGCCTTCTTGAACACCTTCTTGCTCACGCCGAAGTGGTCCCGAATGGCGGCCGGCGAGCTCTTGTCGGTGAGAGGCAAGAAGCCGTCATCTTCCTTCATGGCCTGAAGAACCTCGGCCGCGATGTCCTCGATGGGCACCTCGCCGGGGCGGTGCAGGCTCAGATCGATCTTGCCGTCGGGGCGCACCTGCTTGATGTAGCCGCGCAATTTCTGCCCGGAGCCGAGTTGCTCGGCGAACTCGTTGCGGAAGAGCAGCCCCCAGTGGGTGTGCTCCACGATGGCCTTGTAGCCCAGGTCAGTGGGGCCGGCGATGAGCAGGTCCACCGGCTGCCCCTGCTCGTAGGGCGGCGGGCTGTCGCTGATGAACCGCTCCACGCGGGAGGAGGCGACCAGGCGGCCCCCCCTCGCCGCGGCGTGGATGTGCACCAGGTAGGATCGGCCCACCTCCATGGGGTGCTGCTGCTCGCGGTACGGCACGAGCAGGTCCTTGACCAGCCCCCAGTCGAGGAAGGCCCCCACCGACGTCACCGAGACCACCTTGAGCCAGGCGAACTGGCCCGCCTGGGCCCGCGGCAGGGAGGTGGTGGCCACGCGCTCGTTGTGGTCGTCGATGAAGACGAACACCTTGAGCTCGTGACCCACCGGGAAGGTGCGCCGGTCGTTGCCGCGCCTCAGGCGGAGCTGCTCTCCGCCCCCGGCGTCGAGGTAGACCCTGTCGCCCTCCACCCGGCATACCTTCAGCGTGTGGTTTCTCCCTGTCTCGGCCACTGTCATCGTTCCTCTTCGACCGGTTGACCTTCTCCCATCGCCTGCTACCCTCTGCGCGCTCATCAACATGAGCAAAGGAGGCCGACCATGTACCCCACTGTACATCCTGCAGCACCGTCGCGCCCCTTGCCTTTGCGCGCCAGCTAGCTCCCCATCCGAATCGTTTCGTCCGCGGGAGCCGAGGCCGCTCATGCCGGGGCCTGTCTTCGATCCACTGGACCGAGGAAACGATACGGGTGCGTCCGCACCCTGATGAACAAATAGCTGGAGCTTTCATGAAACGCGACAAGCAGCACACGCCGGCGGGGCCGCCCTGCGCGGAGCTCCGCCCTGACGATGGCATTGACCCGGCCGTTCTGTTCGGCCGGAAGAGGCGCCCCAGGGGGCGCCACAGGAAAGACATGCAGCTGTGCGGGCAGGCCTTCGAGACCTTCTGCATGGTCATGGACCAGCTCGCCCACATGGAGTGGGCCACGGACCTGTTCGTGGCTCAGGTCACCCCCGCGCCGGACGCCTCGCGGCTGAGGGTATCCGTGGGCGTCTACGGCGATGTTCCCATGACGGAGGCGCTGCATCGGGTGGGGCAGCTGACACAGCACGCGGCCAGGTTCCGCTGGGAGCTCGGCCAGGCCGCCTCGCGCAAGCGCGTGCCGGAGATCTTCTTCGAGCTGGCGGAGGAGGTTGAATATGGAGGGTGACAGCGGGGCGGTGGCCGAGCGCCGCTGGCTGGCGGAGCCGGTCTCCCCGGAGGTGGAGGCGAGCCTGCGTGCTCTGCGTGGCCTGGCGGATGTGCAGGGCGTGGCCGTGTGCGCCCGCTGCGCCTCTAGTCGCCCAGGGCGTAGATGAAGTCGTACCTCTCGCCGGGCATCTCGCTGACGTCCCAGCGCCCCAGGTTCTCCTGCAGGCAGGCGGCAGCGTCGGCGGCGTCCACTGGCGTGGCCCCGGAGGGCGCGGAGGACAGGAGACGGACAGGGGCCGCTCCGGCCAGCTTGTCGCCCCGGAGCCGCAAGGTGATCTTCACCAGATCGGCGCCGCCGAGGGTGGCCATGGCGAAGCAGGGCTCGAGGGTGGGGGTGTTGACCTTGACGATCTCCTGAGCCCTGGAGACCTCGTCCGCCTCCCCCGGAAACAGGTTCAACGTCACGGGGTCGCCCTGGCGGTTGAACATATCTGTGCGCCCTGGCGACGGGGTGTTGCTCCCCCGATTTCCGGCGGCGGGCGCCGGTCCTTTGCTGCCCCCCTTGCATCCGCTCGGGCTGGCCGCGACGAGGCCAAGGAGCACCATGAGCAGAGCAGCGCCGCGCCGAGCCTTCATGGCTTCAGTGTAACCCACCGTTGGTGTTCTCTGACCCGGCGCTTGCGGGGCGTCGCGGGGGAGAGCGCTGGAGGCTCCGAGCCGGCGCTTTTGTATCCGAATGTAATCCCTCGAATGGACCGCTCCCGAGGGGCGTCACAAATCCCATCAACCTGTTCTCATTTACCCCTTGCCGGGGTGGAGGAGGGAAGGATCATGGGAAAGACATATTTGGTTGGGGTCACGGTGATCATGGCCCTGGCCGGGTCTGCACGGGCGAACACTCCGGTTCAGGTAGGGCCGAGCCCTCACAGCGTTGACGGAATCGAGACGCTCGACGAGCGCGACGGCCCGCTGACCCTGTTCCTCAACCTGGACGGCGTGGCCCTGTCCGCGGGGCGCGGGGGCAGCCACCATGATGAGTCGCTGGTGATGCTGGCCAGGCGCATCGGCAGCATGGCGGTGCCGCGCTACAGCGGCAGCCGGGCGGATAGGGAGCGGCTCGTGGCGTGCGTGCGGGATGTCTTTGCCCGCTATCGCATGCGTATCGTCACCGCCCGGCCCGCGGTGGCGCCTTACATCATGGCCACGGTGGGGGGGAGGTCGAGTGGGCTCGGGCTCTCCGCCGGGGTCACCGGCATCGCCCCGTTCAACGGCGGCGTGATGACCGAGGCGGTGGTCTTCGCCTTCGAGCGGCGGGACCGGGGGCCCATCTCGGTGTGCAACACCGTGGCGCACGAGGTGGGGCACGCCCTGGGTCTGCGGCACGCTTACAAGCGCGGCGAGCTCATGTCGTACCTGTCATACGGCGGGCAGAGGTCGTTCATGGACGCGGACGCGTCGTGCGGCGAGTGGCGCGCCCGCACCTGCGCGGCGGGCAAGCCGTCGCAGAACTCCCACGCGCACCTGGCCTCGATCCTCGGTCTTCGGCCAGCGCCGGCGCCGCCCGCGCCTGAGGAGGAGCCGGAGCCAGGGCCCGACCCGGAGCCCGCGCCGCCCGCCGTGGCGCAGGCGCCCGCGCCTCCCCGGGCGCTCCCTCCCCGGCGCGTGGCAGCCGTACGACCGCCCGCGCCGCCCGCGCGCTCTCCTGTGCAGTCGCCCGGGCCTGCCCGGCGGCCGTCCGCCGTGAGCGGCTACAGGGTGCAGGTGAACTTCACCACGCGGGGCGGGGAGACCTACCGCAGGGTGAGCTGCTCGGGCACCCGCCTGATCTTCGTGGCTCGCTGCCTGCGCTCACACGGCTTGCGGCTCGTGGCACACCGCACGCCGAACCACGAGCTGCGCCTGTCAGTGAAGCGAATTCCACGGCACCATCGCCGGTGGGCTGGCGGGCTATAATCGCGCCGTGGACCGGGAAGCTGGCAGAACGTTCGGGGCGGCGGCCACCCGCGCGCTCGGGCTCGCCGTGGCCTGCGTCGTCGGGGGCGCGGCGTTGTTCCTGCTCACCGTGGCGCTGGACCTGAGCGAGGCCGGCTTCTGGACCCTGCTCGCGCTCTGGCTCGCCGCGGTGGGGTCGTGGCCCCTCAAGTGGCTGCACCGGGAGCTGGCTTCGTCCCATGGCGGCCACAAGGTCTGGCGCGCGGTGTTCGGCCTGCTGGTGCTGGTGAGCCCCGCGCTCTGCGTGGCCTGGCTGGTGGAGGCGCAGGTCTGGCTCACCGGCTCGGACCATGTGGGCATGGGGCCGGTGGCCCTGGCCATGGCAGCGCCGTCCGCGGCGCTGTTGGCGTTGTCGGCGCGGCACTACGAGGTGCCGCTGTGCGAGGGGCTGGCCGTGGGCCAGCTCTGGGCCGCGCTGGCCTGGCCTCTGGCTGCGTCGCTGGGGGACGTTACGGTCGCGCTATCGGTGGCCGCGCTCGTGATCGGCGCGGTGGCAGGGGCGGTGTACTGCCATCGTCGGGCGGCCGGGCGAGGGCGTCGGGCATTTCTGCCCCGGCTGCTCGGAGCGGCGGCCGGTGGGTCCACGGGCACCGCCACCCTGGGCGTGGTGTTGCTGGCGACTTCAGGGTGGAGCGGGTTTTTCTAGGCGCCACCGCTCAGCGGCAGTCGTCGATCTCGTCGCTGTTGGTGAAGGGGTAGCGGCGGCATATATCGGGGCGGACGGCGTAGATGGCACAGCTGGCGCCCTGCTCGGTGGGCTCGAGGAAGATGCACCCGGCAGGGCCCCGGCGCAGGACCCGGAAGCCGTTGCGGTTGACCGTGGTCAACGACGCGGCGGGGCGACGGACATGGGCCGCGATGCGCCGCAGCTCGTGGTCGTCGGGCACCACCTCGTACCTGCAGCACTGGCCGCAGCCTTTGCACTCGAAATCATCGCGAGTGATCCTCACCCTGAACCTCCGGAGCAGAGCCGCTGTTGCTGCTTGGCGGCTGTGGACCGCCGGTAGTTGGCCTATGCTTGATGCCTGGACTGACCGTAACATGGAGGCCGCTGTGAACCGCACGCTCCTGGCGATGTTGCTCGCCTGCGCCCTGATCTCGCCTGCCTGCGATTAGACCACCACCCAATCCCCGCCGGACCAGGCGCTGCCCGACGGTCCCCTTTCCCGGGAGGACGGCTCGGTGGACGCCGCGTCGCCCGATTCGCTGACACCGGATCAGCAGCTCCCGGACACCCGGGTCCCTGACCAGCTCGTGCCAGATCTGCACGCGCCGGACAAGGCGGTGCTCGACAAGGCGGTGCCCGACCAGCTGGTGCCGGACATGCCCGTGCCCGACATGCCCGTGCCCGACATGCCCGTGCCCGACCAGCTGGTGCCGGACATGCCCGTGCCCGACATGCCCGCCCCGGACCAGCTCGCCCCGGACCAGCAGGTCACCGCATTGAAGAGCTGCCTCGCCATCCTCCAGGCCAAGCCCACCTCCAAGGACGGCGTGTACATGATCGATCCCGACGAGGCGGCTGGCCCCAACGCCCCCTTCGCAGCCTACTGCGACATGACCACAGACGGCGGCGGCTGGACGCTGATGGCCACCCTGCACACCCACACCAGCTGGAGCAAGGTGCTCTGGGGCGCCTGGTCCGAAGACTGGTGGATCAAGAAACACGGCTCCCCCGACGATCCGACCAAGCCGTTCTCAAACCATGACGCGCGTCTGCTCAAACCCCTGATCAACGGCTGGAGCGTGCTGCGCGCCGATACGCCGCACAACAAGGTCAAGCGGTTCCACTTCGGCTTCGCTCAGAAGGACTGGGACCTGTGGAACAAGTCGCGCCAGGTCTCCAAGGTCAACCTGGTGGGTCCGTTCAACCTGTCCAACGTCAAGGTCTCCGCCAAAGCCGACCTGTCCGGCGCGGTCCAGGCCCTGGTTAACGGCCACTGGCACAGCGGCGTGTTCTACCTCGGCACCGCCCCCAACGGCGCCGACACGGACGGCGAGGGCCTGGGCGCCCGGTTCCACGTGGGCTCCAACAGCGCCGGCCAGTGGGGCTACGTGGGCGGTACGCGGGCCAAGGCCCGCTGGCACCTGTGGCTGCGCGAGGGCAAGGTGTTCTACAAGAGCTGCGCCGAGGTGAAGCAGGCGGGCAAGCCGGCCGGCACCTACGAGCTGGACCCTGACGGCCCGGGCGGCGTGGCCCCGGTGAATGTGTACTGCCCCACGGCCAGCGTCAGCCTGGCGCCGGTGGGGCTGTGCCAGGCCGAGGTGGGCGGAACGCCGGCATGTCGCTCCTATGTGGACGCCGCCGGCTTCTCCTTCGGCGGCGTCGACTTCGCCGGCAAGATGATCTACAAGGCCGCGCTGTACCAGCGCGGCGCCACCAAGGTGCCCGGCAACCGGGGCATCCTGCAGACCGGGGCCGGCGCCATCTACTCGGCGACCTACGGCCAGTCCACCTTCCACCGCACCCTGAGCAGCGGCACCTACAGCAAGGTGGGCAGCGGCCTGTCCAACCCCCACGGCCTGATCCAGCTGTTCGACAAGAACCTGATGGTGGGCGACGTCAAGCGGCCGCGGGTGTTCACCACCGCCGGCGCCTTCGTCAAGGACTTCGGCCCGGTGGGGCTGTACGGCATCTACCTGACGCAGATGACCAGCGGCGAGGTCTGGGTCACCACCTATCTCAAGAAGAACGTGGCGCGCCTGTCGCCGGGGGGGACCCAGCTCGGCGTCATCACCCACCCCGCCTTCACCGAGAACGTCAACCACGTGGTTCAGTTGGCCGACGGCAACATCCTGTTTTCGATCCATGGCACGGTGTACCCGGGCAAGCCGGGCCGGCTGGTCTGGTTCACCAAGGACCACAAGCCGATCACCTTCACCAGCGCCCCGGCGGGCATGACCCTCAACAGCGACGGCAGCCTGAGCCACAAGGATATCGTGGGTCAGCACGAGGTGCTGCAGCTACCCAACGGCATGATCCTGGTGGCCAGCTACTGGGCCAGCAAGCTGGTGCGCCTCAAGGCCGACGGCGCGTTCGTTGACAGCCTGGCGCTGACCACCGGCTGTGTGGGCAACGGCTGCGCCCACGCCCCTTCAGGCATGTTCCTGGACACCAAGGGGCAGCTGGTCTTCACCACCGGCGGCAACAGCGCGAAGGTGGTGACCTTCGGCAAGTGACGCCGGGGCCAGGCGCTGCCCCTCAGCGCCGCGCCTGCAGCTCCCGCCCGGCGTGCGGCATCTTCGCCAACGGCTCCTGTCACCTGCGCTGTTCGCAGTGTGGCATTCGCGCCCGCAGGGCGCGCCTCGCACCTGGCGCCAGACGCAACTTTCTCGCGCCACGAACTGGCGCCAATCAGGGGAGCGTCGTGCAAAGGCTTGAAATCAGGTGGAGCCCTGGCTGGCACGAACGATGCATTCTTCCTGGCGCATCGGCGAAACAAAGCACCAAACGTTTCAGCGCCACAGGAGAAGCCCATGACCCAGACCCCCGCCCGTTCCAGCCGCCTTGCCACCGTCACCATGCTGTTCGTCGCCACCCTGTTCCTGTTCGGCTTCGGCGAGGGTGGCTGCGGCGGTGAGGAGCCAGTCGATCCCCCGCCGCCTCCAGCGACACAGGAGCCTGTCAAGGGCGCCTGCGTGGCAGCCTGGACCGGCTTCAACATCTGCTACCCGGACACCACCGAGCAGCAGTGCAAGGACTTCCGCAAGAAGCAGGCCTCCATGGCCACCAGTTTCCACGCGGAGCAGACCTGCCCTGACCAGGGGTGCACTTACAAGTGCAAGATCATGAGCGGCCACGACTGCACCGCCTCCAAGTGCAACGGCTTCTAGGTCAGCCTCGGCATCAGCATCAGCTTCAGCCTCGGCATCAGCATCAGCATCAGCCTCGGCATCAGCCTTGGCATCAGCTTCAACATCGGCCTCAGCTTCAGCGTCAGACTTGGTCTCAGCCTCGGCCTCAACCATATCGGCATCAATTCTGGCATTCAGGCATTCCGGCGCTCTGGCACCCTGGCATTCGCGTGCCGCGTCTGCGCTGCATGGCCTGCTATCATGCAACCCATGACCAGTAGAGCATGCATCGTTGGGGCCGGGAATTCGGCCCACGTCACCGCCGGGCTGGTGGCCGCCCTGCCAGGCTGGACCAGCCATGTATTCGCTCCCTGGGGCGACGAGGCAGAGCGCCTGTCCGCCGGCGTCGAGCAGGGGGGCATCGAGGTCTGCTACGGACCGGATGATGACGATCTCGTCGTCAACGGCCGGCCGGCGCGGATCTCGCGGGATGCCGCCGAGGTCCTGCCCGGCTGCCGGGTGGTGATCCTCTGCCTGCCCGCGCTGGCGTACGACGCCTGCATGCGAGCTGCCGCCCCCTACGTGGACGAGGGGGCCTGGATCGGCACCATCTGCGCATCCAACGGGGTGGACTGGTGCGTCGACGCCGCCATGGCGGAGGCAGGGCGCCCCGCCGATTCGTACGGCGTGTTCGCGCTGCAGAACCTGCCCTGGGCCTGCCGCATCGATTCGTTCGGGCGCACCGTGAGCGTGCTGGGCGCCAAGCCGTTCATGGAGTTGACCGCCCGCCCCGCCGGGCGCCTGCCCGAGATCTCGAAGCTATTGCAGGAGCTGATCCGGATGCCCTGTCCGCCCGTGGAGGGCGGCTTCATCGGCATCGGCCTCTCCAACCTTTGCCAGGTGATCCACCCGGCCGTCATGTACGACAACTTCCACGACTGGGACGGCGCGCCGTACGGGGAGGCGCCGCTTTTCTACCAGGGGATGAGCCAGGCAGCGGCGGACGACATGGCGGGCCTCTCCGACGAGATCTTCGCTGTGCGGGCCGACCTGGAGCGGCGCTACCCGGGGCTGGAGCTGGCCGCGGTGCACCACATCTTCGACTGGACCATGCGCGCGTACGGCAAGTACATCACAGACGACACCGACCTGCGCAGCCGCTTCGCCAGCAACCAGGCCTACGCCGGGCTCACCTGCCCCATGCTGCCAGCGCCGGGCGGCGGGCTGGTGCCCGACTTCAACGCGCGCTACCTGAGCGAGGACATCCCCTACAACCTGGTCGCCGTCCTGGGCCTGGCCAGGCTGTGCGGCGTGGACACCCCCACCATGACCAGGATCACGAGCTGGGCCCAGGGGGTGCTGGGCCAGGAGTACCTGGTGGGCGGGCGGCTCGAGGGGGCGGACCTGGCCCACACCTTCGCCCCCCAGCGGTTCGGCTTCACCAGCCTGGAGCAGATCCCGGAGCTGGCCGCCCTGGCGTAGCGCGGCACATACCCGGCACCGCCCTCAATCTCCGCCTGCACTTCCACAGCCTCACGACGGACGGTGCATTCACCGACGATGACGCCGACACCCGGACCTTCCACCCCCCTGCCGCTGGCGATCATGGCCGCGCCAACAGCGCCTGTACGAGCCGGACGGGGCGGTCTCCCGGGGCTGGCGCCGGAGTCGCGATGGCCGCAAGTACGATAGAGCGCCCGCCCCTGGCTGTGCCCGTGCGGCCGGACCGTGCCCCGGAGCCGGCCGCGCCCATTGCGCAGGAGTCAGCCTGGGCCTCGGCCCATTCCCGCTGCCCCCCCGCGCTGGATTGAGCGGCCGGTTCGTCGCGCCATGGGTAGGAATCAACGGCGGGAGGCTCCACCTCGGCCGTCGCCGACCGGGGCGTCAGGCAGGCATGACATGAGGTCTTCCTGCACCCTCTCGTAGCATCCTTCTGGCCTCAACCTTCAAAGCCTCAAGCCTCAAGTCTGCGGCCACCAAGCCGCATTGACTAACCCAACAGGTTTGCTACCTTGCGCTCTCTTGTACTGTTGCGCGCCGTGGGTGCGTTTGGAGGCATAGCCGTGCTGGACAAGGCTGGAATCAAGAAGACGCTCAACCTTCCGAAGACCGCGTTCCCCATGCGGGGCAACATGGCCCAGACCGAGCCGGCGAGGCTCAAGTGGTGGGAGGAGCAGGACATCCATGGGCAGATCGAGGAGGCGTCCAGGGAGCGGCCGACCTACGTGCTGCACGATGGCCCGCCTTACGCCAACGGCCACATCCACTACGGGCATATCCTCAACAAGGTGCTCAAGGACATCGTGGTGCGCTACCGCACCATGAGCGGGCGCCGCGCGGTGTACGTACCCGGCTGGGACTGCCACGGGCTGCCCATCGAGCTGCAGGTGGTGCGCAACCTGGGCGAGGACAAGGCGCGGGAGATGTCCACGCTGGAGTTCCGTCGCCGCTGCCGCAACTACGCGCTCAAGCATGTGGACATCCAGCGCAAGGAGTTCAAGCGGCTCGGCATCTTCGGCCACTGGGACCAACCCTACCTGACGCTGTCACGCGACTACGAGGCGACCATCGCGCGGGAGATCGCCCAGTTCGCCCACAAGGGCCACCTGTACAAGGGCAAAAAGCCGGTGCACTGGTGCGCGTCATGCCGCACGGCCCTGGCCGAGGCCGAGGTGGAGTACGGGGATCACGAGTCGCCGTCGATCTACGTCAAGTTCCCCTACACCGGCGACCCGGCGGCGCTGTCGCCGAAGCTGGCCGGCCGGGACGTCTCCTTCGTCATCTGGACCACCACGCCCTGGACCCTTCCGGCCAACCTCGGCATCGCCCTGCACCCGCGGTTCGTCTACGTGGCCATCGAGCACGAGGGCCAGGTCCTGGTGATGGCCGAGGATCTGGTTGAGACGGTGGCCAAGGCGTGCAACCTGGGCGAGCCGAAGATCATCGGCGAGATCGACACGCAGAACGCCGAGAAGACCGCCTGCCGCCACCCGTTCATCGAGCGGGACTCCCTCATCGTGTTCGCCGACTACGTCACGCTGGAGGCGGGCACCGGCTGCGTGCACACCGCCCCGGGCCACGGCCAGGAGGACTACCAGACCGGCATGAGCTACGGGCTGGACATCTACGCCCCGCTGGACGACCAGGGCCGCTTCACCGACGAGGTGCCCGAGTACCAGGGGCGCCATGTGTTCGAGACCAACGACGACATCGTCAAGGTGCTGGTGGACAGGGGCGCCCTGCTCAACCAGGCCGGCGAGCGCATGCCCCACTCCTACCCGCACTGCTGGCGCTGCAAGGAGCCGGTGATCTTCCGCGCCACGCCCCAGTGGTTCGCCGCGCTGGATCACGCCGGCCTGCGCGAGCGGTCGCTGGAGCAGGTCAACGCCACCGAGTGGGTGCCCGGCTGGGGCCGGGAGCGGATCTACGGCATGATCGAGAACCGCCCCGACTGGTGCCTGTCGCGCCAGCGCACCTGGGGCGTGCCGATCCCGGTGCTCTATTGCGAGGCGTGCGATGAGGCGCTGGCCTCGGGCGAGATCATCGACCACATCGCCGACATCTTCGCCGCCGAGGGGTCTGACGCGTGGTTCGCGCGGGAGGCAACCGACCTGCTGCCCGAGGGCACGGTGTGCGGGTCTTGCGGGGGCGACAAGTTCCGCAAGGAGAAGGACATCGTCGACGTGTGGTTCGAGTCGGGCGTGTCCTGGGCCGCGGTGTGCGAGGGCAAGGACGGCCTGTGGCCCATCGACCTGTACCTCGAGGGGAGCGACCAGCACCGCGGCTGGTTCCACTCGGCCATGCTCACCGGCGTGGCGGGCAGGGGGCAGGCGCCCTACAAGACCGTGCTGACCCACGGCTTCGTGGTGGACGACAAGGGCCACCCGTACTCCAAGAGCCTGAAGAACTTCATCCCGCCGGAGAAGGTGATCAAGACCCGGGGCGCCGAGCTGTTCCGGCTGTGGGCGGCCTACGTGGACTACCGCTACGACATGCCCTTCTCCGAGTCGATCCTGGGCCAGCTGGG
The DNA here is from genome assembly GCA_964511535.1 of uncultured Myxococcales bacterium. GTDB lineage: Bacteria > Myxococcota_A > Polyangia > CAZCFB01 > CAZCFB01. Next base: position 34,405 of record CAZEFW010000051.1, on the reverse strand, counting down.
TGAGTCGTACCGCAAGCTGCGCAACACGGTGCGCTTCCTGCTGGGCAACATGGGCGGCTACGCGCCTGACAGCGACCACCCCGAGCCTGCCGAGCCCGATCTGCTGGACCGCTGGGCGCTGGATCGGCTCGACCGGGTGCTGGCCAACATCCGCAAGGCGTACGAGCAGTACGAGTTCCACCTGGTGTTCAAGCACCTGATCGAGTTCTGCACCACCGACCTGTCGTCGTTCTACCTCGACGTGATCAAGGACCGCATGTACTGCGCGCCCGCCGACGACCCGGCGCGGCAGGCGACCCAGGTGGTGCTCTACCGCCTGGCCCGGGCGCTGGCCACGGCCATGGCGCCGATCCTCGCGTTCACCTCCGAGGATATCTGGGAGCACCTGCCGAGGGTGGAGGGCGACCCGGTGAGCATCCACCTGGCGGGCATCCCGGCGCCGGGCGAGACTGACGACGCCCTGGCCGAGCAGGTGGCGGGGCTGCGCCGGCTGCGTGAGCTGGTGCTCAAGCAGCTCGAGCCGTTCCGCGCCGAGAAGCACCACTCGCTGGACGCGCGGGTCACCCTGAGCCTGACGCCGGACGACCTGGCGCTGGCCCGGGGCTACGGCGCCGAGGCGCTGGCCGACCTGTGCATCGTCTCGGAGATGGCGCTGGAGGCGGCCGCGGAGGGCGCCGAGAGCGCCGCCGAGGTCATCGCCGCTGACGGCGCCAAGTGCCCGCGCTGCTGGAAGGTCACGGCCGGCACCGGCGATGAGCACCACCCGGACCTCTGCCCGCGCTGCAGCTCGGCGCTGCAAGTGATCCTCTGACCTGAGGGAGTGAGCGCGTGAAGAACCGCATAGTCCTGATCCTGGTGGTCGCCCTGCTGTCGCTGGGGGCGGACCAGTTGACCAAGCAGTGGGCGCGCAAGTCGCTGCAGGGACAGCCCCACATCGTGCTGATCAAGGGGTACCTCGACCTCGAGTACCACGAGAACCCGGGCGCGGCGTTCGGGTTCATGCGCGACGTGCCCCACGCGCGCTACATCCTGCTCGGCGTCGGGGCGCTGGCCATGGTGATGGTGTTCTTCATGATCCGCAAGGTGCCGGCCGGCAAGGGGCAACGGGCTGCCGACGTGGCCTTCGCACTGGTGGCGGGGGGCGCGGTGGGCAACATGATCGACCGGGTCTATATCGGCCGGGTGGTGGACTTCGTCATCATGCACTGGCAACGAAAGTATGTCTGGCCGGCGTACAACGTGGCCGACGCGGCGCTGGTGGCGGGGGTGATCCTGCTGATCCTGGTGATCGGGCGCAACCCGCCCGAGGAGGCGCCGGCGAAGGCGGGCAAGGCCAGGGGGAAGGCAAGGGGCAAGGGCAAGAGCAAGGGCAGGGGCAAGGGCAAGTGACGACGAACGAACCAGAACAGCTGGAGCCCGTGGAGGGGGAGCCGGAGCCGCCGCACCAGAGCCCCTGGACCGACCGCCGCCGATGGATTCTGCTGCTGGTCATCGCGGTGGTGTCCGTGGCGCTGGATCAGGGGACCAAGCAGTGGGCCAACGAGGTGCTGCAGTTCGAGCCGGGGCGCATGATCACCGTGGTGGACGGGTACGCCGCGTTCCGCTACGTGCGCAACCCGGGCGCGGCCTGGGGGTTCCTGTCCAGCGCCGACGCGTCGTTCCGCCTCCCGTTCTTCATCGTGGTCACCTCGCTGGCCATGGTGTTCATGCTCTACATCTTCATCCGGCTGGAGCCGGACCAGACGCTGCTCATGGTGGCGCTGTCGTTGATCCTGGGCGGGGCGCTGGGAAACTTCATCGACCGGGTGCGCTTCAACGAGGTGGTGGACTTCATCCTGCTGCACTACCAGATGCGGCTGCGCTGGCCCACCTTCAACGTGGCCGACATCGCCATCTCCGTCGGGGTGGGCATGATGCTGCTGGAGATGGTGCTCGGGCCGTACCTGCAGCGCCGGCGTGAGGCGGCGCTGGCCGAGGAGCCCGCTGCCCGGCCCGGTCCCGGGGCCGAGGAGTAGCCCGTGCACCCGGTGATGTGGCAGGTGGACCTGCCCTGGCTGGGGCCTGTCAGCTTCCCGTCCTACTTCACCCTGCTCACCGTGGGGTTCGCCCTGGCCATCCTGCTGGGCTGGCGCGATGCGCGGCGGGTCCAGATCGATCCTGACAAGTTCATCGACCTGAGCCTGTACATCATCATCTTCAGCCTCGTGGGCTCGCGGCTGCTGCACGTGCTGTTCGACGGGCACCTGGTGGAGTACATCAACATCTGCCTGGCGCCGGAGACGGTGCCGCCGCCCCACGAGCTGGTGGCCACGGGCCAGGTGCCGGCCAACTGCACCACCGACGCCCAGTGCGCGCCGCACTACCTGTGCAACGAGGAGGGGCAGTTCTGTCACCCGCACCGGGACTGCCTGGTGGCGCTGAAGATCTGGCGCGGGGGCTTGACCTACTACGGCGGATTTCTGGCCGCCATCCTCACCACCTACCTGTTCTGCCTCCGGCACAAGATGTCTTTCTGGCGCGTGGGCGATCTGTACGGGTACGGCGCCCCGCTGGGGCTGTTCTGGGGGCGCATGGGGTGCTGGCTCAACGGATGCTGCTTCGGCAAGGTGACCGGCAGCTTCCTGGGCGTGGTCTTCCCCGGACAGGGCGCGGCGTGGCGCACTCAGGTCAAGGCGGGGGTCATCGGCGCGGCGAGCACGGCCCACCTGCCGGTGCACCCGACCCAGCTGTACAGCGCGCTGCTGAACCTGGGCATCTTCGTCTTCATCTACTTCTGGCTGCGGCCGCGCAAGCGCTTCGACGGGCAGGTGTTCTGGGGCTTCGTCATGTGCAAGGCGGTGACGCGGTTCCTCATCGAGTATCTGCGCGACGATGAGCGCGGAGTGTACTTCGGGCTCGTCTCCACCAGCCAGCTCATCAGCATCGGGCTGTTCATCGCGGCGTGGATGATGATGCAGGAGCTGCAGCGCCGCGCGGGGCCGGCGGCTGACGCCGCCGAATGATAGAACGACGAAATGACAGAACGGCGAAATGACATGGCGGCTGGTATGCGCCCGGCCTGGGATTTCATGTAGGCTGGGGCCATGGGGAGATTGCCAGGGGGCTTTTTGATCATTGCCGGGCTCATGGTGGCGCTGGGCGCCTGCCATGACACGGGGAGTGTGCAACGGCCGGGGCGAGATGGGCCGGCTGTGGACGGGGGCGGGGACCTGCCGGCGGTGGACCTGCCGCGCAAGGATGTGGCGCGGCCGGATCTGAAGCGGGATGTGGCTGTGCCTGACGCCACGGTGCCCGACGCACCAGCGCCGGACGCACCAGCGCCTGACCTGCCGCTGCCTGACAAGGCCGCGCCTGACCTGCCGCTGCCTGACAAGGCGCTGCTTGACAAGGCGCTGCCGGACAAAGGCCCGGCCGACATGGCCATGAGCGACGGCGGGGCGGGCTGTCCGGCGTTCAAGATCTGCAGCGCTGACGACTGGTGCTGGTGGAGCCCGGTGTTCCCGGATCGCGACTACAACGACGTGTGGGGCAGCTCGGCCAGCGACGTCTACCTCGCCGCGGGCGACGGCAGCGTGGTGAAGTTCGACGGTAAGGATGCCGAGGAGCCGGTCTCGGGCGCCCCGGCCGCGCTGTACGGTATCTGGGGCGACGGCAAGGGCGAGGTGTTCGCCGTGGGGCCCGGGGGCACGGTGATGCATGGCGCCAAGGGCACGTGGACGCAGCTGGCCACCGGCATCACCATGACCCTGTACGACGTGTGGGGCAGCTCGGCGAGCAACGTGGTGGCCGTGGGCGGGGCCACCAACCCCAAGACGCCCCTCATCGCCACCTTCAGCGGCAGCACCTGGAAGGTGGACAAGACCCCGAGCACCACCGGGGCCCAGATCGCGTTGTACAGCGTCTGGGGCAGCGGCCCCAAGGACATCTGGGCCGTGGGGGGCGGCAACATAACCCACTTCGACGGCAATAAATGGAGCGCGGTCACGCCCCCGGCAGGCGGCTTCAGCGACGTGCATGGGTTCGGGCTCAACGATGTCTGGTTGCTGGGTCACTCCCACGGCCTGATCTACCTGTATCACTACAACGGCGCGCAGTTTGCCACCCCCTCCTGCTGGACCAAGGTCAGCATGTCGCGGCCCGGCGGGCTGTGGGCCACCGGGCCGGCCGAGGCCTTCGTACTGGGCGGCAACGACAAGTTCACCGCGGGCTGGGTGCGGCATGTCGCGGCCAAGCCGTGCACCCTCACACAGGCCGGGACCAAGCGCTTCCCTGGCGCGGTGTGGGCCAGCAGCAAGTCCAGCGCCTATGTGGTGGGCAGGCAGGGCCTGGTGATGCGGTTCGACGGCAAGAGCTGGAAGGAGGCCGGCCGGCGGGTGCCCGTCAGCGAGGCCAACGACCTGTGGGCCGGCGCCAAGGAGATCTTCGTGGCCGGGGCCGCGGGCGAGGTGGTGCGCTACGACGGGGCCAAGTGGAACACCATGGCCTCGGGCATGACCAAGGCCGTCGCGGGGCTGTTCGGTGACGGCGCCGGCGGCGTTTACGCGGTGGGCCCGGGGGGCGCGGTGACCCGCTACGGCGGCAACTGGTTCAAGAAGGTCACCAGCAACACCAGCAACGACCTGCACGGGGTCTGGAGCGCCGGCGCTGGCGAGGCGCTGGCCGTGGGCGGCCTGGGCGTGGTGGTCCGGTGCAAGGGGCTGTCCTGCACGGCCACCCCCAGCGGCACCATGTCCACCCTGCGGGACATTCATGGCGCCGGCTCCAAGGCGGTCTACGCGGTGGGCGACTCCGGGGCAGTGACCTTCGACGACGGCAACGGCTTCAAGCTGCAAAGCCCCGGCACCACCAAGGACCTGAAGGGCGTGTGGGTCAGCGCTGGCGGCGAGGTGTTCGCCGTGGGCGCGGGCGGCACAATCGTTCATCGCACCGGGCCCAAGGCCACGTGGAGCACCATGACCAGCGGCACCGGCGCGGACCTGCTTGCGGTGTGGGGCAGCTCGGCCTCCTCGGTGTACGCCGCGGGCAAGGGCGGCGTGCTGCTGCACTACAGCAGCGGCAACTGGAAGCCGAAGAAGAGCGGCACCAAGCGGGACCTGCATCGCCTGCGACCCGTGGGCCCCGGGCGCATGGTGGCGCTGGGGGCATCGGGGACGCTGTTGCATCGCTGCGGCAAGTGAGTTGGCGGCCTTTCGGCCTTCAAACCTTCGATCCGCTGATCCGCTGCGCCTCGGCCCGCCGCCGGTCGCTCCGGTCGTAGGCGCGCTGACCGAGCCAGGCCAGCCCGTCGAGCAGCGGCCCCATGGCAGCCCCCGCCAGCCCGGGCGAAAAGGAAAAATACCCCCGCCGGGGCGGCTCGGGCTGGCGCCGGGCGTCGGGATCCAGGTTCACCTCGGCCACCAGCGCGCCCTCGGCGTCCACCAGCTCTGTCAGCTGCTGACCCGCGCAATCATGGATCGAGCTGTAGCCCTCGAAGCGCCAGGGGATGCGCAGCCCGGGCGCCAGCGGGATCGGGGCCCACTCGCGCTGGCGGCTGACCTTGTTGGCCATCACCACCGGTACGCCCAGGGCCCTGGCGTAGCAGCCGGCGATGCCGCGCAGCTGGCGGGTGTACTCCCGCCGGAACAGGACCCCGGCCAGGGGCATCAGCGGGGTGGGCGCCGAGTGTGGCATCACGATCAGGTCGGGCCGCGCTTCGCACAGGTGGCGCAAAAAGTCGGCGGTCTGGCAGTCATTGCAGATCCCCACGGCCAGGCGGCCCTGCCGGGTCTGCACCACCTTGGGGCCGTCACAGGGCTTGAAATACCACCCCTCGAAGAACGGGAGCGAGCGCTTGCGGACCCTGCCGCACAGCTCTCCGTCCGGACCAAAAATGGTGAACGTATTGAAGAAATGCTCCCCGTCGGCCTCCAGGTAGCCCGCGCCGAGGGTGACGCCGTGTCGCGCGGCGAGCCGCTCCAGCCATCGCTCGGTGGGCCCCCCGGTGGGCTCTCCTGACTGCCAGATGGACGCGTCGTAGCGGTACCCGGTGCCGAGGAACTCCGGGCAGATCACCAGCTCCGCCCCGCGGGAGGCCGCGTCGGCCACGAGTCCTTCGGTCCGGCGCAGGTTCTGCTCCAGCTGCCCGTTGTTGGATGTCACCTGGATCGCGGCCACAGAGATCTTCTTCATCGGTCCTCCCGTTCACCCTCGCGCGCGACCTTGCCCGGCATCACCACCCGCGCCAGCGCCTGCCCCTCGAGCCACCGCTCCAGGTTGTCCGCGAAATCCGCGGCCAGCAGGCTGGGCCAGCCGCGTACCTGATCCGCGGTGTGGGGCGTGATGAGCAGGTTGGGCAGGGCCCACAGCGGGCTCTCTGCTGGCAGCGGCTCCACCTCGAACACGTCCAGGTACGCGCCGCCCAGGTGACCCGAGGCCAGGGCCTGGCACAGGGCGGGCTCGTCAACCACGGGGCCGCGGGCGGTGTTGATCAGGCAGGCGCCCGGCTTCATGGCGGCCAGTCCGTCGGCGTCCAGCAGGCCGCGAGTCTCGTGGCTCAGCCGCACATGCAGCGAGACGAAGTCGGCCCGTGGCAGCAGCTGGCCCAGGGCGTGGGCCGGGTGCATCTCGTGCACGGCGGGGTGGGGGGCGCCTCCGCGGCGCACGCCGAGCACCCGCAGGCCGTTGCGCCGGGCCAGCTCGGCCACGCGTCCGCCCACCTGGCCCACCCCCACCACCAGCAGGGTGCGCTCTTGCAGCGGCTCCAGGGGCAGGGCCTCCCAGCGCCGCTGCCGCTGGTGGTCCAGGTAGCGCAGGGTGCCGTCATTGAGCGCCCATATTGCGCCCATGACCCGCTGGGCCAGGTAGGGCGCCAGCACCCCGGCGCTGTTGGTCACCGTGACCCTTGCTGGATCCCAGGGGTCCATGTGCTCGTAGCCCGAGCCGCCCACATGGACCCAGCGCACCGAGGGCGCGAGCACGGCCGGGCGGTGATGCTCTCCCGGGAAGGCCGCGTGTTTGATGGACAGGACCACCTCGGGCGCGTGCTGCCGCAGCGCTGCCTGGATCTCCGCAGGCGCGCGCACCGGGACGAAGCGCTGATCAGGGAAGCGCGCCTCCAACAGCTCGAGGATGGCGTCGGGCTCGTCGAACAGGACCAGGATGGCGGATGGGGCAGCCGGCATGCGGCGAGCGTAGACCTTCCTGGCGGGATGGGGAAGGGGTCGGGATCGGGCTCGGGCGCGGGCTCGGGCTCGGGATTGGGGTCGGGGTCGGGCTCGGGTTCGGGCGCGGGTATGGGGAAGGGGGGGGTTACATCAACCTACTTGACGTCGGTGGCCTCGGTGGGCGTGCGCGACGGCGCGGGGGGGGCGTCCTTCTTCTCGGGCTCGGGCTCGGCAGCCGGCTTGTCCTTCTTCACCGGCTTCTCGGCGGCCTTGCCGAAGATGTGCAGGTTGGCCTTGCCGGCCTTCTCGTCGGTGCTCTTGTACTTGATCACGATGTGCTTGATGAAGCGGGCCTTGCCCGGCAGGTCCATCTTGCGGGTGCGGGAGCCGGCGTTGAACACCGACTTGACCTTGGGGGCCCAGTTGTCGCCGTTGCCGAGGGTGACGTCGATGCTGATGATCTCCAGACCGGCGTCGGCCACGACGAGGGCCAGCTTGGAGAAGCCGCCCTTCTTGCGGGTGACCACGACCTTGGCGGTCTCGTCCTCGAAGCCCGGGCTCTTGTGGGCCAGGTGCACCCAGTCGTTGGCGCCGATCTCCTTGACCAGGTCGGCCACGTTTTTGGGCGGAGCGGGGGGCGGGGGCGGGGCCTCTTCCTCGGGCTCGGGCTCACCCGGAGGGGGCTCGCCGGGGGTGCCGGGCTCCTTGCCCTCGGGCTCCCCCTCTGGCCGCTCGCCCTCGGGCTCCTCACCTTCGGGCTGCTCCTCGGGCGGGGGTTCGTTGCTGCCCTTGGGCGGGGGGACGACGATACAGCTGCTCACGAACAGCACGGCGAACAGCGCTACGAGGGTGCGGGGAAGGCGCATTTCTTTCCTCCTGGGGGTGTGAATCTTTAATTGTCAGATGTGAACAGGATAATCGGATCCGGTTCCGTGTCTTCTTTAATCTGCATTCCCGGTTACGACCCGGGTCACCGTCGATTTATTCAGCGCCCTCTGGCGCGCCCCTCCTGAACCAGAGAAACAGCGCCACGCCGACCAACAGCAGGCTGATCAGCTGCGATGTGGAGAGCAGCGCCGGGGAGGCCGCGGGGCGCCCGAGCAGGTCATCCAGCCAGGGCCAGTCCACGGCCAGGGGGTAGCCTCGCTCGGGATCCGCGCGGAACAGCTCGAGGGTGAATCGGACCAGGGCGTACAGGCCGAGGTAGGCCGCCAGCACCTGGCCGGCCCAACGCTTGCGCGCCGCGAGCCAGGTGAGCAGGAAGAAGATGCCCAGCTCGGCGCCCGCCTCCAGCAGCTGGGTCGGCACCAGCGGCGGGGTGGCGCCCGCGGACATGACCACCTCGCCGCGCGCGAACATCTCCAGGAAGGCGGCGCTCTCGGCGGGGTAGCGCACCGACAGGCCCGAACCCGTGGGCATGCCGTAGCAACAGCCGGCCAGGTGGCATCCCACCCGCCCGAAGAAATGCCCCAGGGCCAGGCCGGGCGCCAGGACATCGGCGGTCTGCAGGAAGCTCATGCCGCGCAGGCGGGTATAGAGCAGGCAGCCGCCCAGGGCGCCCAGTGCGCCGCCGTAGAACACCAGCCCGCCCTCCCAGAAGAACAGCGGCCGCGCGCAGTCGTAGGCCACCTGCAGCGAGGTGCGGTCCACGCCGGGGAGCAGCCCCTCGCTGCACTGGGCGGAGAAGAGATCCCACGTGGTGACCACGAAGATGACGCGGGAGCCGAGCAGGGCGCAGATGAGCATCCAGAACGACATGTCCAGCACCCGGTCCCCCCCGATGCCCGCGCGCCGGCCGGCCCGGGCGCCCATGAGCACGGCCACCAGGAAGCCCGCGGCGATGGCCACGCCGTAGGTGGGGATCGGCAGCTCGCCGAGCTTGAACAGGGTGGGGTGCATGGGGCCTGGTGGATTGATACTATATCCGCACCATGGAGCATACCCCTGACCAGCATGTCCTGCTCACCGAACGCGCCGCGCCCCACGTGGCCGAGCTCATCGCCGAGGGTGAGCCAGGTCAGATGCCGCGCATATTCTGGCGCGGCTTCGGCTGAGGCGGGCCCGTCATGGGCCTGGCGCTGGACGCGCCGAAGAAGAGCGACGTGGAGGTGGAGGCGGGCGGCGTGACCTTCCTGCTCGACCGGCGGGTCATCTCCAACATGGGCCAGTACCTGCCGTTCAAGGTGGATTACGACGAGCGGTACTGGAAGCCGCTGCGGGTGCTGCCTGGCGTGGGCGGCTGCGGCTGCTGACGACCCTCTCCACTTAAAATGTCAAGTGATGGGGTCTGACCCCCCTTGTTGACATTTTATCGACTGTCGACTCAGAACACGATGCCGTCGGCCGAGTAGGCGAACTGCTCCCATTTCTGCTGGCCGCTCTCGTAGCACAGCAGGTGGCCCGAGGCGGTAATCTTGATGGTGCTGCCCTTGCTCGTGCCGGCGTAGGTCACCTTGACCCACCCCTGGCTCGGCGGCGGGTTGATGGAGGGGTAGACGTTGCTGCAGGTCACCGCGGGCGACGTGGAGCGGGTCAGGCTGACCACGATGGGGGGCGTGCCGCCGCTGCTGTCCATGGCCATGTTGTACTGCTGGCCCGAGGCGATGTTTTTGATGTTGATGGAGAAGATCGGCATCTTGCCGTTGCCGTTGGGGGTCACCATGTGGTTGAAGGTGGAGCCCTGAAACATCACGGACGCGAAGGGCACCTGCTTTTCACAGGTGAAGTAGCCGTTGTAGCTGTACTTGAAGCTGCCCTTGCCGTTGGAGAAGCCGCTGATGAACGGCTTCTTGTTGGGCTCGCACCCCGGCTTTCCGCTGGAGCACTGCTTGCAGCTGTAGCTGACACCGGTGAAGTCGTGCTTCTTGCAGTCCTGCTGCACAGAGGCGCTCTTGCCGTCGGCGCTGCACTTGCGGATCTCGCTGCCCACGCAGAACACCGCCCCCGGCTGGCACGGCTTGACGCCGCCGCCCTTGTCCTTCTTGGACGGCGCGCCGTCGCCCGGGGGCGTGGTGCCCTGGTCCCCCGGCGGCACGCCCTTGTCCAGCGGCTTGCAGTCATTCTTGCAGGTGTAGCGGTCCTCGCCGTAGTTCTTCTCGCACTTGCCGTTGCCGCAGCAGGCGCCGCAGTCCGCGGGGCAGATGTTGCAGTTTTCGCCCTTGGGATCGCACTTGCCGTTGCCGCACGACTTGGGCACCACCAGGCACTGCCCGCCGCGGCAGGTCTGCACCTTTGGGCACTTCTTGTTGAACTCCCAGCTCTTGTAATCCCCGCGGCACAGCTCGACGTTGTTCTCGCTGTTGCAGCGCCTCGTGCCGGGCATGCACTCCTTGGAGCTGCCGCAGCCGGCGAGGCAGAGGGTTAACAGGCAGGTGATCAGGGGCAGGCGTGGGTATGACATGACGGCTGCAGGATGTACCATATTTTCATGCTCAAGTTGATGCCCCACGTCACATTCTGCTGCCTGTTGCTCGGCTGCGGCGGCGGCCGCGAGGTGCTGCCCGAGTTCACCTGGGATTCTCAGCCCGCCACGCTGGTGGCGTCGGTGGGGGTCAAGGGCGGCTTCGTCATGTCGATGACCCGGTTCCTTCAACATGACTATGGCGGGAGCTTCATGCGGCTGATGGGGGACGGGACGCTGTACTTCGGCGAGCCGAACAAGGTGAAGAAGCGCACCCTCACCCCGGCGGAGATCCGCGCCCTGCTGCGTTTGGTCCGTCCCGACCTGTTCGCCGACTACAAGGATCGCTACGACGCGGCCAAGGCCACGGACATGCCGTACACCTGGGTCACGCTGAACACACCGGACCACGGGAAATACAAGATCGGCATCTACGGGTTCGGCTTCTCGTCCACCGATTACGGGGACACGCCGTCGAGCCTGGTGGCGGCTGTCAAGGCGCTCAACGCGGTGCGCGCAGGCGGCAAGGCGTTGACGCCCACCAAGATCCGCATCGCCACCCAGGAGGCGGACCTGAAGAACCACTCGACGCTGGACAAGGCAAAGATTCAGGCCTGGCCGGTCAAGTCTCTGGATCCGGCCAACGCCTCGCTGCTCACCACGGGTGACCAGGGCTACGCCGTGACCAGCAAGGAGGTCACCGCCGCCCTGCTGCCGCTGTTCAAGATGGCGCCCATGGGGCTGATGGACGACGCGGTGATGGTCAAGCATGGCGCGAAGCACTACCAGCTGAACCACGCGGTGGTGCTGCCCTGAGCAAGGCGCGCCAGCGCGGCGGCGAGGCGGGCCGCCCGCGCCTGCCGGTGGTCTACCGCGAGGAGTACAACATCACCCTGGCCGGGCTGCAGCGGCTGCACCCCTTCGACTCCGAGAAGTACGGCCGGGTGGCCCGGGCCCTTGCGCGGGACGGCGTGCTGACCGCGGACGAGCTGACCCGGCCGGAGCCCCTGGGGGACGCCGAACTCCAGCAGCTGAGCGCGGCCTACCGTCAGCGCCTGCGGGGCAGCCGCGCCATCGCCGAGATCACCGAGATCCCGCCGGTGGCGTGGCTGCCTCGCTGGCTGGTGCGCAGCCGGCTGCTGATGCCCATGCGCCACGCCGCGGGGGGCACGCTGCTCGCGGCGCGCCTGGCCCTGCGCCGGGGCTGGGCCGTCAACCTCGGCGGGGGGTACCACCACGCCAGCCTCGACGACGGCGGCGGCTTCTGCGTCTACCCCGACATCACCCTGGCGGTGAGCGCGGCCCGCGCCGCCGAGCCCCGGGCCCGGCGGGTGATGGTCATCGACCTGGACGCGCACCAGGGCAACGGGCACGCCCGGGATCTGGGCGACGACGAGGAGGTGTACATCCTCGACATCTACAACCACAGCATCTACCCCGGCGATGCCGCTGCCCGCCGCGGGGTCGACCTGGCCCTGGACGCGCCGTCCGGCACCGACACCGGGCGGTACCTCGAGCTGGTTGGGGGGGCGCTGGACAGGGCCTTCGCGGACTTCGCGCCGCAGCTGGTGATCTACAACGCGGGCACCGACATCCTGCAGGGCGATCCCCTGGGCGCCATGGCCGTCTGCCCCGAGGGCGTGCTGGAGCGCGACGCCAGGGTCTTCGACGCGGCGCTGGCGCGGGACATCCCCGTGGTGATGTTGCTGTCGGGCGGCTACCAGCGCAGCAACGCCGAGGTCATCGCAGGGTCGATCCAGAACCTGTTCGCGGCGTTCGATCTGCGCGAGCGCGCGCGCGGGAGTGAAACCTTCACCCCGTGAACCGGCTCCATCCTGGTGCTACTATTTCGCGCGATCAGAGCACCTGCTGAAGGGAGAATCCAACATGAGACTGGTCATCATCGGCGGAGACGCCGCCGGCATGAGCGCTGCCAGCCAGGCCAAGCGGCTGGCCAGGGACACCGAAGTCATCGTCCTCGAGGCGACCCGGGACGTCAGCTACGGCGCCTGCGGGCTGCCGTACAAGATCCCTGAAGGCAGGGACATGGAGGACCTCAAGATCATCACCGCCCAGCGTTTCCGCGACGAGCGGGGCATCGACGTGCGCCTGGAGCACGAGGTGACCGCCCTGGATCCGGCCGGCAAGAAGGTCTCGGGGAAGGGCCCGGACGGCGCCTTCGAGCTGACCTACGACAAGCTGGTCATCGCCACCGGCGCGCGGGTGCGCACGCCCCCGATCCCGGGGCTGAAGGAGCTCTGGTTCGACGGCGTCTATCCGCTCAAGACCCTGGAGGACGGCAGGCAGCTCAAGGCGGCGCTGGTGGATAACAAGCCCAGGACCGCGGTGGTCATCGGCGCCGGCTACATCGGGCTCGAGGCCACAGAGAACCTGCACGAGCTTGGCGTGGCGGTGACCGTGGTGGAGGCGATGCCCGACATCCTGCCCTTCCTGCCCGAGGAGCTGCGGGCGAGGATCTACGAGGAGGCCGAGGCACACGACATCACCATCCACCGGGGCACCTTCGTCCAGGGCGTCTCCCGGGCGGAGGACGGGACGCTGAAGGTGGCCACCTCCGACGCCGGCGAGCTGACCGCCGACATCGTCCTGGCCGCCATGGGCGTTCAGCCCAACAGCGAGCTGGCCGCCGAGGCGGGGCTGGAGCTGGCGGCCGCGGGCAGCATCAAGGTGGACGCGCAGCTGCTGACCTCCGACCCGCACATCTACTCCGCGGGGGACTGCGCCGACGCCGTGCACGGCGTGACCGGCGCGTCGGTGTGGTTCCCGCTGGCCCTGCGCGCCAACCGCGCGGGCAAGCTGGCCGGGGCCAACGCCGTGGGGCAGCACAACGAGGCCCCGCCGGTGCTCGGCACCGCCGTGTTCAAGTTCATGAACATGGAGGTGGCCCGCGCGGGCCTGTCCGTGGACGAGGCCGAGGAGGCCGGGCTGGAGTATGGCGAGGCGTACATCCTCGGCTCCACCCGGGCCCACTACTACCCCGGCGGCGGCAAGCTGTCGGTGTGGCTCATGGGTGAAAAGGGCACCGGGCGGCTGCTGGGAGGGGCCATGGTGGGGCCCGAGGGCGCGGCCCACAAGATCGACACCGTGGTCGCGGCCCTGCACGCTGGCCTCACCGCGAGCCAGGTCTACGACATGGACCTGGCCTACGCGCCGCCCTTCGGCCCGAGCTGGTCGCCCCTGCTCATCGCCGCGAGCAAGCTGCGAAAACAGCTCTGAGCACGGACTCGAGGTAGACGCGGCACCTCTGAGCTCGGACTCGAGGTAGACGCGGCAACTCTGAGCTCGGACTCGAGGTAGACGCGGCAACTCTGAGCTCGGACTCGAGGTAGACGCGGCATCTTGCCGCGTGACTGAAAGCGGCGAGACGCCGCTTCTACTCACAAGGCGGCGAGACGCCGCTTCTACGCCCCGGGGAGCGTGACGAAGAAGGTCGTGCCGGCCCCCGGCTCGCTCTCGTACCAGATCTTGCCGCCGTGGTTCTCCACGATTCGGCGGCACAGCGTCAGCCCGACCCCGGTTCCCTCGTAGGCCTGCTTCGGGTGGAGCCGCTGGAAGATGCGGAACACGCGCTCGGGATCGTCGCCGCGGATGCCGATGCCGTTGTCGCGCACGGCCAGCCGCCACATGCCCTCGTCCGCGGGCTCTGCCCGGAGCTGGATCTCCGGCGCCCGGTCCGCGTGGCGGAACTTCATCGCGTTGCCGAGCAGGTTCTGCAGCAGCTGGCTCAGCCGCGCCTGATCTCCGCGCACCACTGGCAGCTCTCCCTTGACCGAGATCGCCGCGCCGCTCTCCGAGATGGCCCCCGCCAGCTGGCGTCGCGCCCGGGCCAGGGCGCTGTCCAGCGGGACCTGCTCGGGCGTGTCCGACGCCTTGCCCAGGCGGGAGTAGGCCAGCAGGTCTAGGATCATCTGGCGCATCTGCTCCACGCCCTGCACCGCGTGGTCCACGTAGCCGCGGCCCCGCTCGTCCAGCTGCTCGCCGTAGCGCAGCTCCAGCAGCTGGACGAAGCTGGCCACCTGGCGCAGGGGCTCCTGCAGGTCGTGGGACACCGCGTAGGCGAACTGCTCCAGCTCGAGGTTGGAGCGGGACAGCTCGTCCATGGCCTGCCGCAGGCGCTGCTCGGCCAGCTTGCGCTCGGTGATGTCGCGGGCGATGCCCACCAGCCCCACCGGCACGCCGTCCTCATCGCGGATCGGCACCTTGGTGGACGAGACATGCCGAACGCCGCCGTCCGCGTCCTCCACCTGGGCCTCGCGGTTGATCATGGGAGTCCCCGAAAAGAGGATGTCCTGCTCGCAGCGGAAGAACTTCTCGGCCATCTCCCGCGGGTAGGTGTCGAAGTCGGTGGTGCCCACCAGCGCCTCGGGGTCCTCCCGGCCCAGCATCTCGGCCAGCGCCTGGTTGACCAGCAAGGTGACGCTGTCCAGGTCCTTGACGTAGATCCAGTCGGGTAGGCTGTTGATGAGGGTCCGCAGCAGGTCGTCGCGCTTCATGCCCCGGCCTCCTCTTCGTCCGGCGCGAACCGCCTCCACACCAGCTGGTAGATCCGCACGGCGACCATGGCCGGGGCGAGCAGGATGAGCCAGAAGCGCAACACCATGAAGGCGGCGGCCACGGCCATGATGTACAGGTCGGTGTGGCCGCCCGGCGACAGCAGGTGCTCCATGATGCGGAACTGGCTCATCACCTTGAGCCCGCCCCAGTGACCGGCCCAGAGCAGCCCGAGCACCAGCAAGCTGTGGAACAGGGAGCCCATCACCAGCTGGCCCCCGGGCCCGCGGTGAACATGGCGAGCAGGATGGCGTTGCCCAGCGGCCCGCCGGCGACGTAGCCGCGCACGCCGCCCTCGCGGAACGGCGCGCCCACCAGGTATGAGGTGCTGTACAGGGCGCCGAACAGATCGCGGTCGCCGTGGATCCGGGCCGGCGCCATGGCGAAGCCGGTGCCCGAGAAGCTGATGCCGGCCACCACCGGGCCTGAGTCGATGTCGCCCTTACCCTCGGCGCCGGGGGGGTACTCGCGGATCAATCCGAAGCGCAGGAAGCTGGTGACGCAGGTGCGCTTCAACCCGGCGAACAGATCGGCAGAGAAGCGCCGGTCGGCGAAGGCGATGTAGTACGCCGCCAGGGCGGTTCCGCTGGCCCGGGGTTTGTCCCGGGGGGCGCCGCTGGCCGGATCCACGGCCTGGTACAGCAGCCCCGATCCGGCGTGCACGTAGCGCTGCCGCGCTGTGCGGACCCAGCGGGCGATGAGGTCGCGGTGGTTGGCGCCGGTGGCCCGGTCGTACAGGGCGATGGAGCCCACCACCGACGCGTTGTCCACGGGGTAGGTCTGGCCAGGGTAGGTCTCGATCATGCCGATGGGGCTCTGCTGGAGGCGCTGCGCCAGGGCGAGGGTGATTCGTCGGTTGAGGCGGTTGATCCGCTGGTTGTCAGCGCGCACCTGCCGGTACAGCCCGAGCAGCAGGTTCAGGTTGCCCAGGTAGGCCGCGTGGCCCTGGTCGGTGTGCAGGGTCTTGAGCGCGTCCCCCTCCCACGCGCGGGTGTCGAAGCCGCGCGTGGCGTGGTGCGACAGCTTGTCGACGCACGCGTCGATCACCGGCAGGTAGCGGCCCCGCGCGGCGGGGTTGTTGAGCACCAGCTGGGTCAGGCCCATGCCGGCCATGAAGTAGCTGCCGAAGGTCCACTCGGCGTTGAACAGCGCGCTGCCGGTATGAAAGTCGTGGTCGTGGATGCCGCCGCCCACCCACGCCTGGACGCCGCGGGCCAGCCCCTCCACCACGGCGGGGTGCGCGCGCCACACGGCCTCGGCCTCCCGTCCGCACCACAGGCTGGGCAGGGTGTAGAGCGCCGCCAGGAACAGGGCCACCCCGAGCAGCTGCCCGCGCCACTTGTGCTGCCTTCGTGTCATGTGCCCTGAGCATAGCGCATACCGGTTGCAAAAGTTGCCGAGGTCCCGTTCGATAGGGTTGTGCGAAGGCTGACGACATGGCTGCTCCCCCTGCTGCTGTCTGGCTGCGTTTTCGGCCCTTCGCGTACCAGGGGCAGGGCGGGGCCGCCGCCGGAGGTAACGGAGCAGCTGCCGTCGGTGCTGTTCGCGGTGCTGCCCCGGGCCGTGGGCGTCAACGGCGAGGTCCTGGAGCGGGCGGTGATGGTGCCGGTGGGGTGCCACGGAGACGGGGCGCTGGAGGGCGGTCAGCGCTGCCTGTCCCTGCTGCGGGAGGGCAGCGCGGTGGGTATCGAGGGGGGCGAGGCGCTGGTGCCCACCGGGCGAGCGCAGCCGTACTGCCCGGGCGGCTACCCGCGCGGCGCGGGGCTCGCCTTGCCCGGAGACGTGAGCCCCGGCTTCGCGGTCTGGCCCGCCAAACGGGTCAAGGAGGTGACCGTGCCGGCCAAGGGGCTGCCCTGGAAACCGACGCCGTGCAAGGGGTGGTGCACCTTCGGCCGCGCCGGGCACCCGCGGGTGCGGGTGAGCGCGGAGCAACACCAGCGGCTGGCCGCGGCGGCGCGCACCGCCGGCATGCCCCCGGGCGCGGGGACGCTGGAGGTGCTGCAGGAGTTCGCCCTCGACCTGGACGGCGACGGCAAGCCGGAGCGGTTCTACTCGGTGGCGGCGCCCGACCCGGACACCGAGGATTATGTGTTCCGCTTCAGCGCCCTGATCATGGAGCCCGCCGCCGGGCGGCCCATGGTGATCCGGCGCCAGGACAGCGCCGCGGTGGTGCTACGCGGGGCCGTGGACCTGGACGGTGACGGCCGCAAGGAGCTGTGGCTGCTGCTCACCCCGACCCAGGGCGACGGCATCGCTCATGATGTGGTGCAGGTGGGGCCGTACGAGGCGGTGGTGATCGGCGGGTACCGCTGCCGGCCGCGGTGACGCGGCGCTCGCGTGGCTCGCGCCGCGAATGACAAAACGACAGATCGGTTTGCGCCATGGCCGGGCTCGAGTCAGGGACCCTTGCCGAAGCTCAGGCGGCCGGCGTAGACCTCCCAGTTCTTGGAGCGGCTGTCGGCCCACACCACCAGGTACTTGCCGCCCGCAAAGGCCAGGTCCGGGACGACCTCGTGGGTGCCGCCGGGCGGCGTGATGTCGAAGGGCGCCCCGAAGGGTGCGCCCGCCTTGGTCATGAGCATGCCCTTGACGTTGCCCTCGTGGCACTTGCCCCCCTCGTTGTAGACCACCAGGTAGCGTTCGCCGTCCCACCCCACGGCCGGGGCGCACTTGGTCTTCGAGGTTATCGGCGCCACCCAGGTGGTCTTGGCCGGCGGCGGCTTGGAGGGGGGCACCACCAGGCTGTTGAGGTTGGTGCCGCCGCTCTGGTGGTCCTGCCAGGTCACCAGGGTGTTGACGCCGTTGCTGGCCAGGGCCGGGTGCAGCTGGTTGCCGCTGGCCTGGGTCACCACCATGTCCGCGTTGTTGATCCGCTTGCAGGCGGTTGAGACCCGGGCGGCCAGCACGCTGCTGTTGGTGGACCAGGCCGCCAGGTAGTCCACGCCGTCGAAGGACGCCTCGGCGCGCGCCGAGGAGTTGCCGGGAAGGTTGTGCAGCTTCGGGCTGAGGGTGAACGAGCTTGCTGACGGGGCCCCGGCCGCGGTGATGCAGCGGGACCACAGCTTCTTGAGCGGGTAGAGGTCGTAGGTCCAGTAGGTCAGCAGGAACATGGACCCGCCGTAGGCAAGGGCAGGCTGCAGGATGTCGTCCTTGTGGCTGGCCAGCAGCGTGCCAAGAGGGGTGCCCACAGTGCCCGCGGGGGAGACCGTGGTGCCGTAGATCTTGGTCCCCTGGTCCCAGATCACAAGATAGTCGAGGTGGCCGAACACGACGTCCGGATCGCGCTTCTTCGGCTGGGTGTTGATGATATTGAACTGGGCCCCGGCCTTGCCCAGGCCGTTCACCATCGCGCCGGCGAGCCAGGAGGTGTCCGCGGGGCTCATACCGAAGGACTGCCCCCAGACCACGAACCAGCCCTTGCCGTCGGTGCTCACGCGTGGGTGGTGGCTCCCATAGGTCTTGTGGCTGCCCACCTTGAACCCCGCGGGGTCATGCAGGGTGTAACAGGCCCGGTCGTCCAGCTTGCACTGGGCGGTGCAGGTCAGGGTGCCGCCGGCGAAGCCCTGGGTCTTGCATGTCTTGCCGCCCAACAGCTTGGCATCACAGAACTCGGTGGGGTCGAGCTTGCCGTTGCCGCACAGCGAGGCGTCGGGCTGCAGCAGGTCGGGGGGAGCAATGTCGGGCAGCGGCGCGTCAGGCAGCGGCTTATCGGGCAGCGGCGCGTCCGGCAGCGGCGCGTCCGGCAGCGGCGCATCGGCAGGCCGGCGGTCCGGCGCGGCCCGGTCTGCCAGGGGCACCGAATCGGGGAGCGCGTGGTCTGGCCGTGGCGCGTCTGCCGGGCCCGCGTCAGCCTGCTCGGGGCCGCAAACTCCAGCGCTGTTGCACCGACCACCGAGGCACTGTTGATCCAATATGCAGGGCGCCCCATTTTTGACCGTTCCAGCTCGGCAGATTCCGCCCTGGCAGTTGAAGCTCTTGCAGTCGCCGTTGCCCTGGCAGGCCTTGCCCTGGCCCACGGGGCTGGATGAGGCGCACATACCGCCGTGGCACACCCGGTCGGCGCAGTCCTGGTTCCTCACGCACGGCGCGTTGACCGGCGCCCCCACCTGATCGTCGCTGCATCCGGCGAGCGAGGCGGCGAACAAGAGGGCGACCACCCAGAGGTTGGAGCCTGGGTTCATGGACGCTGCCCCGCGGCTCTGCGGTCCATCTTGCCGGCCCTGGCCTTCCGGACGACGTTCCTCTCCGGGATGGTCTCGTGCTCCACCGGTATATGCCCCTGTCGCTGGTTTTCTTAATTAGGTAGCAGTTTGAGCCAGGGCTGCCACCTGCTTCGGGCACATCACACGCCGCCGGCTGGATGTAGCCGCGCCGTATACAAGCCGGCCGCGGTGATGCGGCGCTCGCGTGGCTCGCGCCGCGAATGACAAAACGACGAAACGACGAAACGACGAAATGACAGAATGACAGAATGAGCCGGCGCTCAGGTGCCCGGCCTGATACCTGCGGTTTTTTGTTTTTTGCTTCTCTTCCCTACTTGCGGCACCGGCGCTGGCTGGAGCTGATGCACTGGTGCCCGGGCTGGCAGTAGAAGTAGATGTACCCGCCCGAGTAGCGGTAGCCGCACTTGGTTCCGCCGGCGTTGGCGTAGGCGGTGTAGTAGCTGCCGGTGCCGCAGGCGGTGGCCACCTTGCACAGCTTCTGGCTCGAGCTGTGGCAGTAGTCGCCCGGGATGCAGTAGTGGTACTGGTAGCCGCCCGAGTAGTGGTAGCCGCACTCGCCGCCGCTGCCCTTGGGCGAGGCGTTGTACTGGGCGCCGCAGGTCTTGCCCGAGACGGTGCATAATTTCTGGCTCGACGAGCTGCACTTGTCGCCGGGCTGACAGTAGAAGTAGTTGTAGCCGCCCGAATAGCGGTAGCCGCACTGGGCCCCCATGCCGCCGGGCGCGGCGTGGTACTTGTCGCCCGCCTTGGGGTTCTGGTAGCCCCGGCACTTCTTCTGGCTCGATGACATGCAGTAGTCGCCCAGGTTGCAGTGGAAGTAGTTGTACCCGCCCATGTAGGTGTAGCCGCACTCGGGCCCCTGGCCTGACTGGTTGGCGCCGTAGTACAGCACGCAGCGGCTGCTGGAGCAGGTGTAGTTGCCGCTGCACTTGCTCTGGCACGCGCCCCAGGGCCCCCACTGGCCGCTGGCGTCGCACATGGCCTCCTGGGTGCCGCAGGGACAGGTCTGCACCTTGATCCCCCCCGGAGTACAGTTGGCGCACTTGTTGTTGATGCACTGCTGGCCGGTGGCGCACAGGGTGGCGCAGGCGCCGTACGCCTCCCACTGGCCGTTGCTGCCGCAGGAGCGCTCCCGCTGCTGGCACGGCGGGCAGGCGGTGGTGTCCTTCTGTTTCTGCCCCGGCGTGCAGGGACACTTGCCGCAGTCGATGGCGCAGTTGACGCAGGTCTCGCCGGCGCCCTTGGAGCAGACGCTGTCGCCGCAGGTGGGGCCCTTGTCCGGCGGCAACGGCCCGTCGGGCGGGATGGCCGCGTCGGGCGGCTTCGGCCCGTCCCCCGGCGGTATCACCGGCCCGTCGCCAGGCGGCTTGGGCCCGTCCGAACCGGGCGCCACCCCCTGCTCCGGCGGCAGGGCCGCGTCCACGGGGGGCGGGCAGTTGCCGGCGGAGTCCGGGATCTCGCAGCTCCCGCTGCAGCAGACGCGGCCGGTGAGGCAGGTGACCCCGCCGCCGCACAGGCAGTTGCTCGCCTTGCAGGTGTCTCCGGACGGCAGGCAGCTGTTGCCGCACCCCCCGCAGTGTGGCGCCGAGGCCGTGGTGTCCACGCAGGCGCCGGCGCAGCAGGCCTGCCCCCCGGGGCAGGTGCCGCCGCTGCCGCAGGCCGGCACGCAGCTGCCCGCCACGCACACGCTGCCCGACGGGCAGGTCCCTGTGCTGCACGCCACGTCCTTGCACTCGCCGCCCACGCACACCTTGCCGGCCGGGCAGGGCGAGCCGCCGCAGTTGTTATTGGACAGGTCGCCCGGGCAGCTGAGCCCCAGCAGCGACATCAGGGCCAGCGACAGGAACCGGAGCATAATTGGAGTTGGCGGCTGCATCGTCGCGTTCCCTCAATATACTACACAGGTTGCCAACGCTGACCGGCCGGGCGTACCATGAGCCCGATTTTGCGAAGCGTCGGAGGAGAACAAATGAACTGCCCCAGGTGTGGCACCGACACGCTGGACGACTTTGGCCCCATGGAAGGGGTGGACATCGATTTCTGTTCTGGTTGCAAGGGGATCTGGTTCGACTCGGGGGAGCTCGCGTTCTACGTGGAGGCCCCCGCGGATCTGCCGAATATGAGCCAGGCCGTCAGCGCAGGAGCGGGCAAGGGCCGCAAGTGCCCGCGCTGCGTCACGGTGGAGATGCTGGAGACCCGCTACCACCCGGACCATGACCTGAACATCGACATCTGCCCCGCCTGCAAGGGGATCTTTCTGGACCGTGGGGAGCTGCCCAAGGTGGAGGCGCTGGCCGCCGCCACCGGCGGGATGGAGAAGGTCCTGTCTGCAGCCAAGGCGCTGGAAAAGAAGGGCTTTCTTATCCTGGGCGCTGGTGAGAACAAGTAGCATGAGTGAACAAACCGAGAGAGACGTCAGGGCGCTGGTCTACGAGTACTTCGCCGAGGAGTGCGACGTGGATCCGAGCGAGATCGCTGACGATACCCACATCATCGAGGAGCTGGACGGCGACTCCCTGATGTTGCTCGCCCTGCTGGAGAAGGCGTGCCAGCGCTACGGGATCACCGTGGAGCTCAAGGCTGTGGGCAAGCACCTGATGAAGCGTCCGGCCAACACCATCGGCGACATCGTGTTCCTCACCAGTGCGCTGGTGGAACATGGCGACGGCATCCTCGAGGCCGAGCTGTAGGATCCCCCTGTGAGCAGCGCGCGGAAACGTGATCCCTCTGCACGGGAGTACCCAGTCCCTGTGCGGGTGGAGTTCGAGGACGTGGACGGCTACCGCATCGCCCACCACACGAAGCTGGTGGCGTACCTGGAGCGGGCCCGGGTGGCCTTCTTCCGCGAGCTGGGGCTCGACGTGTTCACGGCGGAGGCGGTGCCGGTGCTCTCCAAGCTGGAGGTGCGGTTCCGCAAGCCGGCGCTGTTCTGCGACGCGCTGGAGGTATGCCTCACCGTGCGCGATGTCACCGAATATCAGCTGGAGCTGGGTTACCTTGTGCGTCGTGACGGCGAGACCCTGGCGAGGGCCATGACGAGCCTGGCATTTTCCAACATCGAGCGGCAGCAGCTCGAGCCGCTGCCCGATCCGTTCCGGGCCGCCCTGCTGCGCTGGCGGGAGGGCGGCTGAGCCATGTCCGCACCCTTCAACGTGGCGGTCACCGGCCTCGGCTTGATGACCGGGCTGGGCAACGACCTGGAGACCTCCTGGCGCGGGATCCTCGCCGGCGAGAGTCGCATCGCGCCCTTCTCCCTGTTCGACCCGGGCGATCTGGCGGCGGGCTTCGGCTCCCAGCTGCCGGACGGGGTGGATGAGCTGTTCAAGAAGGGGATCCGCAAGCGCCGCCGCGACCAGATGACCCGCGGCACCATGCTCGCCATCACCGCCGGCACCATGGCCCTTGAGCAGGCGGGCCTGGCAGGCAAGGGCGCCGTGGCAGCGGCGGGGCTCGACCCGTACCGCGTGGGCGTGGTGGTGGGGACCACCGGCACCGGCTACGCGCCCGCGGCGGACCAGGGCCCGGACCAGCACCGCATTCTGCGCAACATGTCCAACTCGCCGGCCTGCTGGCTCAGCCTGACCCACAAGCTGGGCGGGCCGTCGTTTACCGTGAGCACCGCGTGCTCCTCGGGGGTCTACGCCCTGGCCGCGGCCGCCAGCCTGATCCAGACCGGGCAGTGCGACGTGGTGCTCGCCGGCGCGTCCGACTCCTCGTTGAACCTGCCCGACGTGCGCGGGTTCGCCTCGTTGATGGCCCTGAGCGAGGAGCTGGAGCGGGCGGCGGTGGCCTCGCGCCCCTTCGACCTGGAGCGCTCCGGATTCGTCATGGGCGAGGGCGGGGGGTACCTGGTGCTGGAGCGGCCCGAGACCGCCCGGGCCAGGGGCGTCAGGGCGCTGGCCCACATGCCGCCGCCGGCCCTGACCAGCGAGACGTACAACATCATCTCACCCGAGCCGGGCGGCCGGGGCATGGAGCGCACCATGCGCCTGGCCCTGGACCTGGCAGGGCTGCAGCCCGACGCGGTGGGCTACCTCAACGCCCACGGCACCTCCACCCAGCTCAACGACATGTACGAGGCGTCCGCCGTGCGGTCGGTGTTCGGCGAGCACGCCAGCCGTTTGCCGGTCTCCTCCACCAAGGGGGCCACAGGCCACTGCCTGGCGGGGGCCGCGGGGGTCGAATCGGTGGTCTCGGTGCTCGCCCTGCGGGACGGGGCGATCCCGCCCACGGCCAACCTGGAGCAGCCCGACCCGGAGCTGGGGGCGCTGGACCTGGTGGCCGGGGCGCCGCGCCGCGCCGCGCTGGACCACGTGATGTGCAACTCCTTCGCCTTCGGCGGCCACAACGGCGTGGTCATCTTCTCCCGCCCACGTCAGTGAGCCGCCCGGTCTACATGGCCGGCAGCGGCCGATTTCTGCCGGGCGACCCGATCCCCTTCGCTGACATCCAGCGCGTGCTCGGCCCGCTGGATGACGCGCCGGACAGGGTCAAGCGCTGGCTGCGCCGGACCGCGCCGCTGATGCAGAAGCTGCTGGACATCGAGGTGGTGCACTACGCCATGGACCCGGAGACCCGGGAGTTCACCGAGGACAACGTCTCCATGGCCGTGAAGGCCGGCCGGGCGGCCCTGGAGCACGCCGGCGTCGCGCCCGAGCAGGTGGACCTGATCTGCTACGGCTCGGCGCACCAGGACCAGATGCCCACCGCCTCGGCGCAGATCCAGCAGGAGCTCGGGGTGGGCCCGTGCGAGGAGCTGTCGATCCACGCCAACTGCACCTCGGCCTACAAGGCGCTCTACCTGGCGCACCGGCTCATCGAGTCCGGACGCAACGAGACCGCCCTGGTGCTCAGCGCGTCCATCTCCTCGTCGGAGCTGCGGGCCGAGTACTACAACCAGGCGCTGGTGGACCGGGAGTCGCTGCTGCTGCGCTTCTACCTGTGCGACGGCGCCGGGGCGGTGCTGCTCAGCGCCGACCCCGAGCTGAGCAAGGGCCTGGAGGTGGAGGCGACCTACATGGAGTCGGTGGGCTCCGGGCGCCCGCCGCTGATGTACAACCGCCGGCCCGCCCTGTGGCTCAACCCGCGCGACGAGTACGAGCAGGGCCTGCACCACCTGAACCAGGACTTCCGCAACACCCTCGGCAGCGATGTGTTCCGCGAGGGGGACGGCTCGGTCTTCTTTGCCGGCCTGCAGCGCATGCTGCAGCGGGAGGAGGTCCCCGCCGAGCGGGTGCGGCTGTTTCAGGTGAACATGCCCACGCGGCATGTGGTGGACAGCATCATGGACGAGTGCGAGGCGATGGGCATCCCGGCCGAGGCGCTGTATACCCGGCTGGATCGGCTGGGCTACTGCGGGCCGCCCATGGCGCTGATCTGCCTCGACATGATCCTTCGCGAGGAGTCGTTGGACCCGGGGGACCGCGTGGTGAGCTTCGTCACCGAGGTGAGCAAGTTCATGCAGGCGGGCTACGTGCTGCGGGCGTCGGGAGCATGAAGCTCGCCCTCGCCTTTCCGGGGGTCGGCGCTGCCCTGACTGGCAGAGAGGTCGGGGTGCTGCAGCGCAACCGCGACGTGGCCGCCCCGCTGCTGGACCGGGCCTCGGCGGTGGCCGGACATGACCTGGAGGCCGCCCTGGGCGCCGGAGATCTGTCGGCGCTGCCCGAGGTGGCGGTGCAGCTGCTGACCTACGCCCACGGCTGCGCCATGGCCCGCGCCCTTGTCCACCGGGGCCACCGGCCCGTGGCGGCGGCAGGCTACAGCATGGGGCTCTACGCGGCGCTGGAGTGCGCAGGGGTGGTGAGCTTCGACGACGGCCTGACCGTCACGGCCGAGGCGCACCGGGTGATGCTCGAGGTGTGCGGCGGGGGAGGGCCCCACGGGCTGGCGGTCACCGTGGGGCTGACCCGGCGTGACCTGGAGCAGATCCTGGCGCAGGACGAGGAACTGGCCCGGGTGCGGCTGGTCAACGAGAACAACGCCACGGCGCTGGTGAGCGCCGGGCCCGTCGCGGCGCTGGACCTGCTGGTGGCCCGGGCGCTGGCGGCGGACGCCATCAAGGCGGCGCGCCTGGACGCGGACCTGCCGTACCACCACCCGGAGCTGATGGCCGCGGCCCCGGCGGCCTTCGAGCAGGCGCTGCGGCGGATTAGATTTCACCAGGCCGCCTTCCCGGTGGTGTCAGCGGTGACAGGCGAGCTGCTGCGGCACCCGGCGCAGCTGCGCCAGCTCACCGCGGGGCACCTGGCCCGACCGCTCTGCTGGCCCGCGGCCCTGGACGCCCTGGCCGGCCTCGGCGTGGATGCGGCGGTGGAGTGCGGCCCTGGCATCTCGCTGACCCAGAGCGCGCGCATGGTGGCGGGCGCGCCGCGGTTTTACAACGTCAAGACCGTTCAACGTCGGCTGGAGGTATGACATGAGCGGCCGGTTGCTGGTGGCCGGGGCTGGCAAGATGGGCCGCAACGTGGGCCTGCACTTCGCCCGCAACGGCTGGCAGGTGGGCTGGCTGTCGCGGGACGGCGAGCGCCTGACGCGGGCGGCGCGCTGGCTGGGCCGGCGGCTGAAGAAGCTGCCGGCCGACGCCTCGCTCGGCATGTTCGGGCCGGACGATCCGCTGCCCCGGGTGGACCTGGTGCTCGAGGCGGTGCAGGAGGACCGCGAGGCCAAGGTTGCGCTGCTGGCGACGCTGGAGGCGGCGCTGCCCGGGCCGGCGCCGGGGCTGCTCTCCACCACCTCCTCCCTGCTGCCCGACGAGCTGCACCCGCGGCTGGACGTGGCCCACTTCTTCTACCCGCTGGAGCTGACGGCCATGGTGGAGCTGGTGCCCGGAGCGCGGGGGCGACGCGCGCAGGACCTCGTCGCCCTGCTGCAGGGGCTCGGCCTGCGGGTGCTGGTGCAGAACCGGAGGAGCGCCTTCTTGCTCAACCGCCTGCTGCTGCCGCTGCAGAGCGAGGTCACGCGGGAGTTGATGACCGGCGCGGAGCCGGCGCGGGTGGACGAGCAGTCTGCGGCCTCGCCGCTCTGCCCGGTGGGGCAGCTCGGCCTGATGGACAGCGTGGGCCTGGATGTGGTCCACGCGGCGGTGGTGAGCTACATGAACCGGATGAACGGCGACGCCTGCCGCGCCCACGCGCCGCTGCTGCGCGCGGTGGGCATCGCGCGAGCCCAGGGCCGGCGGGGCATCAAGAGCGGCGCGGGGCTGCTGGCCGGCGAGCGGCTGACCTGGGGCCCGCTGCCGGGCGAGACCGGGACCTGGGATCCCCTCCCGGAGCGGTCGCCGGCCCCTGCGGAGCAGTGGCCCGCGCTGCTGTGCGTGACCTGCCGGCGCGCGGTGGAGTTGGCCCTGATCGAGGCAAAGGACCTCGATGACGCGCTGGCGAGGGTGTTCGGCGCAGAGGCCACCCTGGCGCAGGAGGAGGCGCGCCTCGGCCCGGCCGCGCTGGAGGCCGCCGCCCGGCTGCCCTACTTCCGCGTTGACGCGGACCCGGCGGGGCTATTTATTTAGGGCGGTGCTGGATCTGATCACATTCAACTCGAGCGGACCGCTCGTGGCCCTGCTGGGGGATGGCCCCTGCGCGGGCCAGGAGCTGGAGCGCGCCCTGGCCTGCCCGCACCGGCTGGCCTCTCCGGGCGCGAGGCTCGACCCGCGCGGTCGCTGGCCGGTGACCCCGGCGCTGGAGCGGCAGGAGCCGACCCTGGCCGCGGCGCTGGCGGGCATCGACGCATCGGGGCCCATGCCCGCCGCCGTGGCGCAGAGTCTGGGGCTGCTGGACGGCGTCCACCCGGTCGAGGGGCTGCGCGCGGAGGGAGACGCCCTGGTGGCCCGGCTCGTGAGCGGACGGGACGAGGCCCAGGTCGAGGCGATCCTCGGGGCGGTGGATGACGCCCTGGTCCTGTCCACCGAGCGCGCCCTGGACCGCGAGGCCGATCGATTCCTTACCCTGGCCCGGCGACGCTTCGGCCCCGCTCGCCAGGCGGAGGCCGGGCCCACCTCGCCCCGTGTGGGAGAAGGCCAGCTGGCCACGGCGGCCGGCGGCGGCAGCGGCTGGGGCAACTTCCCGCCGCCCCAGCCCGGGGGCGCGGAGCTGCTGCGGGTGGAGCGGGACAGCGACCTGGCCACCCTGCTGCTGGACGACCCGCCGCGCAACGAGATGACCGACCTGTTCTTCGGCCAGCTCGCCGTGGCCATGCGGGCGCTGCGGGCCGGGCCGGCGCCGGCCGGGCTGGTGATCCGGGGAGCAGCGCGCCATTTCTCCTCCGGGGCAGACCTGGAGGAGCTGGGCCGCCGCCTGTCGGCGGAGCGGGACAGCCGCGTGCGGCTCTTCCTGGCCGACAACATCCGCACCTTTCAGAACCTGGCCGGGCTGGCGTTCCCGTCGGTGGCGGCGGTGAGCGGCTGCTGCCTCGGCAGCGGCCTGGAGCTGGCGCTGGCCTGCAAGCACCGGTTCGCGGCGGACAACGCGGTGCTCGCCCTGCCCGAGGCCCAGTACGGGTTGATGCCCGGCTGCGGCGGCACGGTGCGCCTCTCTCGCCTGCTGGGCCGGAGGCGCGCCCTGGAGTTGATCCTGAGCGGCCGCTCGGTCATGGCCTCCGAGGCGTATGACCTGGGACTGGTGGACGCGGTGCTGCCCCGCCGGGAGCTGGCCGCCGCCGCCGCGCGCATGGCCCGGCAGGAGGCCCCCTGATGAAGCCGGCCTACCTGACCCTCGGCATGCGCGCCGGGGTGCTGGCCCGCCTGGTGGCGCGGCACGGCGTGACCCCCGCGCCGCGCTACCTGTCGCGGCTGGCGTACTGCAGCCAGGCGGCCACCTGGGCCTCGCTCATGGCCCGGCTGGAGCGCAGGCGCACCGGCGATGCCGTGGACGCGGCGCCCGCTGCCCTGGATCCGGTGATCATCCCCAGCCACTGGCGCACCGGCACCACGATCTTGCACCAGCTCATGGCCCGGGACCCGGCCCTGACTTGCCCCACCATGTTCCAGGTCGCCATGCCGGACAGCTTCCTGTCCAGCCGGCCCTACGCCGAGCCGCTGCTCGGCCCGGCCATGCGCGGCACCCGGCCCATGGACAACGTGCGCGTCGGCTTCGACGAGCCCCAGGAGGACGAGTACGCGCTGTACCGGCTCACCGGCGACTCGCCCTTGACGCGGCTGGTGTTCCCCCGCGGTGATGATCACTTCCTGGCCGGAGACGAGACCTTCCTGCCCGACGCGCCAGAGCAGCGCCGCCTCTGGGAGCGGGCGCTGGTGCGCTTCGTCACCCGCCTGCAGCTTCAGGCCGGCGGGCGGCGGGTGGTGCTCAAGAACCCGTTCCACGCCCTGCGAATCTCCACCCTGCTGCGGCTATTTCCCGGCGCGAAGTTTCTGCACATCCGCCGCGACCCCATGGCCGTCATCCCGTCGACGGTGCGCATGTGGCGCATCATGGCGCGGGACAACGCCCTGCGCGCGGGCGGGCGCGCGCCGTCCTTCGAGGAGGTGGTGGCGCTGTACGGCCAGCTGACGCGCAAGCTGGAGGCCGACCTCGACGCCTTACCCCCCCGGCGGGTGGCCCGGCTCCGCTTCGAGGATCTGGAGCTTCGCCCCCGCGGCGCCCTGCGCGCCGCGTACCACCAGATCGGCCTCGACTACACCCACGAGCTGGACCGGGCGGTCCAGGAATTCGTGGAGCAGCATCGCGACTACCAGAAGAACCGCCACGAGCTGACCCCGGAGCAGCAGGAGCTGATCCGCGCGGCCCTGCCGGACCTGATGTCGGAGTCCGGGTAGAAGCGGCGTCTCGCCGATTGCAAAACACGCGGCAGGAGGCCTCGCCTACTTGTTGAACAGGTTGAAGTGGAAGTTGGCGCCGATGGTGACGCCCGTGTAGTCGAGGGTGAAGTCCCTGACGGACGGCATGCCGGTGTGCGGGTCGATGTTTTCGATGGCGGTGGTGGCCCTGGCGTAGTCGAAGGTGAGCACGATCTCGGGTGTGAACGTGCGGTTGTAGATGCGGAAGCCGAGCACCGCCCTGGCGCCCGGCGTGTCACCGGAGAAGTCCTCGAAGGACATCCAGTGGTAAAGAAAGCCGGCCCCGCCGTACAGGTTGTAGCGATAGTTCTTCAGCGGCAGGTGGCCGGTGACCACCGTGCCCACGGAGAAGCGGGTGAAGCTGTAGATGTCCGAGCTGCCGCCTGAGCGCTGGACCATCTTGGGCCCCCAGCCGATCTCGCCCACGGCCTGGATCTGCACGTACTCGATGGGCGAGAAGGCGGCCGAGATGCGCGGCACGAAGTTGATGTACATGCCGGGCGTGCCCTCCACCGTGGAGGAGCCGAACTTGCCGTCGAGCCAGTCGTTGACGTCACCCGGGGCGAAGATGCCGAGGCTCAGGCCGGGGCCGATCATGATCATCATGCGCCGGGCGGTGGTGCGCATGCTGGAGCGGCGGGCGGGCGCGGCGGCCCGGTGCTGCTTTATCTCCTTGCGCATCTCGGCATCGGAGGGCTCGGGGCGCGGCTCGGGGTCCCCGGCCTGCCGGCGGGAATCGGCGGGCACCGGGGGCGGCGTGCCCGCGGCGGGGTCGGGCTCGGAGCCCGGGTCAGGGACGTCGGCGCCCTCGGCGCGGATGATGCCCGGGCCGCCGATGCTGGCCGGCGGCGCCTCGAGCTCGCGCAGGGACTCGAGCGGCGCCCACTTGGCCATGCCGCTGCGCCACACCAGCGAGGCGGGCGTCACCAGCTTGAGCACCTGCAGCTGGCGCAAACGCTCGGTGCTCACTGGCCCCTTGCGCGTGCCGTTGTCGTTGTAGTGCCAGACCACCTGGGAGGTGAACAGGTCCACGTTGCCAGGGTAGGTCCACTGGCCGCGCCAGGATTTCCTTGTGATGGGCGTGCCGCCGTTGATCCCCTTCTACTCCAGCAGCTCGGTCAGCGCCGCCACGGTCACCGGCCCCCTGGTCTCGCTGCCCTGGCGGTAGTACCAGACCGGCTCGGGGGCCTGTTCGGGAGGGGCGGGCTGTGGTTCCGCCTCTGGCGGGTGACCCGCTTCCTCGCCGGGAGGCTGCCCTGCATCCCCCTCGCCGGCAGACCCGGCGTCGCCCTCTGGCGGCGCCTGCTCCGCCGGAGCGGCCTCGCCAGGGGGCTGCTCCGCAGGCTGGGCGCCCGCAAAACCGCCAGAGAGAAACACACAAACCGCCACCAGGACCACGCCGCTGGATCTCATCGGGACCTCACCTCCGTCTGGAACGGAAGAATCTTACATGGCGGCGGTGGAATTTTAAGGATTAGTTGGGGTTGATCACCCGGACCCGGTGGTTGGCCCGGTCGGCAACGAAGACGAAGCCGTTCTTGTCCACCGCCACGCCGTGGGGGTCGCTGAACTTGGCCTTGGTCCCCTGGCCGTTGGCGTGGCCGGCGACGCCGGTGCCTGCCAGCACGGTGGTCTTGTTGTTCTTGTCGATGGTCAGGATCTGGTTGCCCGTGGCCACCGCCACGTAGACGCTCCCGGTCTTGGCGTCGTAGGCCACGTCCTGGGGCTCGTTCAGCCCGGAGGCGATGGTGGTGGCGATGTTGGCGGCGCTGATACGGCGCACCATGCTGCTTTGCACGTCTGCCACATAGACCGTGTTGTTGGGGCCCACGCTCAGGCCGCGCGGGTGGTTCACCCGGGATACGCCGGCCGCCCCGTTGGTATTGCCCGGGTATCCGGTCTTGAAGGTGGCGTTGCGGTACCCGGCGATGGACTTGATGTTGCTGCCCGAGATCTCCACGATCTGGTGGTTCTTGCGGTCCGATGCGTAGACCTTGCCCAGCAGGCCCACGGCCACACCCCTGGGGTTCCAGAATTTCCAGTCGAACTTGCCCTTGTCATCGATGAAAATCTTGCCCCCGCCGGCGAAGATATCCACCTTGCCGCCGCTGATCACCCGGATGAAGGCCTTCTCTCCGGAGCTGTTGCCGCCGGACTGCGCCACGTAGATATCCCCGGAGACATCGTCCACGGCCACGTCCCACGGTTCGTAGAACTTGGCCTGTAGAGCGGGGCCGTTGAGGTGCGCCTTGGTGCCCTCGCCCGCGATGGTGGTCACCTTGCCCTTGGAGATCTTCCGGATGCGCTGGTTGCCCGTGTCTGCCACGTAGATCGCCCCGTCCTTGCCCACGTCCAGGCCCCGCAGGTTCTGGAACCGCGCGGTGACCAGGTCGCCGTCCTTGAAGGCGGGCAAGCTGCCGGCGATGTCGACCACGCACTTGCTCCCCTTGGCCGGGGCGTACATGTACTGGCTGAAGCTGGGGTCGCAGACCTGGCATGTGCCGGGGCTGTACCCGCTGGCCTGGCAGAAGCCGTTGATGAGGCATGACTTGCTGTCCAGCTCGAACTTGCAGCCGCCGCTGCCCGGCGGCTTGTTGAGGCAGGTGTCCTTGGTGCAGGTCAGCCCGTCGTTGCACGAGTACTTCTTGCCCACGCAGGAGCCCACGGCGGTGCAGGTGTCGCTGTGGGTGCACGGGTCGCCGTCGTTGCACGTGGTGCCCTTGACGACGCAGGAGGACTGGTCGGTCTGCAGCATGTCGGGCGGCGGCAGGTCCGGCTTGGCCAGGTCCACCTGCTTGGCCAGGTCCACCTGCTTGGCCTGGTCCGGCGCCAGGTCCGCGGCAGGCAGATCCTGCTTCAGATCAGCGGCCGGTGCGTCGGGGAGCAGGTCCGTCACGGCCTGGTCGGCGCCGGCCTCCCGCGCTGCGTCAGGGAGCTTCAGGTCAGCGCCGCCGCCGTCCGCGCCCTGGTCAGCCCCGGGCGGCGTCACGGAGTCGAGGTCACGAGAGCAGCCGCACAGGAACACGGCGAAGATTAGCGCCGACATGGGCGCGCGAAACAGATCACAACTCATCTTCTTTTGGTATCAGCTACCCGGAGCCCCCGCCAAGACCTTCCTGGTGCTGGGGCCATGCTACTCTGCGCCCAGCATGCTGCGCTCCCACCGTACCGCCCTGTTCCTGCTGTTGGGCATGGCCTGCGCTTGCGCGGACGATGCCGCGGGACCACCCGTGGACTTGAGCGTCGTCGGCCCGGACGCCGCCGTCGACATGGGACGGGACCTGGCCGTGGATCTGCCCCCGCCCGACCGCGGCCCTGCCTGCGCCGACGGGGGCGCCGACGCCGCGCCTGGCGGCGTGACCGTCAGCGGGGACGTGCTCAACTTCTTCGGCAAGCCGTGGCGCATCTCCGGCGCCGCGGTCTCCATGCTGGAGGAGCCCTGCCGCCGCACCATCTCCGACGCCAAGGGGCACTACGTCTTTGGCGGGTTGAAGGTGGGCCGCGAGGTGACCCTGGTGCTGTCGCACAAGGACTTCCCGCCCCAGCAGACCGGCACCATCACCCTGAGCGCGGGGGGCGCGGATCGGTTCTCGTTCCAGGCGGTCAACCACCTGACCTACAAGGCGCTGGCGGCCATCGCCGGCATCAAGGCGGACCGGTCCAAGAGCTGCCAGATCGCCACCACGGTGACCCGCATCGGCAAGTCGGTCTACGACTCCGGCGCCCACGGCGAGGCGGGCGCCACGGTAACCATCTCGCCGTCGCTGCCTGCCGCCCACGGGCCGATCTACTTCAACGCCCAGGTGCTCCCGGAGCCCACGCTCAAGGCCACCACCTCCGACGGAGGGGTGATCTTCGTCAACGTTCCGCCCGGGCAGTACACCATCACCGCGCAGAAGGCCGGCGTGAAGTTCCGGCCGATCAAGATCAAGTGCCGCGTCGGCTGGCTGGCCAACGCGGCCCCACCCTGGGGGGTACAGGCGATAAAATGAATCAGTCTCAACGTCTCCTGGCACTGGCGCTGGCCCTGGCCCTGCTGTCCCTGGCCTGCTCCGACGACACCGAGCCGCAGCTGGCCCGGGACGCTGGCGCCGCCGACGCCGCCGCCGACGCGGTCAAGCCGATCACGTTCCCCGAGGACGAGGCACCCCATCAGGAGCAGATGGAGTGGTGGTACTACACCGGGCGGCTGACCACCCAGGCCAAGGGGGTCTACGGCTTCGAGCTGACCGTCTTCCGCCCGCGGGTGGCGGGCAAGCACATCCACGTGGTGCACCTGGCGTTCACCGACCTGGTCAAGAAGACCTACGCCTGCGAGATGCAGGTCACGGGAGAGGCCCTGCCGACCCAGCCTGCGGGCGGCGGGTTCTGGATCAAGGTGGGCAAGACCGAGATCAAGGGGCACGCCGGCAAGGACAATATCAAGGGGGCGCTGCCGGGCTATGCCCTGGACCTGGCGCTGTCGGCGGTCAAGCCGGTGACCCTGCAGTACGGCACGGGCTGGATGCTGGTGGGGTCCAACGCGCCGTTCTACTACTACTCGTACACCGACATGGCGGCCACCGGCACCCTCACCGCCGGCGGCAAGACCGAGGCCGTGACCGGCAAGGTGTGGATGGACCACCAGTGGGGCACCATCGGCAACGGCTACGCCTGGGACTGGTTCAGCCTGCGGCTGGACGACGGCAGCGACCTGATGCTGTTCAACGTCAAGCGCGAGGACGGCAAGCCCGGCTTCTCGGGCGGCACCCTGGTGAGCAAGGACGGCAAGGCCACCGTGCTCAAGGCGGAGGACTTCAAGGTGACCCCCACCGGCAGCTGGACCAGCAAGGCCACCAAGACCACCTACTCCCACGGCTGGAAGATCACCTCGGCCAAGCTGAAGCTTGACGCCACGGTCACCCCGCTGCTGGCGGATCAGGAGTTCAGCCAGAGCTGGATGGGCTCGCCCACTTACTGGGAGGGCCTGTGCGATGTGACCGGCACCCGCGACGGCAAGAAGCTCTCCGGCCATGCCTACGTGGAGATCACGGGCAAGACACCGAAGCTTTGAGGGAACGCGGCCAGAGGCCGCGTCTACCAGAGCCTCCGGCGGAGCGCGTTCGGCTGTCCTCGGCCCGCTCCGCGGCCCTTGCGGGATGAACGCCTCACTGCTCGCCTTGCTGCGCAAGGCTCCCGGAATGGCTGTGCCCGTGCGACGCGCCTCCGGCGGAGTAGCCCGCCGTCCTCGCCTTGCTGCGCAAGGCTCCCGGAATGGCTGTGCCCGTGCGACGCGCCTCCG
>CAZEFW010000050.1:0-52393 GCA_964511535.1 uncultured Myxococcales bacterium | reverse complement strand
GCGGGCGACTGCCTCAGCGGCGTGTGCCAGGGGGGCGCGTGCGCCAAGCCGACCTGCACGGACAAGGTGCACAACGGGACGGAGACCGACGTGGACTGCGGGGGCGGCGCATGCCCCAAGTGCGCGGCCAAAAAGAAGTGCAGCGGCTCCGGCGACTGCGACAGCGGCGTGTGCAAAAACGGCGTCTGCGCTGCTGCGAGCTGCACGGACAAGACGCAAAACGGGGCGGAGACCGACGTGGACTGCGGCGGCGGCACCTGCCCCAAGTGCGCTTACGGCGAGGGGTGCAAGGCGGGCGGCGACTGCGTCACGGCCTCGTGCAAGAGCAAGGTGTGCGCGTGCACCACCCTGGACCACTGCAACAAGGCGTTCAACTGCGTGACTGGCAAGTGCGTGGCCGCGCGGTCGAGCTGCGCCTCGCAGAAAAACACCTACTCCTCGTCCGGCGACGGCGTCTACTGGATCGGCTCGGGCAGCTCCGCGGTGCGGGTGTACTGCGACATGCAGCTCAAGTCGACGCTGTGCAGCGAGGTGCAGGGCACGCGCTCGGGCAAGACGCGCGAGGGCTCCAAGCTGAACATCAAGATGGTCAACCGGCTGCTCTACTCGGCGGGGGTGTGCGAGCTGTGGGCCCTGCGGTCCAGCAGCGGCAACTACCCCATCGACACCCTGCGCAAGGTGGCGGGCCAGACCATGAGCACCTGCGCGGCGCTGGGGTTCAAGGCCAACGACAAGCTCAACAACTGCTACTTCGGCGCCACCTACAAGAGCAACTGCGGCTTCCCCATCGGCACCAAGTACTACCGCTGGGGCAACATGTGCTCCGGCTGCACCCAGTACAACGGCAGCCACAAGACCTATCGGCTGCAGGGGTACATGAACTCGGCGTCGGTGATCACCACCTACAGCGGCTCCAAGCGGTCACGGTGCAAGGTGAAGTAGAGGGGCGCCGCGACGGGGCGCAGGGGCGGTTGGCCGGGTTGGCCGGCACCACTAGGTCGGCGTGGTCCAGACGCCATACTTGGTCCAGCTGCACTTGAGCGTGGGCGCGATGAACTTGTCCGCCAGGAACGCCCCATCCCTCGCGGCATCGTCAGCCTCCTGACCAGGTGTGGGGCCAGCGTACAACTCAGCGGGCCGAAATGGGCCACAAGTCAGCCCGCGCGCGCAGGGCGGAGCGCACCTCGGCCGCCACCTCGGCCGGGGTCTTTTGCCACAGGACGCGGCCGCGGCGGACGAAAAGGTGGCCGATGAAGCGGCCGTTGTGGCGTCGCACCAGGGCCGCGAACCGGTCAACCAGCTTCTGCTTGTAGCGGCTGTTTCCGGTGAGCAGCAGGAAGACCGGTTTGCCGCCAAAGTCATGGTCCTCGACGAAGGTCCACAGCGGGACCGCGGGCCGGTACCACCAGGTGGGCGCGCAGAGGAACACCAGCCGGTACCTCCCGGGCTGCACGGGCGGGTGGCTGATCTTGGTGCGGGTCAGCTTCGCGGCGGCGTCCGCGCCGGCCTTGCGCTGGCCTGCCAGCGTACGGGGATAGGCCGGCGCCTCGATCCCCACCATGCGCGCGCCGAAGTGCCGCGCCACCTCGCGGGCCGCGCCGAGGGTGTTCCCGCTGCGCGAATAGTGCACGACCAGGGTCTGTAGGGTGGCACCGGCAGGCGGCGTGTAGGGTGGCGTCTGCACCCAGCGCTGATCCTTGTAGACCACCAGCCCGAAGCCGCCGGCCCCAAGGAGCAGCAGGAGGCCGGCCAGGGAGAGGAGCGTGCGCTTGAGCGGCGGGCGCGTCATGGGGCCATGATACCCCGGCGCGCCAAATTGCCGCTGCCAGCGGCCGCCTGACGTTGGGAGCTCGGACCATGAGGCGAAGCCCGGCATTTCAATAGCGCTGCTCAGAGCGGCATCGGTTACCGGGGGCGCCTTCGCCGGTCTTGCGATAAAAAATTATCGACAAACGATAATTAATGCATTGACAGCAACAATCCTGCGGCTACATTCTGTTCATCAACGGACGGAGGTGACCCATGGAAAACAGCCAGCTGCTCGAGACGAAGCTCAATGACATTAGCCAGGGAGCCAACGGATTTCGGGTGATCAGCATCGTGCTGATGGTCTTTGGAATCCTGATGATCGTGGTCGGCGGGCTCAAGCTGTTGCCCTTGCTCGGACCACGCGCAGGCGAGTACGGCCCGGTGCTGGGCGATGCAGCGGGAACAGCCTCAAGCGCAATCGGCTACTGGATCATGTCCTGGCTGGCCCGGCGCGCTGGAGACGCCTTCGAGGCCATCGCCGCGTTGATCCGGGAGATGCAGGAGATCGTCTGAGATGCCCATCATCGTTCGACTCGACGTGATGATGGCCATGCGCAAGCTGCGCGGCCTGGAGCTGGCCGAGCGGGTGGGCCTGACCCAGGCGAACCTGAGCAAGCTCAAGACCGGCAAGGTCAAGGCGATCCGTTTCTCCACGCTGGAGGCGCTGTGCCGGGAGCTGCAATGCCAGCCGGGGGACCTGCTGGAGTGGGAGGCGGAAGGTGAGGGGGAGGGGGGGTGAGGAGCGGTCAGGAGGGCGCCGACGTCAGCGCCGCTTGCCGTAACCCTTCCAGCTGCGCGGGTCGGTCTTGATCTTGGTGGAGCCGGTGCGGCTGTAGCCCCGGGTGAAGCGGCCGCTCGCCTTGCGGCCCTGGCGGCCCCAGTTCAGCGACATGGTGCCGGTCTTCGTGTTCACCTTGCTGACCTTCACCAGCACCGACTTGTCGGCCTTGCCCTTGCGCACCGCGGGCAGCCTGACTTCGTTCTGCTTCAGCGGCTGGGAGATTCGGCCAGAGGGGCGCAGATCCATGCCGGTGGTGAGCTGCGGCAGCCGGGTCCAGCCGGAGCCCTGCAGGGGCCGGTAGCCATTGGAGCGGCTGGCGAACTTCTGTGCCTGCCTGTCCTTTGGCAGGTTCTTGCTCAGGCCGAGGGACTCGACGGAGGAGCGCAGCTCCTTGTGCTTCACCTTGCCGTCGAAGTCCACGCTGCGCCCGTCGGAGAGGTGCACCTTGCCCGAAAAGCTGGTGGTGTTGCGGAGCTTGAAGTTGTTGTTCAGGCCCACCGACCGCACGGTCACGCCGGTGCCCTGCAGCTGGGCCTCGGCCTGCTTGAGGATGGAGGCCTTGACCGCGCCCATGGCCACATCGCGGTTCAGCGGCCTGTCGTTGCGAGCCTGGGCCGGCGCCGCGCAGAGGATGAAAGATGCGGCCATCAATACGGTGAAGAGGAGATTGCGGAGGGTCTTCATTATTCGAACTCCTGAGAGGGTTGGTTGTTGCCAGCTACAAAAGCAACGGCCATGCCAGGTGTTCATTTGTAAATATTTCGGGCGGTTATGGGTTCGGCTGTGGATCGACTCTCCTGGGGTATCCAGAGCGCCACATCGATTCTGGCCAGAAGGAGGGCTGCAGCCCCCGGGGATCGGCTACCCGGCCTGCCAGGGGGGGACAGGTTCTTTTGGTACCATTGCGGCGCACCGTCACAGGGAGGAGGCAGAACATGGCAAGTCGTTTACTGGGTGTGCTCGTGCTGTCGTTTGCTGTCGTCGCGACGCCGGCCGTGGCAGCGGGCAAGGTGAAGATCAACATCCCGGGGTACGCGGACCCCTTCCAGGGGGTGCTCTCATTTGCGGCCGCGGGGTGCATGATCAAGGGGGGCAAGCTCACCTGCCCCAAGGGGCTGGCCGGGAGCACCGGACCCTACAAGGTCTACATCGACTACAAGCCCGGGCCCAACAACAGCAAGGCGGCGGGGTTCTGCAAGGGGCTGGGCAGCGGCAGCGGCGCCGCCCCCCTGGTGGCCCAGGCGAATTGCTCCATCACGCAGCTCGGTTCCGGGGGCAAGGGGGTGGCGTCCATCGTCTTCCTCGGCACCTGCGCCGCGCCGATCAAGAAGATCCGGTCCGGCATCTCCAGGATGACCATCACCGCCAGCCAGCTGCTGGTGCATGGCGATTACAAGGAGGCCGCCGGCCTGCCGATGCCGCGTCCGCCCGTGCCCAAGCCCGCTCCGCTGCTGCTCTCCATCAGCCGCACCACCTCCCCCCTCACCGCGACCCATGTAAGCTTCGGCGCCGTGACCAGCAGCAAGAGCGGCGCGCGGAACAAGCGGGGCAA
Source organism: uncultured Myxococcales bacterium (assembly GCA_964511535.1). Taxonomy (GTDB): domain Bacteria; phylum Myxococcota_A; class Polyangia; family CAZCFB01; genus CAZCFB01. Next base: position 48,251 of record CAZEFW010000050.1, on the reverse strand, counting down.
GGCAGGCACGCTGCACGCGCCGGTGGTGGTCTCGGACAAGCTGACGGCAGCCGGCGGCACGCGCGTGGTCTACGCCCTGCGGGTGACCAACCCCGGCAAGGCCGCCGCCCACGGCATCCACCTGAGCCACGCCATCCCGGCAGGGGGAAAGGTCGTCTCGGCCACCCACAAGGCGAAGGTCGATCCAGTCAAGGGCAAGGTGACCTGGTCCATCCCGGCGCTAAAGGGCAAGAGCCACACCGTGCGCAAGGTGACCGTGGACCTGACTGCGCAGCTGCAGTGAGCCTCAGCTGGCCAGCCGCATTCTGGCATTTCGGCGTTCTGGCATTCGCTGGCGGCGAGGCCGCCAGCGTCACGGTCTGACGCGCGCGGCCCAGATGTCGGGGTTGCCGGTGCGGTAGTCGGACCACACCGCCAGGCAGGTTGTCGGGCCGCAGGCCAGGCCGGGCCAGCGCTGGTTGAAGTTCAGGCCAGCGACCTTCAACGCCTTGGCGCCCGGCACCTTGGCGCCGCCGGTGGTCACGCCCGCGCCGACGATGTTGAACCACTTGGTGGTGCCGTAGTCTTCCCACGCCGCCAGGTAGTGCGGACCGGAGAACGCCACCACCGGGCGCTGGTTGTAGCCCGTGGTGGGTGACAGGGTGATGGGGGGGCTGTCCAGCACCTTGGCCGCGGTGGAGACCCGCGCGGCCCGCGCGATGCTCAGGCCTGCGACGGCGTTGGCCCAGGTCACCAGGAAGCCCGATCCGCTGGCCGCCACCGAGGGCAGAAACGGGCCCTGATTGATCTGCGTGGTGGTGCTACCCCTGACCTTGATGCCGCCCTTGTCCAGTACGGCGCCGTTCAGCGACAGGCGCGTGCCGTGGATCGCGAAAAATTTGCTGCGGGCATCTTGCCACGCGGCGAAGCAGTTAGCGGGCCCGCAGGCGATGGATGAGTCCACCTGGTTCAGGTTGGCGCCCGAGACCACGGTGTCCTTGGCCCCCTGCAACGCGCCGGACTTGGACACCCGCGCTCCGTGGATGTCGTACTCCTTTTGGCTGGCAGGCTGGTGCGTCCAGACCACCTGATAGGCCGCGCCGTCGTAGGCCACCGATGGTCCCACCGCCAGGCCGGCGTCCCTGGAGATGCTGAACCGGGACTTGCCCAGCAGCTTGCCCGCGGCGTTGACCAGCCGCGCTTTGACCTGGAACTGGCCCCCGTTGTTGACATGCCAGGTGACCAGGAAGTTCTTGCCGTCCGACGCCACCGCGGGGTTCGAGTGGTTCCCGCCGCCGGTGGCGATGACGAAGGCCGGGCTGTCCAGCAGCTTGCCCGCGGCGCTGACCCGGGCGGCGTAGATATGTCCGGCGTAGGAGCCGCCCGCGTCCACCCGGCGCCAGACCACCAGAAACAAGCCGCCGCCGTACGCCACCCGCGGCGTGTAGTCCGCCTTGTTGTCCACCCCCACTGCGATACCCTTGGGATCCATCACGCCCTGGCACTTGGCCAGGTCGAAGCTGCACTGCTTGCTGCAGGCCAGGGTGCCGGTGGGGAACCCCAGTTTCTGGCAGGTCTGCCCGCCGAGGTTGGCGCCGTCGCACTGCTCGCCCGGCTCGAGCTTGTTGTTACCGCACGCCTTCCCCTTGTCCGGGGGGAGCACCTTCTGGTCCGGCGGCGGCTTGAGGTCCGGCGGCGGCTTGAGGTCCGGCGGCGGCTTGAGGTCCTTGGGGGCCTTCAGATCTTTGGGGGGCTGCTTGAGATCCTTGGGAGGCCCTTTCAGGTCCACGGGAGGCTGCTTGCCATCGGTCGGCTGCCTGGTGGTATCGGGGGAAGGGCCCTTGAGGTCCTTGTGGGGAAGGCCTTCGCTCGATCCCCGGTCACCCGGGAGCCCGACATCCACGGCCATGTCTCCGCCCCCGCCGGCCTCTACGCCCGCGCCGCCATCCTGGTTCCAGCGCGTCAGGTCGTGACAGCCCGGCGCGAGCCAACAGAGCAGGGTGCAGGCGAACAGGCCTGCGGTCGCGCCCCGCTCAGCCATCGGCGCAGAGCAGCTTGCCGATGCGGAACGCCCGGCCCAGGTCGCGGCCCACGCCGTAGTAGCGGTTGCGCGACGGGTCGTAGATAGGCGGCTGGATCTTGGTGATGTCCAGGCGCCCGTCCTGCATCACGGACTCGTCGCCCTTGACGTCCACGATCTTGCCCACGAACTGGGTGTGCAGCCCGAGCTCCACCGTGTGCGTCACCCGGCACTCGATGACCACCGGGAACCCCACCACGTAGGGCGCGTTCACCAGGTCGCTGGGCGCGGCGGTGAGCCCGGCCCGGGCCAGCTTGTCCTCATCCCGCCCGCTGGCGATGCCGAAGTAGTCCACCGCCACGATGTGGTCCGCCGACGGGATGTTGATGGTATAGGCGCCCCGCGCCTTGATGTTGCCGTGGGTATAGGTCGCCTCGCGCAGCGAGACGTAGACGCTGGGCGGCCGGGAGCAGCAGATGCCCGACCAGGCCGCGGTCATCACGTTCGGCTTGTCGTCGGCGTCGTAGCTGCCCACCACGCAGGCAGGCGTGGGAAAGTGAATGGTCTTCGCCCCCACCGAAACCATGCTCATTTCTTGCTCGCCTCCACCGGCTGCTTGCCCATCTCGATCTTGTAGCGCTTGCGCGTGTCCAGGGTGAACGTCTGGGTGGTGAGCTTGGCGTCGGGCCAGCGCACCTTCACTTGCACCTTGGCCGCGTCGCCGGCGCCGAAGTGCAGCACCAGGTCGTTCTGGGTGCCGAAGTGGCCGTGGCCGCCGCCCACCTGCTGGGTCTGGGTCATGCCGCACGCCGTGACCTTCGCCTGGGCGCCGATGGCCGCCTTGTTGGCGGTGACGCCGTCGCCCACCAGGTGCAGCTGGACCCAGGCGTTCTTGTTGCCGATCTGGTTCTCGAACAGCCGCACGCGATAGGTGCTGTAGCACTCGCCCGTTGAGCCGCACCGGGCGCGGGAGTGGCCCACCACGATGTCCGCGTCCCCGTCGCGGTCGAAGTCGGCGATGGCCACGCCGTGAGCCCGGCGGTGGTCGATCCCTTCTGCCATGGGCACCTCCTCGAACAGCAGCGGCTTGCTGGCGTCGGTGGACTTGACCTGGTGGTACAGGTGCGCGCGCGTGGTGGGATAGTCCGAGTCTCCCTGGTAGATGTCGAGCAGCCCGTCGTTGTCGAAGTCGAGCACCGCCTGGGTCATGTGCCCCTCGTCCCAGCTGGCCGAGCCCTTGCTGATCTCCAGCCCGAGGGCCTTGTCCCCGGGGCGGGTGAAGCTGATCTCCTGCTTGCCGCTGTTGAGCAGCACCTCGCTGCCGTCGGAGCCGGCGCCGGCCCACCAGTGCTTGATCTCCCCGGTGAGCAGGTCCATGTAGCCGTCGTTGTTCAGGTCGGCGCAGGTGGTGGACGCGCTGTTGCCGCCGAGGCGGAAATCCTCCCGGTCCTGGCTGTGGGTCCAGTTGGTGGTGGAGCAGACGATCTGCGGCGCCGGGACCCCGGCGCAGCCCGTGGCGGTGGGGTTCGACTTGCAGTAGCAGCGGGCGAACTGGTTGTCCTGCCAGCTCTTGTTGTCGTCGAAGGCGTAGCCCGACGCCACCGAGCGGTTGGCGTAGGTCACCTTGCCGCCGCTGGCCGAGGCCTGCCACAGGTGGTTGGGCGCCCTGCCGTAGGAGGGGACCATCAGCTCGGGGTAGCCGTCGTCGTTCAGGTCGCACGCCAGCGCGCCCCAGGCGCGGCTGTGGCACAGCCCCTTGTTCAGGTCGGACAGCGAGGCCCACTGCTTGGTGGCCATCCCCGCGGCGGTGGTCACCTCCGAGAAGCCGCCCTTGCCGTCCCCCCGGTAGAGGCGGTCCTGGTAGGCGATGGTCGCGGTGGTGTAGCCGGTGCCGTTGTGCGGCACCCAGACATCCAGCTTTCCGTCCAGGTCGTAGTCCAAAAACGCGCCGCCGGCGGGGTTCTCCGCGGCGCCGGTGTTGCGCAGGGGCGAGCTGGTGTCGCCGTGCTTGAAGGTGCCGTCCCCCTGGTTGATCATCAGCTCGGACAGGCCGCCGGTGGTGGACTGCACCCCGGTGTACGCGTCGAGGTCACCGTCGTTGTCCACGTCGCCGAAGGAGACCGGGTCCACCTTGCGCTGGGTCGTGCCCGAGCGCGGCGCGTAGAGCTTGGCCTTGGACGTCACGTCCTCGAAGGTTCCCTTGCCGGTGTTGCGCAGCACGAACAGCTTGCTCCCCACCCGCGGCACCAGGTCGGCCCAGCCGTCGCCGTCGATGTCCACCACGGTGATGCGCACGCCCTCGATCTTGTCCAGCTTCCAGGCGGTGGTGACCTCCTTGAACGCCACCGTCCCCTTCTTCCACACCGTGTGCTTGCACGCCGGGGCGGCGGCGTCGGCGGCGCCATCACCCGCTACCGGACCGTCGGACACGCCGGCGTCGGTGGTGACGCCGGTGTCGTCATCGCTGCAGGACAGGGCGGCGAGGAGCGCCGCGGCGCACAGCAGCAGGTGAACTCTGTTCAGGTCAGTCTTGAGCAATTCGGATCCTCCGGGAGAGATGATGTCGCCCCCCGATAGTCGCGCAGAAACCTAACGTCTGTCGAGGAGGTGCAGCAGGGCGGGCAGGGTGAGCACCGACCCGGCCAGCGCCAGGGCGATGCCGGCCGCGGCCGTGAGGCCCAGGGTGTTGATCCCGACGTGGTTGGCCAGCAGCAGCCCCGAAAAGCCGATGAAGGTGGTGGCGGCGGTCAAGGCGATGGGGCCGCCCACCTCCCGCAGCACCACCCGCACGGACCGCGCCTCCTGCCAGCGGTGGTAGACATGGATGCCGTTGTCGATGCCGATCCCCACCAGCAGCGGGAAGGCCACCACCGAGAACATGTTCAGCTTCCAGCCGAGGACGAGGTGCAGGCCGGCCAGCCAGGTCACCGACACAAGCAGCGGCACCAGCGTCAGCAGCGCCGCGCGCGCCGAGCGGAAGGACACGAGCAGGCAGATGAACACCGCCAGGGTGGCCGCGCTCAGCACCACGGGCCCGTCCTCCTTGAGGGTGTCGATCACCTCCACCAGCACGAAGTAGTTGGCGGCCACGGGCACGCTGCCCGCCGTGGTGGGCAGGTCGAAGAACGCCTGGTACAGCCGGTTGGCGTCGGCGTAGTCCGCCTTGGCGCCGCGGTTCCACATGATGATGAACTGCCCCAGCGAGCCGTCCACCTCCTCCATCTGGCGCTTGACCCACCCCGGCAGGGCGGCCGCAGTCACCGGCTCGCTCACCTTCAGGTAGGGGTACCACTTGGCGACCTTCTCCTCGGTCTCCTCACCGAACAGGGCGCGCTTGGCGTCCACCCGGCGGCGGATGTCCTTGATCACCCGCAGCTTGAGGGGCTGGTGGCGCGGCACGAACATGTGCAGGCCGAGGTACGCCTGCAGGAAGTAGCGCATCTCCTCCAGCCGGGGGATGCCCAGGGGGAGCAGGGTCTTGAGCTCGGCGGGCAGCAACTTGCCGCCGCCCAGGGCCGCCTCATCGGCGGCGAAGGCGTCGGGCTCGGCGTCGCAGTCGTCGTCGTCCTCGTCGCACACCTCGCCCGTGGCGGCCGCCGGCTTGAGCGCCTTCCCCGCGGCCAGGCGCCGCAGCCGGTCCATCTCCCCGTCGTCGAGCTTTCGGATCAGGCCCAGCAGCTCCGAGACCTCCTCGCACTGGGCCATGGACTCGCACGTGGCCACCGCGGGCGCGAAGGTTGTGACCATGCCGACGGCGTGTTTGTACGACTCCCGCTCCTTTCCCGCCGGGGTCGGCGGCGCTGGGTCGGGCCGCTTGCCCAGCTTGGTGAAGTCGTACTCGAAGTCGATGCGGAAGATGTTCGCGGTGGAGGCTCCGGCCACCATCACGCTCACCGCCACGATGATGGCGGCCAGGGTGACGCCCCGGCGCGAGCGGGGAGGCGCCGGCTCGGGGGCATCCCCCCCGGCTCGCGGCTCGGGAACGGGCGCGGTCGCCTCGTCATCGGGTTTGCGGTACAGCGCCCGGACCCGCTCCACCACGGTCACCAGCGCCGGGACCACGAAGAACGTCGCCAGCAGGCAGAGGAACACGCCGATGGTGGCCAGCGCGCCGAACTGCGAGAAGCCGCGGAACCGCCCCAGCTGCAGCAGGAAGAACACCGCCATGGTGGTCAGCGCGCCGAAGGCCAGCGCGGTGCCAGTGGAGGCGAGGCTCAGGCGCAGGGCGGACCCCACGTCGTGACCCCGGCGGCGCTCGAACTGGTAGCGCGCCAGGCAGTGGATGCCGAAGTCGATGCCGAGCCCGATGAGGATGGCGAAGATGAAGGTGGAGACCAGGTTGAAGGTGCCAAGGGCCAGGCTGCCCGCGCCGAGGGTGCAGACCGTGGCGCCGAGCACCGGCAGCAGCACCACGGGCAGCGCGTACAGGCTGCGGAAGTAGCCGCCGATGAGCAGGGCCAGAAGCGCCACCGAGAAGAGCACGGTGGTGAGCACGTCGCCGCGGATCTCGCGGGTCTCGTCGGTGCGCTCGCTGTACTCAGCCACCACCGACGCCTTCATCTTCGGGTGGTACGTGGCGGGCTTGAGCTCGGCGATGATCCCCTTGACCTTCTTCACCAGCCGCGCGGCGAAGGCCACGTTGGTGGTCTGGTCCGTGGGGCGCGCCTTGATCACGATGATGCGCCCCTCGTCCGCCTCCATGTACTCGCCGGGCGCCTCGGCGCCGCCGAAGTACTGCTTGATCCATGCCTCCTCGTCCGCCTCGAACGGGTCAGGCTCCTTGGCCGCCCCGCCCTCCGCCTCGTCCTCCTCCTCGTCCTCGTCGTCCAGCAGGTCCACCACGGTCTCGTCGCGCACCTCCTGCTTGATGCGGTCGATGACCCGGTGGCGCAGCTTGAACAGGTCGGGCAGGGGCAGGAAGAGCAGCCCGTGCTCGCGGAAGAAGGCGAGGTCCCGGTGGAAGATGACGTACCGCAGCTCCGGCAGCTTCTCCATGCGCGCCGCCAGCGCCTTGCCGAAGCGGATGTTGGCCAGCCGGTCCGGGCTGTCCACCTCCACCACGAAGTCTGACTGGGTGCCGATGCGCGCCTGCAGCGCCTCGAGCCGGGTCACGCTGGGGTAATCAGCCGGGAGCAGCGCCTTGAGGTCCGGGTCGATGGAGAACCGGGTGCCGGCCAGCGCGCCCAGGCCCACCACAAGCGCCGCGCCCAGCAGCACCAAAAAGGGGCGCCGGTAGCCGAGGTCGGCGAACCGCGCAGTCAGCCGCCCGATGCGGGTCTGGGTGGGATCCTGGCTCACGCCGGGGAGTGTATCAGAGGAGAGGGGGAGGAAGAGGCGCTCAAGCCTCAAGTCTCAAGCCGGCGAGGAAGCGAGCCCAGCCATCCCCCCTCAAGCCTCAAGCCTCAAGTCTCAAGTCGGCGAGCGAAGCGAGCCCTTTACAGGCACTGAATGATGGCGGTGCAGTTCTTGGCCAGGGCCTGCTTGTACGCGCACTGCTGCTTGGCCTTGCTCTGGGCCTGGCACATGGCCAGGCACATGCCGACCTGAGACGGCTGCAGGTACTTGCACGGGTTGACCAGCACCGAGCAGACCGTGGTGCACAGGTTCGAGGTGCTGCCCACGATGACCGTCACCGGACCGTGGACGTTGTTGTACTCGTTGGTCTCCTTGACCTTGTTGGAGCGGTCCACCCTGGCCCAGGAGGTGTAGGTGCCCGACTTGAGCGACGCGCTGGCGGTGACGGTGGTGCACGCCTTGGCCGCCAGGGACTTGACCGAGTACACCTTGTCGCCGGCCGTCCACTGGGACGGGGTGTAGGAGCGGTTGTAGTACAGATCCACGGTGGTGCTGCTGGCCGTGCTGAGGCCGGCGTTGCACACCGTGATGTAGTAGGTGGTGGCGCCCGACGAGCTGGTGGTGGTCTTGAGCGCGCTGACGTACAGGTCCGCGGTGCTGGTGCTGCCCACCGTGACCTTCACCGGGCCGTAGATGTTGTTCCCCTCGTTGCTCTCGATGACCGAGTTGATCCGGTCGACCCAGAGCCAGGAGTTGTACGTACCAGGGCCGAGGGTGGCGTAGATGTTGCGCGTGGTGCACGCCCCGGCCTGCAGCGTGGTGGTGTTGGTGTAGCGCTCGCCCACGTCGGTCACCGCCGGCTTGGTGCTGCGGTTGTAGTACAGGTCGATGCGGGCGTAGCCAGCCGGGGCGGTGCCCTTGTTGCACACTGTCACGTAGTACATGGTGTAGCCGCTCGAGTAGGGCGAGGTGGAGACGTTGGTGATCTGCAGGTCCGACTTGCCGGTCCCCGAGACCTTCACCGTCACCGGGCCGTAGGTGTTGTTCCCCTCGTTGCTCTCGAACACCACGTTCTCGCGGTCCACGTAGACCCACGACTTGTAGGTGCCGCCCGGCAGGGTGGTGTACCCGGTGCGCGTGGTGCACGCCCCGGCGTTGAGCGCGCCCACGTAGGTGCTGTGGTTGCCCGGGGTCTTGCCGTCCGGGGCCTTGCTCAGGTTGTAGTACAGGTCGATGCGGGCGTTGCCGGCCACTGCGGTGCCCTTGTTGCATACGGTCATGTAGTAATAGGTGTAGCCCGTGGCGTTGGTGCTGGTGGAGACGTTGATCACCTGCAGGTCCGGCTTGCCGGTGCCGGCCACCTTCACTGTCAGCGGCCCGTAGATGTTGTTGGTCTCGTTGCTCTCCTTGATCACGTTGGAGCGGTCCACGTAGGCCCACGACTTGTAGGTCCCTGGCGACAGCACCAGCGAGAAGTTGCGGTTCTGGCAGGTGCCCGGGGCGAGGTTGGTCACCGTGGTGGTGTAGTTGCCCGCGGTGCCGGAGCCCGGCTTGCTGCTGCGGTTGAGGTACAGCTCCAGGGTGGCGTAGGAGCTCATGGCGTTGCCCTTATTGCACACCGAAACCTGGTAGTAGTGGTAGGTGATGGTGCCGCCCGACGGGGTGGCCTTCATGCTGGCGATGTACAGATCGGGCTGGGGGCTGGTGCCGGCCACGGTGACCTTCACCGGGCCGTAGTAGTTGTTCCCCTCGCCGGTCTCCGCGATGGCGTTCTTCTGGTCCGCCAGCACCCAGGAGGCGTAGGTGCCTGCCTTGAGGGACTTGAACCAGGAGACGGTCTTGCAGTCGCCCGGGCCCAGGGCCGCGGTGAAGGTGCCGGTGCCGTCGGGGGTGCTGCTGGTGGTGGGGGCGGTGGAGCGGTTGGTGTACCAGCCGATGGCGAACCCCTTGCCGGTGGAGCCCTTGCCCTTGTTGCACACCGTCGCGGTGTAGGACACGGTGCCGGCGGCGTTGGCCTGGGCGGTCATGGCGATGACCGTGATGTCCGGCTTCTGGGTGGTGCCCGCCACCGTCCAGGTCACCGGCCCGTAGGTATTGTTGCTCTCCACGTTCTCCTTGATCAGACCCTCCATGTCGATGGCGGCCCAGGACTTGTAGCTGCCCGGCTTGGCCGACACGCTCCAGGTAAGCGCCTTGCAAGCGCTCGCCGCCAGAGAGGCGATGCCGATGATCTTGGTGTACTTGGTGTTCTTGGTCGGGGCGGCGGTCAGGTTGGCGTACAGCCGCAGGTAAGAGGTCTTGCCGCTCGCGGCGGTGCCCTGGTTGCAGACGCTGATCTTGAACGCGCCGCTGGTCTTGCCGGCGGTGACCGTCATGGAGGTGACCACCAGGTCGGGCAGCTTGGTGGTGCCGCCCACGGTGAACTTCACCGGGCCGTAGCGGTTGTTCGCCTCGCCGCTCTCGGCGATGGTGTTGAGCCGGTCCACCGTGGCCCACGAGCTGTAGGTCTTGCCCGAGGTGAGCTTGGTGCTCCAGGTCAGGCTGGTGCATGCGCCGGCCGCCAGGCTCGACACGGTCAGGCTGGTGTCGCCCGCCTGCTTGAGCGAGGGGCTGGATGCGCTGTCGACGTAGATGTCCAGGCTGGTGCCCGCGGCCGCGCCGAGGCCGTTGTTGCACACCGTTGCGGTGTACTTGGCCGTGCCGGCCGAGGAGGAGACCTGCACCAGCAGGTTGCTCACCACCAGGTCCGGCTTCTGGGGCTTGGTGTCGGCGACCTTCACAGCCACGGGGCCAGAGACGTTGTTCGTCTCGTCGGTCTCCACGATGGCGCTCTCGGTGTCCACCTGGGCCCATGTGTTGTAGGCGCCGGCGGCCAGGCCTGTGGAGGAGGCTGTGACGCTCTTGCACGTGTTCGGGCCGAGGCTGGAGACCTTGACGATGTGGTCACCCTTCTGGCCGGTCACGGGCGGGTTGGAGTTGTTGTTGTACATGTGCACGGTGAAGCCGCTGGCCGCGCCGGTGCCCACGTTGCACACCTTGGCCGTGTAGGCGATCTGACCCGACGACGGCGAGGTGGCGCTGTGGCTCACGGTGAGGTCCGGCGCCTTGGGATCGGCCTTGCACTTCTTGGCGGCTGCGCAGTCCGGGCTGGCCGCGCAGGCCAGCTGGCCCAGGCATACCAGCTCGGGGGTGCCCGGGTTGGCCTTGCACTGCTTTTCGCATTCGGCCACGCCCGAGGCCGGGATCAGGCCACAGTTGGCCTGCATGGCGCAGATCTTGGCGCAGTCAGGGACGCATGGTGGCGGCCCGTCCGGCGAGCCGTCGGGGCTGCCCGCTTCCCAGGGGGTACCTGTATCGTAGACAAAGCCGTCGTAGCCGACGCCACCGTCGTCCGCAACATGAGACTGTCGACGCCCACACCCGGCCAGCAATATGATGCCAGCCATCACGGCCAAAAGGGCCACACGCCTGCGTGTCATCTGTTCACCTCGCAAAGCAGTTTAATTCCTGTCGTTTTTAATTACGCTCATCATAGCAGCTTTGGCTGCGCAGTCCGCAGCGTCGGAATCCTTAACGGATCCCCACTGTTTAGTATTCCAGGTTTGAGCAAAAGGTCCCACCATGCTGTCTGGAGGCTTGAAATGACGAGAGCTTGTACGATCCTGATCACCTGCTTCGCGCTGACGCAGGCCAGCTGCTCCGACGATGATGTCCAGCCCGCTCCGGACGCAGCGCCGGCCCCCGACTCCGGCCTGGACGCCGCCGCGGACACCGGCGCCGCCGATCTGAAGCCCGACGCGCCGCGGCCCGTGGCCAGGGTATGCAAGGAGCTGAACCTCAAGCCGCGCGCCTTCGACGCCAAGGGGCCGTACGGCGTCAAACGGCATGACCTGGTGGGCGACTTCACGGCCAAGATGGTGGACGGCTCCACCTTCACCCTCAGCGCGGCGTGGAGCGGGTGCGAGAGCTACATCTTCATCCCCGACACCCTGCGGTCGAGCCAGTCGTCCAAGTCAGCCTCGGTGTGGCTCAAGGACCTTGCCACCCTGGTGGCCTATTCGCCCAAAAACGCCCACTACTTCTTCGTGGCGCGCACGGCGGCGGCCAGGACCGACAGCACGCTCAAGGACATGCAGGGCAGGGTGGACAAGGTGCTCGCGTCCCTGGACGCCACCAAGAAAGCCCACTGGAAGGAGCGGCTGCATGTGCTGGCCACCCACGCCGACAGCCTCACCGGCTGGATGAAGACCGTGCTCGGCCTGGGCGTGGGCACCAGCGGGTTCGCCATCGACCGGTTCCAGCGCCTGCGGGGCGTGGGTTCCCTGGCCGACGTGCACCGCTACAGCGCCGCGCTCAAGGCGGCCAAGCTGTGGCCCTGGGAGGCGAACCTGGCCTACGCGGCCCACGAGGCGATGTACTACAACTTCGAGGCCACCCGGGCCGAACGGCTGGCGGCGGAGACCGTCACCGAGGTGCAGCTGTGGAAGGGGGAGGTGATCAGCCAGTACGCCGAGAAGGACGCCACGCTGCCGGACGCCGCCACCATGGCCACCTTCGACACCCTGGAGCTGGACGTGACCCAGCGCTGCCCCAAGGACAACGCCATCGAGTTCTCCAACTGCGGCGCCTGGGACTACATCTCCAACTTCTTCGTCAAGGACGCGGCCGGCAAGTACCAGGAGTTGACGCGGCTGATCACCACATACCACCGGGAAGGGCGCTGGGTGGTGGACATGAGCCCCATGCTGGCGCGGCTGGCCAAGGGGGGCAAGATGAGCTTCAAGTGGTCCTGGGCGCCGAAATGGAACAAGCAGCCCACCGCCACCTGGCTGTCGCTGCGGCTGTCCAACCGCAAGAAGGGGATGCGCCCCACCAAGCTGGTGCCGCTGTTCGAGGGGGGAAAGTTCGGCGCGGACTACAACAAGAACTACAAGCCGATGACCGTGGACATCCCGGCCGGCGCCAAGAAGGTGCAGCTGTGGGCCATCATCAGCGGCCACGGCCAGAGCGCCAGCGGCTGCGCCGAGTTCTGCAACCACCAGCACCTGTTCGACGTCAACGGCACCAGCTACAAGCAGCAGTACCCGCTGGCCTCCACCAAGGACGGCTGCATGAAGGCCATCAGCAAGGGGGTGGTGCCCAACCAGTGGGGCACCTGGTGGCTCGGCCGCGGCGGCTGGTGCCCCGGCCAGGAGGTGCCGCCCTACACCGCCGACCTGACCCAGGTGGCCCCCGCCGGCAAGAAGGCCACCATCACCTACAAGGGCCAGTTCAACGGCAGCACACCCCCCAGCGAGACCAAGCCCGGCAACGTCAACATGAAGAGCTACCTCGTCATCCACGAATAAAATGTCATATAGGGGGGTCAGACCCCACCACTTGACATTTTATCGGCAGAAACACCGAAAAAAATCGGCCAACAATAAAATGTCATATAGGGGGGTCAGACCCCACCACTTGACATTTTATGGCGCTACAGGTTGCTCTCCAGGTGCTGGCCGTCGGTGAGGGTGGTGGAGGCGCTGGTGCGGATGCCCAGGCGTCGGGCCTCCTGCTCCACGATGCGCGAGCGCTCCTGGCGCACCTTGTAATTGTTGGTGCCGTCGAGGCTCTCCCAGCGGAAGCCGTCGAAGGTGTCGCCGAAGTTGATGCCGTAGCTATCCGGGTTCTCGTACAGATCGGTGTCCTCGGGGATCTGGCACTCGGTGATGAACTCGATGCCTGCGATGTGCTCGTGGTTGTCGCGCAGGAACTGCAGGGTCTCCTGGAACTCCGTCTCGCCCTCGCCCGGGAAGCCCGTGATGATGTTGACGTAGACGTCGCAGCCCGCCTCGTCGGCCCAGATGATGTTATTGCGCGCCGTCTCCAGCGAGAACGGCTTGCGCATCAGGCGCATCACCTTGGGCGAGGCGCTCTCGAGCCCGAAGTAGACCCTGCGGCACCCGGATCGATGGAGGGTCCGGTACACGTCCGCCGACATCTTGGTGCTCGCCATGAAGTTGCCCTCCCATGTGATCACAGGGCCCTGGTTGATCAGGCGCTCGCACAGGGAGACCAGCTTCGGGACGTTGCCGTTGACGATGGGGTCGAAGGGCGCGAAGTGGGTCACGCCGAAGTTGTTGACCAGGTAGACCAGCTCCTCGTGGATGTTATCGGGGTCGCGGGTGCGCAGCTTGCCCCAGATCTTGCTCGCCTCGCAGAACGAGCAGCGCCCCGGGCAGCCGCGGCTCCAGACCACCGGGAACGGGTCGCCGACGCGGTAGTCGGAGGGATCGAGGCCGATGTAGCGCGGCCACTTGAGCTGGTCCAGAGGGTCGATGAGGGGCGCCGGCTCCACATCCTGGGTATACGCGGGCAGGCGGTGGAGCACGCCGGGGATCTTCATCACCTCCTCGGCGCGGCCGAAGCGGAAGCACTCGAGCATGTCGACCATCGCCTGTTCGCCCTCGCCCACCACCACGAAGTCGTACTTGCAGCGGTAGGTGAACGCTCTGCGCATGGTCGGCTGAGAGACCGTCGGCCCGCCCACCACCACCAGGCGCTCGGGATCCAGCTCCTTGATCCAGTCCACCATGCGCGACACGAACAGCTCCCGGCTGTGGATGACGGTGAAGCCGATCAGGTGCTGGCCGTACTCCATGGCCTCGTTGATGGCAGCGTCGATCTGCGGGTAGAACCGCTCCCACAGCTCGTCCAGGGTGTCCTCCTGCAGCCAGAGGTTCTTCTTGTCCAGCTCCCAGGCGGTGCGCTCCTTCTCCGTCGCCTCCTGGAACATGCGGATGTTCAGGTCGATGATCGGCGCCCGGTACCCTTCCCTGCGCAGGTTCTGGGCGATGGAACCGATCCCCACCGGCGGGATGGCCATGGTCGACGGGGGACAGGCGATAAAGACGATGTCAGCAAAAAACATACGGACTCCGAAGATCGCAAAAGCGATTGCCGGTTAGTATGTTTCCCGCCAGGGATGGGGTCAACGAACCGGTGGTGGCAATGCCCGCCCCCTGGCCGACGCTGGAGCGCCATGGCCGAGCTCATCGCCGCAATGATCATCCTGGCCGCCGCGGCGGCGCTGGGGCTCTCTTTCCGTCGAGCGAGTCGCCGGACCCGGGATGATCTGGAGCAGGCTCGGCGCCGCCACCGGGACGCGATGGCGGCCTTCCTGGCCTCCGGAGACGGCAGGGCGCAGGCGCCGGACCGGGACGGGTGGGCCGTGGTGCAGGGCGAGCAGGGGAAGCTGGCGCTTCGGCTGACCGCCGGCGCTGACCTCAAGCGCAACACCTTCATTCGGTACGCGACCCAGCTGCATGTGAAGCCGCTGGACCAGGAGCAGGCGTTTCGCGCTCCCCTGCAGGGCGTGGAGCTCGACTACGGCAAGCCCGGCCCCGGCGCGCAGGCGCTGATGCAGGCCGGCCTGCCAGACCCGCTGGTGCAGGAGCTGGTGCAATTGACCACCGCCATGCATGTGCAGCGAGGCCGGCTGCTGTTGCTGGCGCGCTCCGGCGGCGAGGTGACCCACCACTACAGCTATGGCCTGCACCTGCTGGTGCAACAGGACGGGCTGGAGCGGCTGTGGACCCTCGGGCAGGCGCTGGGTGATCACTTGCTGGAGTAGGGTAGACTACCAGCCTTGCCCGGAGGAGATCGTCATGCTGAGAACCGGCGCCGCGACGCTGCTGTTGCCCCTCGTCCTGTGCGGCTGCCCGCCCATCAAGGACTCGAGCCAGAAGAAGCAAGAGGCGGCGAAACCTGATCGCGGCTTGCCTGCGCCGGATATCAAGGCAACGCCGCCGCCCCCGCCGCAGGCGAAGAAGAAGGTCGCGGCGGAGGCGGCCCCCGACGCGGGCGTGCCGGACCGGGCGACCGCCGCGCCGGACGCCAGGGCCGCGCCGGCTCCGTCCGGGGCAAGGACCCCCGCGCCTGCGGGCGCAGCGTCCACCGCGCGCGACCCCGCGGACCCTGCCGACGCCCGCAAGTTGCCGCTGACCATCGAGGCGCTGTACGAGATTCCGTCGGTGTCGGACCCGCGCTGGTCGCCGGACGGGACGCAGATCCTGTTCGTGGTCAGGCGCCACGAGCTTGCGCGGGGCAAGTCCAACGCTGACATCTACCTGGCGCGTGCCGACGGCAAGGGGTCTGCCAGGCGCATGACCCGCGGCGAGGGGCCGGACTACCACCCGCGGTGGGCGCCGGACGGCAAGTCGTTCCTGTTCATGTCCGGCCGAAAGGACGGCGCCCAGGTGTGGCGCATGCCCGTGGATGGCGGCGAAGCCGAGCAGGTCACCAAGATCGCCACCGGCGCGTCGCAGCCGGCCTGGTCCCCGGACGGCGAGCGCATCGCGTTCGTCTCGTCGGTGTACCCGGAGCACGGCGCGGACGACGCCGCGAACAAGTCCCTGCTGGACGACATCAAGGCCTCGCCGCTCAAGGCGAAGGTGGCCGACGACCTGCTCTTCAGGCACTGGACCTCGTACAAGAGCGGGCGGCGGAGCCATGTGTTGGTGCAGACGCTGGCCACTGGGGAGGTGGTGGACGTGACCCCGGGCGACTTCGACTCGCCGGCCTTCTCCCTGGGAGGCGGCGGCTTCGCGTGGTCGCCCGATGGCAAGGAGATCTGCTTCGTCAGCAACCGGAGCGCCGCCAACGAGCGCGCGTGGAACACCAACAAGGACCTCTGGGTGGTGCCGAGCGCGGGCGGCAAGGCGCGAAACATCACAGCAGTCAACCGCGGCTACGACGGGCACCCGGTGTACGCGCCTGATGGCAGCAGCATCGCGTTTTTGCGTCAGGCGACCCCCGGCTATGAGGCCGGGATGATCGACATCGCCGTGTACGACCGTGCGTCGGGCAAGACCCGGGTGCTGACAGGCGGCTTCGACAACTGGGCCCTCGACATGCGCTGGGCGGCCGACAGCGGGTCCCTGCTGTTCTGGGCGCCGTTCAAGGGGCGCTTCCCGCTGCTGCGGGTGGGCGCTGGCGGGGGCAAGGTCGAGTGGGCAGGCGTCCCCATGGCGCGAGGGTTCGACCTGTCGGGTGACGGTCGCATCGCCTTCGTCCACACCGCCGTGGACACCCCCACCGATCTGTACATCGCCGACGGGGAGGGCGGCGAGCCCCGCCGGCTTACCCGCTTCGGCGCGCCTGCCACGAAGAAGTACGACCTGCGCCCGGCCACCGAGATGTGGATCCCCGGCGCGGGCGGCCAGGAGGTCCACACCTTCGTGGTGCTGCCCCACGGCTACAAGCCGGGCAAGAAGTACCCGCTGATCATCAACGTTCACGGCGGCCCCCAGTACCAGTGGTCTGACTCCCTGCGCGGCGACTGGCAGGTCTACCCGGCGCAGGGCTACGTTGTGGCCTTCTTCAACCCCCACGGCTCCATCGGCTACGGACAGGCGTACACGGCGGCCATCAGCAAGGACTGGGGCGGCAAGGTGTATCAGGACGTGCTGAAGGTGACCGACGCCCTGGCGAAGCTGCCCTACGTGGACCCCAAGCGCATGGGCGCCATGGGCTGGTCCTGGGGCGGCTACATGATGAACTGGCTGCTGGGGCACGAGCACCCGTTCAAGGCGCTGGCTTCCATGATGGGGGTCTACGATCTGCAGTCCATGCACGGCAGCACCGAGGAGCTGTGGTTCGTGGAGTGGGACATCGGCGGCACGCCGTGGCGTAACCCGGACGGCTACCGCAAGTGGTCTCCGTCGTCGTACGCGGCGAGGTTCAGCACCCCCACCCTGGTGATCACCGGCGAGAAGGACTACCGCGTGCCGTACACCCAGAGCCTGCAGCTGTTCACGGCGCTGCGGCGTCAGGGCGTGCCTTCGCGCCTCATCGTCTTCCCGGACGATGGGCACTGGCCCAGCTACGTCAAGTCGATGCCGCTGTACTACGCGGCGCACCTGGACTGGTTTGGCCGCTACCTGGGCGGCGGCGGGTCGCCGTGGAAGATTCAGGACATGGTGCGGGGGCGGGCGTATCAGAAACCGGGCAAGGGCAAGGGCAAGGGCAAGGGCAAGGGGAAAGGGAAGGGCGGGGCCAGGGCCAGAGGGAAGCGATGACGAGGGAGACGGGATTTTCGACGAGGGCTGTCCAGGCAGGGTCGGGGCCGGCCACGGCCAACCCGATGACCACGCCGATCTTCCAGACCAGCATGTTCCGCTCCGACGACGAGGTGTACGCCGGGATGGAGCAGGGGCGGCCCCGGGAGATCACCATCTACACCCGCTACGGCAACCCCACGCGCCGCGCGGTGGAGCGCAAGGTGGCCGCCCTCGAGGGGGCGGAGGACGCGGTGACCTTCGCCTCGGGCACGGCGGCCATCACGGCGGTGTTCCTGGCCTTCTGCGAGGCGGGCGATCATGTGGTGGCCGGCTCCGAGCTCTACGGCGGCACCTCGTCCCTGCTGCAAGGGGAGCTGTCGCGGCTCGGGATCAGCTGCACCATGGTGGACGCCAACGACCTCGACGCGGTGGCCGCGGCGATCACCGAGCGCACCCGGGTGCTGCACGTGGAGACCATCACCAACCCGCTGCTGCGGGTGGCGGACCTGGCGGCGCTCGCGGGGGTGGCCCACGCCGGGGGCGCGCTGCTCACCGTGGACAACACCTTCGCCACCCCGGTCAACGCCAGGCCCCTGGAGCAGGGAGCCGACGTGGTCATGGAGTCGGCCACCAAGTATCTCAACGGCCACTCCGATCTGGTGGCGGGCGTGGCGGCGGGATCCAGGGAGCGCATGGACCGCGTGTGGAAGGTGATGTGCAGCATGGGCGGCTCCATGGAGGCGATCTCTGCCTTCCTGCTGGAGCGAGGGCTCAAGACCCTGGCCCTGCGGGTGCGGGCGCAAAACGCGAGCGCCGCCGAGGTGGCCGGCTGGCTGGTGGGCCAGCCGATGGTGGAGGCGGTGCACTATCCGGGCTTGCCCGACCACCCGCAGCACGCGCTGGCCAGCCAGGCCCTGGACGGCTTCGGCGGCATGGTGGCCTTCACCGTGGCCGGCGGTGACGCGGCGGGCATGCGCTTCATGCGGGCGCTGGAGCTGATCAAGGAGGCCACCAGCCTGGGCGGGGTGGAGTCGGTGGTGTCCATGCCGTTCAATACGTCCCACTCGGCCACCCTCGGCTTCGACGAGGCGCGCCGGCGGGCCGTGGGGATCCTGCCGGGCACGGTTCGCCTCTCGGTGGGGATCGAGGATCCTGCGGACCTGCTGGCGGACCTCGACCACGCGCTGGGGGCGGTTTAGGCCATGCGCGGCTTCATCGTCGGATTGCTTCTGGGGGTGCTCGGCGTCGCGGGACACACCTACTACCTCCGGCATCAGGCGAGCAAGGACCCATGCCTTGGGCGTTGCGGTGACGGGACGGTATGCGTGAAGGCGAAGTGCGCAGCGGCAGAGCCGAAGGCGGCGCTCAAGAAGAAGCGCTCCAGGCGTCGGCGCCGGCCGCGCCGCTCCCGGTCGCCAGGCCGGAGCCTCAAGAAGCCCACCGCCGCCCAGCTCCGCGCTGGCCGCGGCGGCTCTGCCCTGGGCAAGATCGACTACGTGAACATGGCCGGAGAGCTGGGCGGTTCGGCGCGTGAGTTGAGCCGGGCCGAGGTCTCGGCGAAGGTGCGCCGCGTGGACAACGACATCATCAGGTGCATCCAGCGCGCCAGCCGCGGCTACGATCTCTCGGGTCGCAAGGTGCGCGTGGAGGTGGGCTTCCGCATCGAGCGCTCCGGCGGGGTCAAGAAGGTCCAGCTCAAGGCGCCCCGGCTGCTCCTCTCCCAGGGCCTGCTCGGTTGCATCCGTCCGCTGGTCAAGGCCCTCGTCTTCCCCGAATCTGCCCGCGCCCTGGTCATGCGCTACCCCTACGCGCTGGATTGATCCCCAAAAAAATGTCAAGTGGTGGGGTCTGACCCCCCTTGTTGACATATTGTCCCGTGGCGATTTTCTGAATGTTTTTGCGGAAAAAATGTCAAGTGGTGGGGTCTGACCCCCCTTGTTGACATATTTCTTGGCGAGAGAGTTAGGCGCGGCTGTCTGGGTTAGCTATGCTTTCTGTCTGGGACTCAGAACGGGGTCCTGATCTGGAGGATGAAGATGAAAAAGATGTCGATGAAGCAAGTGACCATGACCGCGGACCTGACTGTGGGTGAGGCTGCGCGCGCCACGGCCAAATTGTTCAGGAACAAGTACCGCAGCCCGATCCTGGTGGCCTGGCACGACCGCCGCAACAGGCGGGCCGGTCCCATGGAGGCGTGCGACGGCCAGCCGGTGAACGTGGCGCGATCCTACGCGCGCAGCAACGGCGCCGAGACATGCGTTCAGGTGGACGGCGGCCACTACACGCTGTGGTACCGGCGCACGCCGCACAACACCATCGAGCTGGACCGTGAGGCGTGCCTCGACATCCACCGCGACCTCAGCTGGGACGACTACGAGAACGTCCAGGGGGGCTGAGCTCCGGCCAACCCTCCCCCCACGCCTACTTCAACCCCTTGATGCTCACCTGCAGGGTGCACGCCTTCTTCGGATTGGGCGCGTCCTTGCTCCAGGCGGTGTTGCCCGACAGCAGGTGCACCCAGGCCAGCCGACCCGTGGCGTCCCCTGCCTTGGGCGGCGTGACCACGAAGGTCATGCTGGTGGCCGCGGTGCGCTTGAGGAACTTCAGGCTGTCGGTCTTTCCCAGGATCGTAAAGAGCTGCTCGCTCTCGTGCGCCTCGAGCTCCAGGTCGAAGGCGCACTCCTTGCCCATGGTCACGGTCCACTGGTACTTGCTGACGGTCTTGGTGGCGGGGAGCGTGTCGCGGATGTCCAGCCGCGCGCCGGACAGCCGGAACTGGACGTTGAGCGGCAACGTGATGGTCACCGGGCCGGTGTTCAGGATGGTGGTGGAGTCCGGCACCGGCTTGCCCGCGCCGTCCTTCAGCCCGGTCATCTGGTACGCCGGCTCGTTGGTGTCGAAGTTACAGACCGCGCTTTTTTCCAGCACGCGTCCGCCGGCCTTCCACTGCTTGGCGTCGAACCCGGGCGGCAGCTTGTCGTACGGCTTGAGCTTCATGTGCCACCGCTTGCCTCCCGTGGGGATGAACGAGGCCCAGTGGTCCGCCTGCTCGGTCTGCCCGTAGACATCCTTGGCGGCCGCGGCCTTGGTGCCGAACGGGTTGGCCAGGGTCTTGGGGATGTCGGGGCAGCCGTCCTTGCCGCTCTTTATGCTGCAGCCCCGCAGCAGCAGCAGCTCCCGCATCCAGCGGAACCAGGTCAGGTTGCGCGGCGGCGCCTCCATCCACTTCTTGACCACCGGCAAGTAGCGGGCCGAGGCGCCCTTGGCCTTTTGCTCCTTCTGCAGCGCCTGCAGCAGCAGCTTCAGCCCGGTCAGCTCGTCGGTGGCGCCGCCCGCTTCCTGGTCCAAGAGGAACTTGAAGAAGAAGCTGCGGTAATAGGCCCAGTAGGAGTTCGGGCCGTGCAGCGCGGCCCACAGCTTGCCCCCGGTCAGGCGCCAGGGGGGGCGGTCCAGGGGGAAGCTGGCCAGCCCGCGCCGGGTCCAGTAGCCCTGGTTCCGCACGTAGACGCTGTCGAAGTAGCGCGCCGTGCCCTCGTAGATCCACTCGTGGATGTAGTACTTCATCTCTGAGCTCAGGTCGTAAGGGCCGTGCTTCTTGGTCTTGTTCTGGTGGAACAGGGAGAAGTATCCCGGGTCCAGCTTGCCCGGGATCTGGGGCATCACGTAGGCGCCCTGCTGCCAGTGGAACACCTCGTGCCCCACGGTGGCCACCAGGGACTTGGCCTGGGGGGTGAAGCAGTTCTTGGCGCTGTACAGCTTCGGCGCCACCACCGCCGTGGGCAGGCGCATGGTGCGCAGCCACATGTTGCTGGTGGCCGCCACGTCGGGGCTGGTGGAGTAGTCGTAGATGAACACGACATACGGCAGATACTTGCCGCCGTAGTTGCCCTTGATGCCGTACTTCTTGTTGAGCACCGTGTGCCACTGGCTGTAGCCGGCCGGGTAGGGCCAGCGCAGGGTGTCGTACTTGCGCGCGGCGAGCGGATCGAGGGCGGCGCTCACCAGGGTGCCCAGGCAGTTCTGCACCCGCGCCGCGTCGGAGGGGATGATGGGCCACGGCTTGTTCGGGTAGTACTTGCCGCTCTTGGGCGGGCCCACGCTGATGGGGAAGTAGCGGAACACCACCGGGCCGATGTGCTTGTGGGGCTTCATCTCGAACGGCGCGTGCATCGGGATGATGGTGCGCCACAGGCGGAAGGCCTCGCCCTTGAGCCCCGAGGTGCGGTACGCCTCGCCCAGCCCGTAGCGTTCGAACACCAGCGGGAAGGGGCCGGCGAGCTCCACGGAGTAGGCCAGCTCGGTGCCGGTGTTGCGGATCTTCTTCTCGAACAGGTTCCAGTCGATGCGCAGCGGGGTGTGTTTGATCTTGGGCGTGTACTTGCACAGGGTCACGGGCGCGGCGGTGTCCTGGACCGCGGCCCCGCGGAAGCTGGCCAGCAGGTGCGCCTCGGCCCAGGCCATGGGGTCCTTGTACATGCTCTTCCTGGCGGCGGCAGGTAGCAACTTGTTCGACAGGGTCACGCGTAGCCGCAGGGCCAGCTCCACCTTCTTGCGAAGGGAGGCAGGGCTGACGTCCAGAGAGAACCCGCCGGCGTGATCCGCGCCGCCCATGGTGGGGTGATCCGCTGGCAGGGAGGCCCGGGCGTTGAGGGTCATGGTCGCCTTCTCGGAGGCGGCCAGCGTGCCGGCCGGCAGGTCGAGCTGGATCCGGGTGACCAGGCCGGTGAGCGCCACCGAGATGGAGCCGCCAGCGCTGGAGAAGGTGCCGCTGGCCGGCGGGGCGCCCGCGTCGGCGCCGCTGCTGGTGTCCTTGCTGGACGACGCATCGCCCGAACTGGAAGAGGCGTCGCCCGCGAGGTCCACAGCCGCGTCACCGCCGCTGTCCGGAGCCGGGCCCGCGTCCAGGGCCGCGGCGTCCTTCGCGCCCGCATCAGCAGCAGGGACCGGATCGTCATCACTGCAGCCGGCCATCATCAAGGAGAGGAATGAACCAATCAGAGCATATTTTAGTTTGTCCATGGAACATATAGACTACCACCCCCAACCCCTGAGGCCAGCGCGCGAAACGGGCCAACTCAACCCCCTCAATCCTCATGCCCCAAGCCCCAGGCCGCGAGCGAAGCGAGCAGACACAATCCCCTCAAGCCTCAAGCCTCGAGCCTCAAGCCAGGCCGCGAAGCGGCCCCTACTTCCCAACCGCCTTGAGCCCCGCCTCGGCCGTCCTGTCCCTTGGCGACACCGCCAGCACCGCGGCGAATGCCCGGCGAGCGTCGGCCAGCTTGTTCTGCTTGAGCAGCGACCAGCCCAGGCCAGCGCGCATGGTGAGGTTGGAGGGGTACAGCTCGAGCACCTTGCGGTACGCGCGCTCCGCGTCGGCGAAGCGCCCCAGGTTGTACAGCGCCCAGGCCAGCTTGCTGTGGCCGGTGAAGTCCCCGGGCGCCACCCGCAGCAGCTTGCGCGCCGTGCGCACCGCGTCCACCCACCGGCGCTGGGCGATCTGCGGCAGGAGCATGCCCTGCAGCGGCTCCAGCGCGGTGGGCGCCAGCCGGGCGGCCGCGGCGTAGGCCTGCCGGGACGCGGAGAGCTTGCCCGACAGGTAGTTCAGCCACGCCAGCCGTAGCTGGTAGGTGTAGGTGTGCTTGCGCACCGCCCCGGCCTTCTTCAGCGACCTGAGCGCGTCCTTGTACTTGCCCGCGGCCTCCAGCTTGTAGCTTTTCTGGTAGGCGGCGGCGCCGGCGTCACCGGCCAGGGCCGGCACTGCGGCCAGCACGAGGCTTGCCATGATGGTGGTGCGGACCAGGGCGTCAACGGTTCTCATGATCTCCTCCTGTCTCTTGCTCACCCAGCCGGCGGGCCCTGACGGTCCTGCCCCGGGCGGTGACGGTGATTTCTTGCAGCCCGAGCCCGTCGCTGAGCACGGCCTCGGTGGACAGCAGGGCCTCGCCCTGCCGGTCGGCGCTGGTGGAGCTGCCCCGGATGATCAGGCCGCCCTGCACCCGCCGCGCGTGGTACGCCATCTCCAGCGCGCCGAGGCGGGTGAACGGCGCGGCCAGGTCCAGGACCAGCTGGATCCAGCGCGAGCGGTGGTGCCGCGGCGAGAGGTGGTCCCGCCACACGAGCTTGCCCTCCGCCTCCAGCGGCATGCGGGCCAGCGCGGCCTGGATCAGGTGCAGCACCGACCGCCTGTGCCCCAGGGCGTCCAGCACCGTGAAGTGGCTCTCCTGCAGGTCGTAGAACAGCGACGCCTCGCGGTCGTCGGACCGCAGCAGCAGCGCGCCGTAGATGTCGATGTCCGGCGTGACTCGCTCCACCACCGGCGCCGCCCCGTCCAGCTCGACGGAGAAGGCCATGGCCTCGCCGTACTGGAAGGTGACCAGCCGGCCCAGCTCCTCGTCGGGCTTCAGGTTGCGCACAACATCGCCCTTGTCCGGCACCAGCGTGCCGAACAGCTCCGGCTCGGCCCCCTCGCGCACCACGTGGTGCAGCTCCACCGGCAGGGTGGGGGCGCCCACGCGGGCGGTGCCCTGCAGGTGGAAGTGCAGGTGGGGCACCGGCGAGCGGCCGGAGTTGCCGCACAGCCCCAGCACCTCGCCCCGCTTGACCACCTGCCCCTCGGCCACCTTCAGGGTGCCGGGCGACAGGTGGCAGACCAGCGAGTAGAGGCCGGTGGCGTGGCAGATCAGCACGAGGTTGCCCCAGTTCTGATCCAGGTTCACCTCGCCCACCTCGTTGTCGGCCACGCCGTCGATGACCTTGACCACCGTGCCGTCGCCCACGGCCAGGACGGGCAGCTTGTAGCAGTGGTACTGCTCCAGCCGGTCGCCCAGGCCGCGGTGCACGCGCCCGTCGCCGCCGGCGACTTCGAAGTCCAGCGCGTGGCGCCACGGGCCCTTGTGGGTGTGCTCGCCGTCCTCGCCCTGCGTACAGAGCCAGCGGCCGAGGAAGGGCGCCGAGATTCGCGCCGCGTAGCGGTTGCCGAAGCGGTTGAGCCGCGTGCGGAAGAAGGCCAGGTTCTCCTCGGGGGTGCCGAGCAAGAAGTCCACCGACTTGGGCGCGCGGTCCTCCACCCGCTGCCGCATGGCGTACAGCAGGGTGAGCACGGTGAGGTTGAACGGCAGGATCAGCGGCGGCAGCCCGTTCCAGCTCAAAAAGGGCGTCAGCCCGATGGTGAGCAGCCCCGAGACCAGCGCCGCGCCAGCGGCCAGGGCGAAGGACGCGGCGGACGGCACGAACCACACGCCGCCCATGGCCAGCGCGGTGAACACCGCGTTGTAGCCCAGCACCGGCGGCAGCAGCTCGCTGGCGCTGCCCGACAGGCCGGCGGCGAGCAGCTGCGACAGGGCGAAGCCGACCACCGCCAGCAGGGCGCCGACCCGGCTGTAGATCACCAGCCCGGCGAGCACCAGCAGCCCGGCGTCCACGCGGGGCAGGAAGAAGACGGCTCCGAGGCTCTGCAGGAGGAGGGCGAGGGGCGCGGGCAACCCCAGGTAGGGGCTGATGGGGTCCGGTGGCAGGGTCGCCGCGCGCCCCCCGAGGGAGGTCGCCGTGGCCAGCAGAACCGGCAGCACGGCCAGGAAGGGGAGGGTGAGGATAGGCAGGTTAAAATGGGACCCCAGCGCAGAGTTCATGGCGGTGGTGACCAGCACAGAGGCGGCCACGGCCAGGACAATGAGCAGGATGGTGACCGGCGTCGGCTCCAGCAGCGCCGCGCCGCCGAGGCCCACCAGCAGGGCGTTGTAGGTCAGCAAGCCGGAGCGGATCTGGTCCGGCGACAGGCGCAGCAGCCGCGCCACGCCGGCGGCCACCAGGATGGAGCAGACCCCGGCCAGGAACAGGCGGGGCGACAGGGCGGTGGCCAGCAGCAGCATCAGGCCCACCAGGCGCGAGCCGCCGAAGAAGATCTGGGCGAAGGAGCGCAGCACCAGATCGCGGCCCAGGGCCAGCTCACCGCTGGTGGCGACGGCCGCCCGGGCCAGCAGGGCCGACAGCCCCCGCGGACCTGCGGGCTCGTCCGCCGCCGCCAGGGCCCTCGCCCTGGTGGCGATGGAGAGGTCGCGAGTTACAGCCACTTGGGGACCTCCTCGTTGCAGATGACCGCCTCGAGGTCCTCGCGACGCCGCAGCAGGTCATGCCGACCGTCGGGCGCCACCATCACCACCGCGGGGCGGTAGGCGATGAACTGCATCCATTGAGTCACGTTGTAGGCGCCCACGGTCTTGAACACGACCCGGTCGCCCACGTCCATGGGCGGGAAGAGCAGGGTGTCCCGCACCACGTCGATGTTCATGCACAGGTTGCCGTAGACCACCGTGGGCTCGGGGGTGCCGCCGAAGTCCTGGGCCGGCACCAGGTCATGCTTGTACCAGAAGCTGGTGAACAGCACGTTGACCCCTGCGTCCACCACCAGGGCCCGCCGCCCGTCGCCCATGCGCTTGTTGGCCTGCACCGTGGCCACCAGGTAGCCCGCCTCGTCCACCAGGGCGCGCCCGGTCTCCAGCACCAGGGTGGGCAGCTCCTTGGCGTCGTAGTCCAGGGCGCTCAGCCCGTCGGCGATGGCCTCGGCGTAGCGGGAGAAGGAGGGCGCCGCCTGCTCGCCCGGCATGTACTGGTCCTTGAGCGTGTTGCGCGAGGCGAAGCCGCCGCCCATGTCGATGAAAGAGAGCTTGATGCCGTGGCGCTCCTTGATCTCGTTGGCGAAGCCGGCCATCTTGCCCGCCGCCTCGCGGTACGGCTCGCCGTCGAGGATGAAGGTGCCGATGTGGCAGTGAATCCCCGCCAGCTCCAGCCGGTCGCCGGCCACGATGCGCGTGACGGCGTCCCGCGCCTGGCCGCTCTCGAGGTTGAAGCCGAACCGCCCCCAGGCGGGGATCGCCTCGGTCTGCAGGTTGATGCGGATGGCGATCTTGGGGCGGATGCCGAGGCGCTCGGCCACCTTCTCCGCCATGGCCAGCTCGTCGAAGTTGTCCAGGTGCACCATCACGCCCGAGGGCAGGGCGCGCTCCAGCGCCGACTCCGGCTTGTGCGGCCCGTTGAAGTGGATCCGATCCGGCTCGATGCCGTGGCCCAGGGCCTTCTCCATCTCGAACTCGCTGACCACCTCGGCCCAGGCGCCCTCGTTGTGGAACACCTTGCACACGCCCTCGAGGTAGTTGGTCTTGTAGGACCAGGCGATGCGCACCTTCGGGTAGCGCAGGGCGAACGAGTCGTGCAGCTCGCGGTAGCGCGCCTCGAGGGTGCGCTGGGAGAAGACGAACAGCGGCGAGCCGTACTGCTCCACCAGCTCGCTGATGGGCACGCCGTCGATGTGGGTCTTCGGCTTCATCGCCTGGACCCGGGAGAACTTGTTCATCATGCCCAGCTGGTGACGGACCAGGTGGGGACGCTCGTAGGCAGGTTTCTTCTGGGGGATGGCCATGATTTCCTCCTGGTGCTTCGTTACGCGGAGAGCAGCTCGCCGCACTGGGTGATGGCCTGGAAGTCCTCCAGGCTCGCGATCTGGTCGATTGAGATGCGCACGAACATGGTGCCCACCTCGTACTCGGTCATCGGGGCCACCGCCTCGCCGGCCGCCAGCTGCAGGCAGGCGTACGGCAGGTTCATGCCCGCGCCGGCTGACAGGTAGGTCCAGGCCGGGAAGCGCGGGTTCACCTCCAGCAGGTGGTAGCCGCCCTCGTTGTCCTTGATCACCTCCACCTCGCAGGGGCCGCGCCAGCGGGTGGCCTCCATGAAGCGGGAGGTGATCTCCAGCAGCGCCGGGTCCTTGATGGCCACGCCGGCCCACCCCTTGCCCTTGCTGGTGATGGTGGTCTTGCGCATGGGCACCGCGCCCACCACGCCCCCCTCGCCGTCGCCCAGGGCCACCACGTCCAGCTCGGTGCCGCCCACGAAGGCCTGCACCACCACCGGGAAGCCCCACTCCGCGGTGACCTTGTGGAACGCCGCCACCGCCTCGTCCGGGTGCCGCGCCAGGGTGGCGCCGTAGTACACGCCCTTGACCAGCACCGGGCCGGTGTGCTCGCGCATCACCTGGTACAGCTCGGGGACCGAGGTGATGACCCAGGTGCGCGGCACCTGGATGTCGGCCTCTTTGCCCAGGTCGGCCAGGCGCACCTTGGAGCGCATGTCGAGCTGGTTGCGGGTGGGCAGAAATGTGCCGATCCCGAGCTCCTGCAGCTGCCCCTCCAGGTCGATGAAGCTGGCCAGCTCGGAGTCGAGGGTCGGCATGATGACGTCGATGCCGCCCACCCGCTCGTTGATGTACTGCAGCCGCGCCATCAGCGCGGAGGCGCCCTGGGAGGGGTAGGGGATCAAGAAGACGTCGTCCACCAGGTCCCTGGCGTAGATGCCCGGGTCGAGGGTGTCGTAGGCCAGGCCCACCACGCGCCCGTCAAAGTCAGGGTTGGCGCGCAGGGAGCGGATGACGGTGACGCCGGGGCCCGGGTTGTCGGTGGCGTTGATGCCGGTGACCGCCACGGTGAGCTTCTTGGGCTGGTCGGGCTTAGGCATCGGAGTCCTCCCCGAGCAGCTCGTTCTGCCGCAGCAGGAGAACGAACTCGTCGTAGTCCCGCATCAGGTCCACGCCCTCGGTCACGTCGAACTGCTCGACCAGCGCCACGAGGATCTCGTCCTTACACTGATCCTCCTTGAGGCCCTCGAGGATGGTGCGCCCGGTGGCGTTGAGCGTGAAAGTAGCCCCCGAATAGGGATCGAACAGGAAGCCGGTGTCGCTGACCGCCAGGTCCTTGAGTCGGGTGGTATTTTGCATCTCGCACCTCCTTTTGGGGCCGCTCCCTCTCGGGAATGACCGGGTCATGTTTTGTGCTTGTTGGAATTACGAGCGGCCAATTGGGGGGATACGGAGGGATGCGAAAAAGATCGGGTTTTTTGCCGCCATGGCGGCGACGTCACTTTTTTGATCTTCCGGTGTATCCTTTCTGCCTGGCGCTCGTAATGAAAGGTGGCAATGCGGAACAGATTCGCGCCCGGGATGCCCGGGTCATCGCCCAGGTTCTGGAGGGCGAGCGGGACATGTTTCGCGAGCTTGTTGAGAGGTATCAGCCCAGGGCGTTCGGCGTGGCGCTGCGGCTGGTGGCGAACCCCGCCGACGCTGCGGATCTGGTGCAGCAGGCGTTCGTGGACGCGTTCCGCGCCCTGGAGCGTTTCGACCCGCGCCGCAGCTTCAACGCCTGGTTGATGAGGATCGTGGTGAACAAGTGCAAGGACTTCCTCAAGAGCCACAAGCGGCGGGAGAGCCACCTGACCGGAGAGATCCACCGCACCGGCGCGCTGTTCACCGGGCGAGTGGACCCCACCGAGCGGGTGGTGGAGGAGCGAGACCGGCTCCGCCTGCTGGAGGAGGCGCTGGCCCGGCTGGATGAGAAGTACCGCATCCCGCTGATGCTCAAGGAGGTGGAGGGGATGACCTACAAGGAGATGGGGGAGGTGCTGGACCTGCCGCTCACGACCATGAAGATCCGGGTGGTGCGGGCCAGAGAGCAGATCAAGGAGCACATGCGATGTCTGAGCGGGGAAGAGAAATAGCGCCGGACCAGGAGGAGCTCGACCTGAGCGTGCTCAGCCTGGACACCGATCCCGAGCAGGTGGAGAGCATCATGCGCTCTCTGCCCGACGCCCCGGACGCGCCCCCGCTCTGGCGCTGGATCTTCCGCCCCGTGCGGGTGCCAGCCTGGGGGGCCGCGCTGGTGCTGGTGGGATTCGGCGCGGCGGTGGTGCTGGCCGCAGGGGGCCGCGGTCCGGAGGCGCCCGCGGCGGCGCCGGCCCCGGTGGCGGTGATCAGCCCGGCGCCCACCGCTCCGGCGAAGCTGGCCGCGGACGTGGCGCCTGCGCCTGCGGCCGAGTGTCCCGTACCCCGGGTGCTGGTGCGCTTCCACTTCAGGGCGCCCAAGGCCAGGGCCGTCAACCTGGTGGGCGACTTCAACGAGTGGTCCATCGAGTCGACGCCGCTGGCCGACCCGGACGCCAACGGCAACTGGACCGTGACCGTGCCGCTGCAGCCGGGGCGCTACCAGTACAAGTTCCTGCTCGACGGCGAGAAGTGGGTGGAGGAGCCGGACGCGCCGGCCTACCAGCCCGACGGCTTCGGCGGCAAGAACAGCCTGTTGGTTATATAGGCCACCGATGCCCTCGCGGGAACACTGTTCATATCTGTGCAGAGCTCTCTTGGTGGTGGTGCTGCTGCATGCGGCGCCCGCGGCGGCCCAGGTGGAGTTGACGGCGCGGCCGGATCTGGCCGCCGGCTACGACTCCAACATCTACTACGGCGCCGGGGCTTTGCCCGACGACAACACCGTGGAGGGGGCGCCGCTGCTCTCCGTGGCGCCGCGGCTCTCCCTGGGCTACCGGCCCGGGGGCGGCCACATGCTGATGCTGCAGTACGACGGCGACCTGCGTCAGGTGCTGAGCGATGACCTGGACAACGAGACCCTGTTCCAGCACGGCGCGTCGCTGGCGTACCAGACCCCGGCTCTGTGGGGCTTGTCCGCCCAGGCGTGGGGTGGGTTCAAGCAGCTGTACGTGCGGCAGCTGGAAGGGGCAGGCTGGCTGGGCGGCGCGGGGGGGGTGATCTTGAGCCGGCTGTTCGGCGGTTTTTTGCTGCTCTCCCTGGGCTACAAGGCTGACTACACGGCTTATTACGACGAGGACTCCAGCTCTGCCCAGAGCGAGCTGAGCCACGCGGTGTCAGCGTCGGGCACGTGGCGCCCGGTGCAGGGCCTGCTCTTTACGCTGGGCTACACCTTCGCCAGCGTGGACGCCGACCCGGATTCGCTGTCCGCCCTGGAGCACATGGCCGGCCTGGACTTGAGCTGGGAGGTGCCCTGGATTCCGGTGGCGGTGCGCGGGGGCTACCTTTTCATGGCGTACATGATGGAGAGCGCCACCTCGGGGCTGGTGCCGATTCACCCGCCGCCCGGCAGCGGCCCGGGTCCCGGTCCCGGTCCAGGCTCTGGCCCTGGCCCTGGCCCCGGTCCGGCCACGGGCGAGCAGATCAACGAGGACCGCACCGACCTGATCCATCAGGGCTACGCCGAGGTGAGCTGGCGCGCGCTGCCCTGGCTGCAGGTCTTTGGCCGGTGGGACTCGGTGTGGGGGCAGAGCAGCCTGACGCGGGTGGAGGACTACAGCCGGCACCAGGGCATGGGCGGCCTGCGCTTCACCTGGGGATTCGGCGGGGCCGCGGCGCAGGCCGCAGCCGGGGGGACCGGGCCGGCGGTGCCGCCGGCGCCGGACCTGGGCCTCACCGTGGTCTACCGCGATCCCAGGGCGCGCGAGGTGGCGCTGGTGGGGTCCTTCAACGGCTGGGACCCGGCGAAGAACCCCCTGCGGCGGCAGGGGAAAGAGTGGCGGCTGACCCTGGCGCTGCCCGAGGGCATGCACCAGTACCAGGTCTGGGTGGACGGGGAGATGCGGCCCCCGCAACAGTGCGGGCGGTGGCTGGACGACGGCTTCGGCGGCAAGAACTGCGCCGTGCTCATTGCAGCGAGAGCGACGGGAGGAGAGGGATGAAGAGACTCCTGCTGATGGCAGCGATAATGGCGACGGCCGGCACGGCCCACGCCGACAACCTGAAGAAGCTGGTGGCCGGCGCGCGGGCCGAGGGGCTGCCCGTGGCGCCCCTGGAGAGCAAGATCCGCGAGGGCGCCGCCAAGCGTATCCCGGCCGCGCGCATCGAGGGCGTGGTGCGGACCCTGGTGGGGCACATGCGGACTTCGCGTACCTGGCTGGGCAAGGGGGGCAAGAAGGTGCGGCCCGCCGTGCTGGTGGCGGTGTCCCAGGCGCGGCTCTCGGGCGTGCCCCAGAAGCAGCTGCAGCAGCTGGTCAAGCCGGGCAGCAAGGTGGGCGTCTCCCGCCGCGTGGACTCCATGGTGGACCTGCACGCTCGCGGCTACCGGGGCGGCGCGGTGGTGGACCTGGTCCGCCAGGTGAAGCCCGGGGAGCTGCCAGTGCTGGGCAAGACCGTGGACGCGGTGCGACGGCGCACCGGGCAGACACGCGACCTGGCGGCCCGCTCCCTGGCAGACGCTCTGGGCAGGGGCGGCCAGCGTGGCCTGCACAAGGTGGCGGCTGGCATGGGGCCCGGCGGCTCGCACCCACCGCCGGGGGGCGGCCCGGGAGGCGGCCCTCCGCCAGGGCCCCATGGACCGGGGGCAGGTGGCGGCACCGGGCCAGGGCCAGGGCCAAAGGGGCCCGGCCCGCACCACGGCAAGGCGCCTCCGCCGCGGAAGCGGTAGCCGGAGGATTCGGGTGGGCGAATGAGATGGCGCAGGCGCTGATGAGCTGGAGCGGGCCCGCTGCCGGTTCGGAGGAGCGGGTGGAGGGGGATTCTGAAAAGTTTCATGAAGTCGGAGGTGTGGAACTAACGGGGTTAGTTTTTAAACAACCCGGTTAGTTTGGCTCGTCCACGTCCGAGTCCAACCTCAAGCCCTTACTTGATCTCCAGCGAAAATGTCCCGAACGCGTACGAGCTGTCGCTGGTGGCGTCCACCGCGATGATGTACTGGCCGGTGGCCTGGGGGGTGAAGGCCATGGTGCCGGTCTTGCCCTTGCTGAAGAATCCGGCGTAGACATCGCCGGTCTTGCCCTTGCTGGAGCATGCCGCGTTGATGCTCGTCTCGGCGCAGGAGTTGCCGAAGATGTACAGCTTGGCCGACGAGAAGTCCGGGGTCAGGCTGATGCTGTACTTCTTGCCCGCGCTGAGCATCACCTTGTAGTAGACCTGCGAGCCGTAGGGGATCGACTTGTAGTTGCCGCAGTTGATGGCGGTGCCGAACTCGTTGGGCACGCCGGTGGTGTCGCCCGACACCTTGACCGCGCCGCTGGTGAAGGTCAGGGACTTGGCCTTGGCGCAGGTGCCGTTGGCCGCCGCGGTGAACGGCTCCACCGTGAGGGTGAAGGTCCCGAAGTAGCTGTTGCTGGAGCTGTCGATGGCCAGGTGGTTGCTCGAGCTGGCCGGCCGGAAGAAGAGCTGGTTGGTGTACGACCCCGAGCTGTAGGCCGACATGGACGCGCCGGTCTTGCCCTTGCTGGCGCAGTCCGCCGCGATGCTGGCCGCGTCGCACTTGTTGCCGAACACGTAGACCCTCGCGGTGAAGCTGGGTGAGGCGGTGATCTTGTAGGTCTGCCCCTTGGTCCAGTTGAGCTTGTAGTACACCTGCGGCCCGTCGTTGGCCGAGAACCCGTCGCACTTGATCTTGTCGCCGTACTCGTTCTTGGCGCCGTAGGTGGTCCCGGTGATGGTGGTCTTGGCCCCGGTCACCGCCACAGCCTTGGCCTTGGCGCAGGCGCCGTTGGTGGGCGGCGCGAACTCCTGGACGTCGAGGGTGAACTTGCCCGCGTAGCCCTCGGAGCTGCTGTCCACGGCGATGGTGTGGTCTCCCGACTTGGCCGCGGTGAACACGATCTGCGTCGCCTTGTCCTTGAAGGTGGAGCTCGAGTAGTCGCCCGTTGCCCCCTTGCTGCCGCAGTCCAGGTTTATGGACGCCGTGTCGCACTTGCCGCTGAAGATGTAGAACTTGGCGAAAGAGTACTGGGGGGTCATGGACACGATGTACGACTTGCCGGCGGTCATGGCGATCTTGTAGTACGCCTGCGGGCCCTTCATGGTGGTGCTCGTGCTGCCGCAGTTGATGCCGGTGCCGAACTCGTTCTTGCCTCCCTCGGTGGTGCCGCTCACCGACGCCTTGCCGCCGCTGAGGGTGACCCGGGTGGCCTTGGCGCAGCTCGCGTTGGTCGGGGCGGTGAACTCCTCGACGATGAGGGTGAAGTCGCCGTTGTTGCTCTTGCTGGAGCTGGAGCTGTCCACCACCAGCAGGTACGACCCGGAGCTCGGCGGCGTGAAGAAGATCGACTTGGTGCTGCTGGAGCTGCTGCTGGTTGTGACGGCTCCGGTCTTTCCCTCGCTGCCGCAGTCGGTGTTGATGCTGGTGGGGCTGCACTTGGCCTGGGCCACGTACATCTTGGCGCCGTAGAACGAGGCCGAGAGCGACAGCTTGTACACCTTGCCCTTGGACAGCGCGACCTTGTAGTACGCCTGCGGCCCGAGCATGGTGTTGTAGCTCGCCCCGCAGCTGACCTGGGTGCCGTACTCGTTGGTGAAGCCCTTGGTGCTGCCGCTCACCGTGACCGAGCCGCCGCTCAGGGCGATCTGCGTAGCCCGCTTGCAGGTGCTGTTGTCCACCACGCCAGCCTCGGTGACGAAGCTGTCGGGCAGCGCGGGCCCGCCGTCGTAAACATTGTCCGCGCTGCGTGAGCTGCAGCCGAATCCGCTCGTCAGGACGACGAGCCAACAGAGGATAAATGAATCTGATCTTGTGCGCATGCCACGCCTCCCAGGCAGTGTGAGACCACAGGAATTGTAGCAGATAAGTGGCTTACTTCGGCTTCTTGGTCCCGCCGCTGGCGCACCCGCACCCACCCCCCAGGACTCGCCCGTACTCGCGCGCCTTGGTGTTGTGGGTGGCCATCTCCTCGCTCACCGAGAGCACCGAATCGCCCGTGGAGCTGATGAACACGAGCAAGACCAAGAGCAGGGCGCATACGGCTGCGCCGATGAGGATGACGGTGAGCATGGGTGAAATATGCCCGGAATCGCGCCAGATGCAAGGCCATTGGGGCCGGGATCAGTAGGCGTAGCCCAACCGCAGGTAGCCGCCCCACATCTCGTCCACGGCGCCCCCGGCCACCTTGCAGCCGGTGCACGACTCGGGGTCGAAGTCGAACCACATGCGGCGGTAGAAGCCGTTGGCCCGCACGAAGAAGCCCTTGTAGTTGGTGTACAGCCCGAGCTCGGCCTCCACCCCGCCGGTGGAGCTGCGCCCGTAGCCAGTGCTGTCGTTGTTTTCGATATCCCCCGAGCTGAGCACCAGCAGGTAGTCGAAGGCGCCCATGGCCCCGATGGCGAAGGTGTCCGAGGCGTAGAACGGCACCTCCAGGTTCACCAGCGCCAGGTTCAGGTAGGAGTAGGCGATGTCCGGCAGGTTGATCCGGTCCGGTCCGTCGCTGATCTTGAACACATGCCGGCCGAAGTCCAGGCCGACGATGTAGGTCGGGCTGGTGGCCCGGCCGAGGATGTTCCAGCGGTACCGCAGGCCGAGCTCCATCACCGACAGGATGGTGTTGAACGGCCCCTTGTCCTCGGGCTTCTTCGTGTCGTTGTTCACCGAGCGCAGCGAGAACACCCGGTAGTACCGGCCCGTGATGCCGAGCCCGGCCATGGGGCCGCGGTGGAAGATGGAGATCGGGTAGAACGCGCCCTCCAGGTGAAAGGCCGAGGTGACCCACTTGTTCTCCCGCGGCGGCTCCTTGTGGTTCGGGTTCACCTTCACCCAGTCCACGAACTCGAAAGAGCGGCTCACGACCATGGCCCCGAGGGAGATCTCCACGATGGACTCCCAGCTGGGCCGCGCGTTGCCCTGCCGGCTGACGCCCTGGTACTCCACGCCGCCGCCGCTGTTGTAGGTCGGCGCGCCTCCCCCCGCGCTGGCAGACCCGCCGCCGCCCGCCACGGCGAAGCCGAGGCCATCGCCGCCGCCCGCGGGTTGCCCATCGCCGGCCACGGCCGTACCCCCGCCGCCAGTGGAGAAGCCGCCAATATCGTCCTCGGGAGAGGTCGACGCCGGCGCCACGGGCACCGGCTCCGGCGCGGCAGGCTGGGCCTGGTAGACGTCGCTGCCGTCGTCGAAGCCGCTTTGCGGCTGGCGCGTGGGCCGCGGCTCCACCATCACCACCGCCGGCTCCGACCGGCGCCGCGGCCGCCGCCGCTTCTTTTTCTTCTTCTTCCTCGCTGGCCTGCTGGAGGCCGATGACTTGCGGGCCACCGCCGCGCCTGCCCTGGACCGGGCGATGGCGCCCCGGATCTTTCCTGGGACCCGCCGCGCCGATCCCGGATCGACCCGCGCCCCGCGCA
The DNA here is from genome assembly GCA_964511535.1 of uncultured Myxococcales bacterium. GTDB lineage: Bacteria > Myxococcota_A > Polyangia > CAZCFB01 > CAZCFB01. The sequence goes on along the minus strand of CAZEFW010000050.1, from coordinate 12,994 downwards.
GCGGGATGGTGGCGCCGCCCACCCTGCGGCCGTTGTGCCCGCTGTAGACGGTGATCTTCAGCACCCAGCGGCTCCCGAGCCGCTTGACCGAGCCGCTGACGATGGCGTCGACGCGCAGCGCGCCGGCGGCCAGCTTGCGGCCCTTGGTGCTGGACGAGCGCGAGCCCTGGTTGCGTGCTTCGCGGCTGAATGTGCCGCCGCTGACCATGGAGTAGGAGCGCTGCAGCGCGCGCTTGACCTGTCGGGCCGCATCGCTCCCCCGGGGCCCGGAGAAGGAGAGCACCGTCACCTTCTTGCGCGCTTCGGCGCCGGTGGCCACCAGCAACGTGAGCAGGGCGAGGCCGGCGAGTATGGGACCGCGGGTGAACACCTCACACCATCATACGACAAAACATGAGCGAGTATTTAGTTCTGCCTGGTTCTCAGGTATCGCTGTCGAGCCACTCGTCGGCCGTGGTCTGCTGGCCAACGCCGCGGAAGTAGAGCGCGAAGTCGTCCGGATTGGTGGCGTTGCGCAGGGCCACGTCGTATGTCACCAGGTGGTCCTGCACCAGGTCGGTGAGGCACTGGTCGAAGGTGATCATGCCGTACGGGTTGCGCCCCTCGGCGATGGCCTGGCGCAGCTCGATGGTCCGGCTGGGGTCCTCGATCAGCTCCTTGACCCGGCCCGTGCCCACGAGCACCTCCACGGCAGGCACCATGCCGTTGCCGTCCGCCTTGGGCAGCAGCCGCTGGCTGATGACGCCCTTGAGCACAGCCGCCAGCTGCAGCCGGATCTGGCCCTGGTGGTCCTTGGGGAACACGGACACGATGCGGGTGACCGTCTCCACGGCGTCGGTGGTGTGCAGGGTGGAGAGCACCAGGTGGCCGGTCTCGGCGGCGGTCAGGGCGATCTCGATGGTCTCGATGTCGCGCATCTCGCCCACTAGGATCACGTCCGGATCCTGGCGCAGGGCCGAGCGCAGCGCCCGTGAGAAGGAGGTGGTGTCGAGGCCCAGCTCCCGCTGGTTCACCACGCTGCGGTGGTCCTTGAGCAGAAACTCGATGGGGTCCTCGATGGTGACGATGTGCGAGGCCCGGTTGCGGTTGATGTGGTCCACCATGGAGGCCAGGGTGGTGGACTTGCCGCTGCCGGTGATCCCCGTGACCAGCACCAGCCCCCGCGCCTTGTCCGCCAGGTTGAGCACCACCTCGGGCAGGTTAAGAGAGGTGAACGCTGGCACTTCGGGGGGGATCATGCGCAGCACCAGCCCCGGGATGCCGCGCTGCTGGAACAGGTTCGCCCTGAACCGGATCCCTTCCGAGGTGCTGTAGGCCAGGTCGCACTCGTGGTAGTCGTGGTACTCCTTGCGTTGTCGGTCGGTGGTGGCCTCCTGGATGAAGCTCTCCAGGATGCCCTGCTTGACCGGCGGGAGTTCGCGGACCGTCAGCAGCTCGCCGCGGATTCGATATACGGGGGGGAGGCCCACCTTCAGGTGTACGTCCGAGGCCTCGATGCGTTTTGCCACGGACAGGATCTGGTCGAGCATCTTGAGCATTGAGCGAAAGTCTATAGTATCTGACTTGCGACCGGCAACTGGATCTGCCTCGAGGCGGAAACCCGAGATGCGCTGCAAACACTGCGACACCCCGGTGGGGGAATCCGACCAATTCTGCACCGTTTGCGGATCTGCGCTCACGCCTGCCGGCGGCAAGCTGCCCAGCACCATCCCTGCGGGGGGCGGCGGGCCGGCGCCGGCTGCCTCTCCCGCGGATACGCCGGTGCTGGATCAACAGCTCAACACCATGGAGCTGGCCTCTCAGGTGGGGGCGCGGCGTTCGAGGGCCGGGGTGGTGGTGTTGGTGCTGTTCTACCTGCTCCTGTTCGGCGGCGCCGCCTACGGCATGTACGCCTACCTGTCGCGCAACGACAGCCAGGCGACCCTGACCCTCGGCACGCCGCGGCTGGTGCGGCTGGCCGATGAGGCGGACCCGGAGGCGCGAAAGCCGGTGAAGAAGAAGGTCCGCCGCCGCCGCCCCACGCGGTCGCGCAAGGGCGGCGCCTCCACGGCAGGCAAGAAGGCCGCGTCCGCGGAGCCCGCCGCGCCGAAGGAAGAGCCGCCGCCCGGCGAGGGCGACCACGGCAGCGGGGCAGGGGAGGAGCGCCCGGCGCCGCCTGCTGGCGAGGAGGCCTCCGCGGAGCCCGCCGGAGGTGGCGGTGAAGAGGAGAAGGCCACGCCGCCGCCCCTGCCGAAGCCAAAAGACAAGGCGCCCCGGGCTGGTGACATGGAGCGCTTTAACGCTGAAAGCGTCCGCATGGTGATCAAGCATCACATGCCCCAGCTGCGGGTCTGCTACGAGCGGGCCACAAAGCGGGGGGGCATCGGCGGCGGCGTGGTAGACGTGCAGTTCACAGTGTCGAGCGAGGGCAAAGTGAGCCAGTCCCGAGTGGTGAGGAACACCACCGGGAACATCAACCTCGGCAAATGTATCGCCGCAGCTTTCAAGCGGTGGCGCTTCCCCCGGCCAGCTGGCGGGGAGGCGGAGTTTATTTACCCGTTTGTCTTCTCCTCGGGAGGGTAGATGGAGACGTTTGACATCCTCCAGCAGACGCCGGTGAGCGACAGCGCCGTCGGGGCTGAGATCCTGCTCCTGGACCGGGACGAAGAGTCCCGAAAGTCCCTCGAGGCGCTGCTGACCGAAGCAGGCTTCGCCGTGACCGCCATTGGTGACGCCCACCGGGCGCGCACCCTGGTCCAGGAGAAACACTTCACCGTGGCCATCGTCGACTTCGACACCCCGTCGAGGAACGGCGGCACGGCCGTGGTGCAAGAGATCCGCGATGCGGCGCCCATCACCCGCGTGGTGATGCTCACCGAGCGCAAGACCTTCGACCGCGCGGTGGCCGCCTTTCAGGCGGGCGCCTCGGGCATCTACCCCAAGAACGACGACACCCTTCCGGGCCTGTTCGAGGCGGTGGTCCTGCAGGTGGAGCGTGACGTCGGGATCGAGCAGCGCGGCGAGCTCCTGCGCGAGCTGCTCGAATTCATGGAGCTGTTCCTGCGCAGCCTGATGCAGGTGGGGCGGCGGGCCCTGCGCGCCGAGGAGAAGGCCGGGATCCGGCAGCCCGAGGCGGCTGACTCCGAGTGCATCATGGTGGTGGTGGACGAAAACCCGAAGACCGGCCCGGGCCTGCAGAAGGCGCTGGGCAGCTCCGGTGCGTTCCGCGTGATCAGCTGCCTGACCGGCGGTGAGGCGCTCGACGTGGTGAGTCAGCACCGGTTCCACATCGCCCTGATAAAGCAGAACCTGCCCGACCTGGACGGCACCATGGTGGCCAAGAACGTGGTGGACATGAAGACCGGCGCCGTGGTGCTCACCTTCACCGAGGACGGCGATGAGCCGGGCTCGGTGACCCTGGTGGACGAGGACCGCTCGGAGTCGTTCATCGAGAAGCTGGAGCGTGGGGGACAGCTGGTGGGGAAGCTGGTTGAGCTGCGCCAGGGGCTGATGGCCAAGCAGAAGGAGCGCCGCTACCTCGAGGCCTTTCGCGCCGACTATATGGACCTGCTGAAGCAGTACGTGACCCTGCGCCGGAAGCTGACGGCGCTGCTGCCCCAAGAGTAGCCCATGACCAAGCCCCTCGTGATCGGCATCGCAGGCGGGACCGGCTCCGGCAAGACCACCGTGGCCAAGAACGTCGCTGCCGCGCTGCCCCCCGAGACGCTCTGCCTCATCGAGCATGACAGCTACTACCGCGACCGGCAGGAGCTCTCGTACGAGGAGCGCTGCGAGGTCAACTACGACCACCCCGACTCCCTCGATAACGATCTGCTGGTGGACCACCTCGGCGCGCTGCGCGATGGGCAGCGCGTGGACGTCCCGATCTACGACTACAAATCCCATCTCCGCGCAGAGGAGACGCGCCCGGTCAAACCCTCGCCGGTGATCATCCTCGAAGGGATCCTCGTGTTCGTGGATGCGCGGCTGCGCCGGTTGCTGGACATGAAGATCTTCGTGGATACCGACCCGGACATCCGCATCATGCGCCGCATCCGCAGGGACATCGAGGACCGGGGCAGAGACTTCGCCAGCATCCGTGAGCAGTACTACCGCCATGTCCGCCCCATGCACCTCGAGTTCGTGGAGCCGTCCAAGCGCTGGGCAGATCTCATCATCCCCGAGGGCGGCGAAAACTCAGTGGCCCTGGACCTGGTGGTGGACAAGATCCGCTGGGTCCTCTCCCTCGCCGAGCGAAGCGAGGCCACAACGCAAACGTAGCCGTCGCCGCAACCGACCCCCTCGCCCGCAACCCTCCCTTACAACAAAATCCCCCCCGGGTCCTCCTTCGGCTCCACTACCGGCGGGCCGGCATCAGGCGCTGGCTTCTTCTTCAAGCCGCCGTCAATACTTGGCTTCCTGGGTTCTTTGCCTGATGACTTTGTGGTCTTTGCCTCGGCGCCTCCCCCGGGCAATGGCCCCGGCGTGGGCGCCACCGACTTGAGCAGCAGCTCCAGATGTCGGATCCACTGATCCAGATCCGCATACCTTCGGCCGTCCAGCTTCCTGGCCTCCTTGAACCGCGCGAGGGCGGTGCGGAGCTCGGTCTCCACGCGGTTGAGGCTGTCCCGCCCCTCCCGATAATCCACCTCGGCCAGCAGACGCGCGACCCGGGTGCGCGCCGCCGGGTTGCTCCGGCTGAGGATCTGGGCCTGCAAGATCTGCTTGCGCGCCCGGGGCAGGTTGGCGCCCTCCTCCAGGTCGAGCTCTGCCGACACACGGGCCACCACGAACTGCAAGAACCCCTGCTCCGCCTCCACCTGGCTGGCAAAGAACCGCGAACGACAGTCCGCTGACGGGGGGAGGGCAACCGGCCTGAAGGCCTCGCCCCCCACCGGCTCATGTCCAAACGGCAACGGGATGCGGCGGCCGCGATGCAGCTCCATGGCCCGGTCGTGACACACCATCAGGTAGCGATCCCTGTTGCGCAGATCGAGCACCAGCAGCAGCGCTCCCACCAGGGTGACCAGCGCCAGCACCCAGCCCCACAGCGGTATCCCCAGCAGCCCGCCGGCCTTGCGTGATGGTGGCTCCGAGCCGCGTCGGCGGGACGATGAGTCGTCGCCTTCCGCCGCGTCGGCGTTGAGGATGGTGCCGCGGGCAGCCGCGCGCTCCTTGCCGGCGCTCGATTGCTCCACGAGGGAAGGATCCACCTCGACCTTGGGACGTTCTGCCATGGCGTGACCACAGAATACCCCGGCCGGAAAGGTGGGCGCAAAAGATCCCCTGCTATGCTTTCATTGGATGGAAAAACGTAAGGCTGGTCACAGATAGAACGGCTGGTCATACAGGAAGCCCGATGGTACACTGAAAACGCTATATTTCTGCTGGCTACTGGAGGCCGGACTGATGGCGCGCGTCTTCTTTGTAATCGTCTGTACTTTTACACTCATGCTTGCCTCAACACCGGCCCGAGGTCAGGCCTTGTGTGGCGGTGGTAGCCCCTACCTGATGATCGTTCTGGACAAGTCGGGATCCATGAGCTCCTACAACAAGTGGGGCACTTCCAAGAACGCCATCAACAACATGATCACCCAGAACAGCTCCATCTGGTTCGGGCTGATCATGTTCGACTCCTACTGCAGCCCCGGCATCAGCGTCGGGTGCGGCCCCAACACCCACTCCGCCATCATGAGCAAGCTCAACAGCTCGGGCCCGGGCGGCGGGACCCAGCTAGGCGGCGCCATCAAGCAGGCGCGCACCTACCTCCAGGGATTGCCGAACAACAAGAAGAAGTACATCGTGGTGGTCACCGACGGCATGAGCTCCACCTCGTGTGGTCATCCCACCACCGAGTCAGCCAACGCCAAGAACGCAGGCATCAAGGTGTTCGCGGTGGGGTTCGGTTCGGGCATTAGCGCCAGCCAGCTCCAGGCTGTGGCCTCGGCCGGAGGTACAGGCAACTACTACAATGCCAGCAGCTCCGCCGGCCTAAACGCTGCGCTCAAGTCCATCGCCGGCCAGGTGAGCTGCTGCGGCAACGGCGTGATCGACGCTGGCGAGAAGTGCGACATCGCCGCTCCGGCGGGCAGCCCCAACGCCTGCCCCACGAGCTGCAATGACGGCAACCCCTGCACCAAGGACCAGCTCACCGGCTCTGCCTGCGCAGCAGAATGCAAGTACACCCAGGTGACCCAGGCCGGGCCTGCCGATGGCTGCTGCCCGCCAGGCGCCACCTCGCTGCAGGACCCGGACTGCAAGGTGGTCTGCGGCAATGGCCTGCTGGAAGCAGGCGAGAAATGCGACCCGGGCATCAAGAGCGGTCCGAACAAGTGCCCCACCGTGGCGGACTGCAACGACCTCGACCCGTGCACCAACGACTTCCTCAACGGCTCCGGCTGCAACGTGTCCTGCGGTCACTCGTTCAAGGCTCCCAGCGGATCGGTCAAGGACAACTGCTGCCCGCTGGGCGCCACCTCGGTCACTGACAAGGACTGCCCCACCGCGTGCGGCAACGGCATCCTCGAGGCGGGCGAGATCTGCGATCCTGGCATCCTGTCCGGTGTGGGCAAGTGCCCCACCCTGGCGGACTGCAACGACAACGACAAGTGCACCAAGGACTCCCTGACCGGCGGCGCCTGCAGCCGGAAGTGCCTCAACACCAAGATCAAGGCCAACAGCACCACCAAGGACGGCTGCTGCCCCGCCGGCGCAAACTCCAAGACCGACAAGGACTGCCCGCCCGTTTGCGGCAACGGCATCATCGAGAAGGGTGAGCTGTGCGACACCGGCATCCTCACCGGGCCCGGGGCTTGCCCCACCCTCAGCAGCTGCGATGACAATGACCCGTGCACCACCGACGCGCTGACCGGCACGGCGTGCGCCATCAAGTGCACCAACACCAAGAAGGCGGCCGACCCGACCAAGAAGGACGGCTGCTGCCCCAAGGGCCACTCGCAGAAGACCGACGCAGATTGCTTGCCTCCGTGCGGGCCGGACAAGACCAAGAACTGCATCGACCTGTGCAAGGGCGTGACCTGTCCCAAGGGCCACTACTGCAACCAGGGCAAGTGCATCCCCTGGAACAAGCCGGACGCAGGCAGCACCAAGGGCAACGAGGACGGCGGGGGCGGGACGGCCAAGCCCAAGGACGCTGGCGTACCTGTTCCCAAGACCGAGGCGGGAATGCCCGGCCCCTGGCCCACCGAGGCCGGGGTGGTGATCCCGCCGCCGCCGCCGCCCAAGAAGACTGAAGCCGGCGTGACCCTGCCGCCGCCCGACATGACCCTCACCGAGGCCGGCAACGCCGTGCCGCCGCGCACCGAGGCGGGCATCCCGATCCCGCCGCGCACCGAGGCCGGAGTGCCTCTGCCGCTCACCGAGGCCGGCATCTACATCCCGCCAAACGAGGCGGGCGCCGGCGGCAACCCCGGCAGCGAGGGCAGCTGGAACTTCACCACCGTCGAGGGCTGCGCCTGCCAGACCGGCGGAGGCGCAGCGTCCATCCCGGTGGCATTCCTCGTGGTATTTGGCCTGCTCTGGGTCCGCCGCCGCGCCTGAGCCCCCCCCAACAATAAAATGTCATATAGGGGGGTCAGACCCCACCACTTGACATTTTAGTCAGCCCGCCTTGGACCCCACCATAAAATGTCATATAGGGGGGTCAGACCCCACCACTTGACATTTTATGAAAGCAAAGACCATGGAATCGGTCACGGTCAGGTCGCGGGCGCGCCCTGACCCCTGGCCGGGGCTTCAGCCTTAGACGAAGGCGTTATTCATGATCTCACCGAAGCCGCCGCCTCCGGGTACGATGTAGCCGGACTCGTTCAGTCCTCGCTCCAGCTCGGGGTGCTCGCCGGGGATCGACTCCAGCACATGGTCCGGGGACAGCCCCCGGTCCAGGCGGTAGGCGTACAGGATGGCGTCGGGCCACTGCTCGGTGAGGCGCCGGACATACTCGGGGGTGATGATCAGGTTGGCAGCTATGATCCGGGCTGGCGTGCCCTCCACATGGTCTCTGTAATAGCCGATAACTGTGTCGATTGTGCCGCCGGTGGCGCCCATGGGATCGGGGATCAGCAGGGTCGCGCCCTCCACATCGCCGCCGATCTTGGCCCCCTTGATGGCGGTGCCGTCCACATGGCCTTCCTCGTCGGTGGTGCGTCCGAGCAGCATGTGGTCCTGGCGCACCCAGGTCGGGGTGACGATCTCGTTGAGGAAGTCATAGCAGACCTGGCTCGGGAAGATGCCCGCCCGTGCCAGGCAAACCACCGTGACCTTTACTTCCGGGTCCACGATGTCGCCGCGCCACACGGCCCTGGGGGTGTGCTCGATCATGCGCGTGGGCAGCGTGACCTGCTTGGTGGGCATCTCGGCCGAGATCAGGGTGCACACCATCTGCCGGTACATCGCAGCGATGAGCCGGTTGAACCGCGGCTGGCTGGTCTCGCTGGAGCACAGCTTGGCCAGCAAGCTGAGGGACAGCGGATCGTCCAGGACATGCACGTTCTCGCCGTACTTGTGCTCGATCTCTGGGGCTCTTGGCATGGTGGCTCCTAGTCCGCCTACTCCTGGGCGGGAGAAGAGAAATAGAGGGTAAAGGTCTGCCCCGGCTTGATGGAGACCCACTGGGTGTCTGAAAAGGCCTTGCTCGCCTCGAAGAAGACGCGCACCCGGTGGATGCCCTTGTCCATGGGCAACCGCTTGAGCGGGGCGGGCAGCGATCCGGGGCGATCGCCGATGAACACCCGCGCGGGGGAGTCGGTGTTGACCGAGAGGAACCCCTTGCCACCCTTGGCCGCGGGCGCAGGCGCGGGCGCGGCGGCGGGACGTGGGGCTCGCTTCTTGACCGGCCTGGTCCGTCGGGGGCGATGCGCCCGCGGCTTCGGTGACCTGGCGACCTTGACCTTCTTCGCCGGCTTGGCGGGCTTGCCCGCGTCCGGCTTGGCCGGCTCCTCCATGGGCACCGGCACGGGCACGGGCAGGGGGGCCACCCTCGGCACCGCCGGCCCGGGAGTTCCTGGGCGCGCCCGGGCCGTGGTCGCTGCCTCGTCGTCGGCGTCGCCCTGGTGCAGGAGCCAGCCGACGTAGAAGCCGCCGCCGAAGAGCACCACGCCTGCGGCCACCACCAGCCCCATGACCAGCTTGTTCCGCCGTTGACGCTTGCCCTCGGCAGAGCGCTTGCGCTCCCGCTCCTCCAGGGCGCGATCGAAGGCCGCCACCATCTCCGACGGCGAACGCTGAATGGTCGGCTGGTCGTCGTCCTCGTCGCTGACCCGGGGTTCCAGCCCGAGGGCCTCCTCCGCGTAGCGCCGCCCCTCTTCGGGGGCCAGGACCGTCGCCTGATCGTCCAGCCCGTCGTCCAGCGGGAGGGATGGCGTCGGCACCAACGGTACGCCCACGCCGACGCTCACGCTCGCCCCCAGCGAGCGGTGCTCCCGCGTGGCCGCCAGCTCCGCCGGGTCTTGCTCGGCGAACGAGAGGCCCGCCTCACCCAGCGTCAGAGCCGGCTTCTCCATGGTCGGCGAGTCGAGGTCGTCCTCCTCGGTCAGGGTGTCCCCCTCGTCGTCCATGTCGTCGATGATGTCCAGTGTGTTGACCGAGATCTCGCCGTGCTGAGGCGCCAGCGGGTCGTCGTCCGCCAGGCCGCTGGCCATGCGCACCGCCTCCAGCTCGGCGCTGATGACCCCCCCGTCCACGATGGGGAAGTCGTCCTGGGACATGCGGTGCATCCGGGCGAACTCGGTGGTCTCCTCCGGGCCGATGAAGCTGGTCACCAGCTCGGCCACATGCTCCACCTCGCGGCCCGGGCTGGTGAACCGGGCCAGCGCCCGCTGCAGGTCCGACGCGAACTGCTGCGCGGTGGCGTAGCGCATGTCGGGCTCGGGGGCCATGGCCCGCAGGCAGATGTGGTCCACCTCCTCGGGCAGCTCGGCCACCAGGGCCGACGGTGGCGGCACGGGCTGGTCCAGCTGATAGATCTGCTCCGCCAGGGTGTTGGAGGTGTACGGCTTGACCCCGGTCAGCGCCTCGTACATCGTGACCCCGGCGCCGAACAGGTCGATCCGCTGATCGATGTCTCTGCCGAGCGCCTGCTCCTTTGGCATGTAGGAGAACTTGCCCCGGATCACATCAGCGGTGCTGTAGTGCAGCGAGATGGTGGCCCGGGCCAGGCCGAAGTCGATGACCTTGACCTCGCCGTCGGTGGAGAGCAGGACATTGTGCGGGCTCACGTCCCGGTGGATGATCCCGAGCGAGCGACCGTCGGGCCCGCGGCGGTTGTGGGCGAAGTCGAGCGCCTCGGCCACCTTGCACATGACGTGCAGCGCCGCGCCGGGGGGCAGCGGGCGTCCGATACCCCCGTCCGGCACCCTGATCAGATCGCACAAATCGCAGCCGCCCACGAACTCCATTGCCAGGTAATACGACTGTTCAACCTGGCCGAAGTCGAGCACTTGCACGATGTTCGAGTGGGTAAGCCAGACCGACAGGCGCGCCTCGTCGGTCATCATGGAGATGATCTGGGAGTCCAGATTGAATGGGGAGAGCAGGCGCTTGAGGGCAAGCACCCGCTCTCCGCCGTCCAGGGCGGCGGCGCTGGCCAGGAATACCTCGGCCATACCGCCCTTGCCCAGCCGGCGGAGGATCTTGTATCTACCAAACTGCTCCGGCTGCATTCAGGATCGCACTCCCTTGGGCGACTATACTAAGTTCCCACCCACTCACAACTCATTAAAGGCTCAACTCAATGACCTGCGTTCACAGAACCATCACCCTTGAGACAACCGAGCGAGAGCAGATGTTGGACATCACGCACCAGGTCAGGGAGGCCGTGGCGGCCAGCGGCTTGACCGAGGGTATGGTGCTGGTCGCCTCTCAACACACAACCGCGGGTATCACGGTGCAGGAGGGCGCCGACCCGGACGTGCAGCGAGACATGATCGGCCACCTGCGCAAGCTGGTGCCGCGGGACCCCGCCTTTCACCACGCCGAGGGCAACTCCGACGCCCACATCAAGGTCGCCATGGTGGGCGCCGCCCAGAGCCTGCCAGTCCAGGCCGGCGCGCCGGTGCTCGGCACCTGGCAGCATGTGTTCTTCTGCGACTTCGACGGGCCAAGGCGCCGGCGGGTTTTGGTTACGGTGCTGGGTTAATTCTGGGGCCGCAGCCGTCTGTGGCTTGATGCGGAACAAATCCTGGCCACCCGGTGTCGTACCACTAACAATGTCCTCAGAGGTGACAAGATGAAGCTCGCCGCCCCCCTTGCCCTGCTCGCCCTCTTCGCTGGCGCCTGCGGCTCCCCGAAGCCGGCCCCGCGCTCCGCTGCTGACGCGGACCGCGACGTGGCCAGGATCGCGCCCCGCACCAGGCTCGTCATGGATCCGATCAAGCTCCAGGCGCACCGGGGCGATCCGGAGCCGCGGGTGGAGGTGATCGAGCCCGAGCCGCTGTTCGACCACGGGAGCAAGCTGCTGTCCGCGCGGAAGAACGCAGAGGCCGTGGCTGCGTACGACAAGCTGCTCAAGCATTTCCCCGACTCCCGCTTCGTCTCGCCGGCGCTGTACAACGCGGGGCTGGCGCACGAGAACCTGAAGCAGTTCGACCAGGCGGCGAAGCGCTATCGCGAGCTGCTCAAGCGCTTCGGCGAGCGCAAGGAGGCCATCGACGCCGCCTTCCGTCTGGGCGGCTGCTACGCCGAGCTGCGCAACTGGCCGGCGTCGGTGGAGACCTTCGCCTGGCTGCTGGAGCGCAAGGATCTATCCATCTCGGATCGTATCGAGTCCATGGCGCGCAAGGGGCTGGCTCACTTCCGCCTCGGCGATCATCGCAAGTGCCGCTCCACGCTGATGGCCGCCGTGCGGTTTCACAAGTCGGTGGAGGCCGTGGAGCGGCTCGACTCCGACTTCTTCCTGGCCATGATCCACTACTACCTCGGCGCGCTGCCGCACGTGGACTTCCGCAACCTGAAGGTGGACACCGGCGCTGCAATGGCCACCACCCTGGACGACAAGGCCCGGCTGCTGCTGCTCTCTCAGGCCAAGTATATCGAGGCGATCAAGGTCAAGAACGCCTACTGGGCCACGGCCGCCGGTTTCCAGATCGGATCCCTGTACCGTGAGTTCTACACCGTGCTGCTCACCCGGCTGCCCGACTTCAAGAAGCAGGCGAAGCAGAACGCCGCCGAGGCCAAGATCCCTTACAAGGAGGCCCACAAGCAGCTGGTGCAGGTCTACATGGAGGAGGTGCACAAGGCGGTCAAGCCGCTGCTCACCAAGGCGATCCGGGTGTTCGAGAAGAACATCGTCATGGCCCAGCGGGTGGGAATCGAGAGCAACTGGGTGGGCAAGAGCCGCTACCAGGTCAACGAGCTGAAGCACCTGATGAACTTGAAACCGGAGGAGGCGGTCAAGCTGGTCAAGGAGGGCGAGCAGGTGCCAGAGGACCAGCCGGCGCAGGAGCCGCCGCCGCCCCCGGAGCCGCCCACCCTGGACACCGCACCCAACCGGCCCACCGATACCCCGCCCAGAGATCAGGGCGACGAGCCGGGCAAAGTGATCCTGTAGCAGAGATCTAACCCTTTTTTGATCGGTATTGACCGCAGGGAGCCTGACGGCCTGAAATAATTGCAACTGGCCTGGTGGAATTAAGGCGCCAATCGCCGTGATAACGAGGAGATAGGGGCGCCTTGCAAAAATGGTTCCTTACTGGAAAATTCCCTTGACACTACAGGTAGGGGGCTGTACATATACCCACTGCAGATATTGGTCCGGGGTAACAATCTAACGATTCAAGGTACTTGACCACGTCGCCGGAAGCAACCGCAGGTAGAAACAAGGGCTGACGATGTGGACAAAAACGGTCATTTTCGTCTTGATCCCCGAACTTGTTTGTGGCACTTGGTCATAGCTTTTTTGGGGGAGAGGTGAAGGAAAGACGTGTGGGCGCGCGTTGGGGCTTTGCTGGCGTAGCTCAATGGCAGAGCAGCTGCCTTGTAAGCAGCAGGTTGCGGGTTC
>CAZEFW010000049.1:21208-52715 GCA_964511535.1 uncultured Myxococcales bacterium | reverse complement strand
ACCGGGCCGCTGCGCGAGGCTGACTCGCGCCATGATCTGGGCTGTGATCAGCGATTCTCGCTCCTTGACATCGCCCGCCTTGCTCATGGTCAGCAGCCTGGGGTTGCCCTTGTTCTCTGCCGCGATGATGGCGTGCCCGCCGGAAAAGGGCGCAAGATCCACATGGGACCAGGCTTCTTTGAACGTGGCGGTGTGGGTCGTCTTGCCCTGGCCATCGAGCAACCTGCGGTGTACCACGGAGCCGACGGCGTTGAGCAGCGCCAGGCCGCCGGGCTCGGCGAGCAGAGAATGCTGCAGATATCCGTTGTTCTTGCCCAGAGAGAGGCCGTTTTTATGGCTCGCAGCGCCGGCGAGGCTGATCCAGCTCAGGTTCAGATCCCCATTCATGGAGGAGGTGACCGGCGACTGGGAGTGCCATGAGGCGACAAATCGCGTGCCGTCGAAGACCACCCGGGGCGCCATCTTGAGCGCGTCGGAATAATCGAGCGCCACATTGGCCACCGACGAGAGGCTCGTGCATTTGGGAGGCACGCTCCCGGCGTCGGGCAAAATGCTGCCCCCGTCGCCAAATCCGCCGATCCCGCCCGTGCGGCCGCCGCAGCTGATCAAGCAGATCGCTACCGCCAGCGTTGTGAAATGGAGTGGAACTCTCAGTCCTTGAAGGTGATGATCCCGGATCGCCATAGGCGCATCATAAGGGATTGCAGCCGCAGCGGCGAGGCGTCGCCTGAGATGTCCTCGATGTCGCCCATGGTGGTCGTCCCGTCGATCCGGGAGATGAGGAACATCTCGGTGGCGGTCAATGACACGTTTGCCCGGGTCAGCTCATCCAGGTTGACCATCGGGATGGCCTCTTCTGCCAGCCCAGGGAAGGGCTCGTGGTTCGGCGTGGTCCCGTCGTGCGTATGTTCTTCCTCTGCACCCTTGAATTCCCTCTGCGCCACCGGCACAGGGATCTCGAGTCCGCTGGGAGGCGGTGGCAGCCGGCCGGATCCTTTCTTCAAACGGACCGTCGGGCGTTCATCCTGCGAGGACTGTTCGGTATTTGAAGATTCCGTGGCCCCGGCGTCAGCCCCGCCATTTTCAAAACTGGGCAGGGTAAGTCCCCGCGGTGGCGTGGGAAGCCGGGGCGCCTCGGCCACTTCTTCGGCTGGATCCTGGTTCTCATTGGAGGGCGTGACCGAAAGATCCAGCTCCTGCGTCTCGAACTCCATCGGCGTATCGAATGACGCACTTTCGAGGTCGGGCCGGCGTTTTGCGTCGTGCAGGCTCAGCCCGCTCAGCCCTCCGGCGAGGGTCATCCGGTTGGTGTCGGCCGGCGTCGGGAACGGAACTGGCGCCTGCAGGGTGGGCGCAAGTTCGCGCGCAGACGGTGGCCCGGCTTCCTGCGCCGTTTCTGCTGCCGCGCCGGGGGCGCTTTTTTCCGCGGTTGCCGGGGCCGGGCTCTGAGCTGCGGGGGCGAAGGAAGGACCTGGTGAGGGCGGGAGGACCTCGGCGCCGCGCCGTGGTGGCCGCCTCGTGCTGGTCCTGGCACCACGCCGCGAGGCGGGCCGGTGACCGCGCCGCTGGACGCTCCGGTGGCGCGCCGCTGCCTGTCGACCTCTCCCCCGCGGCTTGCGCCTCTGTGCTCGTCTTCGGTTTCTCACGGCCTGCAAGGCCTCGCGATGGTCCAAGTATACTGCATGAGCGGCTCGCTGAACCCGGTGGCTGTTAATGCTAGACTGCCTCTGTGCTCAGAACCATTTCCATCGCCCTGTCGCTTGTCATTTTCGCCGCTTGCCAGGAGTCGCCGCAACTTTTGGACGGCCGCGGGCCTGATATTTCCAGCGATTTTCGCCTGCAGCTGGACCGCCCACCCTTTTCCTGGCCCGAGGCGGGAGATCTGACCGGCCAGGATGTGTCCGTGGCAGGCAGCGACCGGTGCGTCGGCGCCTCGAACATCACGCTGGTCAGCGGCGCCGCGTCGGTCACTGGAAACACGGCCGCGGCCAAAAACGAATTCTCCGGCGCCATCCGTTGCGGGGGCGCGGTGCCCTTCGTCGGACCCCAGCACTACTACAAGATCGCCCTCACCCGGGCCAAGTTCTACCGCTTCACCCTGACGCCGCAGTTCAAGGGAGTGCTCTACCTCTTTTCGGAGTGCGGCAAGAACATCATCAACTCGGACTGCAGCTCGGGGGGCGCCAGCGGCGACCTCGCAGGCCCCGTCGCCGCCGGGGGCCAGGCGCGGATCACATTCTCCCCCGATGACACCGGCACCTACTACCTCGGAGTCGACAGCGCCTCCAGCGCCGACGCTGGCACTTTCACGCTCAAGGCCGAGGAGCTGGCCGCGCCCAAGAACGCCAGCTGCAAGACCGCCCAGGCGCTGACCCTCGCCGCGGGCAAGGCCACGGTCAGCGGCACCACCCTGGGCGCCACCAACGAGTTCTCCACCACCCTCAACTGCGGGCTCGGGGTCAGCTTCATCGGGCCGCAGGTCTACTACGCCGCCACCCTGACCAAGGGCGCATGGTACCGGCTCTCCCTGACACCGAAATTCTCTGGCGCGCTCTGGGTGGCCAGCGACAAGGCGCAGTGCAAGTACACCAACATCAACGTGGACTGCGGCGGCATCGGCGGCACCGTCTTGCCGCTGGTGTCGAGCGGCAAGACCGGGCAGGTGGCCTTCAGCCCCATGGCCTCGGGCAAGTACATCGTGGCGGTGGGCAGCCCCGTGGCCAAGGCGAGCGGGGACTTCAGCCTGTCCATCGAAGCCTTCACCCCCTCGGGCAACATGGTGTGCGCCGGCGCGACCAAGGTGCTCATGACCGGCGACAAGGGGAGCGTCAAGGGGACCACCGTCGGATCGCTCAACGACACGGGCGCCGCGGTGATGTGCGGAAACCTGCCGCCGCTGGTGGGCCCGCAGCGCTACCACCAGGTGGACCTCAACGCCAAGCCGTACCGGCTGCAGTTCAAGCCGACGTTCCCCGCCATCCTCACCCTCGGCAAGACATGCGCCAGCCTGCCGGCAGACTGCGGCACCAACGGTCTGGCCGGAGGCGCCATCGCGGTGGGGCCCGGCGCCACGGGCACGCTCATCTTCGCGCCCCCGTCCGCAGGCACCTACCTCCTGTCGGTGGACAGCGCCGCCGTGACGGGGCAGGGGAGCTACGAGGTTTTGATCCAGGAGGACAAGAAGCCCACCAACGGCGCCTGCGGCGCGCCCGGGACGATGACCCTGGCCGGCTCACCGACGAGCGAGCTGGGAGACACCTCTGCGCTGAAGAACGATCTGACCGGCGTGAGCTGCGGGCTGAAGACCGGGGCGCTCGTCGGACCTGCGGCTTACTTCAAGGTGAGCCTGCTGGGCGGCAAGACCTACACCGTGACGCTGACCCCCGAGAAGACCTTCGACCCGGCGCTCTACGCCTTCCCGGCCGCGACCACCTGCGCCGTGGCCGCCGTCAACATCGCGTGCAAGGGCACGGCTTCAGACAAGGTGGGGGCCGGAGTGACCGAGACCCTGACCTTCAAGCCCTCGAGCAAAACCGACATGATCCTGGCGGTGGACTCCTGGAGCCCGTCCGAGGTGGGCCGCTTCACCCTGACCGTTAGCTGGAAGTGAGGACCATGGACGACGGGACCCCGGAGGTGGAGAGCTACAGCGTTATCGCGCCGGGGCAGGGACTGTTCTTTGTTCCCTCCATCAACGTGCGCTGCGACCCGGAGACGGACTACGAGTCGGCTGAGGCCATGGCCGACGCCGAGCTGGAGGCGCTGCAGGCAGAGGAGGGGATCGAGCTGCTGGATCGCCACGGGGAGCTCTTGCTGGATCAGTACCCGGTGGAGGGTGCGCTGCTGCGCTGGGAGGCCGAGGGCCAGGAGCTGTTTCAGCGGCGCCATTACATCATCATCGACGGCGCGGCCCACACCCTGGTGCTCACCTTCACCGACGAGACCGGCGTCGGGAGCCACCCGGTGGGCGAGGGGCTGCTGCGCGGGTTCAGGCCGGGGCAGGAGATCGTCTGGCAGTAGAGGTGCGGTGGTCTGCGTCCACGATCACGTCCACGTCTACGTAGAGGGCTCGGTGGCCAGGAGTATCTCCCCCGTGGCGATGAGGCGGTCCATGACCTCGTAGATCTTCTCGCGGTCGAAGTGGCTGTTGCCGAAGTCGGTCAGCGCCGCGATGAAGACGGCGAGCTCGCCCGGGCAGTGGCCGAAGCGCTGCTCGAGGTAGGTGAACATGGGCGGGCAGATGTAGCGCACGCATGCCGGCGACTTGAACAGCTTCAACGGGCAGCCCCGCCGGGTGTGGTAGCGGCACTTCTCTTCCAGCGCACCGTCGGGGAACACCACCTCCTGCCGGGCAGCCTCCAGCCGCTGCAGCTCGAGCATCACCTCGGGCACCAGGCCCAGGTCGTAGCCGAGGATGTGGCAGCACCCCACCGGCGGCCGGTCGCAATGGCGGGCGCAGAAGCCCTTGGTCAGCGCGCCCACGATGCGGTCGATCTGCGCCGACTTGACGGCGTACTCCAGCATCAGCTTGCCGATCTTGTAGGGCGGCATGGTGCCGCGGTGGTCGCGGTACTCGCTGCGCTCGTGGCGCGGCAGCAGCAGGATCTCGGCCAGGTCGTCCAGCAGGGCCTGCGCCGGGTCCGGGGCGCCGCGGGTCAGCGCGCGCAGCAGCGGCATGTCCTCCGAGCAGGGCCACTGGCCGTCCGGTCCCGGCGGGAACAGCGACGCGGCCATGTCCCTGACCCGTCGCTGCTGCGCCGGCGAGAGGTCGTTCATGCCTTGAGCGACAACGCCTGGCGGGCCAGCGCCACGGCCCGCTCGGCGGTCAACCCGTAGTGCTCCAGCAGCTCCCGGGCCGCGCCGCTCTGGCCGAACTGGTCGTCGATCCCCATTCGCAGCACCGGCACAGGATGCAGCGCGGCCAGCGCCTCGCACACCGCCGCGCCGAGGCCGCCGATGACGCTCGCCTCCTCGCAAGTGACCAGCGCGCCGGTCTCGCGCGCCGCCTGCTCCAGGGCGTCGACGTCCAGCGGCTTGAGGGTCGCCATGTTGATCACCCGCGCCTTGATCCCCTCGGCCGCGAGTTCTTCTGCGGCCTGCATGGCCACCGCGCACATCAACCCGCACGCCACGAAGGTCAGGTCCTCGCCCTGTCGCAGCATGTCCGCCTTGCCCAGCTCGAAGCGCCAGCCCGGCGTGTGCAGGTCGTCGGCCGGGCCGCGGGGCAGGCGCACGTAGAACGGTCCCGGCGTCGCGGCCACGGCGGCGATGACCTGGGCGGTCTCCATGGCGTCGGACGGCACGATGACCCGCAGGTTCGGGATCACCCGCGTCACCGCGAGGTCCTCCACCGACTGGTGGCTGCCGCCGTCCTGCCCCACGGTGATGCCGCCGTGGGTCGCCACCAGCTTGACGTTGAGGTTCGGGTAGCAGACCGAGTTGCGCAGCTGCTCCCAGGCGCGGCCCGTGGCGAAGATGGCGAATGAGGAGGCGAAGGGCGTGAGCCCCGCCGTGGCCAGGCCAGCGGCCGTGGCCACCATGTCCTGCTCGGCGATGCCGATGTCGTAGAACCGCTCGGGGTATTCCCGCGCGAAGAGCGCGGTCTTGGTGGACTTGGACAGATCCGCGTCGAGCACCACGAGGTCGGGCATCTCCTTGCCCAGCCTCACCAGGGTCTCGCCGTAGACCACGCGCGGCGCCTTGCTCATGAGGACACCTCCTCGGTGGCCAGCTCGGCCAGGGCGAGGCGCACCTCGTCCTCGGTGAGGGTGGAGCCGTGGTACTCGATGACGCCCTCCATGAAGGACACGCCCTTGCCCTTGATGGTGTGGGCCACGACCATGCTCGGCACGCCGCGGGTGTCGGCGGCCCGCTCGAACGCGGCGCACAGCTCCAGCAGGTCATGGCCGTCGACGTTGATCACGTTCCAGCCGAACGCGCGCCACTTGTCGGCCAGCGGCTCGATGGGGGACTTGACGTCGCCGATGGAGCCGTCGATCTGCAGCGCGTTGTAGTCAACCACCGCGCACAGGTTGTCCAGCTTGTGGTGCGCCGCGGTCATGGCCGCCTCCCACACCTGGCCCTCCTGGATCTCGCCGTCGCCCAGGATGCAGTGGACGCGGTAGCGGTGGCCGTTGTGGCGCGAGGCCAGCGCCATGCCGTTGGCCGCCGAGAGGCCCTGGCCCAGCGAGCCGCTGCTCATGTCCACGCCCGGGCAGCGCTTCATGTCGGGGTGCCCCTGCAGGGCCGAGCCGAGCCGGCGCAGCTGATCCTCGAGGCGCGCGTCGAGGAACCCGGCCTCGATCAGGGTGGCGTAGAGCGCCGGCGCGGCGTGGCCCTTGCTCAGCACCAGCCTGTCCCGGCCGGGCCAGCGGGGCTGCCGCGGGTTGTAATCCATGATGTGGAAGTAGAGCGTGGTGAGCAGCTCCACGATGGACAGCGAGCCGCCGGGGTGACCCGAGCGGGCCGCGTAGAGCATGCGGATGATGCGCCGCCGGATGGACGCGGCCCGGGTCTCCAGCCGCCGCAGGCGCGCGGCCTGCGCGGGGTCGGTCGGCCCCTCGTCGGCGCCGCCAGCGAGCAGCTCGTCCACCTGCTCCGCCTCCGGCAGCGAGGCCTGCCCGCCGGGTACGGTCATGGACAGGGCCATGGCGCCCAACCCGTAGCGCACGGCGCCGTCCAGGTCGTCGGGCTCGCTGTTCAGCCGGTGCGCCACGCCCGCGATGAACCCGCTGGAGGCCACGTTGGCGTCCTTGACCGCCAGCTTGAACCCCTCGATGAACCGCACCGCGTCCTCGCCGTCTGCGCGAGGCGGCCAGCACTCCTTTGCCCGCACCACCAGCGCGCCGCGCGCACCCATGGGCACCACCACGGTGCCGACCCCGCGCTCGAGCAAGGTCTCCGCCGCCGCGGTGGCGGTCTGCATGTGCTGCGCCGAGCGGCCCGACAGTGCCTTGAGCTCGCTCTGGTTGAGCACCAGCATGTCGGTCAGGCGCAGCACCTCGTCGGGCAGGTCCACCGCGGGCGAGGCGTTGAGCAGGGTGCGCACGTCACGCCGCCGGCACAGCCGGAACAGCTGGGCCACGGTGCGCGCCGGGATCTCCAGCTGGGTCAACAGCAGGGCGCCGGCCGGGGCGTCGTCCAGAAACCTCTCGGCCGCCTCCTCGGACAGCAGGCTGGCCGCCCCCGGCGAGACCACCACGCTGCGGCTGCCCGCGGCGTCCACGGTGATCAGCGCCAGGCCGGTGGGCGCCTCCGGGTCAACCTCCACGTCCCCCGCGGCGAGCCCCTCCTGGCGCAGGTGCTGCAGCATCTGCCGCCCGTAGTGATCGTCGCCCACCCGGGACAGGAAGCGCACTTCGCTGCCCAGGCGCCGCAACCCCACGGCCTGGTTTGCGCCCTTACCCCCGGGCAGGGCGCTGTACTGCCCGCCCAGCTGGGTCTCGGAGGCCAGGGGCAGCCTGCCGGTCTGGATGGTCAGATCGAAGTTGCTTGAGCCCACCACGAGGATGGGGGAAGGCTCGCTGGTCATGGGTCCTCCTCGGCCATTGCCTATAGCACATCGCCGGTACGCCAGGCCGGCAATGATGGTAAGACTGTTACATGGGGAAGAGAGAGAAGGACACCGGGGAAATGGGCGAGAGGCCCGCCGACCCGGGGGTCGACCCCGCCGCAGTCGAGCCGCTGCCGCGATCCGTCCGGGCGGCGTGGATCGGCGCTACCGCGACGCTGAATGCGGGGGACCAGGAGGCCGACGAGGCCCTGCGCGCAACCCAGCAGCAGCTGCAGGCCATCTTCGATTCCCTCCCCGACCACCTGATGTTGCTGGACCGCGAGCATCGGATCCAGATGATCAACCACCCTGACGAGATCCCGGACCCGGAGGCATTGCTCGGCAAGCCCCTGTACGAGCGGGCACCGCCCGAGCAGCGGCAGGAGGCCAAACGATTTCTGGACCAGGTGGTGCAGAGCGGGGACCGGCTGCACCGCGAAGATAGCCACACGAGGCCGGACGGCAGCGTGCGGCAGTTCAGCACGGTCGCGGCGCCGGTGAAGGTGGACGGGGCGGTGATCGGCAGCGTGGTCAGCGCGCGCGACGTCACCGAGCAGCGCCAGCTCTGGCATGAGAAGCAGCAGCTGGAGGAGCAGTACCACCAGTCCCAGAAGATGGAGGCCATCGGGCGGCTGGCGGGGGGCGTGGCCCATGACTTCAACAACATGCTGTCAGTGGTGCAGGGGAACGCCGAGGCGGCCCTGATGGGCCTCGATGGCGCCTCACCGGTGCGCGAGCCGCTGGAGGAGATCGCCGTGGCCGCGCGGCGCGCTGCGGGCCTCACGAGTCACCTGCTGGCGTTCTCTCGGCGGCAGGTGATCGAGCCCAGGACGCTGGATCTGAACCAGCTGGTGGATGGCCTGCACGGCATCCTGGCCCGGCTCATCGGCGAGGACATCGTCCTGCAGACGCGGTCGGGCGAGGGGCGCGCCAGCGTGCACGCCGACCCCGGCCAGGTGGAGCAGGTGCTGCTGAACCTCGCGGTCAACGCCAGGGACGCCATGCCCGGGGGGGGAACGCTCACCATTCAGACCGGCGAGGTCACCCTGAGCGATGGGGACTGCGTCGGACGCGCGGGGGCCAGCGCTGGCCGCCACGTGAGGCTGTCGGTGCAGGACACCGGGTGCGGCATGTCCCCGGAGGTGATGGAGAAGATCTTCGAGCCGTTCTTCACCACCAAGGAGCAGGGGCGCGGCACGGGCCTGGGCCTGGCCACCGTCTTCGGGGTCGTCAAGCAGCACGGCGGCTGGATCGAGGTGGACACCGCCCCGGATCGCGGCAGCACCTTTGACATCTTCTTCCCCCGCACCGAGGAGGCCGAGGAGAGCCCCGGGGAGCCGCCGCCCTCCAGGCCGCGCGGCGACGGCGAGACCGTGCTGTTGGCCGAGGACGAGGAGAGCGTGCGCCGGCTGGTGGTGCGGCTGCTCGGGCGGCTGGGCTACGAGGTCATCGCCACCTCGTCGGGCGAGGCCGCCCTGGCCGCCGCGGCAGAGCACGACGGCCCCATCCACTTGCTGTTCACCGACGTGATCATGCCCGGCATGAACGGCCATGAGCTGGCCCGCAAGCTGGCCGACGTTCGCGCCGGGGTCCCTGTGCTCTACATGTCCGGCTATGACGACGACATCCTCGCTCCCCACGGTGTGATGAGCGAGGACGTGGTCCTCTTGGCCAAGCCCTTCTCCATCGAAGACCTGGCCCAGCACGTACGCGAGGCGCTGGACAGCTGACGCTCAATCCGCGCGGTCACTCGAAGCTGGTGAAGCGCTCCTTGCACGCGCCCTCGGCCAGCGCGGCCTTCAGCGCGGGGCCGTCGAGCCCTCCGTCGAAGAAGGCGTCGGCCAGCCCGACGGCGTACTTGCACCGTGTATCGGCCAGGCAGTGCAGGGCGCGGAACACGGCCAGGCGGGAGCGGGGCAGCAGCTGGTGGACCTTGCGCGTCTCGCTCAGGGGTACTGCGTGGTCCTCGGTGCCGCCGAACAACAGCACCTCGGTAGAGATCTCCTTCAGCCCGGACAGGTCCCAGCGGCGCGGGGTGATGAGCCCGGCCTGCGCCGCCCGGGCCACCGGCTTGCCCATGGCGAGCACGGGGTAGTTGATGTCCCGTTTTCGGTCCCCGGTGGTGGGGACGTTGCTCTCGTACATGAACACAGCCGCCTGGGGCCACCGCTGCTGCACCTCGCGGATCGACTGGTGCACGTCCATGCCCGGCTCGCGTGATTCGGCGCGGAAGCGCTTCAGGTCTCCGGCCGCTACCTCCCGGATCAGCCGCCTGGCGCGCTCCTGATCCCCGTACAGGTGGCGCTGGACCATGTGCAGCAGCTGCAGCATCTCCACCCGGCCGCCCCGGGCGATGGCGTCCCACTTCTCTCCGAGGTCGCTCTTACGCAGGAAGGCCTCGAAGTACGCCACCGCCTGTTCGCTGGCGCCGCGGGGGTCGAGGTAGAAGCTGCCCAGCATGGCCCGCGGCACATGGCGGTGGTGGCGCTTGAGGTACGCCGCGGCGGTGGTGGCCACGCCGGAGCAGCCCCACAGCAGCAGCTTGCCCTGCGGCCCGAGCAGGTCGCGACGGATCAGCTCCATGTCCCCCACCACGTTGCGCAGGCGGAAGACGCGATACGCCCGCGCCCACCACTTTGCGTCGGTGCGGGCGCGCATATCGGGGATGCGCGAGCAGAAATGGCCGCGGTGTTGGAACACCACCACGTTGTGGGCAGTGCCGAGCAGCTTCTTCATCTTGTCGGCGTACCCGACCCAGCTCGTGGTCTGCTGGGCGTCGGCGGGGACCATGACGGTGGGCCTCGCCGCGTCGAAGCCCGCGCTCAGCTCGTAGTACAGCGAGAAGGTGCCGCTGGCCGGCTCGCCGTGGATCACCGGCGCGCGCAGGTAGCGATGGTGAAAATCAGCGGCGGGGCAGGAGCGGTCCTGTCCGCGGTCCGGCGCGGTGGTCTCGGCCCGTGGGCGAGGCGCGCACGCGGCCAGCAGCGACAGGAGCAGCAGGGCAGGGGATGATCGAAGCACCTCCCCACTAAAGGCCCCGCCGGGGCTCGGGGTCAAGTCATGCGCCCTGGCGACGGGAGGACCGTGGGTCAGCGCGCTTGTCCAGCACCCGCGCGATGCGCCGGTGCAGCCGCCGCACGCGGTGCTGGAGCTCCGGCGTGTGGTTGGGCGCGGCCTCGGCGCAGGCCAGGGCCGCGGGCAGGTCCCTGACCTTGTGCTCGTGGTACTTGGCCAGCGCCTCGTAACCGACGTTGTCACGGGGGAACTCGCGCCGGTACCGCTCCCAGGTGGTGGCCGCCTCCTCCAGGCGCTCCTGCCGGCGCAGGTGGTTGGCCAGCTCGGTCATGGCCCGGCGGCGAGTGGCCGGCTTGCCCCCCAGCTCCAGCGCCCGGCGCAGGCAGCGGACGCCGAGCTCCGCATCGCCCTGCTGCAGCTGCAGCACTCCGGATGCGCACAGCTCCTCGGCGTCTTCGCCCCAGCCCATGGGATCGAGCGCGTGGCGGCAGACCCGGAGCAGCAGCGGCGCCATCAGCGCGATGTCCAGCAGGTTGTGGCTCAACACCATGGGCATGCGCCCCCACTGGCCCGTGCGCAGAAACTCCTGGTACACCACCGACACTTCGGCGCCCTCCACGTCGTCGGTGCGCTCGAAGCCGAGCAGCTCGCACTCCAGGGTCTTGAGCCGGCAGTTGGTCAGCCGAGGCTTGAACAGCCGCCGGCAGGGGGGCAGCAGGTCCAGGTGTGCGTGGCTGTCGAGCTTCAGCCGATCCGCGCGGCGGTGGATCACGGCCCGGTTGTGCAGGATCGGCAGGTCGAAGGAGCGCCCGTTGAACGACACCAGCAGCCGGGGGCGGTCCAGGTGCACGGCCAGCCGGTCCAGCGCCTCCGGCTCCCTGGCGGGATCTGCCAGGAAGAGCTGCTCCACCACGAAGTCATCGCTCTCGTAGAACCCGAGCCCGGTGAGGAAGGGCAGGTTGCCCGTGTCGCGCGACAGCCCCGTGGTCTCCAGATCGAAGAAGAGCAGGTCCTCGGGCTGCACCGGCGCGCTGCCGTCCGGCCCGGCTACGCCCAGCAGCTCCAGCAAGGCCAGCACCTCCGCCGGGTCGGGGCGCCGCATCACCGCGTCGTCGGAAAAGGCGTGCCCCAGGGGGTAGGTCTCGTGGTTGATCAGCTTGACGCTGTCCGGCGGCTGCGCGTACGCCTCGCCTGCCATGCTGTGCTGCGGCCGCAGCGGCGGCGCCGCGGCCTGCATGCGATCCACCTGCTTCTTCAGCGATGCGATGAGCTTCGACGGGGGCCGCTGTGCGGCCTGGCTTGAGGCTTGAGGCTTGAGGCTTGAGGGGGGATTGTCGGGCCGCTGTGCGGCCTGGCTTGAGGCTTGAGGCTTGAGGCTTGAGGGGGGATTGCGGGGCCGCTGTGGGGCCTGGCTCGAGGGGGAACTGTCCTGGGGCTCGAGCCCCAGCGACCGCCTGATCTGGTCCTGCAGGCTCACGGCGCCACCGCGTGGGCCGGCTCCGCGCGCGGCGCCGCCATGGCTTGCTGCAGGCCAGCCAGCATGGTGGCCGCCAGGGCCTTGGCCTCGGCGCCGGCGCCGGGCCCAACGCACGCCGGGCAGCCGCGCTCGCACGCGCACCCCGTCACCGCCGTCCGCGCCCGGCTCAGCAGCGCGAGCCGCTCTTCGTACAGCCGCTCGGCCAGGCCCGTGCCGCCGGTGTAGCTGTCGAAAAGGAAGATGGTGGGCGCCAGCGGCCCGTCCAGATCCGAGCCGTCCCCCGGCGCCGAGTAGGGCCCGCGGTGGCGCCGCCCCGACACCGCGAACCAGTCGGAGCGGGCGTCACCCACCGCCCGGCCCAGATCGCCCCCGTCGCTCATGAGCAGCAGGTTGGCCGCCGCGTGCAGGGCCGTGGCCGCGCCCAGCGCCCCCTCGGCCACCTCGGCCCCGGCGTACATGGCGGGCACCGCGCCGGTGGGCACCTGCAGCCACAGGGCCGTGGTGTGCCGCTCCCGCTCCGGGGTGCTGACATCCCCGAAGCCGAGGTTCTCGTGGGTGTGCAGCTTGATCTTCTTGAACCCCACCACCCGCTGCAGCACATGCACCTCGCCCAGGCTCGCGGCGCCGTCCCCCTCGTGGCGCTCCAGCACGCGCACCCGGGTGTGGGTCAGCGCGTCGGTGAAGTAGTTGACGTTGGCCGGCGTCACGTGGGCGCGCCGGGCGTCGTGATCCAGGCGCAACACCTGATACAGGCTCCCCTCCAGCTGGTAGATCGCCTGCTCGTGCAGCACGTTGGGCACGTCGTCGTAGTCCACCTCGGCGAGCACGTCCCCGTCGGGCTCGCGCACCACCAGGAAGTTTTCATCCAGCGGGCCGCGCAGGCTGATGTCGCCGGCCGGGTAGGGGTGGCCCACGTAGTGGAAGCTCTCGGGGCCACGGTGCAGCAGCCCCGCCTCGGCCAGCACGCCGAGCACCCCGCCGGTGTCCTCGTCGGACAGCGGGCCGTAGCCCTCGCCGTCGGCGAAGGGCAGCTCGGCCGCGGCGCACTTGAGCTGGGGGACCAGGATGGCCGGGTTCTGGCTGTTGAGCCGCGCGTGCTCGGTGCCCTGGCCCAGCAGATAATCCGGGTCGCCTGCCACGAACTGGTCCGCCGGCTCGCTGGAGCAGACCAGCACGGCCAGGCTCGGGTCGAGCCGCCGCCCGGCCCGGCCCGCGCGCTGCCACGCCGCCGCCCGGCTCCCCGGCCAGCCGCACAGCACCACCGCGTCCAGCGAGCCGATGTCGATGCCGAGCTCCAGGGCGCTGGTGGCCACCACCACGTCGGTCCGTCCCTGGCGCAGGGCCACCTCCACCTCCCGCCGTCGGTCGGGCAGGTAGCCGCCGCGGTACCCCCGCACCCGCGGGCCGCCGCCCGCCGGGGCGTTGGCGTCGGCCGGCTCCAGCCGCTCCAGGTGATCGCGCAGCTGGCGCACCATCACCTCCACCGCCAGCCGGCTGCGGCAGAACACCAGCGTGCCCACCCCCGCGCTCACCAGGTCCACCGTGAGCTGGCAGGCGGCCTTGAGGTAGCTCTCGCGCAGGCCGAGGGCCGGGTCCTGCAGCGGCGGGTTGTAGATATAAAAGTGCCGCTTCCCCCGGGGCGCGCCGTTGTCAGCCACCAGCCGCGCCTCCCGCCCGAACAGCCGCGCCGCCAGCTCGGCCGGGTTGGCGATGGTGGCGCTGGTGGCGATGAAGCGCGGGTCAGCGCCGTGGAATCGGCTCAGCCGCTGCAGCCGGAACAGCACGTTGGCCACGTGGCTGCCGAACACGCCGCGGTAAGTGTGCAGCTCGTCCACCACCACGTGGCGCAGCCCCCCGAGGAACTGCGCCCACCTGGGGTGGTGGGGCAGGATGGAGTGGTGCAGCATGTCCGGGTTGGTGGCGATGATGCGCGCCCGATCCCTGGCCGACCGGCGCTGGTCCGGCGGCGTGTCCCCGTCGTAGACCGCCACGCCCACCGGCTCTCCGGCCGCCTCGCACAGCGCCCGCACCGCCTCCACCTGGTCTCGCGCCAGGGCCTTGGTGGGGAACAGGTACAGCGCCCGGGCCGCTGGATCCGACAGCAGCGCCTGCAGCACGGGCAGGTTGTAGCAAAGGCTCTTGCCCGACGCGGTGGGCGTGGCCACCACCAGATCCTGGCCCCGCCGGGTGCCGTCGAGGCACTCGAGCTGGTGGCTGTACAGCTCCTGCACTCCCTGGTCGTGCAGGGCTCGCACCAGGCGTGGATCCAGATCGTCGGGCAGCGCCCCTCCGCGCGCCGGGGAGGGCGGCTGGACGCTGGTACAGGATAAATGCCTTGCGATCCTGGGGTGTTGCCACTTCTCGAGGATTCGTTGTACCGGAGTCCGGGGGGCCATCGCGATCACCTGTTCGTTTGTTCACTGCTGAACAAAAATACAGTATCCCGATCCCACCGCGCAATTTATTTTCGCCGGGACGGCGCCACAAAACCTGTCATAACTTCCCCCATGAAATTCGACGGGAAAGTCGCCATCATCACCGGGGCGAGCCGCGGCATCGGGCGCGAGCTTGCCCTCGGTCTGGCGCGCGAAGGCTGCCATGTCGTGGTGGCGGCGAAGACAGTGGAGGAAAACCCCAAGCTGCCTGGCACCATCCACTCGGTGGCCGCCGAGGTGGAGGCCCTGGGCCGCAAGGCGTTGCCCTTTCAGGTGGACCTGCGCGACGGCGAGCGCATCGAGCAGATGGTCCAGGCCACGCTGGAGACCTTCGGCCGGGTCGATTTCCTGGTGAACAACGCGGGCGCGCTGTTCTGGCACAACCTGAAGGACACGCCCACCAAGCGCTACGATCTGGTGCACCAGGTCAACGCCCGGGCCACCTTCATCGCCTCACGCGAGGTGCTGGCCCCCATGCTGGAGCAGGGCTTCGGCCACATCGTCAACATGTCGCCGCCCTTCGAGCCGCGCCTGGCGGTGGGCAAGGTGGCCTACGCCATCAGCAAGCTCGGCATGACCCTGGTGACCACCGGCCTGAGCGAGGAGCTCTCGGGCAGCGGGGTGGCGGTCAACTCCCTGTGGCCCGAGACCATGGTGGAGTCCTACGCGGTGAAGAACTGGAACCTGGGCGGCAAGGAGATGTGGCGCTCGCCGCAGATCATGGTGGACGCCCTGCTGGAGATCTTCAGCCGCGATCCGAAGACCTTCACCGGCCACTGCCTGCTGGACGAGACCTTCCTGCGCGAGGAGTGCGGCGTGGAGGACTTCTCGCGCTATCAGTGCGTCGAGGGATCCGAGCCGCCCAAGCTCTCTCTTGACTGGGCGATCAAGGCAGGCAAGAAGTAGCTTCGGACAACGCACCGGAGGCCCTGACCATGGGCAGCATCTCCAGCCTCAAACGTCAGACCATCGAGCAGCTGCTGCAGATGGAGGACTTCATCCTGATGGTGATCATGCCCACCTGCGAGGGCGTGGCGCTACCCGACGACTTGATGTCAGCCGGCGAGCCGGTGGGGATCAACGTCGGGCTGAAGATGGCGATCCCGGTGCCCGACCTGCTGGTCAACGACGACGGCATCAGCGGCACCCTGTCGTTCAACCGCACGCCCTTTCATTGCACGTTCCCCTGGCGCTCCATCGTCCAGGTCTCGGCCGATCAGGAGCACTTGATCTGGGTCGAGCCGCCGGTGGACGCGGACGAGCTGGGAGACGGCAAGGACGCCGGGCCCGAGCCCGACGGCGAGGGAAAGCCTCACCTGAAGCTGGTGTAGACGCGGCCTCTGGCCGCGTGATGAAGAGCCAGCTTTGGAGCCGAAGCGGCGGGACGCCGCTTCTACCTCAGGGACGGTCCGGGCGGCTCCCCTTGGTTGGCCCCCGCGTGGGCGGCTTCGGCTTGGGCCGGTCCGGGCGGATGCCGCGGGTGGGCGACGGCCGCGGCCGGCCCGCGTCGGGCTTGGGCGGCGGCGGCTCGTCCGGGTCGATGCCCCGGGTCTTGGGCGGCAGGTCGGGGCGGATGCCCGTCGGCTTGGGCCTCGGCGCCCCCTGGTCCGGCTTGCTCGGCGGCGGCTCCGGGTGATCCGGGCGCGCGCCGGTGGGCGCAGGGCCCGGCGGGGTCACCGGCTCGGGCCGGCTGCCGGTGGCGGTCATCGGGTTGATCTTGTTGCACCCCTGGGCGCCCAGCGCCGCGCCGCCCCCCATCAGGAACATCATCGCCGCGGCGGAGCGGCCCAGGAACTCGCGCCGCGCCTGCTCGGGAAGCAAGCCCCGTACCCCGGCGACCATCTGCTCGAGCGCCCCGCGATCCACCGTGCCGAGGATCGCCCGCTCGCTGTCGGTGAGGGCCACACCGGAGGCCTCGATGGCCTCGGCCCGGCGCCCGTCCAGGGCCTCGGCGAAGTCGTCGTCCACGGCCGCCATGGCGAGCAGCTCCTCGATGCCCACGGGCACGCGCCCCTCCAGGTCCCGCTGGTTGCCGGGCGGCTGCCCCCCGACGATGGTGGTCTTCACTGCGCTTTGGGGGCCGCTTCCGTCCCGCTCGTTGTCTGCCATGTCAACCTCCGCTCTCGCAACCGGGTGCGCGCCCCATTATACCTAATGCTCTTCCTCCACCTTCACCTCGGCGTGGGTGTGCGCGTCGGCGTAGACGGTCAACCGCACCTTGGTCTCGCCCTTGAGGAAGAAGGCGGCCATCACCCCCTCGGCAGGGTCGTCGTTGGGCGCCTCCTCCATGAAGGTGAACCCGCCGCGCACCAGCGCGCTCTTCCACTCGCGGAAGTACTCCGCCGGCTTGCGGATGTTGCGATACTTGACCTTGAAGCGCTTGTCGTTGGCGCCGGGCAGGATGTCGCTGTTGGCCACGGGAAAGACCATCGACTTCCACGGCTCGGGGACCTCGGTCTTGCAGGCGCCGAGGGCCAGCGCCAGGGCCAGGATCAGCAGGGGGGGCAGGATCCGTTTCATGGGACCTCCTTGGGTAGATCGGGAGCCCCGAGCTTGGCACAGCCGGGCGGGGATTGCGACCCTCCGCTCAGCAGGTGCCGCTGGCCCTGTACGAGCAGAACCCGCTGCAGCAGATGTACTTGCTATACCCGGGCTTGCAATTGGTCCCGTCCGGCTTGTTGGTCACGGTGCAAGCGCCTGTGGCTGTGTTGCACGCGCCCTGCTTGCAGGTGTCCGGGCCGGAGTACCCGCAGTTCAGGCACTCGACGGCGCCGTTGCCGCAGAGGTTCACGGTCTGGTTGGCCGGCTTGACGCACAGCTTGGTTGCGGGGTTGAAGCAGCCGGTGCAGCACTTCCCCTGGCTGC
Organism: uncultured Myxococcales bacterium; assembly: GCA_964511535.1. GTDB lineage: Bacteria > Myxococcota_A > Polyangia > CAZCFB01 > CAZCFB01. Next base: position 35,371 of record CAZEFW010000049.1, on the reverse strand, counting down.
ACTTCCCCTTGCCGCCCGCGCAGCTGGCCCCGTTGGCGAGCTGCAGGTTCGAGCAGACGCCGGCGTTGGTGCAGCTGTCTGTGGTGCAGTCCTCGCCGTCGCTGCAGCTCATGCACGCCTGGCCACCCTTGCCGCACTTGCCCGGGGTCTGGCTGCCCAGGGGCTTGCAGTTGCCCCCGGCGGTCCAGCAGCCGGAGCAGCAGAGGCCGTTTTTGCAGAGGCCCGCCTTCTTGGTCGCCGGGTCGGTGCAGGTGGAGCCGTTGGGCACATTGGCCGTGCCGCACGCGCCGCTGCCGGTGCAGATCCGCTGCTTGCACGGGAAGCCGCTCAGGGCCGGGCAGAGGGTGCAGGCGCCGCCCTTGGCGCCGCACTGGTTGCCGCTGACCGCGCCCACGCAGGCGCCGTTCTTGACGCAGGTGGTGCAGCACTTGCCCTTGAGGCACTTGCCCGCGCCGCTCTTGCACGAGCTGGTGTTCTGCAGGAACGAGCACTGGCCCAGCAAGCAGCTGTTGTCGGTGCACTCGTTGGCGTCGTTGCACGCCTTGCACTTGGCGCCGCCCTTGCCGCAGGTGCCCTTGCCTTGCTTGGCGAAGCTGTAGCAGGTGTTGTTGCTGCAGCACCCCTGACACAGGCCGCCGCTGAGGCACTTGCACGCGCCCTGATAGCAGTTGAGCGAGCCGGAGCATGGAGCCTTGGCGCCCTTGCCGCAGACGCACTTGCCCAGGTGGCAGCGGTCCATGTTCGAGCCGCTGCACTTGGCGCCGCACTGGCCACAGTTGTCCTTGTCGGTCAGCAGGTCGACGCACACCTTGCCGCACTTCTTGGTGCCCTTGGGGCAGCCAGCGTCGGGCACCAGCATCTTGTCCGGCCACGGCTTGACGTCGGGCGGGGCCTTCTTGTCGGGCGGGGGCTTCTTGTCGGGCGGCGCCTTCTTGTCGGGCGCGGCGCTCTTGTCGGGGACCGGCGCGTCCGGGCCGCGGTCACCGTCCTCCACCATATCCCGCGCGCCGTCGTCGCCCACGTCGAGCGCGGGCGGCGCGCCGTCGGGCGTCCGCTCCTCGTACGGGAAGAGCAGGTGGCAGCCCGAGACCAGCGCGGCGGCGGCCAGGGCGACGGCTATTGTGGCGGGCGGTCTCACTCAGACGGTCTTGGCGGCGTCGCTGGTCCCCCGGTACCCCTTGGCCAGGTACGAGACGAAGCGCGAGCGGAGCTGCTCGCTGGCCAGCACGCGCTTGACCGGCGACAGGCGCAACAGCGCCCCCATCAGCCGGTTGGGCAGGATCATCTGCGGCCCGTCGAACTCCTCGAAGAGCACGTGGTGCAGCCGGTCCCGCTCGATGGCCATGTTGATGATCCGCTCCAGGGTGCCCTCGGGGGTGAGCACCCGCTCCGGCCGCTGCTCCATCTTCAGCGCCTTCTTCTTGCACTGCGGCTTGCAGATGCCGCAGCCGAGGCAGACCGACTCGTCCACGGTGCTGTACATGCGCGCCTTGCGCTTGATGTGCGGGGGCAGGGCGTTGATGTCGATGGCCTGCACCGGGCACGCGCGCGAGCAGCGCCCGCAGCCGGTGCACTTGTCCCGGTCGATGCTCGCCATGTAGGCCGAGGTCTTGACCGCGCCCTGCAGCCCGTAGCGGTTGATCGCCTGGAGCTGGCCGCAGCAGCAGCCGCAGCAGTTGCAGATGTAGGTGATGCGCCGCTGGACGTTGTCGGCGATGTGCACCATGCCGCCGGCGGCGGCCTCCTGCAGCAGGTCAAGCGCCTCGGCGGCGTCGATGGACTCGGCGTGGTGGTGGCGGATGACGTACTCGGCGCCGCGGCCAAGGCTCAGGCAGTTGCGCTGGGGGCGGTCGCAGGCGTGGCCCAGGTGCTCCGCCTTGTGCCGGCAGTAGCAGATCCCCACCGCGTGGGCCTTGGCCTCGCGCACCAGGTCGCTCGCCCTGTCGATGGTCAGCAGCTCGGCGGTGTCGTCGGGGGTCAGGGCGCCCTCGTGCACCAGGGCGCGGCCGATCTTGGTGTCGCCGCCGAACAGCTGCTCGCCGAACTGCCGGTCCTCCTCGAAGAACTGCTCGTAGAGCCTGGCCAGGGCGGGCTGGTCGATGTCGTCCCGCACGCGCATCAACGAGAACTCCACGAACCCCACCACCGGCGGCGCCACGGCGTAGTAGGTGCGGTCCTTCTTCTGGTTGTACACGTCGATGATCAGGCCCCGGTCGGCCAGCCGGTCGAGGGTGGCCTTCATCGTGTCATGAGGCTCGCCGAGCTTCTTCGCGATGAGCCACGACGAGCGCGGCTTGAGCGGCAGGCGCGCCACCAGGGCGGCCTCCTCGGGGGTGAACAGGATCCGCAGGATGGCGCGGGTGCGCGGCGTGTCAGGCAGCGTCGCAGGCAGCTTGTCGATGTGCCGCTGCAGGTCCTGGTAGGCTTTGTGGTGGCTCAAGTGTCCCATGGGCGTCTCCACCTTCATGTTACGGCGGATCCGCCGGACGCGCCAAGGGAGGATGGGGCCCTGCCAGCCCGTACCAGGATCAGCACGTTCGACCCCAAACGAGGAGGATTAAATGCGGCGCGCCTCGACGGTGACGTTCGCCCTTGCGCTGCTGTTGTGCGCGCCCTCGGCGGCGGCGCGGACCCGCAGCAGCGGGGTCCCTGACTACCTGGCCGGGCCCAAGGTCAAGCAGGCGATGAAGAACAAGGAGGAGCTGGTGCGCGCGCTGGTGCAGGCCCGGGGCATGCCCTACCCGCCGCGCCGGATATTCTTGCGCGCCTTCAAGCGCGACCTGGCGCTGGAGGTGTGGGCCCAGGGCAAGAAGGGAGAGCGCTATCAGCTGCTCAAGAGCTACGACATCTGCGCCGCGGCGGGCACCCTCGGGCCCAAGCGCCGCGCCGGAGATCACCAGGTGCCCGAGGGGTTCTACCGGATCTACGCCATCAACCGCTACACCCGCTTTCACCTCGGCCTCACCGTGAGCTACCCCAACAAGTCGGACCGCATCCTCGGGCGCAAGGGGGCGCTGGGCGGCGAGATCATGGTCCATGGCGACTGCGCCTCGCTGGGCTGCCTGGCCATGACCGACGACGGGATCGAGGAGATCTACCTGCTGGCGGCTCACACCTACCAGGGGGGCGGCCGCCACATCCCGCTGCACATCTTCCCCACGCGGCTCGACCTCGTGGGGCTCTCATGGCTCATCAGCGCTCACCCCGGGCGCACGGCGCTGCACCGGTTCTGGCTCGGGCTGCGACCGGGCTACCAGTACTTCGAGCAGCACCGCGTTCCCCCGCGGGTGCGCGTGGACCGGCGCGGTCGGTACCGGGTCAAGTCGTCGTACAATGGCCGGCACCGTGACCCACGATGACCTGACCCGCGCGTCCCCCCTGGCTCAGGTGCGCAGCCTGCTGGCGCAGGTGGCCAGCGCGCCGGCCCGCCGCCGGGTGGAGAAGACCCTGGTGCTGTGGGAGCTCGGCTACCTGCGCGAGGCGCTGTCCCAGTTTCGGGTCACCGCGGAGCACGCGCTGGGCCAGGCGCTGGACCTGTGCGACGACCACGACACGCGCGCGGCCCTGCGGCTGGATCTGGAGCGCGGCCGCACCTCGGCGGTCATCGAGCGGCTGCACCATGAGCTGGAGCTGATCCCGGCGCGGGTTGGCCTGCAGCTGTACACCCTGCTGGCGTGGGGCAACTACGCCAGCCACCACCAGAAGCAGGGGCACCAGGCCCGGGCGTCGGACCTGGCGGTGCTGGTCTCCATCTCGCTTGATCTGATGGACTGGCTGGCGCAGGAGGTGACCGGCGACGGGAGCATCTACGAGCCAGGGTCAGGGCATACCAGGGCCCCGGCCGTGGACCCGGCGGCCGACGGCGGGCGGCAGGAGGGGCTGGTGCGGCGCATCACCGATCTCCTGCTGGAGCGGGCCGGGCCGCGGCTGGAGCTGGAGCCGCACCGGCTGTCGGTCCCCGATCTGTCGCTGGAGCTGTACTGGGACATGCCGCCGGCGCCTGCCGCGGAGCAGGACGAGCCGTACCGCGGCCTGCGCTGCTTCGAGCTGGAGGACGCTGGCCGCTTCTTCGGCCGCGATGCCCTGGCCACCGAGCTGGAGGACAGCGTGGACCGTAACCGCCTGACGCTGCTGTCGGGCGTGTCCGGGGCGGGCAAGACCTCGCTGCTGCGGGCCGGGGCGCTGCCGCGGCTGCTGGACCTGGGCTGCGGCGTGATCATCCTGTCCGACTACAGCGTCGAGGCGCTGGAGCTGATTCAGGGGCTGCGCGAGCGCTGGGGATCGCGGCCGCTGGTGCTGGTGCTGGACCAACTGGAGCGGGCGCTGGTGCCCGAGGCGGGGCGGCAGGTGCTGGCGCAGGTGCTGGCGCTCATGCGCGACCTGGGCCTGCAGACCCACGGCCGCCGGGTGGTGGCCGGGATCCGCGAGGAGTACCTGGGCCGGCTGCTGCGGGAGCTGGAGGCGGCGAACGGCGCCGCGGTGGAGCAGGCGCCGGTCATCGTGACCGCCGGGCCGCTGGCCGACGCCGACTGCCGCGAGGCGGTGACCCGGCCGCTTCAGGGCAGCGGCGTGACCATGGACCCGGCCTTGCTGGAGCAGGTGCTGCTGCCGTGGCTGCTGGCCCGGGGCGGCGGAGCGGCGCCGTCGCGGATTCAGCTGGTCTGCAGCCGCCTGTACGAGGCCGCGCGGCAGCGGGAGGGGGCCATGGACGAGGCGCTGTACCGCGAGCTGGGCGGCGCCGAGAGCATCCTGCGGCATTACCTGGACCGGGCCCTTAGCTCCGGGCGCTACGACGGGGAGCAGGAGCTGGCCCGGGCGCTGCTCAAGGGCATGACCGGCCCGGAGGTGCGCCGCTGGGCCGACCTGGGCGAGCTGTGGCAGGGGCTGCACCGGGCGACGCTGGTCACGGACGAGGTGCAGCTGCGGTCGCTGCTGGCGCGCCTCACCGACGACCGGCTGGTGGCGGCCCGCAGCGGCGGCCCCGGCGCGCCGCTGCGCTACTCGTTGATGCATGACCAGCTGGCCCTGGCCGTGCGGTCCTGGCGCAGCCCCATGGAGCTGGAGCAGCAGGAGGCGCTGGAGCGGCTGGAGCGGGCGCTGGCCTCCTTCGACGGCGATCCGCGACGCCGCGAGCTGCTGCGCGGCGCCGGCCTGGCCCTGGTGGAGCGGCACTTCGCCTGGCTGCAGCGCGTGGAGTCATGGCCGCGCGCCGTGGAGCTGCTGCGCGCCTCGCGCCGGGCGCGGCGCAACCGGCGCCTGGGGCTGTCGGCGCTGGTGGGGGTCGCGCTGCTGGGGCTGCTGTTCGGCGCGCTGCAGCTGCGGCGCGCGGTGCAGGAGCGGGATCGCTCGGTGCAGCTGGCCGACCAGGGGGTGATGCTGCACGCGCGGCAGGAGCTGGAGCGGGACCCGACCCTGGCGGTGGCCTGGCTGCGCAACCTGCGCCAGCCCACCAGCGGCATCGCGGGCCTGGCCCTGGCAGAGCAGGCGCGCAAGCGCGGGGTGGCCCGGGTGATCACCGGCCACCGCGACGTGGTCACCGACCTGGCCTTTTCGCCTGACGGCGCGGCCCTGGCCTCATCAGGGCGCGACGGGACGGTGCGGCTGCACCTGCTGCGCGGCGCCAGGAGCTCCAGGGTGGTCTCGCGCCACGCCGCGGCGGCTCAGCGAGTCGCCTTCTCGCCCGACGGCCAGCTGCTGGCGTCGGGGGGCAAGGACGGGGTGGTGCGGCTTCACCGCCAGGGGGGCGCGGGCGGCGGCGCGGGCGAGGACCTGGGGTCGCCCGGCGGCAGCGTCGAGGCGCTCTCCTTCGCCCCCGGCGGGAAGACCCTCGCCTGGGCGGGAGAGGACCCGGGGGTGACCCGCTGGTCCGTCCGCGGCCACAAGGTCGCCGCGCGGCTGCTGCCGGCGGCGGGGAGCCGCGCGCGGATCCTGAGCCTGGCGCACAGCCCCGACGGGAAGCTGCTGGCGGTGGGGGACGCGGCGGGCAACCTGTCGCTGTGGGACCTGACCACCGGCGCGGAGCTGGCCACGCCGCGCCACGGCGCGGCGGTCCATGCCCTGGCCTTCTCCCCGGACGGCCGCACGCTGGCCTCGGGCGACCGCGCGGGCCTGGTCCGGTTCATGGGCCCCGGCCGGACGCCAGATCAGCCAGCCGCGCACCTGTCCGCGGGCGGCGCCGTGCTGGCCCTTGCCTTCACCCCCGACGGCCGAGATCTGGCCCTGGCAGGCGCGGACAAGGAGGTGCGCTTCGTCCAGAGCGTTGGCGCCCCGGCCACCGACAGATCGGCGCCGCCTCTGCGCGGCCACCTCGGCGCGATCCACGACCTGGCCATCTCCGCCGATGGCAAGCTGCTGGCCACCGCCAGCCGGGACAACACCATCCGGATCTGGGATCTGGAGGCCCGCCGCGCCCCTGGCAAAGATGTCCACGTGCAGCTCGAGGGGCACCGAAAGGAGGTCTGGTCCGCGGCCTTTTCGCCCGACGGCGCCACCCTGGCCTCGGCCGGTACCGGCGGCAAGGTCCGCCTGTGGGACGGCCGCACCGGCCTGGCCGCGACGCCCGCCATGGACCATGGTGGCGAGGCGTTCACCCTGGCCATGTCACCGTCGGGCCGCACCCTGGTCAGCGCGGGCTGGGGCGGTCAGGTCAGCCTCCTGTCGCTGCAGGAGCCCCGGCGCACGCTGGCCACGGTCAAGGTGCAGGCCGGCGCCGTGTACGCCGCCGCGTTCTCGGCCGACGGCGCGGTCATCGCTCTCGGCGGCCGGGACGGGCATGTGCACCTGCTCCACGGGCGTACCCTCGAGCCGGTGGCCGGCGGGGCGGGCATGGCCCACCCCGAGGGCCTGCACGCGCTGCGCTTTACCCGCGACGGCGCGCGCCTGATCACCGGCTGCCGCGACGGCAAGGTCCGCCTGTGGGATCCGGTGAGCCGCAAGATGCTGGGCCCTGCCCTGGACGGCCACGGGGCAGCGGTCTACGCCCTGGCCCTCAGCCCGGACGGCCGCCACCTGGCCTCGGGATCCCGCGATACCACCATCCGGCTGTGGGACCTGCAGGCCCGCGCGCCCCTGGGCCCGGCCCTGCAGGGACACCACAGCTGGGTGCTGTCCCTGGACTACGCCCCCGACGGTCGCACCCTGGCCTCGGGCAGCGCCGACGGCACGATCCGCTTCTGGGACGTGGCCGCCCGGCGCCCGCTGGGGCCGCCTCTGCGTGGCCACGCTGACTGGGTGCACACCGTGCGCTACGCGCCCGCGGGGGGCACCCTGGCTTCGGGCAGCGCCGACGGCACCCTGTGGCTCTGGCGCCTGCAGCCGGCCCGGCTGCCCCAGCTGCTGCGGCGGGTGGACAGCCTGACCAACCTGCAGGTCTCGCTGGACGGCCGCGTTTCGTACCGTCGGTGAATGGATCGTGCTACGTTCCCGTACCTGTTTCCCAGGAGATGCCTCATGAAGATCAAACTCGTTAGCCTGACCGCCGCCCTGGCCATCATGTGGGCCGCTGCCCCGGCCCTGGCACAGACCCCCGATGAGAAGAAGGTCGCCGCCGTGCGCAAGCTGCGTAAACGGATCCAGGAGGTGGCCCAGAAGCTCCAGCTGGTTCAGAAAGCGGTGATGACCAAGAACCCCGAGCTGAAGGACAAGCAGCGGGGCCTGCGCAAGCTCATCGACAAGAAGATGAAGAAGCAGGGGATCAACCCGGAGCAGGAGATGGCCGAGGTGATGGCCATCCAGGGCATGCTGGCCAACAAGGACGGCAAGATGCCCGCCGAGAAGCGCAAGGAGCTGCGGGCCAAGCTGCGCAAGAAGGGCATCGCCCTGCAGAAGGCCCACGAGAAGGCCGCCAAGGACCCGGCGGTCAAGGCCGCGCGCGAGGCCTTCCGCAAGGAGATGGAGGGCGCCATGATCAAGGCCGACCCCGGCGCCAAGAAGCTGCTGGCGGAGTTCTACCGGCTGCGCAAGCAGTTCAAGGAGCTGTTCCCCCAGCCGCCCAAGATGTAGCGCCCGCCTCCCTCCCCCTACTGAACCCCCAACAGTATCAACCGGTGGCCGCCAGGCGGCGTGAACAGCTTCTTGGGCCCCGCCGCCCCGCCGAGCTTGTACAGCTGCACCGAGGCGCTCTTGTAGATCGGCCCGGCGATGAACGCCACGTGGCTCCCGTCCGCGGTCATCACCACGTGGTCGCCCAGATAGTGCGAGGCCACCGAGACCGGCCCGGTGATGCACACCGCGGGCTTGGGCGGGTCGAGCTGGATACTGTACAGGTGCTGCCTCTGATACCGGCCCGCGGTGAAGAGCGCCCGCTTGCAGTCCTTGGAGAACCAGATATATCCCACCTTGTTCTCGTGCTGCTGATACTGAGGGACGCTGTTCAGGTTGGTGAGCTTCACCCCTGGCTTCGGGTTGTTCATGTCGGTCAGGTACAGCTCACCGCCCACGTTGGTGGTGCCCTGAGGAACCTTGACCATCAGCTGCTTGGCGCCGCACCCGGTCCGGCCCAGGACGAGCTGTCCCGGCGACAGGAGCGTGCTCTTGCCCGTGGCCAGGTCGTAGGCGGTCATGGAGCGCTTGGACTGGTAGTGGTAGGTGATGGCCACCTTCCGGTTGGGCGAAAACCAGAGCCACCCCAGGAAGTCGCCGTACAGGTTGAACGGCTTGCTGGTGGAGTTCTTGGTGGCGGTCAGGTTGGTCAACAGCTTCTTCTTCAGGTCGAACAGGAAGAAGTCGCCGTACCAGTAGTAGACCGGATCCCTGGTTATGTAGAACAGCACCCGCTCCTCGTCGGCGAACTGGGCCCTCCAGGTTTTGATGGTCGGGTTGCCGATGTTGGCGCTGGTGGTCACCTTGATGGGCGGCGTCTTGCCGCTCGTGTCCATCACGTACAGGTCGCGCCTGTTGCTGGACACCTTCACCTGGTAAGCCGCGCGGGTGCCCTTGGGAGAGAGCCAGTAGAAGGGCAGCTCCAGGTTGGCCACCTGGCCCACCAGCGTCGGCTTGCCGCCGTTGATGATGGAGAAGATGGCGACGCCGCCGGCCGCCTTGTCCCCGGAGAAGAGCAGGACGGCGCCGTCCGAGGTGTGAGTGAGGATCTTCAGGCCCGTGACGCTGGCGCCGCCGACCTTCGGCACCTGGACCACCGACAGGCCGGCGCTGCCGTCGGTGGGCGCGCGGACGAGGTGGGTGGCCGGCTTGCCCGGAGCCGGCGTCAGCGCGCCGTACAGGGTGCTCCCTGCGAAGAAGTATTGCCCATCCTCGAAGCCATGGCCGGCGAACGAGGCGCCCAGAGCGCTGACGGGCAGCGCGAGCTGCTTCTTTCCGCCCTTGAAGCTGCTGCCGTCGATGTGAAGCAGCCTGAGGGTGTGGGCGATGCTGCCGCCTGAGGCGCTGGTTTTGACTGGCAGGACCAACAAATTGCCGCTGAAAGAAAACGGGGTGGTGCTGGCGCCGCTCCACTCGAAGGGCGCCGTGGGCGGGCTGTTGCGCGGCGAGATCAGGAAGCCCTTCTTCTTGGTGATGGTGTCAGTGTACTGGCGCATCTTGGCGCCGTCGGGCAACCCCCACGGCTTGAGGGTGCTCCCTGGCAGGTAGGCGCTGTTCGGGAAATTGTACCTGGACGCGCCCGGGGGCAGCATCTTGCCCGGTGCGGCCCCGCTCTGGACGCTCTTAACCTCATAGTTCGAGTGCCAGTCCCCGCCGGCGTTCTGCATGAAATAGACCGTCGGATTGGCGGTGGCCGAGTCTGGCGTCGGCTTCAGGTCTGGTGGCGGCTTCAGGTCAGCAGTGGCCTTGTCCGGGCAGCACATCTTGTCCAGTCCACGGTCGGCGATGGGCTGGTCCGGCGCCGTCAGATCGTGGGGCGTCGAGTCGAGCAGCGGCACATCGCTCAGGGCCGCGTCCTGCGGCCGGGCTGATCCCTCGTCTGGTGACCCATCCGGGGGCGGGCCGGCGTCCCTGGCCTCGACGCATGTGCCCTGCTGGCAAATGAGCCCCGCGTTACAGCTGTCGTCCGGTCGGCATGGGCCGTTGGCCACTCCCGGCCCATGCTTGTCCGCCGGCGCGTCATCGGTGCAGCTGACGAGCAGCAGACAGACCAGCAGGCCGCTGCCCCCGCGAATAGCGATGCTCAAGATGCGCTTCATTCTGATCCCCTCTCAGCCTTGCTGGTTGCCAATATTAGATTGGTTTTCCTGGTTTGCCGAGGCGTTCATATGGCGCCCGAAAAAATCCGGTCAACCCATCGCGCCTCGTGCGTCCAACCCAAAAGGTCGGACGAAAAGGAGGCGCACATGACCCGGAGAAATGAGAGCTCGGTGCTCACGTCCCTGTCGGAGCTGCGGCGTATCGAGGCCCGCAGGGTGGAGGAGGAAGAGGAGCGGGCGCGGCAGCAGGTGGAGCGTCGGCGCGAGGCGGCGCGGCAGCGGGAGGCTGCGGAGCGGGAGGCGGCCCGGCAGCGACAGGCCGCGCAGCAGGAGCGGGCGCGGGCCGAGCGGGAGCAGCAGGAGGCCGCGGCGCGAGAGGAGCGCCTGCGCCAGCTGGAGGCGGAGCGGCTGCAGCGCGTGGAGGCGGAGCTGGCCCTGGAGCGGGCGCGCATCGTCAGCGCGCCGGTGGACGTGGCGCGCGGCAGGTCGCCGCACCTGACGGCGCTGTCCGCGCTGCTCGTGCTGGGGTTGCTGGCGGGCGGCGGCCTGCTGTGGGTGCTGCACAAGCGCTCCGGGCAGCTGGACCGCTACACCATGCAGATGGCGGAGCTGGACCGCGAGAGCCGGGCGGTGCAGCAACGTATGGGCACCCAGGTCGACCTGCGGGAGGCCAAGATCGAGCGGCTGCAGCGGGAGCTGTCAGCGCTGCAGGCCAGGCACAGCGCCGCGGCGGCTGCCCCGCCCGCGCCGCCGGTGGCGGCCAAAAAGCCGCCGCGGCGCGGAGGCAAGGCGGGCAAGCGCGGGGCGAAGAAGGGGGCGGCGGGCAAGAAGCCCGTGGCCGTGCCCCTGCGCTGCCTCAACAGCGCGGATCCCATCGGCTGCATCAACGACGGCCGCCGCGACAGGTGAGCCGCGCGCCCGTGATACGGTCAGGTGCATGCCCCGCCCTGACGCCCTGGACCGCCCTGCCCAGCTGCGCCTGCTCCGGCAGGTCCGCGAGGGATCCGCGGCGGATCGCAGCGAGGCGCTGGCGCGGCTGCTGCTCGACTTCAGGGCGCCGGCCCTGGCCACCATCCACCGGGTGCTGCGCTCGCTGGACATCGGCCCGGAGCACGCGGAGGAGGCGCTGCAGCGGGCGGCGCTGCGGTTCGTGGAGGTGGGGATCGAGCACTTCCGGGGCGAGGCCGCCCCGCGCACCTACTTCGTGCGCATCGCCATGGCCTGCGCCGTGGACCTGGGCAGGGAGGCCGCGCGGCGCCAGCGGCTGGAGCGGCCCGGGCCTCGGCCGCCCTGGCAGCTCTCGCCCGGCGCGGGCCAGCGCCCCGACGCGCTGCTGTCGGCGCGACAGGTGCGGCAGCGGCTCGCGCGCTGCATCGGCAAGCTGCCCGACCTGTACCGGGACGGCATCCGGCGCTACTACCTGCAGGAGGCGGGAGATCTGCGCGCCTGCGCGGCGGAGCAGGGCATCACGCGGGCGGCCTTCGCCAAGCGGCTGTCTCGGGCCCGGGTGATGCTGGCGCGCTGTCTGGAGGAGGAGGAGCATGGCTGATCATCCACGCGAAGGCGGCGCGGACCCGCGCTTGCTGGCCGGGGTCGAGGCGTTGCTCGGGCGGCCGGACGAGGACCACCCCACGGGCGCGCAGCTGGTGGCGCTGATCACCGGCGAGCTGGACGCGGGCCGGGCCGGCGAGGTCCAGGCCCATGTGGACGGGTGCCACGCCTGCGCGGCGCTGCTGGCCGCGGTCGGCGAAGCAGAGCAACAGCGGCAGCAGATGGAGCGGTCCCTGGCAGGCCAGGCAGGGGCAGAGGGGGACTTCCTGCCTCTGGCAGTGCCGGCGCCAGGAGTGCAGGTGGCGCTGGCCGCGGATAACGCCGGCGAGGGCGCGCCGCTGCCCGAGGACCGGCGCGTCCTGCTGGAGCTGGAGCAGGGCAGGGCGGTCCTTTACCGCGAGCGGGGGCGGGCAATGCTGGGACTGTTCGGGGCGCTTCAGCTGCGCGTGGCGCTCGACGGCCAGGCGCTGTCGCCCGGGGAGGAGCAGGAAGAGGTCGCGACCTACGACCTGGGCCCGGCCGGAGATCTGCCAGGGCGCGAGCTGGAGCTGCGCTGGGACGCAGGCGCCTGCCGCTTCGCCCTCGTCCAGGAGGAGCCCGGTGACTGACCGGGGGCCCTGGCTTGAGCTGGAGCGGTGCCGGCGCCAGGCCGAGGCGCTTGGCAACCATGCGCTTGCGCGGGATCGAGCCAGCGCGCTGCTCGACGGAGCCGACGCCGAGGTGCGCTACCACGTGGAGCGCTTCGTCCGCTGGTGCGCCGGGCGCCTGGCCGCGCAGCAGGAGAGCGCCGGCGACTTTCCTGGCCGCGTGGAGGTGCCGCTGCTGGACCGGGACGGCACCGGCGAGGTGTTCCTTGCGAGCCTCAGGGTGAGGCCTGCCGCGAGCGGGGGGATGTCCAGGGAGTTCTTCGCCAGCCTCGAGCGCGCGGCGGGTTGCGCCATGCGGCTGGTGCTGGCGCAGGGGGCGCTGGCGGCCTCTGCCCCGGACGCGCCGGTGGGCATCCGCCTCGAGGGCCCGCCGGCCCTCGGTGACATGGAGCCGGGCGGCGGCTCCGCGGCGGCAGGCGCTGCCCTGGCGCTGGTCTCGTCATGGACCGGCACGCAGGTGCCCGCGGGCACGGTGGTCACGGGCGCGCTGTCCGCCGACGGCGCGCTGCTGCCCGTGGACCACGCCGAGGCCAAGGCGGCCTGCGCCCTGCGAGAGCGCCCGCAGGGCATGGTGGCGCTACCGCCCGGAGCGGGAGGACCGGAACACCCTCGCGTGATCCGGCCCGCCACCCTGGCCGAGCTGGTGGCCGCGGTGCTCGGCCCCCTGCCGGCGAGCGCCGGACCGGTTGACATCATGGGCAGCGTGCACCGGGGGGAGTGGCTCTACAAAAAGGCCGGCCGCACCGCGGCGGCGCGGGCGCTGCTGGAGCACTGCCTCGGGGCGATTCGCCAGGGCCGGGCCGATGGCGCTGACCCGCGGCGCTTTCGCCGTGAGGAGCTGATCTGCCTGTGGCGCATCGGGTCCTGCTTGACCCACCAGGGCGATGAGGCGGGCGCGCTGTCATACTTGCGCGAGGCCGGCGAGCTGGCCGAGCTCCTGTGGGCGGAGCAGGAGGTGGCGCCCGAGCAGTACTTCGGGGTGGCGGGCAGCGCCGCGGTGCTGCTGCGGGACACGCTGAAGTATGGCCAGGCCGAGGCGGTGCTGCTGCGGACGCTGCAGCGGCAGCGCGACCTGCACCAGGACCGCCGCCAGCAGGCGCGCACCATGGGCAACCTCGGCGAGCTGTGGACCTTCATGGGCAAGTTCCACGAGGCGGAGCAGATCCTCGGCGAAGCGCTGGAGAGCCTGCAGGCAAGCTACCCCGACGAGGCGCCCCGGGAGTTGTGCTACCTGGGCAACTGCGCCCTGGCCGCCGGGGACCCGGCGCTGGCCCTGCAGCGCCACGACCGCGGGCTGCGGGAGAACCTCGACGTCGAGTACGGGCGAGAGGCCAACGAGGTGTTCCTGCGCTACGGCCGGGCGCGCGCCTTGCTGGCCCTCGGGCAGCTTTCCGAGGCCGCGGCAGAGGCGGACCGGGTGCTGGAGAGCACCTCTGCTGACCAGCCGTTCCCGCGGCAGCTCTGCCTGAAGGTGCGCGGGCTCTGCCGGCTGGCCGGCGGGGAGCAGGAGGCCGGCGCCGCGGACCTGCGCCAGGCCGCGGACCCGACCCACGCGCCGGGCGCGCTGCTGCGCTTCGGCCTGGCCACCGCCCTGGCGCACCTGGCCCTGCACCACCTGGACGCGGGCGACCAGGAGCAGGGCCACCTGGCAGCCCGCCAGTTCATCACCCAGGCCGCCCCCTACCTCGACGCCCACCACGACCCGACCTGGTCCAAACAAGCGCTGGCGGCCAAAGACCCCGGGCCGCCCCTACGCCAGGCCATCAAGCTGTTCCCCTACTGATCCCCCCCAAGCCCCAAGCCTCAAGCCGCCGAGCGAAGCGAGG
>CAZEFW010000049.1:5852-21198 GCA_964511535.1 uncultured Myxococcales bacterium | reverse complement strand
CCCCCCCCCCCCCCCCCCCCCCCCCCCCCCCCCCCCGCCCCCCCCCCCCCCCCCAGGCCATCCCCCCTGAAGCCTGAAGCCCGAAGCCTGAAACCAGGCGAGCGAAGCTCGCCCTACATGTCCGCGCCCGCCTTCCAGATACCGTCGAGGTAAGACTTCAGCTCGCCCACCACCGCGGCGTTGGACGTCTTGAGCCCCACCTCGTGGTACAGGGTGAAGCCGCCGTAGCCCCAGTTGTTGCTGCCCACGATGGCCTCGCCATCGCAGATCAGCACCTTGGCGTGGGTGATGCGCTGCAGCGGGTCGCGCCGCACCAGGATGCCTCGCTTCTTCAGGTCGGCCGCGGCGCTCTTGTTGAGGCTGTTGACGCTGGCGTTGTAGTCGGCCTGCTCCAGGATGACGCGCACCTTGACCCCCCGCTTGACCGCCTTCTCCATCTCGCCCACCAGCTTGTACAGCTCGCTGTCCGGGTACTTGGGGTTCAGGTTCATGCCGTAGGTGACCATGGTGATGGCCTGCTTCGCGCCGGTGATCATGGGCTGCGCACGCAGGTAATAGTCGCCGTCGTCCATGGCCGTGCCGAGGGCGGTGGAGGCCGGCGTCAGCGACGGCCGGCTGCCCGGGCTGCTGTAGATCGCGTCGGCGTAGTCGGCGTAGAACTTCACCAGCGTCGGGTCGGTCACCAGCAGGTTCGCCTCGTTGTTCTTGTTCATCGACGACCAGCTGAAGTTGGACGAGCCGAACAGGGCGGTGGCGTCGTCTGCCACCAGCAGCTTGGCGTGGGTGTAGATCGATTTTTCGTCCAGCTTCGCCGACACGCCCGCGGCCGAGAGCTCGGTGACCCGCCCCGGGTTGTCATCAACGCTGTGCTCCAGCACCACCTGCACCTTGACGCCCCTGTTGGCGGCGGCCTTGAGGCTGGCCACCACCAGGTCGCCGGCAGAGTCCTTGTTGATGAAGAAGTGCACCAGCTTCAGCGAGGTCTTCGCCCCGTCCATGAGGGCCAGCGCGGCCTTGGGGTACGCCTCGTTGAGCACCGTCTTGATGGACGCTGCCTGCGTCGCGTCTGGCCGGGCGGTGTCCGGCTTCAGCCCCGCGTCCGGGCCGGCGCTGCCATGCCCGCAGGCTGCGATGGACAGCAGAAAAATTAAAAAAAGCAGATGCCTGAACATGTCCCGATTCTATCCCAGGGCGCGGCTATATAAAACGGGAGCCCCGGATAACCTCCCGCCTTTCGCCCCCGGCGCTAGCCTCATATGAAACAGCAGCAAGGAGGCGCCGATGACCCGTTCAAGCTCAAGCGTGACCGCCAACACCACCAACGGCGCCTACAGGACCTCCAACCCGATCACCCGCTGCGACACCCGCGGCTGCACCGAGGAGGCCATGGTGCGCTGCCTGCGCTGCGGCGCGCCCTCCTGCAACATGCATGTCCTGGGCAACAGCTACTGCGCCGACTGCGAGATGGCGCTGTCGGGCCGTGAGGCCCGGGCGGGCTGGGCGGCCATCGGCGTGGCGGTGGCCACCGGGGCCTCCATGATGTTCGCCAGCGGGCTGGGAAACCTGCCCGTCACCATGACCCTGGGCGGCTGCTGCACGCTGCTCGCGGTGCTGGCTCACACCGTGGGCCGGGCCATGGCCCGGAGTCACTTCCGCGCGGGTAACCGCTTCTCCGCCGAGCAGCGCGTGCTGGAGAGCGCCGAGCTGTCCATCGCGCCCCAGCTCGGACCCCGCAAGCGCCGGGGCCGCAAGCGCCGGGGCGCCGGCAGCGGCGGCGCCTCCCCGGGCGCCACCCCCACGCCGCCCATGTGGGCGCGGACGTACGGAGTGGGGTAGGTGAGCGCGCCCTTTGGGCGCGCAATGCCAGAATGCCAGAATGCCAGAACGCCGGAATGCCAGAATGAGATGGTCTGATGTCTGGCACCAGGGGAGGGGCGGGGTTACTTCAGGCGCTTGCCGATGCGCTTCCAGCGGATCTTGCCTTTTTTGTCCTGTGACCAGAGCACGGATTCGACGCGGCCCTTGATGCTCGAGATGGGGATCGGGCCGAAGTGTCGCGAGTCGAGGCTGTTGTCGCGGTTGTCCCCCAGCACGAACACATGACCCCTGGGCACGGTGATCGGCTTGCCCTTGACCTTCACCTTGGCCCCTGCCAGGGCGGTGACGCGCTTGAGGAAGTCCCGGCTCGGGTCGCGGGGGAAGCGGAACACCACCATGTCTCCCTTGCGCGGCGCGCGGCCCGCGCGGCGGCGGTCGACCCAGACATGGTCTCCCAGCTTGACCGCCGGCGCCATGCTGGCCGCCGGGATCCGGAACACCTCAACCACCTGCTGCTTGATGGCCCAGCTCAACAGCAGCGAGGGCAGCTTGGACATCAGCTGGTGCACCATGTCCCCGCCGGCGGCGAGGTTGTCGCTGGTCATCAGGACCTCGCGCGCGGTGAGCATCACCCGGCTGACCCGGCGCTTCTTGACATGCCAGCTCCAGGCGGCCTGGCCGTACAGCTGGGCGGGCAGCTTGTGGGAGAAGCGCTTTTTGGGCTTGAGGAACGCCACGTCCGAGGCGAAGACCAGGTAGTCGCCCACCGCGCCCCAGCGCAGGATGAGCGGAAAGGACACCTTGATGCCCAGGGCCGCCAGGGCCGCCCGCCGGGCCAGGGGGATCGGGTAGACCAGCGCGTAGTGGCCGTCGCTGACCTTGCGGATCTTCACGCCCTGTTCGCCGAGCATGCGCCGCAGGTGCTTGAGGTTCTTGTTCGCCTCCTGATGGATGAAGGCCGCCGCCTTGCTCGCCTTGCCGTCGTTGAAGCGCCAGTAGAGCCCCGCGCGCAGGGAGGTGGCCGAGTCGGCCATGCGCGCCATCATCACCTCGCCGGTCATGCCCGGGAACCGCTTGACGAACCCGTCGCCGCCCGCGGCGCCGCGCAGCAGCCCGCCAGGGTCACGCACCGCCGCAGTGCTCACCAGCTCCACCCCGGCAGGCAGCAGCCGCAGGTCGGCGGTCGGCTTGTCCAGCAGCGGCCGCAGGGCGCGGGCCACCTCCGGCCCGCCGCGGGTGCTCATGCGATGGGGCAGCTCGCCCTCCACCCGCATGGCGCCGAGCTTGGGGTAGCCCCGCGAGGCCGGGATGAAGTTGTCGAGCATCACGGTGAACGAGTAGCCGGAGGGGCGATCCACCAGCAGGGACTCCAGCACCTTGACCTTGCGGCTCAGGTGCGAAAGCGCCCACCGGGCGCTGAACAGGAACACCCGGCGCTTGACCACCTTGATCTTGAGCTGCTTGCGCTGCGCGGCAGGGAGCGCCTTGCGCAGGGCCGCGGCCAGGGCCTTTGGCGAGGGGCTGGACAGCGCGGCCGCCAGGGCCGCCCCCTTGCCGCCCGGCTTCAGGGCGAGCTCCACGGTGGCCGGCCCCTTGAGCGGAAGCTTGCCCGCGGCGGCGAGGACCGCGCGCAGCTCGGCCGGCACCCCGCCAGCGCCGGGCAGCTTGGCCACTGCCTGCTGGATGGTGCGAACCGCCTCCCCCGCGTCACCGGTGACGAGGGTGATCAGGGGCCTGGCAGGCGCGGGGTGGGCCACTGCCGGGGCGAACAGCAGGGCGGTGACCAGGACGGATAGCGTGGCGCGTCTCATGGATTTGAGCATAGCGGATTGTACGCGGATCCCCTCAGATTCCTGATGCCCCCTTCAGCAAGCTGAGCCTCACTCTGGCACAACCCTGGGCCTCAAAGAGGGGGGCGCGGTGCCTTTTGCAATGATTCCAGTCGGCCGCGCGCATGGCCTGGTTCGTGCAGAGATGTCGGGCCGGAAAATGAATCGGCGACAGCGAGGAGGTGACACCGTGAGATCCGTATCGTGTTTGACGTTTATCGGCGCCCTGGTGGCGTTCGGCTGTGGAGATGGTGACCGGGAGGTGACCCCGCTGCTCACGCCCCTCGACAGCTGCGCGGCGGTGGAGGACAGCCTGCGCCAGGCCCTGACCGACCAGATGCACGAGGCGCTGACCGAGAACCTGGAGACGGCGCTGCGGGGCGGCTGCCGCAACAACCGCAGCTACGGCTGGGACGCCAACTCGGCCCCGCCCAGCGCGGCGGCGGGGGCGGGCAAGACCTCCGGCAGCAGCGGCGGCGCCAGCCAGGTCTCCACCACCAACAACCAGGTGGCCGGCGTGGACGAGGCGGACTTCGTCAAGAACGACAACAAGCACATCTACATCCTCGGCGGCGGCTACCTGCGCATCGTCCGCGCCTGGCCCGCGCCCCAGACCAAGGAGCTGTCGAAGACCAAGATCGAAGGCACGGCCAAGAAGCTGTTCGTCAGCGGCAAGCGCGCGCTGGTCTACTCGTCGCTGCCGAGCTTCGCCGCCGCCGCCGGCTCCAGCAAGCCGTCGGGCAAGATGTCGCCCGGCTGGACGGGGAACAGCGGCAGCACCGAGTGCACCTACGGCTACAACTGCTCCTTTACCGGCGACGGCCGCCCCACGCTGGTCACCGTGTTCGACATCAGCGACCTGAGCAAGCCGGTCAAGGTGCGCGAGCTGCGCATGAGCGGCTCCTACGTCAACGCCCGCCGGGTGGGCGGCGCGGTCTACACAGTGACCAGCGCCCCGGGGGTGACCTTCAAGGGCGTCAAGAACTGGCCCGACAAGTGGAGCTACTGCGGCGCCAAGGGCAAGACCCCCGAGGAGATCCACGCCGCGTTCGAGGCCCTGCGCCACGAGAACGCCTGGCTCATGGCCGTGACCCCCATCTCGGATCTGATGCCCCGGCTGCACGACACCCGCTTCTCTGGCGGCAAGGCGCTGACCACCACCAAGGTGCTGGGCCAGTGCAAGGGCTTCTACAAGTCACAGGTGAGCGCCGGCTCCCAGTTCACCACCCTGGTGGGCCTGGAGATGACCAGGGACGAGGCGGTCAAGACCAGCACCATCATCAGCAAGCCGGGCGCGGTGTACGCCTCGGCCAGCGCGCTGTACATGTCGGTGCCGCACCAGAACATGGGCAGCTGGCGCTGGGGCGGCTGGAACCCCGTGCAGAAGCAGGACGAGCTGTCCACGGTGCACAAGTTCAAGCTGATGCCCAGCAACGCCGACGTGGCCTACGCGGCCAGCGGCGCGGTCAAGGGCAGGGTGCTCAACCAGTTCTCCATGGACGAGTACGACAGCCACCTGCGCATCGCCACCACCACCGGGCGCCTGCCGAGCAAGGACGTGCACAGCACCCTGACCGTGCTGCGCCAGGGCGGCGGCGCCCTGCGCCCCACCGGCATGGTGGACAAGCTCGCCCCCACCGAGGACATCCGCTCGGTGCGCTTCGACGGGCCGCGGGCGTTCATGGTCACCTTCAAGAAGACCGACCCGCTGTTCACTTTCGACCTGTCCGACCCGTACAACCCGCACGTGAAGGCCGAGCTGAAGATCCCCGGGTTCTCCACCTACATGCACATGCTGGACAAGAGCCACCTGCTGACCATCGGCTACGACGCCAACGACCAGGGCAGCTTCGCCTGGTTCACCGGGGTGATGCTGCAGATCTTCGACGTCAGCGACATGAGCAACCCGCGGCGGGTGTTCAGGCATGTCATCGGCACCCGCGGGTCGTCGTCGGTGGCGCTCAACAACCACCTGGCGTTCAACTACTTCGCGCCCAAGAAGCTGCTCGCCCTGCCGATGACCGTGTGCGAGGGCACTGGCCCGTATGGCGGCTCGTACGGCAAGAACATGACCTTCAGCGGGCTGATGGTGTTCGACACCACCACCACCAGCGGCTTCGACCTGCGCGGCAAGGTGAGCCACCCGGCCGGCAGCGGCGTGACCTGCTCCAACTGGTGGACCCGCGCCAACTCCCAGGTCAAGCGCAGCATCATCATGGACGACTATGTCTTCTCCATCTCAGGAGAGCAGATCAAGGTCAATCACCTGGACCAGCTGAGCAAGGACGTGGCGAGCGTTAGCCTGAAGTAGCGCCCCGCCAGCATGGCCGTAGCCGCCAACGCAGCCGTAGCCGGGGTGTCTCAAACGCCTCGGCTGCGGCTTTTTTCGGCCAGGGTTACGGCCAAGGCTACGTCTACCTCTAGGTTGGTTTGAATTAGCCCGGCAAGGTCACCATGTCGAACCGGCCCGCCGCTTCATCGCGGAGCAGCGCCCCGCTTCATCGCGGAGCCTCCGAAGGAGGCGAGCACGGGGCGCTCCCCCGGAGGGGCGTTGCACGTTCTAAGCGTAGCGACTGCGAGCACGGCGGGCCCCCCCGGAGGGGCGTTGCACGTCCTGAGCGGTGGAGCGCACCGCAAACGTCTCAGCCCGGCAAGGTCACCATGTCGAACCGGCGCCCCGCTTCATCGCGGAGCAGCGCCCCGCTTCATCGCGGAGCCTCCGAAGGAGGCGAGCACGGGGCGCTCCCCCGGAGGGGCGTTGCACGTTCTAAGCGTAGCGACTGCGAGCACGGGGCGCCCCCCCGGAGGGGCGTTGCACGTCCAAAGCGGTGGAGCGCACCGCAAACGTCTCAGCCCGGCAGCGTCACCATGTCGAACCAGTAGTCCAACATGATCTCCAGCGTCCTTTGGAACTCCTCGAAGCTCATGGGCTTGGTGAGGAAGGCGTTGGCGTGCAGGCTGTAGGCGCCCTTGACGTCGTCGGGGTTGGCCGAGGCGGTGAGGATGACCACCGGGATGGTGCGCAGGTCGTCGTCGTCCTTCATCACCTTGAGCAGCTCGTGCCCGGAGGAATCGGGCAGCCCCAGGTCGAGCAGCACCAGGTTGGGCCTGGGCGCCTCGCCGTGGGGATCCTGCTTGTTCAGGAAGGCCAGGGCTTCGGCCACGTCCTGCACCACGTGGTGCACGGGATCCCACTTGCTCTGCTCGAGGGCCTCGCGGGTCAGCTCGACGTCGCTCGGGTTGTCCTCCACCTGCAGGATGTGAGGGCGGGCGGCTGTGGCGTCGGTTGGGCTCATGGCTTAAAGCTCGCCGGAATTCTCCGCTGGTCGGTGGCGCTTGTCAACTCGATGCCACGCCCTTTCCGGCGTCAGGCGGCGGCGCGGTCAGCCGTTGAAACGTCGTGTCCGAGTCCCGGTCTCCCCGGCGCAGCACGTTGAGCATGAAGATCTCGAGCCGGCTGATGACGTTGGGCGGGAAGCGCAGCCCGTCGGCCTCGATGGTGAGCATCGGGATGGCCCGCTGGCGGCTGTACGGCTCGAGCATGGCCTTGATCAGCCGCCCTGGCAGGCAGGCGAACGGCGCGATGGCGATGATCCCGTCGTACCCCTGCTGGACCGCCTTGCTGGCGGTCAACGAGCTGACCGTGGCCTCGGTCTCGAAGTCCATGTGGGTGAACTCGTCCACGTCCTCGAAGATCTCGCGCATGTCGTGGGGGAACGACACCGTCAGCCCGCTGGGCCGCAGGATCTCAGCCACCCGCTCCTCGATGGCGCGCATGAAGAACTGCTCCACCTTCATGCCGACAAACCTGCTGAACTGCTTGGCCGCGGGCTTCTTGTACCAGGGCACATCGCTCATGCCCTTTTCGGCGATCTTCTCCTGGCTGTAGTCGCAGTAGTTGATCCACTCGGTGATGCCGGTGACCTTGGGGTAGATCTTGTTCTCCACCAGGTGGTCGATGAGCTCGCTGACCGAGTGGTCGTCGCGCCGCACGTAGATCTCGCCCACCACGATCACCTTGGACAGCGCGTCAGCGTCGCCCTTCTTCGGGATCGCCTGCAGCCGCGGCACGGCCACCTGCTCCAGGTGCGTATACAGCTGGGTGATGTCGTCGCGCAGCACCTGCACCACGTCGGCCCAGATCTTCATGAACTCGGCCATGGCCGCGCCCGGGTCCTCGGCCAGGATGCGCAGGGCCAGCTCCATGTCCTTGAAGTAGTCGCCGAGCACCAGCGCGTACCAGGCGAGCTTGTTGAACAGCGGCCCCAGCTCCTGGTACCCGTTGTCCGAGTTCAGGTTCATGATGGCCACGTTGTCGATGCCGAGGTCAGCGAAGGTGCGCTCGTAGTACGGCGCGTACTGGCCCGTGCGGCATGGCCCGGTGGTCTTGGGCACCAGGAAGGCCAGCACCTCGTCCTCGGCCGGCGGGTCCTCCGCCTGCATCCGGAGCATCTGGCCCAGGACGATGAGGGTCGGGATGCACTCCTTGCCGCTGGACACCGAGCGCGCCAGGTGGATGGCGCTCTGGTCCACCGTGGGCAGGTACTCACAGCGCAGCCCGTGCTGGTTGGCGATGGCGGTCATGGCCTGGGTGCTGTACAGCCCCATGGAGGGGAACACCATGCGTACCCGCGGGTGATCCATGCCCAGCTTCTCGCCCGTGTGGTGGTCGAGGATGTGCGTGTTGACCCCGTCGAGCTCCATCCGGTAGCGCTGGGAGAAGGGCTTGTCCTCCAGGCCGGCGGCCTTCTTGCGGTACCCCTCGATGATGTCGAGGAACGCCTCGATGCGCGTGTCCACGCCCGCGTCGGCGGTGTGGCTGTCCAGCTCCAGCACCAGGTACGGCTTGGTCCCCATGAACCAGCGCACGAAGTGCAGCATGAAGCTGTCCGGCGCGCAGCCGAAGTTGGAGATGTAGGCCAGGTGCACGTTGTCGAGGTCCTTGACCAGCCGCGCCGCCTTCATGTTCAGCTGGCCGTAGTACCAGTACATGTTGTCGCTCATCTCCTCGTCGGAGACGGGGAAGAAGTCGAACGGGATGATCCGGTGGCCCCGGGTGAGGAACTTGCGCGGGATCCCCATGTTCGCCTCGGGGGCGAAGGTGTTGTACGGCCGGCCGAAAAGGGCGATGACCACCTGGTCTCCCTCCTCCGCCTGCTTGAGCGCCTGGCGGCCCAGCTCCCGGATGTGATCCCAGAACGCGAGCTGCTGATTCAGCCCCACGCGGAAGGCGCGAACCCCCTCCTCCTTGGAGAAGCCGAGCTGCTCGGCCATCTCGATGAAGCCCGCCGAGCCGGAGCCGTACCCGCCGGAGAAGTCGATCACGGGACGCAGGATGCGCGCGTCGGGGATGTCGAACGCCGGGCGCAGGTAGTAGGGCAGCCCCTGGGTCAGCGGACAGAGCGTCGAGGGTGTCCCCTCCTCCATGCTCTCCATGTGCATCAGGTGGGGGAAGAAGTAGTAGTCCACCCCTGCGCGCACCAGATCCTCGGTCATGCCGTGGGCCAGCTCGCCGGGCAGGCAGAACGCGCTCTCTGCGCGCTGGACGCCCTCGCGATGGCTCTCCTCGCTCAGGTGGACCGGCACGCCGAGATCGTGGAAGAACCAGGAGTACATGGGCCACAGGCTGTAGACCGAGAACGCCCGCGGGATGCCCACCTTGACCGAGGTGCGGCCCTTGAAGGTGGCCGGGTCCGGGGCGTACTCGCCGAACATCAGCTTCTCCCGCAGGGCCACCAGGTCCTCCTCGTCGCCCAGCTGGATCTCCTTTTTGCGGCGGGCGTTGGCCCACTGGTTACATCGCCCGCCGAAGAAGTAGCGGTTGCGCTCCTCGCCCACGAACAGGGTCTGGATCGGGCACAGGTTCTCGCAGGTCTTGCACGGGAAGAGCTTGCCGTGCTGCATGGGGCGCTTGATCAGCCCGTCCAGGGCGAAGTCCCCCTTGTCGAGCGAGCCGTCGGCGTGCTTCTCGAGGGCGAGCAGGGCCACGCCGAAGGCGCCGAGCAGCTCCGGGTCGGGCGGCACCAGGATCGGCTGCTTGACCACCGCCGCGAAGGCGATGGGCACGGCCGGGTTCTTGGCCACGCCCCCCTGCAGCACGATGCCGCCGCCGATGGCGCGGTTGCCCACCACGCGGTTGAGGTAGTTGCTCACCACGGAGAAGACGATGCCTGCCATGATGTCGGCGCGGCTGGCCCCCTCCTGGATCGCCTTGCGGATGTCCGAGTTGATGAACGCCGAGCAGTGCTCGCCGAAGCGCAGCGGGCCGTCGCTGCGCATGGCGATGGGGCCGATCTCCGGCGCGGTCCTGATGTTCAGATCGCCCGCGGCGGACTCCTCGAGGAACGAGCCGGTGCCAGCGCTGCACGCCTCGTTCATGGCGTAGTCGATGGGCACGCCGTTTTTGATGTAGACGTACTTGGCGTCCTGGCCGCCGATCTCGAAGATGGTGTCGATGTCGGGCTGGAAGTGGGTGGTGCCCACAGTGTGGGCGATGATCTCGTTGTAGATCCCGGCGGTCTCGGCGAACACGCCGAGCACCTCGCGGCTGGAGCCGGTGGTGGCGGCCAGGTTGATGTGAATCTTCTTGCGGCCGATGGCGGCGCGCACCTGCCCGCGGATCTCCGACAGCACGTTGCGCAGCGCCTCCACCGGATCGCCGTGGGTGCGGCCGTAGTGCTCGGCCACGATCTTGCGCGTCTCGGCGTCCACCAGCACCGCCTTGGTGGTGGTGGAGCCGCCGTCGATGCCGAGCACGTACTCGCGGCCGGCGACGATCTCGCCCCGCTCGGACTCCAGCCGCGTGACCAGGTGCGCGGACTCGGCCAGGTTGCCGTAGCGCTCGAAAGTCACCGCGCCCGCCTCGAACATGGCATCGCGCGCGGGCAGGGGGGTGCCGTGGCCCGCGGCCGCCAGGTGGGCCGCGCCGTACGACTCGAAGTGGGCCGCCTGGGGCGGCGTGATGAACTGCAGGTTGGGCAGCCGCTGCTCGAGGAACTTGCGCAAAAAGCGGTTCCGGGTCACTCCGCCGATGAGCAGGATGCGGCCTTTTGGGGCCTTGCTGCAGGTCCGCTCCGCGTCGCCGGCCCCGCCGATCCATCCCCGCTCGCTGCGTTCCTCGTCGGTTGAATAGCATTCACTATTCGCCCTCCTCGCGCCTTGCGAGCGGGGCGCCTCGTCGTGCCGGCTCGGTCCGGGACCTGCAGCAAGGCCCCCGTCCACCCGCGCCCGGGTGAGGAACTCCACCACCTTGCTGGCCATCACGTCGGCCAGGCTCACCACGATCTCCTCCTTGGTGGCCTCCTTCTTGTTCAGCTTGTGGGTGCAGTCGCTCTTCATGAACACGCTGCAGCGTGAGGAAAGCGCGTGAGGGGTGGTGTCGTCCGGGATCCGGTCCAGCACGTCCAGCTTCAGGTCCATGCGGCCCAGCTGCTGGCGGAAGAACTCGCCGGTGCCCGCGGCGCACTTGTCGCCGGTGATGGCCTCCTGGGTCATGCCCCCGTCGCCGAGGGTGTAGACCACGATGGACTCGCCGCCCAGCGAGACCACCGCGTCGGGTCGCTCGTCCACGGCGGCGAGGGCGGCCTCGATGGCCTGGGGAGGGATCGCCTTTTCGGTGGCCACCTGGTTGCGGCCGGCGTTCCCCGTGGTGAGCGTGGGCGTCCCCTCGAGCACCTCCCGCTGCTTCAAGATCGAGAGCAACGCTCCCTGGATCTCCCCCTCATGATCCACCGTGTCAGTCCACAACTCGTCTCCGTCCCGGAGCATGGTGGCCTTGACGCTGATCAGTCCTATATCGATTCCGAGGCTGTCCACGGTCTACTCCTCCTGCGTGTCGCCGAACGGTAAAATGTACCCGCGGTTCTTCCGCGGTCAAGCCCTCGAAAGGTGACGGAAAAGTCGTCTTTTTTTCCGGGCTGTATCCTCCCGGCTTCCCGGTCGTATCAAAAAGCAGAGGGGGCGGAAAAAGGAGCGAAAAATGAGGACCTTGAGAGGGGTTCGTCCCCGCGTGTACACCCTCGCCCTGGCCCAGGCGCTCGCCCTGGCCCTGACCGGTTGCGCCACAAGTTCTGCACGAACCGTGGCCTGGGACGACTCCATGCAGTCCCTTTTCGCCGGCAGTCCCGGCGATCCGGCAGGCCAACAGGCCCAGGACTGGACCCCCGAAGCCGAGGAACAGCTGATGCGTCAGATGGGCTACGCCGACGCTGTGGCCGTGGCCACGGTGCGCGAGGTGCGCAGCCACGACCGCTACGGCAACCCGCGGTTCGTGGGCCTCGCCTTCCGTCTGCGCGCCGTGCTGCACGGTGATCTGAAGGGCTACCTCGACGACCGCCGCGAGCTGCTGCTCGATATAGACGAGGACGCGAGCGCGTTCTCTTCCACCGTGCGCCAGCTCCGGAAGCTGCCCGACGCCAGGTATCTGGTGTTCATCAAGCGCACCGGCGACGGCCGCGAGGCCCTGCGCTGGGCCTTCTACTGGCCCAACCCGCAGCTGCTCGATCGGGTGCAGGCGCTCTACCGGGACCTCCAGGACAAGACCTGACCCGGCTAAAATGTCATATAGGGGGGTCTGACCCCACCACTTGACATTTTATTGGGTGACTAATCTGTGCTGCGCTGCCGTCTCTCCAACGTGAGCTGCTGGCCTGGTACCGCCACCGGTGCTAGCGTAGCTGCCACCCCACCAGGAGGAGAGACCGTGAGAACCAAACTCATCGCCGTTGCCGCGCTTTTCGCCTTCGCCCTGTCCGCCGCGCCCGCCGAGGCAAAGGGCAAAAAGAAGAAGCAGAAGACCACCCAGTACCAGAAGCCGGTCAAGATGCTCATCGGCGCCATCCGCTACAAGAAGGACAAGCTGGCGCTCAAGCTGCTGGCCCTGGACCAGATGACCAAGGAGCTCAACGCCTCGCACTGGGACGAGATGAAGCCCGCCGAGCGCAAGGAGTTCGAAAAGAACCTCGGCATCCTGCTGCAGAAGCTCTCGTTTCCCAAGGCGCGGGATCTGTTCAAGCACATCGACGCCATCCTGTACGACCAGCCCACGGTCAAGGGCGACCGGGCCACCATCAAGTCCACCATCGTGGTGCACCGGGCCTACAAGAAGAAGGAGATCGTCATCACCTGGACCCTGTTCAAGCGGGGCAAGAAGTGGCTGATCCTCGACACCAAGACCGTGGGCGAGTCCACAACCAAGGGCCTGCGCGAGGACCAGGTGGATCCTCTGGTCAATGAGGGCGGCGTCAAGAAGCTGCTTCAGGCCATGCGCGACAAGGTTAAAGAGCTAGGCTAGTCGCCAACCAGCGTGGACGTAGACGCGAACGTAGACCTGGACGAAGCGTAGACGTAAACGCAAACGTAAACGCCCCCCACCCCCCACACCTCACCCATGCTCGCCTGCCTCGACGTCGACTACCGCGCCGCCGCGGGACCCGCTGTCTCTGCCTGCCTCCTGTTTCGCCGCTGGTCCGATCCCGGCCCCGCGGCAGAGCATGTGGCCGCGGTGCAGCAGATCTCCCCCTACCAGCCGGGCCAGTTCTACCTGCGTGAGCTGCCCTGCTTGCTCGCGGTGCTGGCGCGCGTGAGCGACCCGCTGCAGGCGGTGGTGGTGGACGGCTATGTCTGGCTGGACGACCAGGGCCGCCGGGGGCTGGGCGCGCACTTGCACGAGGCGCTGGGGGGCGAGGTGTCGGTGGTGGGCGTGGCGAAGAACCCCTTTCGCGGCAGCGGCCACGCCGAGCCGGTGCTGCGCGGCCGCAGCAGAAAGCCGCTGTTCATCACGGCGGCGGGGATCGACGCGTCCCTGGCCGCCGACCAGGTGCGCCAGATGCACGGCGCCCACCGCGTGCCCACCCTGCTGCGCCAGGTCGACCGACTCTGCCGAACCCACCCGAGTGTATGATGGACGGGTAGCTTTCCAGGCTGAAAGTCCATCGCCGAGGAGGTGGTGCCCCATGACGAATACGAGCGCCCGGTCTCTCCATTTTCCGCTGGTCGCGCTGGCGCTGTGCCTGCTGGTGGCCGCCTGCGGCGAGGACGATCCCGGCTCCAGCGTCGACGCCGGCCAGGCCACGGCAGACAGAGGGGCCGCGCCCGAGCAGGGCGCCCCTGACGTCGGCACCCCGGTCCCTGACAAGGGCGGACCGACGCCTGACACGGGCGGGCCGACGCCCGACAAGGGCGGACCGACGCCCGACATGGGCGGCAAGGGCCCCGACGCCTGCGTCCCGAACTGCAAGAGCAAGCAGTGCGGCCCCGACGGCTGCGGCGGCAGCTGCGGCAAGGGGTGCCCCTCCGGCGCCTCGTGCGTCAAGGGGCTCTGCTGCCTCAAGGGCTACGACAACTGCGGCGGCCTGTGCGTGGACGTCAAGACCACGGTCCAGCACTGCGGCTCCTGTGGCTATGCCTGCAAGGCGGGCCAGTCCTGCTGCGGCGGCAAGTGCGCCGACCTCAAGACCGACGACACCAACTGCGGCCTGTGCGGGCTGCAGTGCTCGCTGGGGACCAAGTGCAAGGCGGGCAAGTGCGCCACGGTCTGCCCGCCCGGCACCACCAGCTGCAGCGGCGCCTGCGTGGACCTCAACACCAGCAGCAACAACTGCGGCACCTGCGGCAAGGTCTGCCCATTGGGCAAGGTCTGCGCCGGCGGCAAGTGCCAGCTGTCGTGCCCCTCCGGCGCCACCAAGTGCGGCGGCTCCTGCGTGGACCTGAACAAGTCGGCCGCCCACTGCGGCAGCTGCGGCAGCGCCTGCCCCGGCGGCCTGGCCTGCTGCGGCGGCAAGTGCGCTGACCTGGCCTCCTCGGGCGCCCACTGCGGCAGCTGCGGCAACACTTGCGCCGGGGGCCAGCACTGCTCGTCCGGCAAATGCTGCAAGGCCGGCACCACCAGCTGCGGCGGCAAGTGCGTGGACACCGCCACCTCGAACCTGCACTGCGGCAAGTGCGGCTACAACTGCTACGTCGGCTTCGCCTGCTCGTCGGGCAAGTGCTGCAAGCTGGGCCAGACCAGCTGCAGCGGGCTGTGCGTGGACCTCAAGACCAGCAGCAAGAACTGCGGCTCATGCGGCGCCGCCTGCCCCTTCGGGCAGCTGTGCAGCGCCGGCACCTGCTGCCCGCTGGGCAAGAGCAACTGCAACGGCAAGTGCGTGGACATCAAGAGCGACACCGGCAACTGCGGCAAGTGCGGCAAGCAGTGCGCCTCGGGCCACAAGTGCGTGCTCGGCGTCTGCGCCAAGATCTGCGCGCCGGGCCAGACCAACTGCAACGGCGCGTGCGTCAACCTCAAGACCGACGGGAGCAACTGCGGCAAGTGCGGCGCCGTCTGCGCCCCGGGCAAGACCTGCTGCAACGGCGCCTGCGTCGACCTGAACAGCTCGCAGCTGCACTGCGGCAAGTGCGCCAGCCCGTGCGGCCTGCTGTCCCACTGCGACAGCGGCATGTGCTGCCTCAAGAGCCAGACCAACTGCAGCGGCACCTGCGCCAACCTCAAGACAGACGCCAACAACTGCGGCAAGTGCGGCGCCGCCTGCAGCCCGGGCGAGTACTGCTCCGGCGGCGCCTGCGTCACCAAGTGCACCGCCGGCTACACCCTGTGCAGCGGCGTGTGCGTGGACCTCAAGAGCGACGCCAGCAACTGCGGCAAGTGCGGCACCGCCTGCGCCGCGGGCAAGACCTGCTGCTCCGGGTTCTGCGTTGACCTG
>CAZEFW010000049.1:0-5752 GCA_964511535.1 uncultured Myxococcales bacterium | reverse complement strand
AAGACCTGCTGCTCCGGGTTCTGCGTTGACCTGCAGACCTCGCTGCTGCACTGCGGCGCCTGCGGCACCAAGTGCGCGCTGCTGGACAAGTGCGTGGCGGGCAAGTGCAAAAAGCCCATCAGCAAGGCGTGCACCTCGGGCGGCGACTGCATCTCCGGGTTCTGCTACGACAAGGTGTGCTGCAACAAGGCCTGCGCCGGGGCCTGCCGCGCCTGCAACACCTCGGGCTTCGTGGGGATCTGCCGCAACCACAAGGCGGGCACCGACCCCGAAAAGGGGTGCGGCAACTACAACTGCAACGGCTTCAACGCCTGCTACTCTAGCTGCGTCAAGGGGGCCACCTGCGGCGCGCCCAAGTGCAAGTCCAGCGCCTGGTGCAACCTGGGCAAGTGCCTCGCGCGCCACGGCGCCGGCCACAACTGCCTCTACCCGTGCAGCTGCACCTCGGGGACCTGCAAGCTGTTCAAGTGCAAATAGCCAGGGCCCTTCACCCCCCGCGCCACATCTGCCGTACCCCCACGCAGGCGCCGCCGGCCATGAACCCCACCACGACGCCCATGCCGATGGCGTCCAGGGTGGGCGAACCGGTGAAGGTGTAGCGGCCGTGGCTGTACCGGCTCGCGATGGAGAGCAGGAAGAGCATCACCGGCAGGCCCACCCCCAACGCGCCGCCGAAAAAGAGCGCCATGTTGATGCGCCCCTGGCGCCTGAGCTCGGCCAGGTTCGATTCGATCCTATCGCGGGTGTCCACGGCGCAGAGAGTATCAGGTTCGGCGCGGGCAGCGCCTCTTGCTTGCTCCTCCCCCGTCCCCTCTGCTATCCCATGAACCCATGAAAACCTCTCTGCTCGCCCGGGTGGCCGCGCTGTTGGAGCGTCGCCTGGGCCTCGCCTTCGTCGTCGTCGTGGTGCTGGTGGCCCTGTCCGCCTGGGGCACGTCGAACCTGCGCATCAACACCAACCAGCTGGAGCTGCTGCCCCAGGACCTCGTGGCGGTCAAGGAGGCCCACAGGGTCTCGGAGATGACTGGCGGCATCGGGTTTCTGATGCTGGCGCTCAAGGGCGAGGACCCGGAGCACATGAAGCGGGTGGCCGACGACCTGTCCGAGCGCCTGCTGAAGATGCCCGAGGTGCGGCGGGTGCGGCTGAAGCTGGACATCTCCTGGGTGCGAGAGCGCATCGGGCTGTATGTGCTGACGCCGGATCTCATCGAGGCGCGCAAGCGGCTCAAGGCCAAGATCAAGGACGTGGTCCGGCGCAACAACCCGTTCCACATCACCCTGCGCAAGACCGAGCCGGTGAAGCTCGATCTGAAGGACATCGTCGACAAGTACAAGCAGGTGGGCAAGAAGGGGATCCGCGACGACTACAACATCAGCCCCGACCGCAAGATGGTGCTGCTGCTGATCAAGCCCATGGGCGGCTCCACCGATCTGGAGTTCACCCGCAAGCTGCTGGCCAAGGTCGAGGCCATGATCGCGGGCTACAACAAGGACAACAAGCGCAAGGCGATCCTCAAGCAGGGCTACCGTACGCTGCAGCCGGGGGCCACCGTCACCTACGGCTACACCGGCGGCTACAAGCTCAACCTGGACGACTCGGACTCCATCATTCAGAGCCTGATCCCCACGGCGTCCATCTCGGTCACCGGGATCCTGCTGCTGCTGGTGCTCTTTTTGCGGCGGGTGCTGCTGGTGGCCAGCCTGATGAGCTCGCTCATCATCGGCGTGATCTTCACCTTCGGCTTCTGCTACCTGACGGTGGGCGAGCTCAACAGCATCACCGCGATCCTGGCCGGCATCCTCATGGGGCAGGGGATCGACTTCGGCATCCAGTTCATCTACCGATTGCGCGAGGAGTACAGCCGCTCGCGGGACGTGTCGCTGGCCATCCGCACGGCGCTCACCAGGCTGGGCAAGGCGGCGTTCACCACCGCGTGCACCACCTCGGCGGCGTTCCTCGTGCTGGCCACCAGCGACTTCAAGGGCTTCCGCGACTTCGGCATCGTGGCTGGCGGCGGCACCTTCCTCATCGCGGCCTCCATGCTGCTGGTCACCTCCATGCTGGTGCACCTGTTCCACCGCCAGTTCCCCAACTACATGGACCGGGTGCTGCAGCGGGCGCCGCGCAAGTTCGAGACCGGCATCGCCTCGCGGGGCAAGGTGCCCCTGGGCCGCCTGGCGCTGTGGCTCGGCGTGCTGGTCACGGTGGTGCTCGGCGTGGCGGCCAGCGGCCAGCCGGCCCAGCTGGCCGCGCTGCTGCCCGAGGACCTGCGCAAGGGCGTGCAGTTCGACTACGACTCCCGCGCGCTGATGGTCAAGGACCGGCCGAGCATCATCCTGCAGCAGGAGATCAAGGACCGGTTCCAGATCTCGGCCGACCCGGCGGCGGTGTGGACCCCCTCCATGGAGGAGGCCAAGAAGCTGCTGCGCTCCATGCAGCCGGAGAAGACCGACAAGTACGGCGTTGTGGATCCGGTGCGCTTCAGCACGGTGGACGCGGCCATCTCGTTGTTCCTGTTCGTGCCGGAGATGGAGCAGCAGCTGCGCAACCAGAAGATCATGCAGGAGATCAAGGAGGACCTGAAGGAGATCACGCCGGAGATGCTGGAGCCGAAGCATCGCAAGCACTACCGCGACTTCATCTCGTACCTCGACGCCAAGCCGTTCACCCTCGAGCAGCTGCCCGACATCTACAAGGCCCAGTTCCGCCAGGTGCCCGAGAGCAAGGAGAAGGGCTTCTTGACCTTCCTCTACCCCAAGGTGGCGCTGTGGGACAGCCGCGACCTGCTGGCCTTCTCCAACCAGGTGGCCGACCTGAAGGTGGGCGACACCACCTACCACGCCACCGGCATGGCCATCCTGTTCGCGCGGCTGTCGCAGATCGTGCTGCACGACGCCAAGTGGTTCACCCTGCTGGCGGCGCTGGCGATCCTGATGATCCTGTTCGTGGACCTGCGCAGCTTCGTCGGCACCTTCGTGGCGCTCATCCCGCTGGTGGTGGGGGTCACGGCCATGCTCGGCATCATGGCCATCCTGGGCCAGAAGATGAACTTCATGAATGTGGTGGTCTTCCCCGTCGTCCTTGGATACGGGATGGGCAACGGCGTCTACATCATCCATCGCTTCCGCGAGAGCGGCTCGGCGCTCACCGCGGTGACCCAGACAGGCCGCGCGGTGCTCGCCTCGTGCATCACCACCCTGGTGGGCTGGTCGTCGCTGCTCACCGCCAACCACCGCGGCCTGGAGTCCATGGGGGTGCTGTCCTCCCTCGGCATCGGCTGCGTGCTCATCACCTCGCTGGTGCTGCTGCCGGCGATCCTGCAGCTGCTGCAGGGGTACTTCAACAAGCGCTGGGGCGGCGGCGCGGCGGCCGAGGACAAGGAGGCCGAAGCATGAAGGGTCTGAAGCTGTTGCTGGTGCTCTGCCTCGGCGTGGCCGGGGCCTCTGGCTGCGCGGTGCGGTCCGTGTACGTCAAGCCTGACTTCGAGCAGACCGACAAGAAGCAGGTCAAGCGCCTGGTGGTGTCGGCCACGCCCATCCCGGGACAGCCTGCCAAGGCCGCCGAGCTGCTGGCCAGCATGACCCGGCGCCACATCAACCAGCACAAGGACTACCTGGCCGTGGAGTACGAGGTGCTCGACAAGGCCCAGGGCTGGAAGAAGCTGTGCGCCGACGAGATCCACGGCGTGGTGCGGGTGATGGTGGCCAAGCTGCTGTCCGACGGCGGCGACCTGACCGTGGACATGACCGCCGACCTGCAGCGCTGCGACTCGAGCGCCCTGGTGTGGAAGGTGGAGATCGACGACACCAACGAGCAGAGAAACGAGGATCTCAAGGAGCTGGCCAGCGTCTACCGGCGCGAGTTCGGCGCCGTGGCCGACGCCCTGGCCGCCCCGTTCTTCGTCGTGATCAAGGCAGCCTTCGACTCGCTCCCCTCGCCGGTGCTCACCGACGAGGAGACCATGGAGAAGATCGAGCTGGAGTAGACGCGGCATCTTGCCGCGTATCGCAGGTTCGAGGCGGGCTGAAGCGGCGAGACGCCGCTTCTACGTGAGCTGCCGCGGCTCAAGGGCCACCGCAGCGGGACGCTGCTTGCATGAATGTAGACGCGGCATCTTGCCGCGTTTTGCTTGCCCTCAACCCCCGAACGCCGCCGCGGCGCGCTTGCCCATCTCCTCGGGGGAGACGTCCTCGACATGGGTGGCGAAGTGCCAGTGGTGGCCGTACGGGTCCACCACCTTGGCGAAGCGGTCGCCCCAGAACATGGTGTCCGGCTCCATGGTGCTGGTGCACCCGGCGTCCACCGCGCGCTTGTAGGCAGCGTCCACGTCCTCGGAATAGATCAGCAGGCTGGAGCACACGGCGCCCGCGGTCTCGGGGGATACCGGCTGCCCCTCCATCTCGGGCCACTCGTCGCCCACCATCACGATGGAGTCGCCGACGCGAATCTCGGCGTGCATCACCTTGTCGCCCTTGGGCATGTCCATCACGAGGACGATCTCGGCGCCGAAGGCCTCGCCGTAAAATTCGAGCGCCTGCTTGGCGCCGCGCACGGTGATGTAGGGGGTGATGTTGTGGTACCCGTCGGGGATCGGCTTGACCTTGCTCTCGTCGCTCATCTATCTCCTCCTGCCGCGCGCGGGGGCGGCCGCTGTCCTTGGACTGTCTGGCGAACTCCATATGCTAGCACGGCGAGGCCGCGGGCGCAGGCGGACGCCAGGGATGAGGGGGAATTGGGGTAATATCCCTGCCCATGTCCCACGACATCTCGGAACTGCAAAAAGAGCGGGAGCTGGTGATCGAGATCCTGGCCGGCCACTACGCCGAGGATCGCCTGGAGCTGGATGAGTACGAGCAGCGGGTGGAGCAGGCGGAGGCCGCCACCTCGGAGCAGCAGCTCCGCGCGCTCATCGTGGACCTCGAGCCGGAGGAGGCCGCCGCCGAGGGGGGCGAGGCGCTGGTGCCGTCGCAGCCCGCGGATCGGGAGACGGCGCTGGAGCGCAGCGCCGTGCCCACCAGCACGGCGTTGGTGCCGTCGTCTCAGGCCCAGCAGAGCGGCACGGTGATGGCGGTGCTGGGCGGGCCGTCGCGCAAGGGGAGCTGGACCGCGCCCAGGAACCTCAAGGTGGTGGCGGTGCTCGGGGGCGTGGAGCTCGACTTCCGCGAGGCGCGGCTGTGCCACGGGGTGACCGAGGTGAACTGCACGGCCGTCCTGGGCGGGGTGCACATCATCGTGCCGCCGGAGCTGCGGGTGGAGGTGGAGGGGTCCGGCGTACTGGGCGGGTTCGACGACCACACCCACCCCGGCATGTACGAGGAGCTGTCCACCTGCTCGCTGCGCATCACGGGCGTGGCCATGTTGGGGGGCGTGGAGATCGAGCAGCGCCTGCCCGGCGAGAGCCGGCGCGAGGCGAAGAAGCGCTACAAGCTGGCCAAGAAGAAGAAGGCCAAGGAGGCGCGCAAGCTGCTGCGGTAGGCGAGCTCCGCTTGCCTGGCTTGAGGCTTGGGGCTTGAGGCTTGAGGGTAAATTGTTGGGCGAGCTCCGCTCGCCTGGCTTGAGGCTTGGGGCTTGAGACTTGAGGGTAAATTGTTGGGCGAGTTCCGCTCGCCTGGCTTGAGGCTTGGGGCTTGAGACTTGAGGGTAAATGGTTTGGCTCGCTTTGCTCGCTGGCTTTGGGGAATTGGTCATGATTCGTATCCTTGTTCTGGTTGCCGTGGCGTCGACGGTGGGGTGTTTGGGGGGGCGCACGGC
>CAZEFW010000048.1:0-53441 GCA_964511535.1 uncultured Myxococcales bacterium | reverse complement strand
GGGCGGGGTCGGGGGCGGGGTCGGGATCGGGGTCGGGAGCGGGAGCGGGGTCGGGGTCGGGAGCGGGAGCGGGAGCGGGATCGGGGGCGGGGGCAGATTTGGGCGCGGGAGCGGGGGCGGGTGTGGGTGCAGGGGCAATGCGCTCTGCGGGCGGTGGGGGAGCCGCGGCCGCCACTTCTGTCGCTGGCCCGGGGTCTCGCGTGGCCATGTAGAGAACCCCTGCCACGGCCACCAGGGTCACCAACGCGGCCGCGATGCCGAGCGCTGGCTTGCGCGCGGGCGGTGGCGGCTCGGGATCCTCCGCCTCCTGTCCCACGCTCACGGTCATGGTGGTGTTCTCCGGTTTTTCCGGCTCGGCTCCCGACCTGGCCCCAGACTCCGGCACCGGCTCGGGTTTCGGCTTCGCAGCGGCCGTGACCACCTCCTCGAGCGGCACAGGGCGGGTGCCCTCGCCAGTGGGGACCGCTGCCATGGGTGGCTCCTCGGAGGGCTCCTGCACCGGGTCCACCACTGACACGGTCTCAACCTCGTCCAGGGCAGGACCATCGTCCTTCTTCTTTTCCGCCTCCTGCTTGGCCAGGGCCTCCACGTCCACCAGGGTGGCCTGGAAGTCCTGAAACGAGGCGGCCGCTGGCTCGTCCACTGCTGCCAGCGCCGCGGCCATGGCCCTGGCGTCGGTGAACCGATCCTTCGCTTCCAGCTTGATGGCCCGCTCCACCAGGTCGGCCATGGCAGGCGGCAGGTCAGGGACGAGCTCCCCCAGCGGCGTGTGGTCATGCTGCACCACCGCCAGCACCAGCGCGTTGTGGTTCTCCGCCTTGAACGGCAGCTCCCCGCTGAGCATGCGGTAGAGCATGACGCCGAGGGAGTAGAGGTCCGTGCGGTGGTCCACCTCGTGGTCGAACAGCTGCTCCGGCGACATGTAGGCCGGTGAGCCGGGCGCATAGCCCGTGCGGGTCAGCTTGGTGCCCTTGCCCTGGTGGTCGATGAGCTTGGCGATGCCGAAGTCCAGCAGCTTGACCACATCGCCCACGCCCGCGATGGATGTGAGGAAGATGTTATCGGGCTTCAGGTCCCGGTGCAGCACCCCTGCCTCGTGGGTGGCGGCCAGAGCGTCGAGCACCTGGGTGGCGATGAGCGAGGCCCGCTTGGACGAGATGGGGCCCTCCTTGCGCAGCTCGTCACCCAGCGAGCGGCCCTTGAGCAGCTCCATCACCAGGAAGGGCGGCTCGTCCGGGTCGTCCTTCTGAAAGTCTGTGATCTGGACGATGTTCGGGTGGGCCAGGGCCCCGGCGGTCTTGGCCTCCAGCTCCAGCCGCGCCAGCACCTGTGGATCATGCTCCTCGGCCCCCATGTGCAGCACCTTGATGGCCACATGGCGTCCGAGATCCTCCTGGATCGCCTCGTAAACGGCGCCATTGCCGCCCTTGCCGAGCAGCTGCCCGATCCGATATTTGCCGCCCAGGAGCTTTCCGGTCCAGTCCATCCGGTGCCTCGAACTTCAACAATCCGTCTTGATCGCTCAAATACTATAATCTATATAGTTATAGTATCAAATAGCTCGCAAGTTCTTATTTTCGCAAGGGAAGGTCCAGTTTTGGCCATTACCAGCTCCAATGCGGTGACTGCAAAGTTCGCCATCGAAGGGCATGACAA
Source organism: uncultured Myxococcales bacterium (assembly GCA_964511535.1). GTDB lineage: Bacteria > Myxococcota_A > Polyangia > CAZCFB01 > CAZCFB01. The sequence continues at coordinate 51,785 of CAZEFW010000048.1, read as the reverse complement.
GCCGCTGTATGTGCTGAGCTTCACCGGCCAGGAGGCCATCTCCCGCCTGTTTCAGTTCAACATCACCCTGGCCAGCTCATCGGCCGAGCTGGACCTGGGAATGCTGGTGGGCAAGGCCGCCCTGCTGACCATCGAGCGCGACGAGAAGCTGTCCCGATATGTGCACGGCATGGTGCTGCGCCTGCAGCAGCAGGACACGGGGCGGAAGTTCACCGTGTACCAGGCGACCCTCGCGCCTGCTGCCACACGCCTGCGCTACCGCCGCGACTGCCGCATCTTCCAGGAGCAGAGCGCGCGGAAGATCATCACCGGGCTGCTGGATGGCGCCAAGGTCAAGTACAAGTTCCGCTGCAAGGGCAACCGCGAGCCCACCGAGCGCATCTACTGCGTTCAGTACCGCGAGACCGACTGGGACTTCATCTGCCGCCTGCTGGAGGAGGAGGGGTACTACTACTACTTCGAGCACCTGCAGGACCGCCATGTGCTGCACATGGCCAACGCCCCGGCCTTCCACCCCGACATCGCGGGCAAGGCGGAGGTGCCCTTCGAGGAGCCGAAGACCACCTCCGCCGCCCTTGAGCACATCTTCCGCCTGCACTACAGCGCGGCGGTGGGCAGCGGCAAGGTGACGCTGGCCGACTACAACTTCCAGAAACCGGACGTGGAGATGGAGGTGGAGCGAGCGGCCAAGCTGAGGCAGGACCTGGAGCTGTACGACTACCCGGGGCTCTATCAGCAGCCCGCCGACGGCAAGGGGCTGGCGTCCGTGCGGCTGGAGGAGGCCCAGGCGCAGCTGGAGCAGGCAGAGGGGCACAGCGACTGCGGGCGGTTCTTCCCCGGGGCCCTGTTCAAGCTGACGGGCCACCCGCGCAAGGCGCTCAACGGCAAGAAGTACCTGCTGACCCGCCTGCTGCACACCGCGCGCAAGGGCGCCCTGGATCTCGACTCCGGCTCCCTCGACCCGCGCTGCACCTACAGCAACCGCTTCCACGCCACCCCCCACAAGGTGCCGTACCGGCCGCCCCGGGTGACCCGCAAGCCCGAGGTCCAGGGGGTGCAGACCGCGGTGGTCGTGGGGAGCAAGAGCGAGGAGATCTACACCGACAAGCATGGCCGGGTGAAGGTGCAGTTCCACTGGGACCGCCAGGGCAAGAAGGACGAGAAGAGCTCGTGCTGGATCCGGGTGAGCCAGACCTGGGCCGGCCAGGGGTGGGGCGCCATGCACATCCCGCGGGTGGGCCAGGAGGTGATCGTCGACTTCGAGGAGGGCGATCCGGATCGGCCCATCGTCACGGGGCGGGTGTACCACGGCACCAACGTGCCGCCGCACAGCCTGCCAGAGCACCGCACCCGAAGTACCATCAAGTCCAACTCTTCACCCGGGGGCGGCGGCTTCAACGAGATCCGCCTGGAGGACAAGAAGGATCAGGAGGAGCTGTACACCCACGCCCAGCGAGACCGCACCGAGGTGGTCAAGCGGGACCGCACCACCACCGTGGGCGAGAACCAGAAGCTCACCGTGGGCGACGACCGCACCGCCGAGGTGGAGCGGGGCGACGACACCCTCGACGTGAGCAGCGGGAGCCGCAGCGTGTCGGTGGAGCAGGACGCTTCCCTGGACGTGAGCAAGGGCAACCGCGACGTGACGGTGAGCATGGGGGACTACAGCGTCAACGCCAGGGCCGGATCGGCGTCGGTGGAGGCCATGCAGTCGGTGTCGGTCACGGGCAAGATGGCCGGCGTGGAGATCAAGGGCGGCACCAAGGGGGTGCAGGTGATGGGCATGGGCATGGGGATCACCCTCACCGGCATGGGCATGGGGGTGACGGTGACCGGCATGGGCATGGGCGTGACCATCTCCGGGACGCCCACGATCACCATGCAGGCGGCCATGATGACCAACCTGCAGACCCAGAAGTTCATCATGCTGTTCGAGGACACCAAGTTCGAGCTGGACAAGTCCGGGCTGAAGGTCAACGAGAAGTCGTGCATCTCCGTGGATCCCACCAAGAAGGGCCCGACCAGCGTGAAGGTCAACGCGCCGTGACGGCCCGGAGGGTATAGCGACCGTGGGCTACTCGGTCTACAAGGGGAGCGAGGAGTACTACCTGCTGCACTGGCAGGAGGTGCTGGAGTTCCACTCGGTGGACGAGGCGCGGGCGTTCTTGTTGGAGATTGCCGACGACCCGGTGGCCCTGGCATCGCTGCGGGACGCGGCCATGGAGCACGCCGCCGAGGCATGGCTGTCGGACGTCGACGATGAGCAGATGCTGAACATCCTGGCCGACCTGCTGGCCGCCGGCGAGCTGCGGGTGGCCCGGGCGCCCGGGGTGAGCTACGCCAGCGTCCCGCGCCCGGTTGAGGAGGAGGTGCCGCTGCCGCCGAAGGCGAAGCCGGCGCCGGACAGGAAGAGGACCTGGGGCGAGACCCCGCGGGCGGACGCACAGGACAAGCTGGCGGCCGGCGAGCAGGGGGGCGCCCAGGCGGCCGGGGAGAGCAGCGCCGGAGCCCCGGGATCGGGCAAACAAGAGGCGCCGCTGTCGCCGGACTCGAAGGCGAACGCGAAGTCTGCTGCCGACGAGGAGAAGACCTGGATCGAGATCGAGCTGGTGGACGAGGAGGACAGGCCGGTGGCCGACGAGGCGTGGGTCATCACCCTGCCCAACGGCACGAAGCAGAGCGGCACCACCGACAGCAACGGCCGCGCCCGCGTGGACGGCATCGACCCCGGCACTTGCCAGGTGACGTTCCCGAAGCTGGACAGGGACGCGTGGGAGGCGATCTGAGATGAGCGACTCGAAACGCATGCTGGAGGAGTTGCTCGATGAGCTGGACGAGGAGCTGGCCGAGGAGCTGATTGATCTGGTGGGCTCAGACCTGGAGGGGCTGGAGGCGCAGCAGGAGACGATCAAGCGGGTCGACGGGATGAGCGTCACTTTCTCGGAGGAAGATGACGACCTGGACGACGATCTGCCCACCGGCAAGAGCGTCAGTCCGGCCAGCAAGGGAGAGATCCTGCCTGGCGCATACGAGGTCGAGCAGGGGGACTGCGTTGCGAGCATCGCTTACCGCGCCGGGCTGACGGAGAAGGTCTTGCTGCAGGAGCCGGGCAACAAGGCGCTGGCGCAGGGGCTGGAGCGAGGCCATAGCTTGCTGCCTGGCGAAACCGTACAGGTGCCCGCCCGACGAAAGCGGGTGGTTGCGCGGCCCACGGGCAAGCGGCACCGGTTCCGGCGCAAGGATGTGCCCGCCCGGCTGGAGGTCCGGCCGCTGCTGATGTCCATGCCCCGGCGCAACGTCGCGTACGAGATCACCGTCGATGGCGACGTGAGCCGCGCCATCACCGACGGCGAGGGGTGGATCAAGCGGAAGATCTCGCCCGACGCCGCCAGGGCGACCATCGTCTTCGACCCGGACGGCGAGCGAGAAACATACGAGATAACGCTGGGCGGCATCGACCCGGTCTCCTCCGTCACCGGCATCCAGGCGCGGCTCGAAAACATCGGATACGCCTGCGTGTTGTCCGGCGAGGAGGACGCACAGCTCGCCCTGGCCCTGGCGAGGTACCAGGAGGACCACCAGCTCCCGGTGACAGGCGAGATCGACGATACGACCCGGGCCAGCCTGGCGTCGTCGTTTCAGGATGATTGAGAGATCGCAGCAATGCCCCACCAATAGCGGCCGGCGAGGCTGAACAGGAGACGCTACCTTGGCGAAAACGACCAACAGCGCAGCCGTCCAGCGCAACAGCCCGGCCCAGCTGAACCGCGGCCCCGTCATCCACCTGTTCGAAGCGAATTTTCCGGGAAAGAAGCTGGACGTGGAAGTTTCAGGTTCCAGGGTGAAGGCCCGCGGGGGGGACCTCGTCCGCATCAAGGGCAAGTGGATCTACGTGCTGTGGGGACGAAAGGGGCAGGGCGCGTCAAAGGTCCTCGACGAGATCCACGCCCGGGAGGACGGACGCTGGCGACGGAAGAAGCTCCCGTCGGAGGTGGGGGACCGGCTTCCCCTGGGTAAGAAGAACTCGGTGCTCATGAGGGCCGGCCGGTACGCGCCCACGTCGGCGAAGCTCTACATGGGGGAATTCTTCTTCTACCTGTCGCCCATACCTCTGGGGAAGCAGGCCGTCAAGGAGCTGCTGGCGCGTTGCAAGGCCGACACCGTGGATACCTTCTACCCGCCCATCGAAAAGGAGTTTCAGAAGCTGCACAAGGCCGTGGCGGACAGGGCCGAGGCTGATCACCAGGAGGAGGTGGCCAGGTGGGAGGTGAACAAACGGGAGGTAGAGAGCGCCATCGAGGAGCTTGAGCGGCTGGCTGAAGAGCAGCGGCAGTCCGGTCAACCCGCAGAGCAGACCGAGCAGCAGGTGCGCGAGCTCAAGGGGAAGATCCCGGAACGGCCCATCAAGGAGCAGCTCGACTCGACGGAGAAGGTCATAGTCTGGCAGGACATAAAGCCGGACAAGGAGCTGGCGAAGAAGCACAAGAAGACAGTGCTCGACAGGTTCGACGAGCGCGGGTACGTGTGCGTGCGCGCGGCCTGCTTCTTCGATGATGAGGGCGAGCTCCTCACCTCTTCTGGCGGCATCAAGAAGATGCCTACATGGCATCACGTGGTGGTGCTGCAGGATCCCGAGCAGTGGGCGGAAGATCTGCATGACAACGGCGTCCGGCTGGCTCTCGATCGCTGGAGCGACTTCAGGGGGGACAAGGACAGGTTCTACCGGATGTCCATCGCCGCATGGCTCGCCATGGAGTTGCAGTCGAGCCCGGAGAAGTCCCTGGACAAGGAGCTCATACCGGTCGACGCCAAGATGCTGGAGCCGACGGACTTCAATTACCGTGGCAAGGAGATCCTCGACCGGATGAGTTGGCGCAACGACAGGGCCCGCTCGGGGTTCACCCAGCAGTCGCTGCGGCATGACTTCAAGATCACCGAGGCGGACCGGAGAGAGGTGCTCTCGGTCAACCTGGACCGCTCCATCCAGCTCGGGAAATCTCGCGGATCGAACCTCAAGGGGGATCGCAAGGAGACCTCCATCCCGGTCCACATGTTGCCTGCCGTCAACGCGGCCGAGCTGTACCTGGGCTGGGAGGACCTCAGGGAGGGCGCCTACCTACGGAACCTGGAGACGCAGCTCGGGAGGCTGAGCCAGTTCCTCGATCGGAGCCGATACGAGGCCTACGTCAAGGAGCACTGTTTCGCCGCCAGCGACGCGGTCGCGCTGGCGGAGGGAACGGAGGCGTTCAAAAGAGCCATGAAGAACTCGAGCCGTGGGGATCGCCACTGGGAGGTGATCCTGGCGGGCCTGTCCAGCTTCAAGATGGGCCGGAGCTTTCTGGCGAAGCTGATGAAGCAGGCCATCGGCGGTTCCTCGGACAAGCCGTCACCCGGGCACTACTGCTTGCCCATGGGGTATGTGCTCGATCCAGCCACACAGGTGGCCACCTGGTTCAAGGACAAGCAGACCGCGATAGGCAAGTACAAGGTGGGTCACGGCACCGCCGTCAAGATGCTGGAAGCCTTCATCGGAGGGCTGGCGAATTCTGGCTCGATCAAGTCGTTCGGCGGCTACAAGCGCTTCGTCTTGACCTGGTACGGCACGGTCTCCGGGCGGCGGCTTTGGGACTCGTGGACCGGGCCAGCCACCTGGAAGAAGCTCAGGAGGCAGGTCCTGGCGGAGCTGCCGGACAAGCTGGGGGAGGCCGCAGAGGCAGAGGAGAAGTTCGGGCTGACGATCAAGAAGTACCAGGACAACATGGATGCCCGCGTCGGCATCGGCACTCTCCTGGATATCGTCGAGGCGGCCTTCATCGTCGTCTCCCTGGCAGAGCGGCTTTTCCGGGATGACAAACCCGGCGCCATGGACAAGGCCGAGTTCGCTGCGGATCTGATCAAGCTCGGTCAGGGCGCCCTCGCTGCCATAGAGTGGAACCGCAAGAGGCGTGGGCTGCCGACCATGTCGGACACAAACCCCAGGCTCCACAAGGGCCTGGGGATAGCCTTGAACGTTGTGGTCAGCGTCATCGAGATCGTCAGCGCCATTGTGAGCATTGGGAAGGCGGAAAACTGGGGGACCAGAGTTGGATACATTGGCAAGGCTGTGGGAGGGATTGCCGGACTGGTTTTTGGCATCGCGAGGACCCTTGGCATGATCGCGGGCCCAGTAGGGATGCTATTCGCATTTGCCCTGGGATTCATGGCGTACGTCGCGGACTGGGTGATCGGCCATTACAGCCACCTCGAGTGGAAGCGGGCGGCGGCGACGAGCTTCCTGGGCAACGGCGAGCCCATCCAACTGCCAAAGATCAAGGGCAGCCTCCTGCCTGGAGCGGCCATGGTCCGGAAAAACTACCGGCGGTGGCTCGAGCTCTACGCCAGCTTCGAGCTGGAGGTGTATGGCCACAAGCTGCCGGGGCCTGCCAAGAGGATCGTGGATTCGGATGGGCAGGTGCTGCAGGTCATGCCCGCGGCCAGCGCCGGCACCAGCAAGGCCACGACCACCCCCTCCGGTTCTCTGAGAATCAAGCTGATCTTTGCCAGCGTGGGTCGGAAGGACAAGATCACCATCAAGATCCGCGGCACGCGTAAGACTGAGCAGTTCATCCGAGCACCGGTGACCAAGCAGCTGCTCGCCCTCCCCCTCCATTCCCGCGAGGACAAGATCGCTGGCTTCGACCTCGAGCTGGTAGCCCGGGGCCAGAAACGGTTCAGCTGCAAATGGAAGCCCGAGCAGGGGAGCGTCGGATCAACCGCCGCGGAGAACCTCGCGGGAAAGACCCACCTGAACATCTTCGGGCGCAAGAAGGACTTCAAGCAGCGGTACGAGGTCCAGCTGGTGGTTACCCACGCCGAGAGCGAGAGCGCCAACGAGTACACCGTCCATATCCGACGCGAGAACCGGGTGCGCATCGGCGGCGCCGGCACCGCTATAAAGATCCCGAGCAACGGCGGGTACGTGAGCGCCAACGTCGAGTGGCCCGACGGCGAAGACTCGACCTCCGCCAGCGTCAACACCGATGGAGAAAAGATCACGTGATCTTCAGGCGAAGTGCGCGAGGTGGCTGGCTGCCGTCTTGTGGACTTGCGGCGGTGTCGACCCCGTACAAACCCGGACCACCTTCGGCTGGTGCCGGACCAGCGGCTCGACTACCTGGTGATCCTGGTTTTGGCCGAGGTGGCGCTGCCCGACCGGCAGGCGGCCGAGGGCTATCTGGGGGGGCTGATCCAGGGGCTCTTCCCGCCGAACCTGTAGCGCGCATGTCACGATCCAGGACCATGGTTCGTGCCCTGGTGAGCGGGCGGCTGGTGGCCGGGGTCATGCTGGCCCTTGCCGCGATGGCGCCGGGGGTCGGGCGGGCCGAGGCCCCCGGGCTCGTGGCGGCGGAGAGCCCCGGCGGAGAGACCTGGCGGGAGGCGCGCGCGCTGGAGCGGCGGTGGCGCGCGGATCCTGGCCATGGGTCGGCTCACGCCTGGCTCTGGCGGGCTGCTGCGGGGTACCGGCGGCTGCTGCACTTCGACGAGGCGGGGGCGCTGTTGCTGGAGCTGGCCCGTGATCCCCGATACGCTCGCTCGCCGCATCGGGGAGCGGCCACCCGGCTCGCCGCGGGCTGGCTGGCTCGCACGGGGAAGCCGGCGCGCGCCGCCGCGCTGTACCGGCGCCACGCTGCTTCGCGGATTGCAGCACAGGCCGCAGCCCACAGCCTGAGGCTCGCCATGGAGCAGCTCCACCGGGCCGGTGACGTCCGGGGGCTGGCCGCCGCCTTCGCTGATTTTCGTCGTCGACACGGGGCGCGGCCCGGGGCAGGCCCCGTCGTCGTCGAGGGCTGGTTCAGGCTCGGCCAGCACGCGCGGCGCGCCGGCGAGCAGGGCAGGGCGCAGCGTTTGATGGCCAGGGTGGTGCGGGAATTTCGAAGGCGCGGGCTGACGCCCGGGTCCCATGGGGCCCGGTACGCCGCCCGCGCGGCCCACAGGCTGGCGCGCCAGGACCTGCAGCGGCTGCTGTCCGCGCGGCTCAGGAACACCCGGCCGCGGCACCTGCGGCCTTTTGTCCGCCAGGCGGACCGGGTGGTGGCCAGCCTCGCGCGCGTGGCGGCGTACGGCTGGCCGGCGTCGCGATGGGCCGCCCGGTGCGACGAGGGGCTGGCGAACCAGCACGTGGCCCACATGGTCTCCGAGGCCAGCCGCAGGCGCCCCGGGCTGCTGCGGCGAAAGAAGCGCTCCACCGTCGAGGCCTGGCGGCGGTACCTGCGCGCGCACCCGGAGATCGGCTCTCCCCTGGCCAGGGACAGGCCCCTCATCCAGCAGCGGCACCGGCTGGCTGGCGAGCTCCTGAGAGGGTGTCCGGGAAGCGGCGCCCCGCGGCCCGCCCGGCTGGCCTGGATGCCGTAGTCATTTCCCTGCGGCGTACGCTCGCGCATTGCAGTACAAAGGGACCATGAACCACAGGGCAACGCCGGCAGAACTCTCCCGCTCTTTCGCCGCCCGCTTCGGCGCCGACCCCGCTGTCCTGGTGCGCGCGCCGGGGCGCATCAACCTCATCGGGGAGCACACCGACTATTCGCTGCTGCCTGTGCTGCCGCTGGCCATCCCGTACGGCACGGTGGCGGCGGCCGCTCCGCTGGACGAGCCGGTGGTGCGCGGGGTGTCGCTGCTGTTCGACGGGGAGGCGGAGCTGCGGCGCGATGCGCTGGACGCGCTGCCCGAGACGCCGTGGCACCGCTACCTGTACGGGGCGCTCAGGATGCTCGATGGCAGGGCCCCGGGTCGCGGGGCGCGGCTCCTGTTCGACGGGGACTTGCCCACCACGGGGGGGCTGTCGTCCAGCTCGTCGTTCACCATGGCGGCGCTGCTCTGCCTGGACCAGCTGTGGGAGCTGGGGCTGTCGCCGGAGGCGCTGGTGGAGCTGGCCATCGTGGCCGAGCGCCACGTGGGGGTGGAGAGCGGGGGCATGGACCAGACGGTCATCGGGCTGGCGCAGGCTGGCGCCGCGTTGCGTATCGACTTTCATCCGCCGGCGCGGCGGGCCGTGGCGTTGCCCGAGGACCTGCGCCTGGTGGTGGCCTACTCGGGGGAGGCGGCGCCCAAGGGCGGCTCGGCGAAGGACGCGTACAACGAGCGGGTCATCGCGTGCAGGCTGGGCGCCGCGCTGCTGGCGCGCAGGCTCGGCGTGGATGCAGGGGACCCGCCTGCCCTGGGGCGGCTGCCCGGGGATGCGGCGCGGGAAGCGCTGGAGGCGTTGCCCGGTGAGGCGGACGCGGCGACCACGGCGAGGGAGCTGGGGGTGGAGCCCGCCTCGTTCGTGACGCTCACCGCCGGGAGCTTTCCTGCAGACCGGCCGGTGCGGGTGCGGGCCGCGGCCCGGCATGTTCTGTCCGAGGCGCTGCGGGTGGACCGGGCGGAGCGGGCCCTGGGCGACGGGGACCTGGCGGCGTTGGGCCGGCTGCTCGACGCGTCGCAGCAGAGCCTGGCCACGGACTACCGCTGCTCGTCGGACGCCCTGGACCGGCTGTGTGCGGCCATGCGCGAGGGCGGGGCGCTGGGGGCGCGGCTCACGGGGGCCGGCTTCGGCGGCTACGCCATCGCGGCGGCCACGCCCGATCAGCTGGGCGGCGTGCTGACCCGGGCGGCCATGGTGTCACCGGGGCCGGTGTTCGAGGTGAGCGCGGCGCAGGGCATGGAGCGGGTGCCATGAGCGTGCGGCGCGGCGTGCTGATGGCCGCGGGCCGGGGCACGCGCCTGGGCGTCATCACCGAGCGGTTCCCCAAGCCGATGCTGGAGGTGGCGGGCGCGCCCATCATCGGCCACATCCTGCGCGGGCTTTCGGCTGCCGGGCTGCGCGAGGTGGCCATCATCACCGGCCACTGCGCAGAGATCCTGGAGGCGGGCATCGGCGACGGGGCGGCCTTCGGCGTGGAGGTGCATTACCAGCGCCAGCCCCAGCCGCCCGAGGGCACCGCCCGGGCGCTGCAGCTGGCGCGGGGGTTCCTGGGCGACGAGCCGTTCTTCTTCGGCTGGGGCGACATCCTGGTCTCGTCGGACAACTACGGGCGCATCCTGGCCGCGGCGCCGGGGCGTGACGCCGTGCTCGGGGTCAACCCGGTGGACGACCCGTGGGCCGGCGCCGCGGTTACGGTGGACGAGGATTTCCGCGTGCTGAACATCGTGGAGAAGCCGCCGCGCGGCACGTCGAACACGCCGTGGAACAACGCGGGCCTCGGCGTGCTCGGCCCGTCGATCTGGCCGCTGGTGGAGGCGCTCCAGCCGTCGAGCCGCGGGGAGTACGAGCTGCCCCAGGCGGTGGCGCAGCTGGTGGAGTCAGGGGCGGACGTCAGGGCCGTGCCGGTGGAAGGGCAGTGGATGGACATCGGCACGGCCGCAGACCTGGAGGCGGCGAGGCGGGAGTTCAGGTCGGAGTAGCAGGGGCTGGTGGCGCGGGCGGATCGCTTGCGCTTGCGACTGCGTCTAGGTCTACGTCTACGCCGGTCAGGCGGGGTATTGATCCGTGATGTAGCTGGTCAGGTGGCGTACCTCGATGGCCGCCTGCTCGGCGTTGGCCTTGACCACGTCGCCGATGGAGATGATGCCCACCAGCTTTCTGCCCTCGAAGATGGGCAGGTGGCGGATGCGGCTCTCGGTCATCACGCGCTCCACGTAGGAGACGGAGTCGTCCTCGCAGCCGATGATCAGGTCGCCGGTCATCAGGTCGGAGACCCTGAAGCTGCTCAGGCCGTCGAACTCCTTGGCGTTGGCGCGCAGAATGTCCCGCTCGGTGATGATCCCCACAACCTTCTCCCTCTTGTCGCGAACCAGCAGCGCGCCCACACCCTGGCCCACCAGGGTCTCGATGGCTTCCTGGATGGTGCTCTCCGGCGAGATGCAGATCACTGCCGTACCCTTGCGCTTCAGAATTTCGCTAACATTCATTTTCCCTCTCCCGTACGCCTTCGATCGACTACAGCTTGCGCGCCTTGCACAGGTTCCGCTTGTTTTCGGCGGCGCGCCCACACTTGGCGCAGATGAACTTCGGCTTACCCACCATGGCGTGGACCTGTTTGAACCCATAACCCCCTGCTATCACGGCACAAAGATGCTTGGAGTGCCCGGGGGAGTCCTTGTCCTTCCTGCCCTTCTTGGCGATCTTCTTCTCAGTCTTTTTTCCCATGGAACAGTTACAGCCTCCGCGTGAGTGGTGGATCGGACTCTCGAAGAAATATGGAATGCAAGTAGTCGCGAGTCAAAATGTTAGTTGTCGCTAATTGCCTTTATTTTCAGCGTCTGCGAAGCTGCGTGCATGACATTTGGCAAGCATGTACTCGACCTGGATCTCGAGCAGGAGGCGGACCGGATCAGCGACCTCCTGCGCACCTCCCTGCGCACCATGCGCCGTCGGGGGCTGGTGGTGGCGGTGAGCGGTGGCATCGACAGCTCCACCTGCCTCGCCCTGGCCGTGCGCGCGGTGGGGCCCAAGCGGGTGTTCGCGCTGCTGTTGCCCGAGCGGGACTCCAGCCCCGAGAGCAGCGAGAAGGGCAAGCTGCTGTGCGAGCATTGCGATGTCCGGTATGAGGTGGAAGAGATCTCGGGCATCCTCGAGGGCGCTGGCTGCTACCGCCGCCGGGACGACGCGATCCGGCGAGTGTTCCCCGAGTATGACGAGACCTACCGGCAGAAAATCGTGGTGCCGCCCCTGGAGGGCAAGGAGCGGCTGACCTACTTCAGCGTGGTGATCCAGTCACCCGACGGTGAGACCAAAAAAGCGCGGCTGCCGCTGGACGCGTACTTGCAGGTGGTGGCGGCCACCAACTTCAAGCAGCGCACCCGAAAGATGCTGGAGTACTACCACGGCGACCGGCTGAACTACGCCGTGGTGGGCACGCCGAACCGGCTGGAGTTCGACCAGGGCTTCTTCGTCAAGGGCGGCGACGGGCTGGCAGATATCAAGCCCATCGCCCACCTGTACAAGACCCAGGTCTATGCCATGGCCCGCCACCTGGGCCTGCCGGAGGCCATCACCAGCTCGGTTCCCACCACCGACACCTACAGCCTGCCCCAGGGGCAGGACGAGTTCTACTTCGCGCTGCCCTACGACCAGATGGACCTGCTGCTGTACGCCTTCAACCACGGCGTGGAGCCGGCCGAGGCGGGCGCCCCCCTCGGGCTTGGCGAGGATCAGGTCAAGTGGGTCTACAAGGACATCCAGACCAAGCGCCGCACCACCCAGATCCTCCACCTCTCCGCCCGCAAGGCCGAGCAGATCGACGGCGTCGGCGAGCACTTCAAATAAAATGTCAAGTGGGGGGGTCTGACCCCCCTATATGACATTTTAATTCAGCGGCAGGCGGACGGTGAAGGTGGCGCCCTGGCCTGGGGCGGAGCTGGCCTCTATCTGGCCGCCGTGGTCGGTGATCACCCGGTGGGTGATGGCCAGGCCCAGCCCGGTGCCGCCCTTCTTCTCCTTGGTGGTGAAGTAGGGCGTGAAGATGCGTGCCGCCAGCGCCTCGTCGAAGCCGGGGCCGTTGTCCGACACCTCCAGGGCGATCCAGCCCTCCTCGGCGCGGACCTCCAGGGTGATGCGCGGATCCTCGGCGCCGCTCAGCGCGTCTCGCGCGTTTTGCAGCAGGTTGACCAGCACCTGGGTCAGCTGATCGCGATCCGCCATGACCGGCTGCAAGGTGGCGGGGACCTCCGCGGTCACCGGGATGTCGCCCTCGCCGTACAGGCTCATGATGCCGGGCAACAGCTCGGTCAGGTCGACCTCCTGCAGCTGGGGCTTGGGCAGCCGCGCGAAGCGGGAGAACTCCTGCACGATGTTCTTCAGCCGGCCCACCTCCTCGAGGATGGTGGCGGTGGACTCGCGGAAGATCTCGTCCAGGTCGGGGTGCTTCTTGTCGTAGACCCGCTGCAGGGTCTCGATGGAGGTCTGGATCGGGAACAGCGGGTTTTTGATCTCGTGGGCGATGCGCCGCGCGATCTCCTGCCACGCGGCCACCCGCTCGGCGGCCACCAGCTTCTCCCGCGCGTCCTTCAGCTCGGCCACGCGCTGGTTGAAGGCGCCCATGAGCTGGCCCATCTCGTCCTTGCGCCGCACCTTCAGCCGCACGTCCAGGTCGCCCGCCGCCACCCGGGCGGCGCCGTCCACCACTTCATGAAGCGGGCGCGTGATCCTGCGGGCCGCGACCAGCCCCAGCAGCAACGCCAGCAGCAGCCCGCTGCCAGCCAGCGCCCCGGCGGCGATGTTGATGGCGGCCAGGGTCTCACGCAGCGTATCGTCGGGCACGGCCAGGGTGATGACCGCGGCTGGGCGGCCCTCGGCGTCGTTGAGCCGCACCACCCGGCGGGGGTACCGGCGGTACGGCGCCCAGTCCGATGGCCCGGCGAGCCGGGCGCCGCGGGCGTCGGTGATCTGGACCTCGGTGCCTCCGCGCAGTCGCAGCAGGGAGGCCAGGGCCGGGCCCAGGCGGCGGCCAGCGATGATCAACACGCGAGACCCGAGGGGGGACCGCACCGCCCGCCACGCCTGAACCGTCAGGCGGGTGGCCGCCTTGCCCTCCAGCATGACGCGCTCCTGCAGCAGCAGCGCCCCCTTGCCGGCGAACCTCCGGGCGCGGTCCAGGTGCACCGGGTCGTGGTCTCCCGCTCGTCCCGGGTAATGCCCCGTGGCGAGGATCTCCCCGGCGGGGCCCATGACTGAGAGCACGTCGAGCCCACGCTCCTGCATGGCCCTCGGCGTGGTGAGCACCAGGCGTCGGTGGTGGGGATCGTCGATGCCGCCCCGGGCCTGGGCGATGAGGATCGGACCGATGAGCTGGTCCTCGGGATCGGCCAGGCGGGTGGCCGCGCCTTCCACCGCCGCTCTCAGCTGCTCCAGCCGCGCGCGCACCTCCACCTCGCCGTCGGCCAGCAGGCGGTCGAACTCGGCCTGAGAGCGGCGGGTCACCAGCTCCCTGCCCACCAGGGAGGCCGCGGCGGTGGGCACCACGCTCGCCACGGCGATGATGAGGGTCAGCTTGGTGCGAAGGCGCATGGGTCACTCTCCCCGGCGAACCCAGTACATGTCGGAGTAGCGCACGCGCCCGAGGCTGTCCGCCTGCAGCCCGCCGAGCCTGGCGTCATGATGGATGCGGGTGGAGAGGTGGAGCAGCGGCAGCAGCGGCAGATCCTTCATGAACCGGGCCGCCACCAGCCGACCGCACGGGCGGCGAGCCAGGCACGCGCGGGCCTCGCGCTCCTTGCCGCCGGCGGCGAAGGACGCGGCCAGGACCGCGGCGCCCAGAGGGACCTGGGGGATCAACCGGCCCACCAGCAGCTCGTAGCGCCCCGACTGGAGCCGCGCCTGATACTCCGCGGCCATGCGCACCTCGATGCGCGCGGAGATGCCCACGCCGTCGAGATCGGCGACGATCTGCCCCGCCAGGGCGCGGTCACCGGGGCGGCTGCCGTCCACCAGCAGCTCCAGCCGCGGGCGGGCGCCGCCGGCCATGGCGCGCGCCAGCTCGGGCAGCCGGGCGGCCGCGCGGGCCAGCAGCTTGCGCGCGGCGGTGCGGTTGAAGCCGGGGCCGCGCCGGCTCTTGCCCATGAGCGCCTGGCACACCGGGCCCCGGGCGGCCTGGCGCTTGCCGCCCCCCATCAGCCGGGCCAGGCGCTTGCGGTGGATGGCGGCCATGAGCGCCTGGCGAAACAGCGGTGCGGACAGGTAGCCGGGCTGCTGGCCCACCCCGAGGTACAGGGTGGCGCACGCCCGGGACTCCACGCCCCCCACCACCTGTCGAGGCCCCGCGCCGAACAGGCTCGCGCCGTTGAACGACAGGTGCAGGGCGCCGGCCTGAAACGCCGCCACCTCGGCAGAGGCGCGGCCGAAGACCCGGAGCCGCAGCTGGTCCAGGTACGGCCGCCCGGCGAAGTGGCGCGAGTTGGCCCTGAGGGTGATGCCCGAGCCCGCTGCGCTGGCGATCTTGAACGGCCCGGTCCCGAGCAGCTCCTTGCCCTGGCTCACGGCGATGCCAGCCGTGGGAGACGCGAGCAGGGTGGGCAGGTGAGGGCAGGGCGCCCGGAGCTGGATACGGATCCCGTCCTGCCCCGCGGCGCTCACCGCCTTGATCGGGCTCAGCAGGTACGCGCCGGGGCTCTTCTTCACCCGGCGCAGGGCGGCCACCACGTGCGAGGCTCGCAGGGCGCGGCCGTTGCTCAGCTGCACGCCCGGGCGCAGGCGCAGGGTCCAGGTCAGGCCGTCGGCGGAGCGCTCCGGCGACGGCAGCACCAGGTGGGGCCGGGCCTCGCCGCGCCGGTCCAGCGCGTAGAGCGGATCGTAGACCACCGAGATGACCTGCAGCTCGGACTCCCGGGTCGCCAGCGCCGGGTCGAGGGTCACCGGCTGGTCCGGCAGCGGGGCCTCCAGCTTGCCGCCGTACGGGGCAGGCAGGAAGCCGGCCGCGAGGGCAGCGGCCACCAGCAGCAGCGTCGGCCGCCTCACTGGAGCACCACCAGGCGGGCCCCGCCGCGCCGCCCGGACACCGCGGCCACGAGATCCAGCTTGCCGTCGCCATCCAGGTCACCGTGGGCCAGCGCGGTGACCACCCCGCGCAGCCCGGCAGAGCTCCACACCGCGCCCGAGAGCTTGGGCCCCTCCAGGCGGTGGATCATGAGCCGGTCCTCCTGCTCCGGGCTGCCGGCGCCGCTGACGATGACCTCGAGGGTGCCGTCGTCGGTCAGGTCCGCCAGGTGGAACGCCGCCCCCACCCGCCGCAGGGTCGTCAGCCGGGCGTGCGCGCCCTTGTCCACGCGGCTGAGGACCAGCCGCCCGGCGCTGTCCACCACCGCGCTGTAGCCCACGGGGGAGCCGTCCTTGCGCGGCACGCTGGCCTCCCGGTAGGTGTAAAACTCTGCGGGCAGCCCGGGGACAGGGGTGCGGACCTGCTGCGAGTCCAGGCGCCCGGCGCCGCCGCCGGCCAGCAGATCCTTGCCCGGCGCCGCCGGACAGAGCAGCGCATCGCCGGAGGTCGCGGCCAGGGGGTACCCGTCGAACTCGCGCTGTCGGCTCAGAGCACGATCCACGAGGCGCAGCTCCGCGCCGCGGGCCATCTCGCTCGAGCGCACCAGCACCTCCGCCTTGCGGTCCCCGTCCAGGTCGGTCACCACCAGCGCCCCCATGGCCCGTCGCGGGCGCCGGCTGGCGGGGTCTCCCAGCAGCGGCGCCCGGGCCAGCCGCGTGAACCCCATGCGGCGGCCGAGGTACCGCCGCCCCCCCCCCCCCCCCGGCCCCCCGCCCCCGGGCCCGGGGGGCCCCCCCCCGCCCCCCCGGGCCCCGGCGCGCCCGCGGGGGGGGGGGGCCGCCCGCCCGCGGCCCCCGGGCCAGCAGCTTGAACCCCTTGCGGCGGCCGAGGTACCGCAGCACCCGCACCTCCCGCGGCAGCAGCGCCACCAGCTCCACCCGGCCGTCGCCGTCCAGGTCCCCGGCGCCCAGGGCCAGCGCGGCGCTCCCCGACTGCTTGTGCTCCGCCAGCGAGAGGCGCAGCCGGTCGGCGGCCAGCACGCCCAGGTAGGCGCGCACCTCCGCGTCGACCCGGGCCGACGCGTGCAGGTGGTTGAGCAGCCCCGGCCGCGGGTGCAGCGTATCCCGCCACAGGTTCCGCTCGCACGATCGCAGCCCCCCCACCAGGTGCAGGTACCCGCCGCCCATCATCACGTCCAGCTCCAGCAGCAGCTCCATGCCCCTGCCGGCAGCCCAGGCGCGGCGCGGCCCGGCCTCCATTCCCTCCGGAACGCGCGCCACGCTGCGCAGCCCCCGGGCCCGGAGGCGCGGCAGCAGCAGCTCGGCCACCACCTGCACCAGCCTGGGCGGGGTGGCGCCGAGGCCGCGCATGGCCAGCCCGAAGTCGAGCTGCCCGGCGTCGCGGCCGTCAAGGGCGGATCCGAGCTTCGCGTCGAGGTCCGCCACCAGGCGATCGAGGGTGCCAGAGGCGCCTCCGGCCGCTGGCCGCGGGGCGGCCGCCAGGAGCATTGCCAGGGCGCAGGGGAGGAGGCGGCGATTCATGAGGTATCCAGTATAAGACCAATGCACTTGACGAAGCGTGCAGATCGTACCATCAAGGAGACGCAAAACTGCCCGGGGGGCGCGGGGCGGTTTCTAGATAAACCCTCGCGATGTTGATATCATCTGAGGCCGAAACATGGCTGATCCGCTCAAAGGCGCAGGCGACAAAGGGCCAGAGCCGTCCCTGGCGAAGACTACCCCCGCCACCCAGCACCTGGTGAACTCAACCGAGGCCGGGCAAGGGGAGCCCATCGACTTCAAGGCCACGGCGCGCCATCCGGATCCCGAGGAGCACGTGGAGGATCGGGCAGGGACCGAGAGCCACCCGCTGCTCAACACCAATGAGCCGATCCCCGAGCCCAACGAGGGGGAGAAGACCGTGCCCGCCCCGGACGCCAACGATATCCTCGACCTGATGTCCGTGCCCGAGGACTCCCTCGAGGGGCAGGTGGTGGCGGTTCGCTACAAGGTGATCCGCAAGATCGGCGAGGGCGGCATGGGCGCGGTGTACCTGGCGGAGCATGTCACCATCGAGAAGAAGGTGGCGCTCAAGGTGCTGCTGCACGAGTTCGCCCGCAAGCCGGTGATCAAGGAGCGCTTCCTGCAGGAGGCCAAGGCAGCGGCCAAGATCGGCCACGAGAACATCGTGGACATCATCGACTTCGGCCACACGCCCAACGGCACGCTGTTCTTCGCCATGGAGTTCATGGATGGCAAGGACCTGGCCGACGTGGTGCAGATGGACGGGCCCATGCCCTGGTCGCGGCTCAAGCCGATCATGCTGCAGATCTGCCGCGGCATGCACGCCGCCCACGACGCCGGCATCATCCATCGCGACATGAAGCCGGAGAACATCTTCCTGATGGATCGCGGCGGTATGCCGGACTTCGTCAAGATCCTCGACTTCGGCATCGCCAAGGTGAGCCTGGAGGACGAGGGCGGCGCCAAGCTGACGCGCACGGGCATGGTGTTCGGCACGCCGCAGTACATGTCGCCGGAGCAGGCCCAGGGCAAGAAGCCGGACAACCGGGTCGATATCTACTCGGTGGGTAGCATCATGTACGAGCTGCTCACGGGCCAGGTGCCGTTCCCCGGCGAGTCGTTCATGGCGATCCTGACCAAGCATATCTCCGAGGAGCCGCGGCCGATGCTGGACATCTACCCGGACGGCCAGTGGCCGGCCGGCGTGGACCAGATCGTGACCAAGGCCATGGCCAAGAACCCGGAGCACCGGTTCCAGTCCATGGCCGACATGGCCAAGGCGCTCTCTCGCATCCCGGAGGACGCGCCCCCGGGGCCCATGCGGGAGCCCACCGCGGCGCCGGTGCAAGGCGGCTTCGAGCGCAACACCCTGGGGGAGATGACCCTGGACGTGCCGCTGGACGAGATCGAGGGCGGCTCCAACAACAAGGCGCGCAACGTCGCCCTGGTGCTTGGGGGGCTCATCGGCGTGGTGGCGCTGGTGCTGATCATCCTGCTGGCGGGCGGCAAGAAGGGGACCGACCCGGCCGCCGGCGTCAAGCCGCCGTCTGGCGACCCCGGCCCCGCCGCGGCCAAGGCGCCCGTGGAGCCGAAGCCGGCTCCGGTTGTGGAGCAGAAGCCCGACGCCGGGCCGCCGCCCGAGCCTGACGCGGCCATCAAGCCGGACCAGGCAGCGCCGCCGAAGCCGAAGCCGAAGGTCAGGCCGAGGCCACGCCCGCGCCCGCGCCCCCGTCCGCGCCCGAAGCCCAGGCCGGCTCCCAAGCCGAAGCCGGAGCCCGCGACCAAGCCGAAGCCCAAGCCGGGCCAGAAAGTCAGGGACCTGCTCGATCCGTTCGGCTAGGACGCGGCATCTTGCCGCGTGGAGTGAAGCGGCGAGACGCCGCTTCTACATGGCCGCGCCGAACAAGCGCAGTAGACGCGGCATCTTGCCGCGTGGAGTGAAGCGGCGAGACGCCGGCTCTACTTCTCCCCTCAGAAGCGTTCGAACGGGTCCGTGCGTCGCCGCGCCGGCACGCTCAACTCCACCGGCTCCGACGAGACTGTGAGCATGTTCGGGATCAGCTCCGGCGCGTGAAGCTCCAGCGCGCCTGACACCGCCGTGGGCCTGCTGGTCATGCCGGGCAGCCGCGGCACCCACGACAGGACGAGCTGCAGGCTCGTGGTCTCCTTGGGCAGCTCGTCGTCCTGTTCAGGGTCGTCGTAATACGGGTTGTACTCACGCAGGGGCAGCTGGATGTCCAGGGTCTCGCTGACCGACTGCATGCCCTCCACCTTGCGGGCGAAGGGCACGATCATCTGCTCCACGTCCTGCGTCTGGGGCAGCGGGTGAGTGCAGCGCCCGAGCTTGACCGCGCCGTCCACGTGCACCGACAGGTAGGCGGGGCGCGGGTCCTGCACGATGTCGCCCTCCGGCGTGTAGTCCCAGAGGCGGTCGGCCAGCCAGATCGCCTCCCGGGCGTTGTTCACCACGGTGTAGATCACCTCCAGGCTCTCTTCCTGGCGGTGGTAGACGACGTCGAGCTTGGGTGGGGTCATGGCTGAGGCCTCAGAGGGTCCGGTGGTCTGCGCGGCGGGGGATCCCGCGCTGGTCGCGGTAGCGGTTATCCCACCGGATGGTGTTCTCCTCTTCCATGTGGGGGTTGTTCGGGTTGGTGGCGGGGGATGCGTCCCTGACGCCCCTGGAGTTGTGGTCCGCGTGGGACAGCTCGTGGTGCAGGGCCACATCCGCGGGCCGCCGCACGTTGGGATCCGCGTGGGTGACGGGCTCCCGGGTCATGTTGTACCGCACCGTGGCCGAGGAGCCGACCCGCGGGTTGTGCGCGCCTGCGTTGTTGTGGCGGGCGCAGGCGTTGCCCCGGTTGGTCTCCTCGATGGTCACCAGGTGGCGGCCCCCGTCGATGTTGCTCAGGGTGAACAGCCCGGCGGCGGACATGACGCCGTCGGCGGCGGGGGTCTGGGCGATGGTGGCGAGGTCCGCCACCACGGTCGCCACGAACTCGGGCGTGCCGGTGACGCGCATCCGGTTGCCCACCATCAGGTCTCCGCTGTTGAGCCGCCGGATGGCGAAGGGGAAGCTGCCGTTGCCGATGAGCACCGTGGGGAACCCGGACACGATGACGCCGCCGTGGGCGGTCTTGTCGCCGATGCGGGCGGCCAGCTTGCGCCCGCCGATATGCACCGTGGGAGAGCCCGTGACAATGGTGTCGATGGGGCCGATGCAGGTGGCCTTGTCCGTGGTGCGGGCCACCGGGATGTTGCCCACCAGCACCGTGGGGCAGCACCTCGGAATGATCGGCCCGCCGACATGGGGCTTCGGCCCCGGGTCCACCATGGGACAGGTGTGCAGGTCAGTGATGCGTGAAGAGGGCTTCCCCATGGGGCGAAGGTTAGCCCACGGGTAGGGGGTTGTGAAGTCAGGCCCAAACCGACCGAAATCCTGGCGCGGAAAAAATGTCAAGTGTAGGGGTCAGACCCCCCTATATGACATTTTATCGGGCAGGTGCGGCCTGGCGCGGAAAAAATGTCAAGTGGCGGGGTCAGACCCCCCTATATGACATTTTAAAGCCAGTCATTCTGGCAGTCTGGCAGTCTGGCATTCTGGCAGTCCGGCGTTTCTACAGACCGGGATCCATCAGGATGGTGCCGGGATCCACCTGGTCCGGGGCGGTGGCGGTCTCCTTCGGCTCGGTGCCCTGCTTGAAGTACTCCTCGGCGTAAGCGGTGGCGCCGCTCGGGGCCAGCAGCCCGCTCTCGGGATCGATGCGCAGCCGTACGATGCCCGCGGGCTGGGTGAAGCCGAGGATCGGCTTGCCCTTGAGCGCGCGCTGCATGAAGCGCACCCAGATGGGCAGCGCGGCCCGGCCGCCCGTCTCCCGGCGGCCGAGGGACCTGGGGCTGTCGAACCCGACCCACACCACGGTGACCAGCTGCGGGGTGAACCCGGCGAACCAGGCGTCCACGTGGTTGTTGGTGGTCCCGGTCTTGCCCGCCACCTGTCGCCGCAGCCGCCGGGCGCGCCGGCCGGTGCCCTCCTGCACCACGCTCTGCATCATGTTGGTGATCAGGAACGCCGCCTCGGGCGAGAGGGCCTGGTCCGGCCCCGGTCCGTCCGCGTCCGCCGGCTCCGGGTCCTTGCCCGGCGTCGAGATGAAGCGCGGCTCCACCCGCCTGCCGCCGTTGGCCAGGGCGCAGTACGCCGTGGCCAGCTCCAGGGGGGTCACCTCCGAGGTGCCCAGGGCGAGGCTCAGGTCCTTGCCGAGCTTGGAGGTGATGCCCAGCCCGCTGGCCAGGGCGCGCACCTGCTCCACCCCCACCGCGTCCATCACCTTGGCCGCCACGCTGTTGATGGAGTGGGCCAGGGCCTGGCGCAGGCGCATGGGCCCGCGGAACTTGCCGTCGAAGTTGCGTGGGCGCCACTTGCCGATGGTCACCGGGGCGTCGTCCACCACCGTGGCCGGGGTGAACTTTCCGCTCTGCAATCCCGCCGCGTACACGAACGGCTTGAACGAGCTGCCGGGCTGCCGCTTGGCCTGGACGGCGCGGTTGTAGTCACCCTTGCGGTAGCGATACCCGCCCACCATGGCCAGCACGTCGCCGGTGCGCGGGTCCATGGCCACCAGCGCGGCCTGGGGCCCACCCTCGAAGCGGAAGTGCTTGGCCGCCTTGCGCACCCGGATCAGGTCGCCTGGCGAGAAGCGCTTGGACGGGCTGTCCCCCTGCGGGTTGTAGCGCGGGTCGTCGGGCAGGGGCACGCGGTCCCTGGTGGAGCCGAGGTCCACCTCCAGGGCCGCCCCGGCGTCGTCCACCCGGGTGACCACGGCCAGGTATCTCCGCCCCTGCTTGAACTTCTTCTGGCTGCGCTTCAGCTTGCGCAGGGTGCGGGCCAGCGCCTTGCCCTTGAGGTGCTTGAGTCGGCGCCGGTGGCCCTGGCGGGCGTCCAGGGCGCGCAGGCCCCACTGCACCGCGTCCTGCGCGGCGGCCTGAAGCGCCACGTCCAGGGTCGAGCGCACCGTGAGGCCGAGGGTCTGCAGCGCCTCCTTGCCGTGGCTGGCGCGCAGGGCTGTCTCCACCTGTCCCAGCAGCTCAGGGGCCTTGCCCAGGTGGGGCCGCACCCGCTTGACCACCCTGATCGGGTCCCGGGCCACGGTCTTCTTGACGTCCGCCGAGATGAAGCCGAGCCTGGCCATCTGGCCCAGCACGTAGGTCTGACGCTTCTTGGCCCGCGCCGGGTGGCGCAGCGGGGAGAGCCGGTTGGGAGACTGGGGCAGCCCCGCCAGCAGGGCATGCTCCGCCAGGGTCAGCTTCTGCACCGGGCGGTTGAAGAAGTAGCGGCTCGCCTCCTGAACCCCGTAGTTGCCGTGGCCGAAGTAGATCTGGTTCAGGTAGAGGAAGAGGATCTCCTCCTTGGTCAGCTCGTTCTCCAGCCGGCGCGCCAGGATCACCTCCTGCATCTTGCGGCGGATGGTGCGCTCGGGCGACAGGAAGAAGGTCTTGACCACCTGCTGGGTGATTGTGCTGCCGCCCTGGGCGAACCGCCCGGCGCGCACGTTGGCGAAGAACGCCCGCAGCATGCCGAAATAGTCCAGCCCGCGGTGCTTGAAGAAGTCAGCGTCCTCTGCGGCCACCACCGCCTTGATCAGCAGCTTCGGCATCTGCTCGACGCCCACCATCGTGCGGCGCTCCTTGAACAGCTCGCCCACCAGCCGGTCCCGCCGATCGAAGATCCGCGTCACTGTGCTGGGCTTGTAGTCGTGCACCGAGGAGATCCGCGGCAGGCTCGGGTCCTTGCCATATAGAAAGAACAGCCCGGCCAGCGTGCCGCCGGCCACCAGCACCCCCACGACACCCAGCGCGACCAGGCCGAGCACCCACCTCAACACCGGCGACGGCTCCCGGGGGGCATCCTTCTTCTTCCTGTTGGCCTTCTTCTTAGCCATGCTCCCCCAGACTGTACAACCTGCCTGAACAGGCAAGTATCCACCGACCCATTTTTTATTTTTTGTTTCTTGTTCCCTGTTTCTTGTTCCTGGCCCCTACTCCACCACCTCGACCCCCTCATCCTCCACATACGCCCGACACCGCCCCAGCGCTTCCTTGTCCATGAGCCGGTGGCCGCTCGCCAGGTCGGTGGCGTGCCCGCTGCGCGCCGCCTTCTCACGCCACATCGGGTTGTACGGCACCAGCGCCACCTGGCGCAGCCCCGCGTCGAGGATCCAGCGCGCCAGCCCGCGCAGGTTGGCCCCCGTGGCCGTGACGTCGGGCACCAGGGGCACCCGGGGCAGCAGCGGGACCCCGCCCTCCCTGGACCGCCTGGCAAGGGCGTCGAAGTTGGCCCGGATCACGTCGTTGTCCACGCCGCAGTTCACCCGGTGGTCCTCGGCGTCGGCGAGCTTCAGGTCGAAGTAGATCTGGCCCAGGTGCGGGTAGAGCGCCTCGTCGAAGCGGTCCAGCGGGAAGTGGCCGCAGGTCTCGAGCAGCACATGGATGGCGCGCTCACTCAGGGCCCGGGACAGGGCGCCGGCGAAGCCCATCTGCACCGTGGGCTCGCCCCCCGAGAGGGTCACGCCGCCGCCGGACGCGCGGAAGAACGGCCGGTCCGGATCCACCTGCTCGAGCACCTGCTGCACCGAGTAGCGCCGCCCCACCGCCTCCAGAGCGCCGGCCGGGCAGGACTCCACGCAGGTGAAGCAGAGGTCGCATTTGCCGAGCTTGAGCGCGCCGGGCCGGGGGTTGCGGTTGGGGCAGCTCACCGAGCACGCCCCGCAGCCGATGCACCGGTCCTCGTGGAACACGAGCTCCGCCGCCCCGCGCCGCCCCTCGGGGTTGTGACACCAGCCGCACGACAGCGGGCACCCCTTGAAGAACACCACGGTGCGGATCCCCGGCCCGTCGTCCAGGGCGTTGCCCTTGATGGCGAAGATGAGCCCGGAGTCGTCCATGGGGAGCGTTGCCTTGGTCAGAGCCCGTACTCCGAGCGCTCGATCAGCTCCACCTGCATGTCCCGGTTCAGGGTGACGAAGTAGGCGTTGTACCCGGAGATGCGCACCAGCAGGTTGCGGTAATGCTCCGGGTTGGCCACGGCATCGCGCAGCATCTCGGAGGTGACCACGTTGAGCTGCATCTGCATGCCGCCCAGGTCGAAGTACGCCCGGGCGTAGGCGGCCATGGTCTCCACGGTGCGACGGTGCGGCTCGCCCGCCCGGGGCACAACCTTGACGTTGAAGGCGATGTTGTTGGGCATGGAGCGCGGGTCGAGGCCGGCCACATCGCGCAGGTTGTCCAGCAGGCTCGGCGAGGCGCCGGGCTGGGGGGTGAGGCCCGGGGTGAACGCCTTGCCCGCGCGCCGCCCCGACGGCAGCGCCCCGGTCAGGGTGCCGAACGCCACGTGGTTCGACATGGACCAGAACCCCGCCCGGTACGGCCCGCCGCGGGTGTTCTCGCGCCGGTCGAACAGGTCGTGGGCCAGCCGCGCCACCCGGTTGGCCATGTCCAGGGCGTCAGCGTCCCCGGAGCCGAACAGCGGCACCTTGTTGCGCACCAGCGCGCGCAGCAGGTCATGCCCCTCGAAGTCGTCAGCCACGGCCTGGCGTAGCTGCTCCAGGGTCACCCGCTCCTGGTCGTAGACCAGCGTCTTGACCGCCATGAGCGAGTCGGTGACGTCGGCCAGCCCGATGCACGCCACGCCGGACGAGTTGTAGCGCGCGCCGCCGGCGGTGACGTCCCGGCCGCGCTCCAGGCAGCCGCGCGTGAACGCCGACAGCAGCGGCGTCGGCCGCAGCCGCGCGTGGGCCTCGCCCAGCAGGTTGTTGTAGGCGGTGGACTGCTCGGCCAGGAAGTCGAGCTGGGCGGCGAAGGCGTCGAAGAACGCCTCGAAGTCCTGCCCCAGGGCGCCGCCCTCGATGTCGCCGGTCTCGGGGCCCACCTCCCAGCGCATCAGCGGGTGGCGGCCGTTGTTCAGCGCCATCTCCACCGCGGCCACCATGTTGAACATGGTGCCGCCGGTGTGGCCCATGTGCTGGCCCGACAGCGTCGGCTCGACGCACCCGGTGGCGGACCAGTCGCGCACCGCCTCGTCGGGGTAGCCGCGCCCGGCCAGGGATTCGAACACCGCCTCGTCGTTGTGCAGCGACGGGGTGGCCGCGGTGATGTAGTTCACCTCGCACAGCCGGCGCAGGTACGCCTCGCTGTTCTTCTTCGGGTGGAACCGGGCGTTGACGTTGGGGTCCCGGATGCCGAGCAGCTCGGTCACCTTGAGCAGCACGTAGGTCATGTCGTTGACGGCGTCCTCGCCCTCCGGGGACACCCCGCCCAGGGTGATGGCCTGGTCCGAAGAGCTGCCGCCGAATAGATAATTGCCGATGTCGGGTACCAGGGGCAGGTGGTCCGTGCAGCGCATGAACAGGCAGCCGCAGAGCTCCACGGCGCGGCGGGCGAGGGCCTCGCGCTCCTCGTCGGTCTTCGCCGCCGCCATGTCGGCCTCGAAGTACGGCTGCAGCCACTGGTCCAGGCGGCCCAGCGAGAGCCCGGTGTTGGTGTTCTCCATGTGCATGGCGACCCAGACCATCCAGACGGCGTTGACCGCCTCGTCCAGGCTGCGCGCAGGCAGGCAAGGCACCCGGGCGCAGATCTCGCTCAGGCGCTCCAGCTCGGCGCGGCGGCGCGGGTCTGCCTCGGCCGCGGCCTCCGTCGCCGCCTGCCGGCTCAGGTTGGCGGCGTACGCCTCGACCCCCTGCAGGGTGATGAGCATGGCCTGGCAGGTGGACCGACCCTCGTCGTCCAGCGGGTCGTCGTCCCGGTCCAGGGCCGCCTGTACCTCGGCGGCCATGCCGCGGGTGCCCCGGGAGAGCACCGACGGGAAGTCGGGGATGGTGTGGGAGATGCCCACCGTCTTCCAGATGAAGTACACCGCGAACCGCTCGTCCAGCTGCTGACACAGGGGCGCGCCCTGCTCCCGGCGCACCAGCTCGCGGAAGGTGCGCCCCGACCAGTAGGGGAACACCTCGTGGTGCAGCAGCTCGGCGTCGGCGTCGGCCACGTCGTAGGGGTTCAGCTCGCGCTCGGGCAGCGATGACAGCTCGCCCCAGATCAGGGCGCCGTGGGCGTCGGGGTAGAGCACCACCCCGATCTCCTTGTCGGTGGTGGTGCCCGCCAGCAGGTCGTCCTCACGGATGATGGGGCGGCGGCGCTCCATCAGGTGTCGGAACACCTCTGCCTGGCGCAGCCGCGGGTCCCACGGGGCGCCCGTCCGGTCCGTATCGAGGCCGTTTTCACGGTGCCACTCGGTAACCAGCCGCGCGCGCTCGGCGCTGATCTCCGGCCGCCGCTGAAAGTGGATGTCCAGGAAGCGCGCCAGCCGCGGGAAGTCCTCCAGGGACAGGTGGGCCAGGTGCGGATCGGCCAGGTACTTCACGCCGGGGTCGGCGGCCTCGCCGGCCTCCCTGGCGCCGGACCGCCGCTTCAGGTCCGCGCGCACCGCCGCCGCCTCCGCCGCGGGCAGGGGCTCCACAGGGAGCTCGACCGCGGCGCGCCGCTTGGCCTCGCGCCGGCGCTGGCTCTCGCCCAGCAGGGTGGCAAGCAGGTGGTTGAACAGGCTCAGGTAAGACAGGTCCCCCTCGGTGCGCAGCTCGCTGCGCAGCATCATGTTCAGGATCTCGTTGGGCGTGACCCGCAGCATCCTGGCCACCCGGTCCGCGTCGCGGAACACCATCACGCAGTCGGTGCAGGGCGGGGCAGACCAGTGAGCGCGCGCCCGGCCGCCCTCGAAGGTGATGCCCGCGTCCACGTCCCCCTGCTCGGTGCGGAAGCCCACCGAAAAGTCGATCCACCCGTCGGCGCCGCGCAGCAGGCGCCGGAGGCCCGGGCGCAGGCGGAAAGACAGGGCCATGGCCTGCAGCAGGCCAAAGACCAGCAACTGGGTCGGGCTGGGGGTGCGCATGGGTATCAGGGTAGCATCCCGGGGCAGGGGAGGCAGGCGGGAGTCGGTGCTAGCGCCGCGCTGCCTTCCGGAGGGTCTGCGCAGTCTTCAACAGCTTGCCGACCGCGGCCTCGCTCGGCCCGCCGACGAAGACATGCACCCTGTCCCGCCTGGTTAGCGGCGCCAGGGCCTCGGCTGTGTGCCAGCCTCGGTGGCTCCAGTGGTGCCACTGAACCGGCTTCCCAAGCAGCGTCCGCTTGACCTTCTTCACGCTCGCCTTCCACTTGCCCATGGAGCGGTTCTCGCGCTGCCGATACTGCAGCCCGGGGTGGCCGCCCACATACACGCCGATCCTGCCGCCGGGCGATCCCAGGGGGACCAGGGGGGCCAGCCGGTGGACCATGAAGTCCGGGCCGCGCTGGCTGATGAGGACATGATCTTCAGGCACGACCATGGCCAGGGAGGCGCCCGCCGCGCGCAGGGACCGCGCCCCGCCAGACCGCTTCAGCGTGCGCTTGCCCGGGCGCAGGGTCTTGAGCATCGCCTGGCACAATCTGGTGACGCCCGCGAGGTCCCGCGCCCCTGCCGGGTTGACGAAGAAGGCCAGCTGCTGGACCGTGCCGTCCGGGTGCGCGGCCAGCCCGGCCAGCACGAGGATCGCCTGCCGCTTCAGATCATGCTTTGCCGGGGTCAGGGCGAAAACGGAGAGCTTGCCTTTCCCCTGCTTCAGCCGCCGGACCTTCGCCGCCCCGGCTGCCGGGCCCACCACGCGCTCCCTGAGGTGCTTGCCCGCGCGGGGCCCGAAGTCAGGGCCGCTCAGCGCGAACAGCTCGTTGGTCATAATCACCAGCCGCTCCTTGCCCGCGTCGAGGACGACGCGCGTCTCCGACGCCGCGGACTCCGGCGCGGCCATGATGCTGCGCTGGCGGGCCTGGATCCGGGCGGCCGCAGGGACCTTGATCGACAGCCGCCCGCCGAGCAGCGGCGTCGGCTTGGCGGCCGGCTTCAGCCGGCCCAGCTTGCCCGCGTGGGCAGGGCCCGCCAGGGAAACCAGGACCAGGGCGACCGTCGCGACCATCCGAACATGGACCATCATTCACTTCCCTTCATTGAGCGAGGGCACCACCGGGCAGGTGTCGGGGGCCTCGATGGCGCCGTCCCTACAGGCTGTCCAGCAGCTCCTTCTTCTTCTTCTTGTACTCCTTGCGGGAGATCAGGCCCTTCTTGTAGAGCCTGTCGAGCTGTGTCAAGCGTTGCTCCAGCGAGGGCTTCTTTGCATCGGCGGGGGCGGGGGTGGTGGTCGCGGCCGGAAGGGGCGGCGGCTCGCCGGCTGGCTCCGCGGCGGCGGGGGCCGGGGCCGGAGCAGCGCCAGGAAGAGGCGGCGCTTGGGCGGCTGGATCCGCCGCCGCGGGCGCGGCTGCGGGCGACGCCGCAGCGGGCGGCGTTGGCGTTTTGCCGCTGAGCGCCGCCGCGATCTCCGCGTCGTTGAGCAGGTATGTCAGCTTGCTGCGAAAGAAATGCCTGGCCCCTTCCCGGGTCTCCACCCAGATCACCGACAGCTTTGCGGCGTCGGTGACGCGCGCCGACGCGATCTTCGCGCCCTGGCCGTCGAGCACGGAGAGCGTCAGGTCGCACTCGATACGGTATCCATGGCTCAGTTCCACGGGGTGGACTCTGTCCCACATATACTTGGAGATGGTCAGGATCACCGCGCGCGCCGGCCTGCTGGCCAGCAGCGAGGCGGTCAGCGCTTTTTCGTTGGTGTGCGGGGTCGTGGCCACCTGCACCGGCCTGAAGCCCCCGCGCTGGAGAGTCCTGGCCAGGGCCTTGTTCATCTCGCCGGCCAGGGGGAGCTTGCCCTCGGTGAACTGGTGCTCTGGCACGCCCCAGTTGTTTCGGCCCTGGCCGTCGTAGGCAGGATCGGTCTCGCCCGATTTGATGTAATCCCGCCGGTCCTGTGTGGCTACGGCCACGGTGCCCGCGCCGCTCAACGACACCTCCGCGATCATGTTCTGATACAGGACTGGCGGCCGGCGGGGGCGGCAGGCTGCGGTGGTGCAGCAGGCGGCAAGTAGCAGTAGCGTTGCTCGGAGGTGAAAGGCGGTCACGATGAAGTCCTTTGGTCGTTGTTCATCCAGATACTCGGGAGCACCGTAACATCTAATCTGGTCTCATTCCCATGGTGTCCCCGCTGCGTCACACGGGCCCGAACCCGCCCGGCTCGAAGCTCAGCTCGCCGGCCGCGAAGATGTAGAAGCCCTGGGTGTCGGGCCGGGGGCTGTCGACGTAGCAGGGCTGCTTCCGCTGGCGCAGGTGGGCCAACCGTCCGGCGTGGCATCGCCAGTCCTCGGCAGGACACTCGGCCCAGGCCAGCCAGGCCTCGGAGCGCTGGTTGTTGGCCGGGATGTCGGGCAGGTTGGTCCCCGGGTGCCTGGCCGCGGCCACCTCCACAACCCGGCCCGGCTCCAGCCCGGTGGCGGAGCGCCGCGCCTCCAGCACCTCGCAGGTGAGGGCCACCCGGTTGAAGTTGCCGGTGTCGTCGAGGTGGTTGTCGCTGTGAGCCAGCACCCGCAGCTTCAGCTGCTCGGGCGCGGTCTGCCTCGCCTCCAGGCAGCGCTGCTCCTGCGCCGCCCGGTGCAGCTCGGTCCATTGCCGGGTCAGATCGAAGGAGGTGGCCACCCGCCGGGTCCAGGGCGCGAGCACGTCGATCCCGAGCACCCTCAGGTGGTACAGCGCCCGCGCCAGGGCGGCCATGGCCGCCTCATCCATGGAAGCGCCGCGCAGGCGCAGGTCCCCCAGCCGGACCAGGTCCGGCGCAGCGGCCAGGGCGGCCACCCCCCGTGGACCGATGGCGTTGTCATCCAGGTCGAGGGTGGTCAGCCGTCCCAGCAGCTCACCCCGGGCCAGCGCCTCGACTCCGGCGTCGCCCACCTGGTTCTCCACCATCAGCAGAACCTTCAGGCGGCGCAGGATGCGGCTTCGGGCCAGCGCCGCCACCGCGGCGTCGTCCACACGGCAGCGACGCAGCGCCATGGTACGCACACTCGCCAGCTGCGGCGAACCAGCCAGCGCGTCCCGCGCGGCCGGGCCCACCGGGCAGTCCTCCAGCCACAGCTCTGAGATCTCGCGCAGCGCCGGCGCCCGCAGCAGCGCCGCCAGGGTCTCGTCGCCGTGAGGCCAGCCATGCACCGACAGCCGGGGCGGCGCTTCCCACCGCAGCTGCTCCAGCAAAACCCCGGGAGGGCAGCCGGCCAGGGCGGCCTCCTTGAACCGCAGCGGGCGCGCGGCCGGGCTGCGCACCAGACGCCACCCCGGGTGAGCCTGGCCGCAGGTGAGATCCGCCGCGGCGCGCAGCCCGTCCGGCCACGCCTCCAGCAGCTCGCCGGCCAGGTCCAGCCCCCGGTCCAACCCCTCGCCCTGCCAGGCGCCCAGCACCTCCAGCAGCATCTGCCACGCCGTGGCCCCGGGCGCGCCCCCTGCCAGCCGCCGCACCTGGTCCAGCCGCTCGGCCGGCGACAGCGCCTGCACCCGGGCCATGACCGGGTCCATGGGCTCGAAGCGCGCCTCGTCGCGGGGGCGGATCAGCTCCACCTGGCTTTGCTCCTGCCACTCCAGCAGCGAGACCAGCGCCTCGCCCTGCACCGGCGGCGGGTGTCCTTTCAGCCGCTCGCCGGTCTCCAGGCTGTAGACATCGTAGCGCGGCCGGACCCCGCCGCTGCGTTGCTGGAACAGCTTCAGCCCGTCGTCCGAAAAGGCGATGGCGTGCCGGTGCGGATCGGAGAGCCCGAGCAGCCGCGCCCCCTTCGCCCCGTCCTGGTTGCGGTGCACATGGAGCCAGTGGTCGGTGTCCCCCATGCAGCTCTCCACGTCGTACTCCAACACCGCGAGGCCGCCGGGCGTCACCAGGAGAGTGGGGGTCCACGCCGGCGGCACGTAAGCGCGCCGCGCCGTCTTGTCCGCGCTCGCCCGGCCGCCCCGCTTCCTCTGTCGCCGCCGGCGTCTGTCCCGCTTACCCATGAGCCAATCAGCCGGGCCGCGCCGTCATTCTGTCATTGCGTCGTTTTGTCATTTTGTCATTCGGCGGCGAAGCCGCCGCCCCCGCCGCCGCTCACCCCCACTTCGACAGCTCGTGATGCACCATGTACACCGCCAGCAGCACCAGCGACACCATGGCGGCCACCAGCGATGCGCGCGCCAGCCGCGGCCCGGGGCTGCGCCGGCGCGTGGCTGCCCGTACCGCGAAGTACGCCGTCAGCGCCGCGCCGAAGCTCCAGGCGCAGCGACCGTACCAGCCCATGGACGGCGAACCCTGGATCTTCTCCATACTCCAGGTGCGCTCCATGGGGTAGTAGCGCGGCGCCGGCGGCGAAAAGCCGTAGACCACGGAGAAGACCAGGGCGGCGAGGCTCAGGGCGAGGACGGTGCGCGGCATGTCAGATGGACCTCAGCAGGGTCAGGTAGAAGCCGATGACGATGTTCAGCACCAGGGCCGCCAGCGACACCGAGGTGAACGCAATGCAAGCGCCCGGGGCCGCGCCCGGGTCCTGCTCACCGTCGGCCCGGGTCAGCCGCCATGCGGCCACCGCCGCCACCAGGCCCAGGGCCGCCAGGTGCTCCTTGATCTCGAAGAAGCCCGTGGCCAGGGGCAACGAGGTATCGAAATACTCGTGCCGCACCCGCACCCTGAAGGTGGGGTAGACCAGCGCGCCCAGGGTGAAGCAGGCGCCGTAGATCCAGAGCAGCAGGCGCCCGTGTAGGGCCTCGGACCGGCGCGCCCGCTTGCCGCGCTTCAGCGTCCGCGCCAGGCGCACCATCAGGTGGATCGCCACGGCCGCCGCGGCCACGCCGGTGAGCATGTGCAGCAGCAGCAGCGGCCGGGCTATGGACTCGAGGAAGAGCATCTCGGCTCACCGCGCGGGGTACCCTGTGATATCCCTTATCTCCTCGTACAGCGGCTGCAGCCGGTCGTAGATCTTCAGGTAAACCCGCCTGTAGAGCGCCTCGTACAGCTCCTGCGGCTCGGGCCGCGGCTCGAAGGTCTGGCCCACCCGGGTCATCTCGGCCACCGCGGCCTCGAAGTCCGGGTGCAGGCCGAGCCCCACCGCCGCGTCCATGGCCGCGCCGAGCCCTGATGCCTCGTACAGGTGTGGCCTGGATGCGGGCAGGCCGAACAGGTCGGCGGTGACCTGCATGGCCGCGTCGGACTGGGATCCGCCGCCGGCCACCCGCAGCTCGTTAACGGGCGTCTTCATGCGCCGCTCGGTGAGCTCAAGCCCCTCGCGCAGGGCGTAGCCCAGCCCCTCGAGGATGGCGCGGTAGATGTGGGCCCGCTTGTGCACATCGCCGAAGCCGATCATGCACCCCTTGGCCTCGGGCCCCGGCCGCTTGATCCCCGGCGACCAGTAGGGCTGGAGCACCAGCCCCATGGAGCCGGGCGGGGTCTGCTCCAGCAGGCGCTCCAGCATCTCCTCGGGCGCGCGGCCCTCGGCCTCGCCAAGCCGCCGCTCCTCGGCGCCCAGCTCCTCGAGGAACCAGCGCACCATCCAGAAGCCGCGGTAGATCTGGCGCTCCAGGCTGTAGGCCCCGGGCACCGCGCTGGGGTAGGGCGGCACCAGCGGCACCGGCTCCACGTACTTGCGGCTGGTAACGTTGACCGTGGCCGTGGTGCCGAAGGAGAGCGCGGCCAGGTTCGGCTCCAGGCAGCCCGAGCCGAGCACCTCACACGCCTTGTCCGCGGCCGCGGCGATGACCGGCAGGCCGGCGGGCAGGCCCGTGGCCCCCGCGGCCTCGCCGGTCAGCTCCCCCAGGGGCTCGGCCGGCGGCACCAGCTCCGGCAGCCAGTCGCGCGGGATCGGCAGCGCGCTCCACTTCCAGTCCGACGAGCGGGCCCAGTCCAGCCGCTTGTAGTCGAACGGCACGTACCCCACCTGGCACCCCACCGAGTCCACGAAGCGGCCGGTGAGCCGGTGGGTCAGGTAGCCCGACAGGAACAGGTAGCGGCGGGTCTTGCTCCAAACCTCGGGCTGGTTGGTCTTGATCCAGTTGGCCTCGGCCTCGGCCTGGAAGTAGGCCACCGTCTCCGACGCGCCGGCCAGCTTCAGCGCGGCGCCCCACAGCCCGCCCACCGCCGGCATGCCCTCGGCCCGGCGCTGGTCGAGCCACACCATTGCCGGGCGCAGCGGCTCGCCGTCGGCGTCGAGGTTGATCATGGTGGCCCGCTGGCAGGTGAGCGACACGCCGGCCACCGCGTCCGGTCCCACCGGCGCGTCCTGCCATAGCCCCTGGCACGCGGCGCACAGGTTGTCCCAGTAGTAGCCCGGGTCCTGCTCCGCCCACCCGGGTTCCGGGGAGACGTACGGCTCGATCTGGACCTGGTTCTTGGCCAACAGCTCGCCGCGCGGCGTGAAGAGCAGCGCGCGGATGGACTGGGTGCCCACGTCGATGGCCAGCAGGTGGTCGCCTGTCGCCATGTCATCGCCTCCCTTGTGACGAAATGTCCCTCGGCTCAGATGTGCGCCGAGACGCAATAGTACCCCAGCAGGTGCCGCTATTGCAGCAGGTCGAGCACCCCCCGCAGGTCGCGGCGCACCACGTGGCGTGCGGCCTGCTCCACCTCGGGCGCCTTCGGGTTGAACGCCACGGCCACGCCGGCCCGCGCCATGACGCCCAGGTCATTGACGTTGTCCCCCACGAAGACCGTCTCGGCCAGGTCGACCCCGAGCTCCCCGGCGATGCGCTCCAGGGCGAGGGCCTTGCCCTGGTTGTCGTAGGGCGTCGCCTCCCAGCGGGCGATGCGGCCCGCGTCGTCGAACCAGATCTTGTTGGTGAACACCCGCTCGAAGGGGTGATCCGGCAGCAGCAGCTCCAGGGTCAGGTCGATTGTGCCGCTGATCACCGCCAGCCGGTAGCCCCGCCGGCTCAGCTCGGAGACCGTCTCCAGCGCGCCGGCGGCAGGGTAAAGCCCGGCGCGGATCTCCGCGGCCAGCTCGTCGCGCGTGGCGCCCGCCGCCTGCCAGGAGCCCACGTCCAGATCCACCCACTCCGGGTAGCTGATCTCCCCCGACATGAACGCCTCGTAGCGACGCCGGTTCTCCTCGGGGGGGCCGCCGAAGCGCGCGTTGAGCAGCTGCCACACCACCCGGCCGTCCGCGCTCTCCACCAGGGTGCCGTCAACGTCGAAGGCGACGAGCTTCGACCTCGAATGGGGGGACAAGGTGTGGCTACTTCTGCAGGCCGTCGAGCACCACGTTGGCGATGCTCACCTGCCCGTTGACCACGTGCACCTGCACCGCCTTGGTGGCGATCATGTCACCCTTGTCGGCCTTCGGGTTGCCGAGCAGGGTGTTGGCGTTGCCGTTGTCGTCGAGCCAGGCGTACAGGTAGTACTTCCCCGGCTTGATGGTGTCGTAGTAGTACGCCTCGCTCAGGTAGGGAGAAGACAGGTCCGCCCCCGGCAGCACCGTGCCGCTGCCCATCACCGCGCCCGCCGGCGGCACCTTGGTGTGCAGGCTGAAGAACAGCCGGCCCCTGCCATCCCCCGAGGGGGTGACCTTGGCGGTGACATTGCCCTTGAGCACGTTGCCGGCGGCGCTGGCGTCCGCGGCGCCGAACTTGGAGAGCTTGTCGAACACCAGGTCCACCTGGGGCACGCTGCCGGTCTTGATGGTCTTGGCCTTGGACAGCACCAGGTCGCCTGGCCCGGCGATGGCCAGGGGCGACCAGGTGTTGTTGTTGTCGTCCATCCAGGCGCTCACCACGTAGGTGCCCGTGGCCACGGTGGCGTTGATCTGGTACTTGATCTTGGCGCCGGGCTTGGACAGGTCGGCGCGCTTGATGGTCCTGCTCGCCACGGGGATGGGCGGGAAGGGCCACATCTGCTGGCTCACCGAGATATGGATGTTGCCGACGCCGTCGTTGACCGGCGTGACGCTGCGGGACAGGTAACCCCAGAGCAGCGGGTTGCCGGCGTCGAGCTTGATGTCGTTGCCCTTGTCCGGCGGCACGCTCGCCTCCCCCTTGGCGCCGTCTGGCTTGGCATCGCTGCCAGGGCCGTCTCCGGCCGCGTCGGCCGCCGGCGCGTCGGGCGCGGGCGCGTCCGTCGCCATGTCCAGGCCGCTGTCGGGCCACGCAGCATCGTAGTCCACCACGATGTCCACGCCCCGGTCCGCGGGGGGCTTGCTCTGGTTGTCGTCGCTGCAGGCTGCGACGAAGATTCCAAGGCCAAATAAGAGCGCCATCACGCGCATGCTATTCCTCCCAAAAATACCCGCCGAGGCTACCACAAACGGGCGTTCGCCGTCAGGGGATGGTGCCGCATCGCGTCATGCCTCCTCCTCGACAGGGGGGGTGTAAGATGGTAGTGCTACTCGGCTCACACCGGTCATTCAAGAGGCGGCCTGATGCTCTATCTGGAGAGCTTCACACACAGGGTAAAGCTGGCGGAGATCGTCTCCCGGTGGATGGTCAATCAGCCGCGCCCTGGCGATGTGGGCCAGCTCAAGACCATCATCAACTTCAACTCCTACATGGCGCGCATCTGGGTCGACGCCATGGCCCGGGATCTGCTGCGCGGCATGCACGGCCAGGAGCCGGAGAGCTACAAGGCGCGCACCAAGGGGCAGCTCAAGGACTTCGTCGTCAAGCACCCCCTGTACACCAACCGCCGCATCGAGGAGATCCGCCGCCACTACGGCCGCTTCCCCGAGGACTACTACCGCGAGACCCCCTTCGACGGGCGGGTCTACTTCCACCACCAGCACGGCGGCCCGCTGTTCGTGGGGGCCACGCGGATCAAGCGCTTCCGCCGCATCGCCGAGAAGGGCGGCCGGCGCATCGTGGACTTCATGTTCCAGCGCATCCGCGGCCACGCCGACGACCTGGCGGCCGAGCGCGCCCGGGAGCTCGGAATCGCCAAGGACAAGCTGATCTCCACCCCGGAGGAGATGGAGGACGAGTTCCGCCACGCCGAGCGGCGGCTGCTCAAGAGCATCAAGCAGCGCACCATCCAGTCGCAGATGCCGGTGCTCGCCATCCCGGACGTGGTGGGGATCAAGCTCATCGCCGAGGAGGACCAGTACGACCGCCTCATCGACCTGGTCAAGCATGACGACCGCTACCGGCTGCTGGAGGAGGAGCGCCACTCCGGTCGCTACAAGGCGACCAACGTGCGCGTGGCCCACATGCTGCCGCGGGAGCTGCTCCTGGCGAGCTACCCGCGCGGCGTCCATCGCAAGGTGCTGGCCGCCCGCGGCTTCGATCCCGATCTGGTGCGGGAGCAGTACATCGACTTCCTCGATGCGGGGGAGGATCACGTGATGGTGGAGATCATCGTCTCCACCTTCCAGGACTTCATGGAGTCGGAGTACGGCCGGGCCATGCACGAGGAGCGGGTGCTTGCCCAGCGCACCGAGCGGCAGTACCGCGGCCACCTGGCCACCGCCGTGCGCTACCTGATGGACTACATGTTCACCCTCTGCATCGCGCCGGCGCATCGGCCAATGGACGACGTGCCGATCAAGCTGTGGGTGAAGTACATGCCCGACACCATCGACCGGGTGATCCGGGACCTGTTCGACGTCCCGTCCGATTCGTCCTTCGAGGGCAACGGTGGCCCCCGGGTGGCCAACAAGCTGGCCCACCCGCGCCCCGGCAGCAACGAGTGGCAGAGCCTGCCCGAGGGCGCCACGCCGGTGGGGGTGCCGCTGCCCAAGCTGCCAGGGGGGCGCAAGCCGTAGCGCGTTCCCCGGAGGAGGAGCCGTGGATCCAGAGACTGTCCGCACCCTTTGGGGCATTCATTCGCTCATCGGTATCCTGCTGCGGCTGGCGGTGGTGGCGCTGGCGGCCTTCGTCGCCTACGCCGGGCTCGGCGGCAGGGAGGGCAAGCACGGCATCGCCGTCATCCTGGGCATCATCTTCTTCGGCTGGCTCATCATCTGGCCCGCGTGGGTGGCGCGCGGCATGAAGGGCTCCCACGCGGGCTTCGCCATCTCCAGCGAGCTGCGCGCCTTCAAGGCCAGGTATGACCGGTACCCCAATGACCTGCCGGAGTTCTGCGGCAAGCTCAAGGAGCTTGAGCTCGAGTCATGTGCTGCGTGCAAGACCGCCTGCTACACGCGCCGCGATACCTACGACAAGCCGCTGTTCTACGAGGCCAAGGAAGATGGCTTCGTGCTGGTGAGCCACGGCAGGGACGGTGAGCCGGACGGGACGAACTACTGGAAAGTGCGTGGGGACCTGGCGGAGGACAGTATCTGCGGGCATCCGGACCATGACGTGGTGATCTCGGACAAGGGGCCGCACTTCATCTGCGAGTAGGCCGGGGGGGGACGCGAAGGGCGACTACTCCTCATCCATGAACGGGTAGGGGTAGTCGGTGGGGGTGACGAAGGTCTCCTTGACCGTGCGGGGCGTGACCCAGCGGACGAGGTTGAGCACGGAGCCCGCCTTGTCGTTGGTGCCCGAGGCGCGGCCTCCGCCGAAGGGCTGCTGGTTGACCACGGCGCCGGTGGGCTTGTCGTTGATGTAGAAGTTGCCCGCGGCGTTGCGCAGCCGGTCCATGGCCATGTTGATGGCGTAGCGGTCCCGCGCGAACACGGCGCCGGTCAGGGCGTAGGGCGAGGTCTCGTCGCACAGCTTGAGCGCCTGCTCGAAGTCGTCGTCGTCGTAGACGAAGTAGGTCAGCACCGGGCCGAAGATCTCCTCCTCCATCAGCTTGAACTTCGGGTCGCTGGCGCGCACCAGCGTGGGCCGGATGAAGTAGCCCTTCTCGTCGTCGTACTCGCCGCCGGCGATGATCTCGCCGCCGTCGTTCTCCTTGGCGTAGTCGATGTAGCCGGTGATGTCCTTGTAGGCCCACTTGTCGATGACCGCGGCCATAAAGTTACGGAAGTCGCACACGTCGCCCATGGTGATGGACTCCACGCCGGCCACCAGGCGCTCCTCGATGGCGTCCTGCAGCGAGCGCGGGATGTACATGCGCGAGGCGGCGGAGCACTTCTGCCCCTGGAACTCGAAGGCGCCGCGCAGGGCGGCGGCGGCCACCTCGCCGGGGTCGGCCGACTGGTGCACGAAGATGAAGTCCTTGCCGCCGGTCTCGCCCACGATGCGGGGGTAGGTCTTGTACTTGGCGATGTTGCCGCCGATCTCGCCCCACATGCGCTGGAACACCTCGGTGCTCCCCGTGAAGTGCACGCCCGCCAGATCCGGGTGGGCGATGGCGGGGTTGCCCACCTGGCCGCCGGGGCCGGGGATCATGTTGATCACGCCCGGGGGCACGCCCGCCTCCTCGAACAGCTTGGACAGCCAGTAGCCCGAGTAGACCGCCGACGAGGCCGGCTTCCACAGGATGGTGTTGCCCATCATGGCCGGGGCGGTGGGCAGGTTGCCGGCGATGGCGGTGAAGTTGAACGGGGTCACGCAGAAGACGAAGCCCTCCAGCGCCCGGTGGTCCACGTAGTTCCACATCATCGGCAGGGAGTCGGGCTGGTTGGCGTAGACCTGCTGGGCGTACCACGGGTTGAACCGCAGGAAGTCGATGAGTTCGCAGGCGGAGTCGATCTCGGCCTGGTGCACCGTCTTGCTCTGGTTGAGCATGGTGGCCGCGTTGAGCACCGCGCGGTACTTGGTGGCCAGCAGGTCGCCGGCGCGGCGGAAGATGGCCAGGCGGGACTCCCAGGGCATGGCGGCCCACGCGGGGGCGGCCTCGGCGGCGGCCTGGGCGGCGAGGTTCACCTCGGCCTCGCCGGCCTTGTGGTACCGGGCCAGCACATGGCCGTGGTCATGGGGGCAGACCGCCTCGGTCAGGTTGCCGGTCTTGATCTCCTTGCCGCCGATGATCAGCGGGATCTCGATCTCTTCTCCCAGCATCTTGTCCAGCTGGGCCTTGATCGTCTCCTTCTCGGGGGATCCGGGGCGATACTCGAGGACAGTCTCGTTGTCCGGCTTCGGGACCTTGGGGATGGCGTTGATCATGGCTCCTCCGTGTAGGGAAAGTCGTCTGGGAGGGCCGTTATAGCGCGAGGGATATGGTGGGACAACGACAGAATGACAGAATGACGGAACGACGGGACGACGCAATTGCGGCAGGCGAGTGAGCCCGCTGCGGCCTGCTACTCCACGGGGTCCAGCCCGCGCCTGGCCCTGGCCTCGTTGTACAGCCGGTGCCTGAAGTCGTTTGGGCAGTCCAGGGGCTCCACCGAGGCCCAGATGGCGTCCACGGATGGGGCCACCTGGAAGCCTTGCCCCAGCAGCGCGTCCCGGGCCTCGTCGAAGTCCTCCTCGTCCACGGACACGGCGATGTAGTCGCCCACGGTGGCGGCCACCAGCTCGTACTGGCCCTCGGTGTCCAGCCGCACCACCGGGGCCTCGGTCAGCGGCGTGCCGTCCGGCCCGCGCCACAGGCCGACGAAGCCCACCATGTCCTGGCCGAACCAGGCGATGAGCGCGTCGGTGGCGGCCATGGCCTCCACGTTGGCCATGATGTCGGGGTTGGCCCGGTCCTCGTCGGTGAGGTAGCTGGTGTCCGAGGGCTCGGACCAGGCGGGATCGTCCACCAGCTCCAACTCCAGCAGGTCCACCTGCTCCTGGAGGTGATCCAGGCTCTGTCGGAGCCGCTCGATGTCAGGGGTCATGGGGCGACTATCTCACATCCCGCGCCCCTTTGCGGCCGCGCCCTTGCTCGCCCATACTCCCGGCATGAGCGGACACAAGATCCTCGTGACCGGGGCCACCGGCCTGGTGGGCGGCAACCTGGCCCGGATGCTGGTGCAGGAGCGTGGCGAACAGGTCAAGGTGCTGGTGCGGGCCGGGGCCAACACCGTCGCCCTGGACGACCTGGACATCGAGCAGGTGCAGGGCGACCTGACGGACCCGGCGTCCCTGGCCCTGGCCATGCAGGGGTGCGACCGGGTCTACCACTCTGCCGCCCTGGTCTCCATGTGGAACGGCCACCTGGAGCAGATGCGCCGGGTCAACGCCGGGGGCACGGTCAATGTGCTGCAGGCGGCCATGGACGCCGGCGTGCAGCGGGTGGTGCACGTGTCCACCAACGGCGTGATCGGCATGGGCACCCGGGAGGCGCCCGCCGACGAGACCGCGCCCTTCGACCCGGCGGCCTACGGCACCGCCTACTCCGTGACCAAGCGCGAGGCCCACGACGCGGCCCTCGACTTCGCCGCCCGCGGGCTTGACGTGGTCATCGGCTGCCCGACCTACATGTTCGGTCCCTGGGACATCAAGCCCTCGTCGGGCACGCTCATCATCGAGTCCGCCCGGGGCAAGCTGAAGCTCTACCCGCCGGGCGGCAACAACATCGTGCCCGTGGCCGACGTGTGCCGCGGCCTGGTGCTGGCCTGCGAGCGCGGGCGCACGGGGGAGGCATACCTGCTGGCCAGCCAGGACGGCAACCTGTCGTACCAGGAGATCTTCGGCCTCATCGCCGACGTGGTGGGCAGCTCACCCCCGGGGGGCGCCTTGCCGCGCTGGCTGGGGGCGGTGGTGGGCGCGGCCACGGACAGCTGGGCCTGGGTCACGCGCACCACGCCGCAGATCAACTCGGCCTCGGTGCGCCTGACCTTCGCCGGTCAGTACTTCACGCCCCGCAAGGCGATCCAGGAGCTGGGCATGCCCCAGACCCCGGTGCGGGACGCCATCCGCGAGGCGTACGACTGGTTCGTGGAGCACGGCTACCTCTGAGGCATCGGTCAGGCTGCGGGGGCGAAGGTCGCCGCGCTTAGCCCGAAAATTGCGCCAGTTCACCTACTACGACGGCCGCCACCGTCGGCGCAGCGGCACCCGCGCCGCCTCACCATACGCACCAGTATGCTTTCGCCGTCTCGGGCCCACTGCGCCTCGGTCTCGACCGTCTCGCGACGGTCCCCTGGCGCAATTTCCGGGTCAGGGGAAGCAGAGGTGCTGGTTCGGATCGATGGGGCCGCCCTGGCTGGCGCACTTCAGCGTGGAGGGGCAGCTCCAGGTCTGGCCTTTGTCCTTGCACACAAACGCGCAATATTTTGCTCCGCTCGATTCATGCAGGAGGCAGAAGGCGGCGGTACCCGCGGGTGCGCCGGTGCACGCAGCGTAGGCGGTGGTGCAGGGCGCCGAACAAAATCCGTTCTTGACGGTGTCCAGCGCGATGCACTTGTGGCCGGCCTTGCACAGGGTCGGGGTAGACCCCGGGCAAGCGTCTCCGAACTCCAGCGGCTTGGGCCCGCACACGCCGTTCGCCTTGCACTGCTCGCTCGGCTTGCAGGTGCCGCAGCTGCCGCCGCAGCCGTTGGGGCCACAGTTCTTGCTGGCGCAGTTCGGCACGCAGGCATCTGGCTGCGGGGGGATGAACTGATCGGCGGGGGCAGGCCCGTCGCTGGGGGGCGACTTGTCCGCTCCCGAGCCGCCCCGGTCCAGGCGCTTCCCCCTGTCCAGACCGGCATCGCCGGCGGTGGCCGTACACTGGCTCCTGCACTCGGGGTATTTCTTGGCGGTGGCCGGGTTGGTGCCGTTGATGGTCTCGCAGAGGAACTTGTTGATGCATCGGGAGTAGCACCGCTCGACCAGCGAGCATTCGCTGCTCAGCGGGCATTTCCAGCTCCCTGCTCCCGCGTCGGTGATCCCCTGGCACTTGGCCAGCTTCTTACACGCCGTGGCGCAGGAACCCGAGGCCTTGCAGCCTCCGGCCATGGTGCCCGCCAGGAACAACCCGACGACGATGGAGATAACGCGGATCCAGTTGGACATCCCCGGTTCTTCAGGTTTCATGCAGCCGTCCCCTCTCAGCATGGTGAAGCACTGATCCGAACTCGTTTTTTGATCGCGGTCTATTGGCGATTATCGGTCGCCCGACTCGAAGGGGTCAAGGCGCGCGGGGAGCCGCCAGGTCTACGGCCACCTCGCGTGCCTCGCTGGTATTGCCCGCCAGGTCCAGCGCCTTGAGGCCGATCCGCAGCTTGCCCTTTTTTGCGGGCGGCACGATGAAGTTGGTGCCCGGGCAGGCGGAGGGCGACGGCCCCAGGGTGATGGGGCCGCGATGGCGCGTGATGACGGTGGGCGGCTTGCTGTAGTCGATGGCCCTGGCCCTGGTCACCCAGATGCCGAGCAGATTGCCCGGCGCCTTGCCCGTGGCAGGGGCGGACAGCGACAGGTAGCGGATATGCCGCTTGCCCGGGTTCCAGCCGTCGCTGAACAGGCCGTCCACCAGGTGGCCCTCGACTGCACCCAGCGTGGGCGGCTTGACGTCCTTTCCTGCCCCGGTCTTGAAGGTGCCCAGGGACCTGGCCTTGCCTCCGTCCCGCGAAATGAACACCTCGTGGGTGCGCCCCGGCGCGAGCAGCTTGCGCGGGGTGAGCTGGACCACCCGCACATGCTCCTGCCCCACCACGCGCCGATCCACGGCGATCCGCTTGCCGCCCCGGGCGCGCAGCCATATCTTGGCGCCCCTGAGCGGATCCTTGCCCAGGTCGAACACCTGCACCAGCACGCGCGCGTTGCGCGGCACGGCGGCGTCCTTGCTCCCCGGGCGCTGGGCCGGCGGCGACAGCAGCGTCACCATTCGCCCGGCGCAGGACAGGGCGTGGGCCGCAGAAGGGAGCAGAGTGAACAGCGTCGCGGCCAGCAGCGCAGCAAGGGAGAGCCTTGCGATGAGTGAGCGGTGCATCCCGAACCTCCGGTGTGGTCCTGTGGATCCTACGTCGCGGAAGGGGCTGGAATTCACCTGGCGGCCCTGGAGGCCCCGAACCCTCAACTGTTAACGGTTAACGGTTGAGCCCGGGGCGTAGTCACCCGGACCTTTACCGCTTGAACTTGCCCAGCACCTTGCTCACCCATGACTGCTTCTCGCTGTACACCTGCTCCACCAGCTCGAGGATCTCCTCGCCGGTGAGGCCTGAGCCGGGGCCCCGGGGGGAGCCGCCGATGTCGTCGGATCCGCCCCAGAAGGCGTTCGTGTCGGGGTTCGAGCCGCGGCAGTTGGGATCCTTCTGGTTCAGCGCGTCGTACAGCGGCTCGAGCCCGTCTTCGAAGAATGGATCCAGCTGCCGCAGGGTAAAGCGCCCCTTTCCGGCGTCGAGCACGATGATGGCCAGCCGCTTGTCGTAGCGCTCCTTGAGCTTCTGCTCCACCTCGTAGATACCCAGCACCGAGCGGCAATGCACCGCCAGCTTCTGCCCTCGCAACGTGGCCCGTCCCAGCTCCTCCACTTCACGAAGCCCGTCGAGGAACCCCTCGGGGAAGATGAGCGCGTCGATGGCCTGCATCATGTCCCGGGTGTACTGCTCCAGGTCGAGGGTGTCCCA
Source organism: uncultured Myxococcales bacterium (assembly GCA_964511535.1). Taxonomy (GTDB): domain Bacteria; phylum Myxococcota_A; class Polyangia; family CAZCFB01; genus CAZCFB01. The sequence goes on along the minus strand of CAZEFW010000048.1, from coordinate 8,578 downwards.
GGCGCCGGCCTTCTTCAGGCTGCGCTCCTGCTCCATCAGGTTGTCCAGCTGCTTCTTGAGCCGGTTGTACTGCCCCTTGGGCAGCCCCGTGAGCACCGAGAACCCGTGGCCGTGGGCGTCGATGACCCCCTCCACCCGGATCAGCGGCATGGCCAGCCGCAGCAGCTTGGCGTCGTCCCGCAGCAGCTCCGCGTGGTTCAGCAGCACCCAGGCCGCCAGCAACGAGTCGAGGTCCGGCTCGTTGACGAAGATGGTCCACTCCCCCTCGGCCAGGGGCAGCCCCTGCAGCAGCATGACCACCGCCTGCTCGCAGGTGGCGTAGGTGAACGCCCGCACGCAGCCGCTGTGGTGGTCCAGAGAGTAGTGCTTGGCCTTGTTGTCGTAAAACGGCGGCCCGGTGTAGACCCCGTCCAGGTAGATGGTCCGGGGCGGGATCTTCTTGCGTGCGCTCTCGTTGACGCCCAGGCCCCGCTCCACCTGCAGGAAGATGGTGGCCGCGTTGGCGCACACCACGGCGAACGCGTCGTCTCCGCGGGTGATGACCTGGTACCGCTTCGGCTGCCTCGGTACTTCCACCGGGACGGCAGGAACTTCCTCTGTGTCTGCCATAATTGGAAGCATTCTAGCGTAAAAGAAGGGTGTCGGCTCGCGCCGATACCTGCAAAGCTGAGGAGGTCATGAAGCGACTCTCCATATACCTGATCACCGCCGCGGCGCTCCTCGCGGCCTGCAAGGGCGAGACCGAGGCCCGCAAGTCGTCCCCCCGCGCCGCCAGCCGCAAGGCGAAGGCTCCGGCCCCGCCCGCCTACGACGTCACGCCCCTGACCCGCATGCTCCGACCCGGCGTGGCCATGGAGCTGCGCCGGCAGCTGAAGGTGCGATCCATCGTGGATCTGCCCTTCTATGACATCAAGCTCGAGCTCGTGCCCATGGAGGCCCGGCTGCAGGGCAGCTACGTGCTGTACTACCTCAACCGCACGAGAAAATCGGTGCGCTCGCTGCCGCTGCTGCTGCACGCCAACACCCCGCGGGAGCTGGGCGGCCCCAGCAGCTCCTCCCTGGTGGAGGTCAAGTCGGCCCGCTCCCTGTCCGGCCCGGCGGTCAAGGGGCTGAAGAAGAAGCGGCTGACCCTGGTGCAGGTCAACCTGGCTGCCCCGCTCAAGCCCGGCGCCCGCATCAAGCTGGAGGTGAAGTTCAGCGGCACCATCCGGCGCCTGCCCCCCGGGCAGAACGACGTCTTCAGCCAGGCGCTGTCGTCCATGGGCATGAGCGGATCGGGCATGGCCGCGTCGGACTACGGGCTGCTGGCGGTGGGCGACGGCATCATCACCATGGCGTCGGCCTTCCCCGTGGTGGCGCCCCACCGCGGGGGCAAGTTCGACAACTCGCCCCCCACCCGCTTCGGCGATCTGGCCTACAACGAGATATGCAACTTCCGCGCGCGGATCACCGCCCCGGCGGACTTCAAGGTGGTGACCAACCTGCTGGACGGCGAGCCGAAGAAGAGCGCGGATGGGGCCAGGGTGACCTACACGGCGGTGGGCGCGGCCAACCGCGACCTGGTGGTGGTGGCTGGTCGGGACCTGGTGCGGCAGAAGGCCCAGCTCGGCCCGGTGACCATCTACAGCACGCACAAGGCGCGGGACGCCAGGGGCGGAAAGCTGGTGCTCGATACGGTCAAGAAGTCCCTCGACTTCTTTCAGCAGCGCTTCGGGCCGTACCCCTTCGTGGAGCTCGAGGCCGCCGAGGCGACCCTGGTGGGGGGCGCGGGGGGCGTGGAGTTTCCCGGCCTGGTGCTCGTGGCGGGCATGCTCTACCGCCCGCCGAGCCAGAGCGGCTCGCCCATGGGGCGGCTGATGAAGATGCTGGGCGGCCTGGGCGGCGCCCTCGGCGGGGCAGGGGGGCTCAAGCCGCCCCCCGGCGGCATGCAGATGATGGACAAGATGCTGGCCGACATGACGGTCTTCACCACCGCCCACGAGGTGGCGCACCAGTATTTCGCCGGGCTGGTGGGCTCCGATTGCCGCCAGGAGCCAGCCCTTGACGAACCCCTGGCGCAGTACGCCGCGGGCGAGTACATGAAGCTGGACCGGGGCGATGCAGAGGGGCAGCGGCTGATGGACATGAACGCCAAGCTGAACTACGGCGTCTACCGGCTCATGGGCGGCAAGGACCGCAAGGTGGCCCAGCCGGTGAAGAACTTCCCCTCGCCCATCTCCTACGCGGCCATCGTCTACGGCAAGGCGCCCTACTTCTACCTGGCGCTGGAGAAGAAGCTGGGCAAGAAGCTGGTGCAGAAGGCCGTGCGCCGGGCGGTGGATGACAACCGCTACAAGATCATCACCCTCGACCGGTGGCTGCGCAGCATGGAGGCGGCGGTGGGGCCAAAGGGGCGCAAGGTGATCCGCCCGCTGGCCAAACGCTGGTTTTACTCCAAAAACGGCGACGCGGACCTGGGCGTGGACGACTCGGGCGACCTGGTGCTGGAGACCATCATGGGCAAGCAGGCGCTGGTGGATTTCAAGCAGTCCATGGCCCTGCTCGGCATGAAGCCGAGAGACCTGTTCCGCATGCTCATGGGCAAGATGATGCAGGGAGAATAGCCGCCGAGAGGGCGCCAACGAGGACGAGGACGTACGCCACCAAAACCCGAATAGTTGAGCTACCGATCCATTAAGAGGTATACATCGGACATGAACACCCCGAAGAAGACGGCGGTCCTGCTGGCCCTGGCCCTGTCCCTCGCCTGGGCCCCGCCCGCCGCGGCCACACTCGACCTGCAAGGCACGCGCTCCGTGGGCATGGGCGGCGGGCTGCGCGCGTCAGCTGCCGGCGAGTCGGCGGTGCTGGTCAACCCGGCTGGCCTGTTCCTGACCAAGTCGTACGTCATCAACGCCCTGTACCAGTTCCGGGTGTCCGACTCGGCCCACCTGGTCAACGTGTCGGTGGTGGACTCCATGACCACCATGCTGGCGGCTGGCCTGTTCTACTCATACAGCCACGCCGAGCCGAGCCGCCACATCGCCCAGGGGGGCGGGCTCACCGCGTTCCACCTGGAGGAGACGCTCCAGACCCACGAGGCCGGCCTGGCCCTGGCCTACAACATCAGCGACTTCCTGCTCATCGGCCTGAACATACGCTACGTCAACATCGAGGTTGAGCAGCCCACGGGTACGCCCGAGGCGTGGGTCCGGGACACCACCCACACGGCGTCCATGGACATCGGCGGCATCCTGCGGCCCTGGCAGGGGCTGCATATCGCGGTGGTCGGCCACAACCTGATCCCCATCGAGGGCACCCAGTTTCCCATGCAACTCGGCATGGGCCTGGCGTACCAGTTCGGCAGCTACCTGCTGGCCGAGTTCGATACGGTGCTCGACTTCTCCACCGACGAGACCCTGGCCGCCAGCTTCCACGGCGGCGCGGAGATCTTCATCAAGAACACAGTGGCCATCCGCGGGGGCGCGGCCTACGACATGTTCCAGGAGGCCACCTACGTCACCGCCGGACTCGGCGTGGTCACGCGAAAGGTCGGCCTCGACTTCGGCTTGCGGCAGATGGTGGACGCCGGGGCGGAAACCCTGGTGGCCTTCAGCATACGTCTGTTTATGCACTAACCCGTTTTCTTTCCGTAATTATCCATTTTGGCCGCTGGCGGGACCCTGCGGCTAACTCCGTTCGTGCAGACTTATTTGCCATGTATATGGTAGGATTTTTCCTCGCAATTAGCCTGGAGGTCCAAGTGTTGAACAGTCACCAAAAGAAGATGGTCCTGGCGGCGGTGCTTAGCATCGCACTGGGGGGTTGGGGGTGCGGGGGGACCGAGGGCTCGGAGACTTGCAAGGCGGATACCGACTGCGCGTCAGGGCTCAAGTGCCTGCTCGGGGTCTGCGTGGAGTGCCTGACCGACAAACACTGCGGCGCGGGCAAGAAGTGCGACACCACCGGCGCTCAGCCCAAGTGCGTGGCCGCCTCGCCGGACCAGGGCGTGCCGGACCAGGGCGTGCCGGACAGCGCGGCAAAGGACAGCCGGGCCGACGGCGCCGCGGGGGACATATCGCTGGTGGACGCCACGACGCCCGATCAGCTCGCCGTGTGCAAGGCCGGCGAGACCCGGTCCTGCTATACCGGCACCGCGACCACCAAGGGGGTGGGCGTGTGCAAGGCGGGGACCGAGAGCTGCGTGTCGGGCAAGTGGAGCGGCACATGCGTGGGCGAGGTGCTGCCCACGGCGGAGACCTGCAACAGCAAGGACGACGACTGCGACGCCCAGACCGACGAGGGCGGCGTGTGCGGCAACTGCACGCCCGGCTCCACCGTCTCTTGCTACACCGGCAACTCCAAGACCCAAGGCGTGGGCGTCTGCAAGGGCGGCACCCGCACCTGCCTCACCGGCGGCACCTGGAGCACCTGCCAGGGTGAGGTGACCCCGGGGGTGGAGATCTGCAACAACAAGGACGACGACTGCGACGGCTCCACCGACGAGTCTGTGACCTGGGAGGGATCGCCCTGCGTGGATCCCACACGCAAGGGGATCTGCCAGGCGGGCAAGTGGACCTGCACCACGGGCAAGATGCAGTGCAAGCAGACCGCCACCGCGTCCGCGGTGGAGACCTGCGGCAACGGCAAGGACGACGACTGCGACGGCGCCACCGACGAGTCGCCCCCGTGCACCTGCAAGGTGGGTGACACCAAGGCCTGCTACAACGGCCCGGCCAACACCGCCGGCGTGGGCATCTGCGCCAAGGGGATCCAGATCTGCACCTCCAAGCAGGCGTGGGGGCCGTGCCTGGGCGAGATCAAGCCCACCACAGAGACCTGTAACAAGAAGGACGACGACTGCGACGGCTTCGTGGACGAGGAGTTCCCGCAGAAGGGGTGGCAGTGCGTGGTGTCCGGCAAGAAGGGCGCCTGCGCCGTGGGCACCTGGTCCGCCTGCTCCAAGGGAGTGCTTCAGTGCACCGGCGCATCGCCCAAGCTCGAGACCTGCAACGGCGTGGACGACGACTGCGATGGTTTCGCCGATAACTACAAACCCGGCAACGGCGCGGTGCTGACCAAGGACTGCTACGCCGCGGGCAGCAAGGGCTGCGTGGGCAGCTCCGGGGTCTTCTCGTGCAAGGGCACCTGCAAGGCGGGCAAGAGCTACTGTGCCGGCGGCAAGTGGATCGGCTGCTCCGGCGCGACCTACCCCGCCACCGAGACCTGCGACGGCAAGGACAACGACTGCAACGGCTCCATCGACGACATCTACGGCCTGGGCAAGGTGTGCGCCGACCCGACGCGCAAGGGGGTCTGCCAGGGCGGCACCTGGGCTTGCTACGGCAACACGAAGATCTGCAAGCAGGCCACCCTGGCCAGCAGCGAGACCTGCAACGGCAAGGACGACGACTGCGACGGCTACGTGGACAACGCCGCCAAGAACTCGGCCAGCGCCATGAGCCGGGGCTGCTACGGCTCCTCCATCGGCTGCACCAAGAGCGGCAACACTTACACCTGCGCCGGCGTGTGCAAGGCGGGCAAGGAGGTGTGCGCGGCCGGCACCTGGCTGCCGTGCGCGGGCTACACCTACCCCGCTGCCGAGATCTGCAGCAACGGCAAGGACGAGGACTGTGACGGCACCGCCGACGACGGCTGCAGCGGCGGCCCTGGCCCCGGCACCAAGATCTGCGTGCCCTACGAGAAGCGGTGCAAGGGCACCGACGTGGAGATCTGCAACAGCGCGGGCACGGCCTGGTCGTTCCGCGAGGCGTGCCTGTCGAGCTGCAGCGCAGGCCAGTGCGTGGGCGGCGGCTGCGTGCCGTTCAAGCTGTCCACCTCACCGGCGACGCTGCGGGCGGACGCCAAGTCGTCGTGCATGATCACCTCGGCCAAGATCGTCAGCAAGAACGGCACCCAGGTGCCCGACGGCACCCTGTTCACCATCAGCACCTCCAAGGGCACGGTGCAGTCGGTGGACGGCGACCCGAACATCCCCGGGGTGCAGGTGCGGTCCGTCAACGGCAGCATCGACTTCTCGGTCAGCGCGCCTGACCTGGCCAAGGCGGAGGTCACGGCCACGGCCAAGGATACGCCCAAGTACATCCCGGACTTCGACCTGTTGGGGATCAACTCCACCATGACCGTCACCGGCCTGCAGAACAAGGTGATCACCCTGTCGGTGACCGTGGACATCGAGCACCCGCGCAGCGACGACCTTGAGGTGATCCTGCAGTCGCCCCAGGGCACCAAGGTGGCCCTGGAGACGGCGTGCAACCCCTCCAACACCATCTGCACCAACAAGAAGGACATCAAGACCACCTACCCGTCGCCCACCAAGCCGGCGGGCAGCCTCAGCGGCCTGATCGGCTCCAGCGGCAACGGCACCTGGCGGCTGTACATCAAGGACCCGTACTACGGGCCCAAGAACGCCATGGGCGTGGTGGACCCGGGCAAGCTGCACTCCTGGACGCTGAAGTTCAACGCCGCGGCGGTGACCTCGGGCACCATGCGGGTGGACGCGGCCCACGCGGTCTCAACCTCGTGCAAGTCGAGCCTGACCGTGCCGTACGACGCCACGCCCACCACCATGACCGTGGCCGAGGACTTCACCTCGGCCAAGCGCAACGACGTGGCGGTGACCACGGCCCACTGGGACACCGGGCTGGGGCGCATCGACCCGTTCCCCGCTGACTTCGGCACCGGGCGCGACGGCGACCTGACGGTGAGCTCCGGCACTTACAACCTGAACATCAACGCCCAGAAGGGGCGGCTGTTCCCCGACGCGGTCTCCTTTACCGTGACCGCCCTGGGCACCAACTCGGCCACCCTCAAGGGCGGCGTGGGCGGCCTGGTCATCGGCGACGAGGTGCTGCTGATCAACATGCAGGGCAGCACCTCGGCCTACAAGAACGTGGGTAACTACGAGATCAAGAAGATCGCCAAGATCGACTTCGCGTCGAACAAGCTGTTCTTCGCCACCAGCTTGAACAACATCTACGGCGCCACCAGCAACAGCTCCCTGACGGGTCAGATGATCATGGTCCAGCGGGTGCCGCACTACCGTAACGTGGTGGTCAAGGGCACGCTGACCGCGGACAAGTGGGACGGCACCAAGGGCGGCGTGCTGTTCTTCAAGGCCAGCGGCACGGTGCAGGTTTCTGGCACCGTCACCATGAACGGCAAGGGGTACCGCGGCTCCACGGGCTACTCGGGCGAGAGCATCACCGGCGGGTACGGCAAGACCTCCGGCACCACGGCCAACATGGGCGGCGGCGCCCAGAGCGAGAACTACACCTCGGCGCCTTACCCGAGCTGCAGCTGGTACAACTGCTGCAGTTACCACTACAATTACTACTACTTCTGGGGCGGCGGCGGCGGGTACGGCGTGGCCGGCAAGGCGGGCAGCACCACCAACGACTCCAGCTGCTCGAGCAAGACGTCCTGCACCAAGTCGAGCCCCACCACCGGCGGCAAGGTGTACGGCGACAAGACCCTCAAGCAGTGGCACCTCGGCTCGGCGGGCGGCGGCGGCATCCGAACGCGCCAGTACTGCTACTACACCAGCACCCGCAGCGGCTCCACCCGGTACGGCTACAGCGGCGGCACCGGCGGCGGCCTCATCGTCCTGTGGGCCGGCGGCATCTCGGTCACCGGCAAGATCATCAGCGACGGCAGCGGCGGCTCGAGCTACTCGGGCGGCGGCTCGGGCGGCACCGTGTTCATTCGTTCGCGCTCCATGAACGTGGGCTCCAAGCATGTCACCGCCAAGGGGTACTCCTCCAACGGCGGCGCGGGGCGGGTGCGGCTCGACTTCTTCGGGCTGTCCGGCACCACCGACCCGGCCCACTACTCGGGCTTCTCGGGCAAGACCGTGATGGTGACCAAGAACCTGAACTGGACCCAGAAGAAGCTGGTCACGGCGCAGGTGGCCAAGGCCATCGAGGACCTGCGCGGCGGCTCGGTCGTCTACTCCCTCACCGCCGACGGCGGAAAGACCTGGGTCATCGCCACCAAGGGCAAGGACGTCAAGTTCACCAACCCGAGCAATGACCTGCGCCTGAAGGTGTCGTTCACCAACAAGTCGCTGGATCCCCTGTCGCTCATGGGGGTGTTGGTGAGCTTCAAGACGAACTAGGGGAGCAACAGAAGCTGTTGGCCGCTCCGGGCTCGCTGCGCTCGCGCGGTCGCGGCTGTTGTGGGGTTGTGGGTGGGTCGGGACCTTGGCGGTCTGCTTTCCCGTTGTGCCCGCGTCGACCTTGGCGTGGGGCTAATAGGGCGGTGGTGGGGTGGGGCGTTGGCGTGATGTCGTTCCGCCATGCCATGCCGCGCCGTTGCCCGGGCCTGTTCGATTCCGCTCCGCTCCATCGACAAACCTGAAAAAGTGCACCTGATACAGCACGGTGCACTTTTTCACATATGTTGGGCTTGTGGGCACGCGCCCCGCGAAGCGGAAGCGTGTCCACAAACCAACAGCAAACGGGCACAGCGTAACGAACCACCACTGACGCGCCCCGATCCACGACCAAAAACCACAAACAGAAGAAGAAACCGCAGCCCCGGCTGTGGGCATGTGGGCGGGCGCGAAGCGGCCGTCCAA
>CAZEFW010000047.1:0-53939 GCA_964511535.1 uncultured Myxococcales bacterium | reverse complement strand
CGAGTTGCCAGAACTCTGCCTCGTTCCCGCTACCTGCTCGCTGAGCTGTTGCTCGGCTGTTTTGGGTTTCCCCCTGGTATATATTTGCTTCAATGGCGCCGAGGCCGAAATTCATGCCACGGCGGAGTTGCGTTTTATCTCAGAGCACCGACCGCACGAGGCGGAATCCTTTAATCCATGAGCGGGCCCATCCGCTTCCTCCACTGCTAGCAGCTCGAGCAGGAGATGCGGAATCTAAGAACGAGCCTCCTCGGACAACAATGTGAATCCATGGAGGCGTCGCCACGCCTACGGGATCCGTCACGGCCTGAGCCGGATAGGGCGTGAGAACATCATGGCACCACTCGCGCAGGTTGCCCGCCATGTCGTACAGTCCCCAGGCGTTGGGGGCTTTCTGGCCCACCGCCCGAGGCCAGCCAGCACTTGAGGGCGGATTGCCGCCTGCGTTTGCGCAGTACCAGCCGATCTTGTCCAGGTTCCCGTCAAGCGGAGTGCAGTCCCAGCAATATCCGCTGCTGGAGCCGCTATAATATGCCGTGGTGGTGCCGGCGCGGTAGGCGTACTCCCACTCCGCGTCTGTGGGCAAGCGATAGCCCGGACATTGATAGATCTTCTGCTTGCTGTACTTGGCAGCATCCGTGCACGCCATGGCCTGGCGCTGGCCCTTGCAAACGTAGCATGCTACCAGGCCTGCTTTTTGCGACAGACCGTTGGCGTAGGCTGCGGCCTCATCCCAGGAGACCTGGTCCACCGGGTGGTTGGCCGTCTTGTTCTTCCAGGGATAGGAGGGGTTGTAGTTCATCACTGCCTTGAACTGCCCCTGGGTCACCTCGGTGGTCATGATCCAGAAGCTGCGGGTCAGGGTGACCTTGTGCTGGACCTCCGCCTTGTGTCTGCACGGCTCGGTGACGGGCGAACCCCTGACATAAGACCCAGCTGGGATGAACTTCCAGGTGCCGGGCATGGCCACGCCGAAGTCGGTGATATACAGGTCACCGCGCTGGGTGTCTGGCGGCCGTAGGTCCGGCGGCAGTATGTCCGGCGGCTGCTGGTCTGGTGGCAGCACGATCTTGTCAAGTTGAGGTGCGTCGGGTGGTCCAGCATCGCCGGGACCGCTGTCGGCCGGGAGGCGGTCGCCGCGGCCACGACAACAAACGGTGCTCAACAAGACAACAATCGAAAGCACTGTGACCGGCCAGCGGGGCTGTATTTTATGATGGGTCATGCTTTTTAGGTCGCCCGGGCTGTCATGTCCGTTCATGCCCGCTCCTGTCCATTCAGGAGCCTCTGTTCGCCGGCAGGCTCCAGGAGCCGCGTGAAGCTGGTGCGGGGGTCCGAGACACCCTTCCAGCCCTGGCCCATTTCCGCTTCTGCTCCCGGGACTACACCTGGGGGCAGCCCCGGCGTTGGGGGGATGAACCAGAACAGCGGGTCCTTGCGGAAAATGAATTGCGGCTCAAATAGTGTGATTTCGCCCACAGGCTTCAAGCATCGGTAATAGCCGCGATGAATCAGGTAGTCCTTGCCGATGTTATTGTCGAACCGAGTGTTCAGGCTGCCGAAATAAGCTTGTGGGCTCATGCGGTAGCAGCAGTATCCGAAACCTATACCGCTGACCACATTGTTGGCTATGATGGGCGCCTCGCCCAGGTCAACGATGCCATTAAGCGTCGGCCCCCAGACCAGGTTAAAGGCGACCGTTCGGCCCTCGACGGTTCTTTTCGGATTACTCTGATCCACGCCGCAGTTGATTGCATCCCATCCTGCGGACCAGACTTGGTTGCCGAGGAGTGAAACGTTCGGCGAACTGTCTGACACCACGATCCCGTGCTGGTCTGACCTGGAGATATGGTTTCTCCGCACCACCAGGTCCGTGCTCACAAAGCCTCGCTCGGCATCATGCAGGTACTTGTTCCAGTCGCCTCTTACCTGTACCCCGTGCTGCATGGCGTCGTGCACCAGGTTGCCCTGGACCACGCCGTTGATCACGCCGTAGATCCGGATCCCGTGAGAGGAGCTGCCACCCTTGACCGGCGACGCCGGCCCGACCCCGTCCACCACGTTGCCGGCGACACGGGCGTTCTCCACCGACGGCCCGACGCGGATGGCGGACTGTCTCAGCTCGCCCACGTCCCGGGCCACGTTGTTGCTGATCAGCAGGTTCTTCAGGGTGCGTTCCACGCCCTGCCGGACATCCCCGATGGAGGCCGCGGCGATGGCGTTGAGCCGGGTGTTGTGGATCACGTTGTTGGCGATGACGATGTTCTCGCCGCCGCCAGGGCCGATGCCGTTGGTGTAGGTGTGGCTGATGATGTTGCCCACGATGCGCTGGTTCTTGCCCATGGCGTCGGTGGGCTTGAAGCCCATGCGGTCCACGTTGCTTATGCGGTTGTGGGCCACCAGCATGTTGTCCGCGTTGGCCACGATGCCGTTGCCGTAGCCGTAGACGCCCTTGTTTTTTGGGTCGGGGGCTGGCAGCCCGGGCCCCGGGTTCCAGTCGGCCCAGGGCACATGGATGTTGTCGATGGTGTTGCGAACGATGCTCACGTGAGAGTTGGTGGTTGAGTAGTCCTTGGTCACCTCGGCGGCGAAGATCGGGTCCATGTAGCTGTCCCGGAATTCGCAGTCGGCGATGGTGACGTAGTGGCAATGGTCCAGGTTGACGGCGGTGGTGCTGACGTCGAAGAACCGACAGTCGCCGACGGTCACGTTGTAGCAGGTCTGCAGGTCGACAGGCGTGAAGTACTTGCGCTTGTCGCCGCTGTTCCACTGGTCCTTGGGCAGCGTCGTGCGCGTATTGGGCGGCTGCTCCTGGTTCGCCTTGTTGCCGTCGAAGGAGAGCCCCTCGATGACGATGTTGTGGCACTCCATAAAACGCAGCATCTGCGTGCCGAGATCCACGTCGTTGGCGAACCTGAGCGTGCCTCCGCCGAACAGCCGCAGCTCCTCCGCCCCGCTGATGACGATGGTGTCATGGATCGTGAACACCCCTGGCGGGAAGTAGACATGGCCCTTGCCGTCGGCCTTGTCGGCCTGGCGTATCGCCTCGCCGATGTTTACATCGTCATGGGGGGACTTCTTGAAGTCCCTCACATCGACGATGAAGCTGTGCATCTTGGCCATGGTCTCCCCCTCAAATGGTCGCCCAGGTCATCACGACAAGGCCAGCAGTACCTGGCTTCATGGCTTTGGCGCCTCGTCGAGCCGCGGGTCCGGATTACTCGTCGCCGGCATGAGATAAATGTACCGCCGGCCGATGTTGTTGACGAACACCGGGTTGTCGATGTCGTAGCAGGTCAGGGCCGTGTCCACGACGTTGTTGGCGATGATCGTTCCGTCACCGGGCACGGAGATGCCGACGTCGAGCTTCTTGCCGCCTGCATGCTGGACTGTGTTGCCGCAGATCATGTGGACCTCGCGGAACTTGCGTGTCTTGGCCGGCGGGCTCGGCGGGCTCCCGTGGAGCAGGTGGATGCCCTTCGACCCCGGCCTGTGGACCCAGTTGTCCTGCACCATCACCACGGTCCTGTCTCCGACGCGGATACCGTCCTGGCCGGCCATATTGATGTCGTTGCCGCGGATGACCACGTCCTTGCCCGAGTGCGCGCTGTTCTTGCCGCGGTCCTTGTCGCCGGCGGACCAGCGCATCAGGTAGATGCCGTGGCCGGCCGTGGACTTGATCTGGTTGTCCTGAATGGAGACGGCGGTGGCCGGGCCGAGCTGGATGCCCGGCCCCCTGGAGGCCGCGGGCTTGAGCAGCGCGTCTCCGGTGGTGTCGATCTCGTTGCCCGTGATGGCCACGCTCTGCACCTGGTCAGCCGAGGAGCCCACGAGGATGCCCGGGTAGGCCTCTCCGAACCCGACCTCGTTCACGACATTGTCGCTCACAGCGGCGCTTCTGATCTTGTGGTTGCCCGCCCCGGTGTCCAGGCTGATGCCCGCGAAGCGCGCCTTGCGCACCACATTGTCAGCCACAGAGACGCCCAGGCCCGTGCGCACCAGGATGCCGTGCCAGTTGCACCGGTCGATCTCGTTTTCGCCGACCAGGACATTGGCGCCGCTCTGCCCGCCCACAACGATGCCGCTGCGGTCCACCCCGGAGATGGTGTTGCCGCTTATGACAAGGTCGTCCCCAGCCACCATCATGCCGTTTCCCAGGCGGACCTTGGCGTTCCCCACCGCCGTTTTGCGCAGCACGTCCTTGTCCTGGTAGTAGACGCCGTCGATGACGTTGTCCGTGATGGAGACACCGGCGGTCTGCGTCTTGGTTGGATCGCTGGTGGTGTAGATCGGGTCCATACAGCAGCGTTCGAACAGGTTGTCACTGATTCTGATACGCGAGCCGTGGGAGATGGTCACCGCGGATGTCACGAAGCCGGTGATGCGGCATCGTCGGACGGTTACCCCGTCGCAGTCCTGCAGCGTGATGGCCGAATATTTCTGGCGGGCCGTCCTGGTATCCCAGTTGCCGCTCGCCAGTGCGCCTTCGAGGTCTGCCCTGTTGCCGTTGAACACGAGGTCCTCGATGACGATGTTCTCGCAATCCTCGAACCTGAAGATCTGGTTGCCGCCCGTCGTGGTTATCTGCGTTTTGCCGAGGACGAGTTGCCCACCGCCGAAGATGGTGATGTCCCGCCTGTCCTTGATGACCACGGGCTGCGATAGTACATAGCCGTCCTTCAGCGGCGGGATGCAGACCAGGCCCTCTCCGATCCATTTGCTCTTGGACTTCGCCGTGGGCCGGCCCGCGCCGTTGATGGTCTGCTGAAGGGCCATGCGGATGTTGCCGGGAAAATACTTATCTTTGGTCACATCGGCGATGCAGGACATCGCTCCCCCCTGTGGCTGGCGCGGCCAGCGGTTGACTTCTCGACATCCGACGAAACACCGACCTGGATTCGCGTCTGCTGTTGAGCAGGCCCGATCAGTGATCTCTGACGCTGTCGAGGATCCCCCTATCTAAATTGATACCCCCGTGCGTTTACCGACAAGGATCCATGTGTCAAGGGTCCAAATACAAAAAAATGGGCACCATCCGTAGAGAGTTTGGTTTGGATATGTTGATGCCGATGGCAATGCTGAAGCTGCTGCCGCGGCTGCGGCTAAAGGTGATGCTGATGCTGAGGCTGGTGCTGAGGCTGATGCTGAGGCTGGTGCTGAGGCTGATGCTGAGGCTGAGGCTGCAGCTGCGTCTGCGTCCGGGGGGGTCGGGTCCGAACCGGGTACATGGGTAACAAAACAGACCGGGGACATGGGTGACACTTTCAGGGCAGACAGAGGAGCGTCATACCCTGGAAAGTGAGCGATGTTGTGAATGAACGAGTGAATTTCGTTGCCCGGCTCGAGCAAGACTCGTTGACCTCCCCGGGCGTGCCCCGGGCGGATGTATGATGGAGCCATGGGCTCACGGATCCTGCCCGCGCTGCTCGGCGCGACCACCCTCTGCCTGTTGCTCACGTCCATGCTCGCCGGGGAGGCCCGCGCCGGCGCCCCCGCGCCCCACTTCAGCGCGCGGGTCTGGAGCCCGGTTACCCTGGGCGCGCCGCTGCGTATCGACCTCGACGCGCTGCGCATGGACATCCCGGCCGGCCTGGCCAGCAAGCTCGAGGTGAAACGCGGGGGGAAGCCGGTGACCGGTCGCTGGGTGGAGGACAACCGCGCGCCCTACACCTGCGGCCTGCGCGTCCGGCTCAGGTTCATGCCGCGCAAGCCGCTGGCCAGGGGCGAGTACCTGGTCACGGGCATCCCGCGGGGGAGCAGGGGGTTTCACCCGACGAAGCAGAAGGTGGTGGTGACCGCCCGAAAGGACACCACGCCGCCCACCTTCGCCGGGCTCCAGGGGGTCTTCTGCCAGCGCAAGAAGAAGGGCGGCGGCTGCTCATGAGCCTCCCGAGGAGAGATCCATGACCGAGGTAACTGTCGACCGCGGCACCCACCTGCCGGACCTGGCCGCCCATGTCTGGACCTGGGAGATCCCGCTGTATTTGTTCTTCGCCGGCCTGGCCGCCGGGGTGATGATCCTGGCCTCCACCCTCTGGGCCCGCAAGCCAGCCGCCGAGCGCAGCGCCTGGCTGCGGCGCATGCCCTTCGCGGCGCCCATCTGCCTCGGGCTCGGCATGGCGGTGCTCTTCCCGCACCTGTCGCTCAAGAGCCACGCGTTCCGCTTCTTCACCACCTTCGAGCTGCTGGCGCCCATGTCGTGGGAGGCGTGGCTGCTGCTGCTGGCCGCGCCCGCGTCGGCGCTGCTGGCCCTGGGCAGCCTGACCCGCCCCGAGGCCGAGGCGCTGGCCGGCTGGAGGCCCGTGGCCGCCCTGCGGCTGGGCGGTCTGGCCCTGTGGGCGCGTGACCTGAGCGAGCGCTGGCCCCGAGGCCTGCGCCGGCTGAACCTGGGCCTCGGCCTGGCCCTGGGCGCGTACCCCGGGTTCCTGCTGGGCACCATGGTGGCTCGCCCGGTGTGGAACTCCGCCCTGCTGATCCCGCTGTTTTTGGTCTCGGCCCTGCTCACCGGCGCCGCCTTGACCCGGATGTTCCCCATCGGCGCAGAAGAGAGCGCCACGCTCAGGCGGGTCAGCGTGGCAGCCATCGCCCTGATGGGCGCCATGCTGGCGGTGTTCCTGCTCTGGCTGGTGGGCGGCGGCGCTGCCTCGCGTCAGGCAGCCGCGCTCTTCCTGGGCGGGCCCTTCACTGCCTCGTTCTGGGTGGTTGTGATGATCGCCGGCCTCGGCGCGCCCCTGCTGCTGGAGCTGGCCGAGGGGACCCGGCGCCTGCGCCCGTCGTTAGCCTCGCCGGTGTTGTTGTTGGTGGGAGGGCTCGGGTTGCGGCTGGTTTTGGTGGCGGCCGGGCAGTAGTTTCAGCCACAGCTTCAACTTCAGCTTCAGCCTCAGCTTCAGCCTCAGCCTCAGCCTCAGCTTCAGCTACAGCTACAACTTCAGCCTCAGCTACAGCCGTTCATTCTGGCATTCTGGCATCCCGGCGCTCTGGCACTCTGGCATTCATCACCCCCAACACCACATGGCTCGGAAACACCTTCGACCGATGCACTCTGTGTGTCGCCTTGACGTAGTCCGCCGCCTCGGCCTTGAAGATGTTCGGCACATACTTCTGCGGGTTGCGGTCGATGAGCGGGAACCAGCTGCTCTGCACCTGCACCATCACCCGGTGTCCCCGCTTGAAGGTGTGCAGCATGTCGTGCAGGTCGTATGAGACGCGGGCCACCTTGCCCGGCACGAACGGCTCGGGCTTCTGGTAGCTGTTGCGGAACCGGCCCCGGAACGCCTCGGCGCGCACCAGCCGCTGCTGTCCCCCGATGGGGTTGATGCTCTTGCGCCCCTGGCCGGCGACGCGGCCGGGCTGCACGTCCACGACCTTGACCACGAAGTCCGCCGCCGTCCGGTCGGTGGAGACATACAGGTTCACCCGCACCGGCCCGGCCACGGTGAGGTCCTGCTTCAGCACGGGGCCGCGGTAGACCAGCACGTCGGGCCGCCAGGCGGCGAAGCGCTGGTCCTCGGTGGCGTGCTCCTTGGCCCAGCGGGTGGAGACGCTCATGGTGTACGGCACCGGCTTGCGCGGATCGCTGATATACGCGTCGGCCCCGTCCGGCGTGGTGGGCGCCGCGTCGGACAGCGCGCCCCCGGCGGCCATGTATAGCCGCCGCCGCTTCAACCCCCGCGGCGGCCAGCGCTGCAGGTTGCGCCAGCGGTTGGCGCCCGTCTCGAACACCATCGCCTCGGGCAGCCCGGGCGCCTTGCCGCCCCGCAGGTGGTGCTCGAAGAAGGGGAACTCCACCTTCTGCTGGTAGTGCTCCGAGTTCTTCGGCCCGAAGCGGGCCTGGCCCAGGCGCGACCCGTCGCTGCGATGCCACCCGCCGTGGGCCCAGGGCCCCATGACCAGCCGGATGTCGGCGCGAGGGTTCTGCTTCTCCAGGGCGCGGTAGGTGGCCAGGCTGCCGTACAGGTCCTCCATGTCGTACCACCCGCCCACCACCAGCACGGCCGCCTTCACCCCGCGCAGGTGGGGCGCCACATTGCGCGATCGCCAGAACCGGTCGTAGTTGGGGTGCTCGACGATGGCGTCCCAGAACGGGATCTTGCCCTTGAAGTGTCGGCGGTTGACGTTGGACAGCGGCCCGAGGTCGAGGAAGAACTGGTAGCCGTCCGGCGTGCCGAAGTTGAACCGCTCCGGCCAGTCGGCGTGCAGCCCCGGGCGCGGCTGGCCGAAGGTGGCCAGGAAGCTGAACGACAGGTTGAGCACGAAGGCGCCGTGGCGGTGCACGTCGTCGAAGAACCAGTCAGTGACCGGGGCCTGAGGGGACACGGCGCGCAGGGCAGGGTGTCCGTTGATGGCGGCGTGAGACGCGTAGAAGCCGGGGTAGGAGATGCCCCAGGCGCCGACCCGGCCGTTGTGCCCCGGCATATGCTTCAGCAGCCAGCTGATGGTGTCGTGAGCATCGCTGCTCTCGTCCACCTGCTCCTTGCCGCGCTTGCCCGGCAGGTGTGGGCGCAGGTCCACGAAGGTGCCGCCGCTCATGAACTGCCCGCGCACGTCCTGGAGCACGAAGATGTAGCCGGCCTTCTCGAACGCGGCGCTCGGCCCCAGCTTGGGCGGGTAACGGTCCGCGCCGTAGGGGCGGGCCCGGTAGGGCGTGCGCAGCATCAGGATCGGGTAGCGGCGGGAGCGATCGTTGGGCGCATAGACCGCGGTGAACAGCTTGATCCCGTCGCGCATGGGCACCGAATACTCGTACTTGGTGTAGTTGGCGCGGATATAGGCCGCCCGGGGAGCTTCTTTCGGGGTAGCGGGGGCGGCGTGGCCGGGGGCGGGAGCCAGGATCAGGGCGCCTGCCAGCCAGAGCAGGGCCGCCGTGCAGTGGAGCCGGTTGAGTGACATGGGCGGATCATACACCCGGGGCGCCACCGTGGTACCATGGCCGCCCCATGACCTCTGTCACCTGTTCCCCCTGACCCCTGGACGGCGCTGATGCACGAGCTTTCCCTTGCACAGGGGGTGGTCGAGGCCCTCGCCGAGGAGGCCGCCAGGCATGGCATGGGCCAGGTGCAGCGGGTGCGGCTCAAGGTGGGGGCGCTGCGGGCGGTGGTCCCGGAGCTGCTGCACACGGCCATGGAGGTGGCCGCCCGGGGCACGGTGGCCCACGGCGTGGTGGTGGAGCTGGAGCAGGTGGCGGGGCGGGCGCGTTGCAGGGGGTGCAGCGAGGAGCACGCCGTGGATGACCTCTTCTTTCAGTGCCCGCGCTGCGGCGCCTTCGGCGGCGAGGTGGTGACCGGGCTGGAGCTGCAGCTGGTGGAGATGGAGGGCGACTAGGAGCGATGATGACAACGACCAGAACCCTGACCCTATCCTCCCTGCTGACCCTGGCCCTGGCCATGGCCGCCTGCTCCGGGCCAGCGCAGGCGCCCGTCAAGAGCGGTCCGCCCGCGACGGACAAAGCCGGGGCTCCCGCTGCCAGGCCGGCGACGAC
This sequence comes from uncultured Myxococcales bacterium, assembly GCA_964511535.1. Classification (GTDB taxonomy): domain Bacteria; phylum Myxococcota_A; class Polyangia; family CAZCFB01; genus CAZCFB01. Next base: position 44,461 of record CAZEFW010000047.1, on the reverse strand, counting down.
GAGCACGGCCACGCCCGCGCCGCCCTCGCCGGTGGACGTCACCGTCTACATCATGTCCAAGTGCCCCTACGCGGTGAAGACCCTCGACGCGCTGCTCCCGGTGATGGACCGGCTGGGTGCCCGGGCGCGCCTGCGGCTGGACTACATCGTCACCGAGCAGCAGGGGAAATTCACCGCCCTGCACGGCGAGGACGAGGTCGTCGGCAACAAGCAGCAGCTGTGCGCCATGGAGATCGGCGGTGACGCCGCGGTCTGGCGGCGCTTCATCAGCTGCCAGAACCAGCGGTGGCGTCAGATCCCCGCCGGGTGGAAGCCCTGCGCCGCGGAGGCCAAGCTGGACCCGGCCGCCCTGGAGGCGTGCTTCACCGGCCCGCGCGGCGAGGAGCTGCTGCGGGCCTCCATGGCCCGGTCCATGGCCCAGGGCGCCAAGGGGAGCCCCACCATCCTCCTGGGCGGAAAGGAGTACCGCGGGGGCCGCTCCGCGGGGCGGTTCATGCGCGGGATCTGTGGCCAGGCTCCGACGCCGCAGCCCGCGCCGTGCGCCTCGCTGCCCGAGCCGGTGGCGGTGCAGATGGTGACGCTGAGCGATCGGCGCTGCAAGAAGTGCAACCTGGAGGGGCTGGTGAGCAACCTGCGCGGGCGGTTCTTCCCCAGGCTCGAGGTCACGCAGCTCGACTACAGCGACCCGGAGGGGCGCCGGCTGTACAAGGAGTTGAAGCTCGAGCGCCTGCCCGCCGTGCTGTTCAAGGCCGGCGTTGAGCGGGCCGAGGACTACCCGAAGATCCAGCGCTGGCTGCAGCTGCGCGGCACCTACCGCAAGCTCAAGGTGCCGGCCCACTTCGATCCCACCGCCGAGATCTGCGACAACGACGTCGACGACACGGGCAACGGCAAGATCGACTGCGCCGACGCCACCTGCCAGCCGAAGCTGATCTGTCGCAAGGAGCAGCCGCGGCGCCTGGACATCTTCGTCATGTCGCAGTGCCCCTACGGCGTGCGCGCCCTGGACGCCATGAAGGAGGTGCTCGGGCACTTCGGCAAGAAGATCAAGTTCCACGTGCACTACATCGTCGACGAGCCCAGGCCCGGCGAGTTCAAGGCGCTGCACGGGCAGCCCGAGGTGGCAGAGAACATCCGCCAGCTCTGCGCCCACAAGCTGTACGGCAAGCGCAACCGCTACCTCGACTACATCTGGTGCCGCAACGGCGACTACCGCTCCGACCGGTGGCGCCCCTGCGCCAAGGGGAGGATCTCCGCCGCCCGCATCGAGCGCTGCGTGAAGCGCAAGGGCGACAAGCTGCTCTCCACGTCGGGAGCCCTGGCGCGCGCCCTGGAGATCTCCGGCTCGCCCACATGGCTTGTGAACAACCGGCACAAGTTCCACGCCCTGAGCGCCGAAAAGATCAGGGAGAACCTGTGCAAGCACAACCCGGGACTCGCCGGCTGTGACGCCAAGCTCTCCACCTCCACCTCCGGATCGGGGGGCGGCGATGCGGCCTCATGCGGCGGCGGCGGCAAGAAGCAAGCGCCGGCGAGGCGGCGGCCTCAGCCCACGGCCAGCGGCGCGGCCGACTACAGCGTGGGCGTGCCGGCGTGTGACGAGTATGTGCGGAAGTTCCTCACCTGCGTCAGGACCAGGATGCCCGACTCCACCCGGCCGCTGCTGGAACAATCTCTGCGCGTGACCGCGGCCAAGTGGCGCGCAGCGGCGGCGACCCCCGATGGCAAGAAGGACCTGGAGGCAGGCTGCAAGGCAGCCCTGAAAGCCGCGCGCACCGCCATGGCGGAGTACGGCTGCAAGTGGTGAGCAACAAGGCTAACGCCTGACCTCAGTCGTCCAGCGGCAGCTCCGTCTCCCTCTCGCGCACCTCCACCCCGGCAGGCAGCCCCGTCCCCCGTTCGCGCACCTCCACCCCGGCAGGCAGGCCGCCTCCCGCGCCGGCCCTGTTGGCCATCTTGGGAAAGGCGACCATCAACATCAAGATCGCCCCCGCCAGCAGAAATAGCAGCAGGAGCATGATCGCCTTGGAGGATGAGGAGCTGCGCTCTGGCTTCGGCATGGCCAGCGGCAGCACGCGCTGGACCATGGCGTCGCGCGCCTTGACCGCCTCGTCCCGTTCCCTGGTCAGGCGCGCCACCTCTGCCTCGAGGCTGGCCACCAGCTCGCGTAGATCTTGTAGTTCTGAACCTTCTCCCTTCATCGGATGTAATCTTGGCAAACCCTGGGGCGTCGGGCAAAATTGATGATCGTATCTTGTCGTCCCTGCCTGGAGGTGTCCCCTGAAGTATCGGTCCCTTTTGCTGCTCCTGTCCCTCGGGCTTTTGCTCGCCGGAGGCTGCAGCAAGGATGTCTGTGAAGAAGCTTACGAGAAGGTCCAGGAGTGCGTCGCGTCCATGGATTGCGACGCCATGGGGCCCGGGCTGAGCGACCAGTGCCGCAACGAGCAGAAGAAGTACAAGCTGAGCTACACGCTCTACCTCGCTGCCTGCCGGCTGCCGAGCGGAGATCCGTGCAGCTGCGACGGCCTGGAGCTCGAGAAGTGGGAGCGGATCAACAAGTGCACCCTCGAGCCGGCGAACATGTGTGGGTGTAAGTGAGCCCGGAGAAAAAAAATGCCGGCCGCGGGAGATGCGGCCGGCAACATCGAGGCGCTGCCTCTCCCCTCATTTGCCCGGAGTTGATGTCTGTTACGAGTGATCTCAGTGTTGCCCGAGAAATTGAAACCCGTCTTCACCCAAACGGGTGAATTTGGCCTGTATTTTTTAAAAACTATGCCCATAATGCCGGATTATGAGCGTCGGTAACGATATACGCGTGATTTTCCGGGGCGACGACCCCGAAGTTCGCTGGCTGTTCGCGCGGGAGATCAGGCGACTCGGCTACCGGCTGGTGGAGGCGCCCGACCGAGGGCAAGTGCTGGAGGAGCTCACCCGGGACAACGTGGCCCTGGTCATCCTGGAGGACGATCCGGAGGACAATGAGATCCTCGACCTGGTGAGCGACATTCGCGACGAGTACCCCGCCACCGAGATCATCCTGTACACCGACAGCGCGTCCCCGCAGCGAGGCTTCCAGGTCGGAAGGTTCCAGGTCACGGCATATCTGATCAAGCCCTTCTCGGACGCCGGGCCGCTGGACCGCCTGTTCGAGTCAGCCATCTCGCGCTATCGCCTCGAGGCGAGCGGGGGCATGTCGCGGGAGCGGCTGGAGCAGCGCATGAAGGCGCTGGCCAAGCTGCTGGACCGGATGCCCATGGGCATCGTGCTGGTGGACGCACGGCGCATGGTGTTGCTCTCCAACCAGATCGCGCGGGGCCTGCTGCAGGACGGCGACGGGGTCAAGATCAGCGAGGGCGGCAAGCTCGAGGCGCGGGCCGCCACGGAGACCGCGGTGATCCAGCGGCTGGTGGAGGCGGCGCTGCCGGGTCCTGACGACGGCTATGTCCCCACCGGCGGGGCCACCACCATCTCCAGGGGGCGTGAGCGGCAGCCGCTCAACCTGATGGTGGGCCCGCTCGAGGCGGCCGTGGGCGGTGGGGAATCGACCGACCCGGTGGTGGCGGTGGTGGTCACTGACCCCGACCAGGATCCGGAGCCGCGGATGAAGATCCTGCGCCGGCTCTACGATCTGTCGCCGCGCCAGGCCGCCTTCGCCGTCAAGCTGATGCAGGGCAAGACCATGGAGGAAGCGGCAGAGGCGCTGCACGTCAGCATCAACACCGCCAAGACCCACATGAAGGCGCTCTACCGCAAGACCAACACCTCGCGCCAGGCGGAGCTGGTCTCCATGCTGTGGAGCAGCCCCGTGTCCATCCGCCTCGGCAACCAGAAGCGCGAGGACGAGGAGTAGGCCGCCGCGTCAGCTGCAGTTGCCCCCGTTGCAGTTCTTCGGGTGCCAGCATGACTTGCACGGCCCGCCCCAGTTGCCGCAGTAGCTGTTGTTCTGCCCGCCGTGGCAGGAGCCGCCGCTGATGCACCCTGTGCAGCAGTTACCGTGCAGGCACTTGCCGGAGGGGCAGCCCCAGCCGAAGGGGCGCTGGCTCAGGACGCAGTTGCCGTTGTTGCAGGTGGCGGTCTTGCACGGGTTGCTGGTCTGGCAGGTGGAGCAGGTGTTGCCGTTCTTGCCGCAGTATTGCCCGCTGATGCCGCCGCGGCAGAAGCCGCCGTCCCAGCAGCCCTTGCAGCACATGCCGCTGTAGCAGCGGCCGCCGGGGCAGTAGATGCCGTCCGGGCGGTTCTGCTTGGCGCATGTCCCGGCGGAGCACACGCCCACCTGGCAGTCATGGGTGACCGAGCAATCGTTGCACGGCCCGCCCGTGGCGCCGCACTCCTTGGTGGCGGCGCCGGGGCGGCACACCTTCTTCTTGCAGCAGCCGGTGCACTGGCTCACCGGGCACGGCTTGCCGCAGCCGTCGTCGGCGCCCTTGCACTTGCCGGCGCAGTCGGGGCTGCAGGTGTCGGGCTGCATCAGGTCGGGCGGCGGGGTCAGGTCCGGCGCGAGGTCGATGTCCAGCGCCAGGTCCGTCCCCGGGGCAGCCTCCGGGTAGGTCAGATCCAGCCTGCCGCTGCCCTGGTCGTCCTGCACCAGGTCCTGGGCCGCGTCCTGATCCGCCGCCGCCCCCTGGTCCTGCGGCATCAGGGTCTGCCGCGCCTTGGCGCAGCTGGCCACTGCGCAGGCCAGCACCAGCATCAGGGCAAAGCGGGCGGCTCTCATCACTCGAGTGTAAGGAACGGGGCCCCCGGGGATCAACTTCCGTGAGCAGGCCCGGGACGTGCCGAGGTTCGACTTGACCGCCCGCGGGCGCTGTTCTGTGGTAAAAAGATGTCCTCTTCGCCCATGAGAACTTGCCGCGCCATCATCCTTGGCTGCGCCGTAACCCTGGCGGGGTGCGCCAGCGCCAAGTCGACCCCAGCCGCCGACGGGGGACAGGACGTCAACGCTCCGCTGACCGACGTGATCCTGCCCGAGGGCTCCGTGGGCGACGCGGCGGGCGAGGGCGGCGCAGGGCAGGGGGACGGGCCCGGGCTGGACAGCGCGCCGGAGCTCGACGGCTCCCAGGACGCCCCGTCGACCCAGGACATCTACCCCTGGCCCGATACGAAGCCGCTCGCGGACCTCAAAAAGCCGCCCGACAGCAAGCTGCCGCCCGACAGCAAGCCCACCGGCAGCATCAAGGTGACCACCCCCAAGGGCGGCGAGGTGTGGGCCGCGGGCAGCCAGCGCTTCATCACCTGGACGGCCAAGGGCGTCTCCTTCGTCAACATCGACCTGCTCAGGAGCGGCATCAAGGTGGTCAACATCGCGGTGGGGGTGAAGAACAGCGGCAAGCAGCCCTGGAAGATCCCCTCGACCCTGTCCAACGCCGCGACCTACCGCGTGCGCGTGACCGACGCCCAGAACGTCAAGCTCAACGGGATCTCGCCCAAGGCGTTCACCATCAGCAACTGGCAGTACCGGGTGCCGATCCTGGTGGACACGGGCAAGGCCACGTCCAGCCTGGGCAACTACCCGGTGGCGGTGGAGCTCAACGCCAACAACTTCGCCTACGGCCACGCGCGCAAGGACGGGTTCGACATGCGGTTCTCCTCGTCGAGCAAGCCGGGCAACTACGACCTCCCGCACTGGATCGAGTCGTGGAACTACGGCGGCAAGACCGTGGCGTGGGTGCTGGTGCCGTCCCTCGGCGCCAAGACCGTGCGCACGATCCACATGTACTACGGAAACACCGGCGCGGGCTCAACCTCCAGCTTCAACAAGACCTTCCCCAAGCGGTTCGTCAGCAGCGGCGGCCACAACATGGGCGGCTCGCAGAAGTGGGACTCCTTCGAGCTGAAGTCGGGGCACACCATCACGGTGAACCAGGCCCAGCCGCTGGTGATCAAGGCCCGGCTGATCTGGATCAAGGGCATGATCAGCGGCGAGGGCAGGGGCTACACGGGCGGCAGCTCCAGCAGCAGCGGCGGGGGGCCGGGGGCGGGGGGCGGCAGCTCCAACTCCGGCGGCGGCGGCGGCAGCTACGGCGGGTCCGGTGGGCTGGGCGGCTACGACAGCGGCGACACGCCGGGCCAGCCGGGCAACCCCAACGGCTCGCAGCAGACCCCGAGCATCATGATGGGGTCGGGCGGCGGGGCCGGCGGCAGCAGCAAGGGCGGCGCGGGCGGCGGCGCGGTGACCCTGGAGGGCCGGTACATCTTCGCCGCCGGCGACATCCGGATGAGCGGCACCGCGGGGGTGGGCGGGGCGCAGTCGGGGGGCGGCGGCGCCGGGGGCGGCATCCTGTTCAAGGGGTACGACATCGTGCTCAACAGCCAGTGCACGGCCAGGGGCGGCGCCGGGGGCTCGGGCTCTTCGTCAGCCAACGACGGCGGCGGCGGCGGCGGCGGCGGGCGGTTCAAGGTGTTCTACGAGAAGAGCCTGATCCACGGGGGCCCGGTGAACGTCAGCGGCGGCGCCGGCGGCCAGTACGGCACGGCGGCGTCGGGCAAGCCTGGCAACAGCGGGACCCAGTTCAAGGGCAAGGCCGTGCTGGAGGTGACCACGGTCCAGCTCGGCAGCGAGAAGAAGATCTGAGCGCGGCTCGCGCGCCTCACAACCGGTACGCTGTCACCCTCACTCCGCCGGGACCCATGACCATGTGATAGATGGTGCCGTTGGGGCCCACCACCAGGGGGCGGAAGCTCTCGGTGGGGTCCTCGGTGGTGGGGGGCAGCGTGAGGGTGCCGGTGAGCTTGCCGTCGCTGCCGAGGCGGACGACCACGGTGGCGAGGTCGACCATGGCGAAGGTGACGGGGTCCTCGCGGCCCACCTCCACGCCGAGGTAGATCTGGCCGGCGTTGTCGCTGTCGAGCATCAGGATGTGCAGCGGCGGCGCGGTCAGGGTGACGGGCGTCTCCCAGGCCAGGGTGCGATCCCGGCCGTGGGCCTGGACATAGAGCTTGCCCGAGGCGCGGTCGATGATCCCGGCCTTGATGAGCAGCTTTCCGTCGCGGGTGGGGCGGCCGGGCAGGGTCTGGGGGCCGGTGGTCGCCTTGCCGCCTGCGCCGCCCACCTTCACCAGGTCGTCGTTCTGATCCTCGACATACACGCTGTCACCGTCGGCGAACAGGCCGGTGATGGCGCCCCCCTGCTTGATGTCGCCGGCCAGGGCGGGCAGCCGGCCCAGCGGGCGGCCGTCGTGGTCGTACAGGTCCACCCCTGGCTCCTTGTTGAGGCGGTCGAGCACCATGGTGCGCCCCTTTTCGTCCACCAGCAGGTCCTGGGCCGTGGCCGTCTTGAGGGCCATGCCGCCGAGGGCGGAGCCGTCGGCGCCGAAGCGTTGGATGCGCCGGTTGACCTGGTCCAGCAGCAGCAGGTTCCCCTGGCCGTCCACCGTGAGGCTCATGGGGCCCTCGGGGTTCGACTCCCTGCCGCCGGTGCGCCCGAGTTGGTCCGCGCCGGATCCCCACCCGGCCTCGAGCACCACCCGGCCCGCACCGGGCGCCTTCCCTTCGGACCCGGTCACCTGCTCCTCCGGCGACGGCGGCGGCGTGGCCGCGGTGGGGCGCGGCCGCTCGGACCGCTCGGGCACCGGGTCCGGGCCCTGCAGCTCCTCCGGCTCGTCGCCCGAGCGAAGCAACAGGTACACCAGGCCGCTCACCAGCAGCAGGACGGCGCAGAGCAGGACAGTCCGGGGACGCATGCCGGCAGTGTAGCAAACCGCAGCGCGTGCAATTTGTGACGATGTTGTTTTTAATGCTGGAGCCATGACTCAACGAGGCGAGACGACGCTGATCAGCGCGATGATCCTTGGCCTGGTCCAGGGGCTCACTGAGTTTCTGCCGGTCTCCAGCTCCGGCCACCTGGTGGTGGGCAGCGCCTTGCTCGGCGTCGGGGGGCCCGGGTCGCTGATGTTCGACACGCTGCTGCACGTGGGCACGCTGCTGCCCGTGCTCTGGCTCTACCGCGCCGACATACTGCAGATGATCGTCAGCCTCTCGCGGCTGGGCCAGGGGCCGGCGCGGCTCTGGCGCGAGGATCGCGGCTTCCGCCTCGCGGCGTGTGTGGTCATCGGCACCATCCCCACTGGCATCATCGGCATCACCCTCGAGGACCTGTTCGAGCGGCTCTTCTCCAGCCTGGGTACGGTGGGGGTCACCTTCATGATCACCGGCGCCATCCTGACCCTCACCCGGCTGCGCCCCGGCGCGCCCCACGAGCAGGAGCCCGACGACAGCCACCACACGCTCACCGCCGGGCGCGCCCTGCTGGTGGGCATCGCCCAGGGCATGGCCATCACCCCCGGCATCTCCCGCAGCGGCACCACCATCGCCGCCGGCCTGCTGCTCGGCGTCCACCGCGCCATGGCCGCTCGCCTCTCGTTCCTGCTCTCCATCCCCGCCATCCTCGGCGCTGTCCTGCTCCAGGTGCGCAAAGTGCAGCCGGGCGGCGCTGACCCGCTGCTGGCCTACGCCGCGGGCACCGCCGTGGCGGCCCTCTCCGGCTACCTCGCCCTGCGCTGGCTGGTGAGCCTGGTGCGTCGCGGCGGCCTGCACTGGTTCGCCGCATACGTGGTGCCCCTCGGGGTCGCGGTGTTGCTATACTCCCTTTTCACCTGATCACCTGAACCGAAACGGCGGGTAAACCTCATGTCCAGCGGCAACGTGCTCATGGCCTTTGGCCTGACCCTCTTCGCGGGTCTCTCCACCGGCATCGGCAGCGCCCTGGCGTTTTTCACCAACCGCACCAACAAGCGCTTCCTCTCCGGCGCCCTCGGCTTCTCGGCGGGGGTGATGATCTACCTCTCCTTCGCCGAGATCCTCGTCAAGGCGACCGAGTCGCTGGTCAAGGTTTACGGCGAGACCAAGGGCACCTGGGCCGCGGTGCTCGCCTTCTTCGGCGGCATGGTGTTCATCGCGATCATCGATCGGCTGGTGCCCGAGGCAGGCAACCCCCACGAAGCCCACGCCCTGGAGACCATGGCGGACGGGCCCCCCGATGACGCCGCGCTCATGCGCATGGGGCTGTTCACCGCCCTGGCCATCGCCATCCACAACTTCCCCGAGGGGCTGGCCACCTTCGCCTCGGCCATGGTGGACCCCTCCCTCGGCGTGTCCATCGCCGTGGCCGTGGCGATCCACAACATCCCCGAGGGGATCAGCGTGTCGGTGCCGATCTACTTCGCCACCGGCAGCAAGAAGAAGGCGTTCTGGTACTCGTTCTTGTCCGGCCTCTCCGAGCCCGCCGGCGCGCTGCTCGGCTACTTCCTGTTCAAGGCCTTCTTCTCCGACACCGTGTTCGGCATCGTCTTCTCCTCGGTGGGCGGCATCATGGTGTTCATCTCCCTGGACGAGCTGCTGCCCACTGCCAAGGAGTACGGCACGGGCCACGTGGCCATCTACGGCGTGATGGCGGGCATGGCGGTCATGGCCCTGAGCCTGCTGCTCTTTATGTAGCGGGCCAGATCTCATATCCTCCCCTGACTGCACGGAGGAGGACCCACATGAAAAAGTTCGATCCTGCCCAGGCCATGGACCAGGTCCGCCGCGAGTTCGGCGAGCACGGAGGCGTCTGCCCGTCGGTGGCGCGCTCCTCCACCTTCACGGTGCTCGATCCCACGATCATGCCCGAGATCTTCGATGGCATGCGCGGGCCGGACCTGGGCGGCTGCTTCCTCTACAGCCGCCACTTCAACCCCACAGTGGCGGTGCTCGCCCGCTACCTCGCCGCCCTGGAGGGCACCGAGAACGCGGTGTGCACGGCCAGCGGCATGGGCGCCATCTCCTCCACCCTGCTGCAGCTCTGCCGCGCCGGGGACCACATCGTGGCCAGCCGGACGGTCTACGGCGGCACCCACGCCCTGCTCAGCACCTTGCTGCCATCCATGGGCATCTACACCACCTTCGTGGACCCGCGGAAGCCCGAGCAGTTCAAGGAGGCCATCACGCCGCACACCAAGGTCTTCTACACCGAGACCGTGGGCAACCCGACCCTCAAGGTGGCCGACATCCCCGCGCTGGCCGAGGTGGCCCACGCCCGGGACATCCAGCTGGTGGTGGACAACACCTTCACCCCGCTGATGCTCAGCCCCACCGCCCTGGGCGCCGACGTGGTGGTCCACTCCCTCACCAAGTTCATCAACGGCGCCAGCGACCTGGTGGCCGGCGTGGTGTGTTGCTCCAAGGATTTCCAGCTGGAGCTGATGGGCCTGCACAACGGCCGCGTCATGCTGCTCGGCCCCACCATGGACGCCCGCACGGCGTTCGACATCATCCAGCGCCTGCCGCACCTGGCCGTGCGCATGCGCGAGCACGGACGCCGAGCGCTGGCCATGGCCGAGGCGCTGGAGGCCATGGGCGCGCCGGTGACCTACCCGGGCCTCCCGTCCCACCCGCAGCATGACCTGCTCGCCTCCATGGTCAACGAGGGCTACGGCTTCGGCGGCATCCTGACCCTGGACTGCGGCACCCCGGAGAAGGCCGAGCGCCTGATGACCGTGCTGCAAAACGAGCTCCGCTTCGGGTTCATCGCCGTCTCCCTGGGGTACTTCGATACCCTGATGTCCTGCTCTGGATCCTCCACCTCGTCGGAGATCCCGCCCGAGGACCAGACCAAGATGGGCCTCAGCCCGGGGCTGCTGCGCATCTCCGTGGGGCTGACTGGCCGCCTGGCCGAGCGCATTGAACAGCTCGAAATCGCAATGAAAAAGGCGAAGTTGGTCTGAGCTCGGGGGCCGGCCCCCCCAGATCTTCCGACCATCACCCGCTGGCCGGCCAACCCCGCTTGCCACCCCTGTTGGCGGTAGATCCTGTTGAATTGTTGAATATCAAGATGTTATCGTGATCGACGCGTGTGGCATACGCGTTGCATTTATTCGGGAGTATGCGAGGAGAAGGAAAGATGAAACGCCACCTGCTGACCACCATCACCGTCGTATTCGCCGCCACCCTCCTGCTGGTGCCCGCCGCCCAGGCTCGCAACAACGGCCCCATGGGAGCGCGCGCCATGAAGGACCAGCGCGCCAACGCGCGTGCCCTGTCTCGTACCCTGCGGGGCTACAAGGTCCCGCGGTCGATCCAGATGGCCCCGCTGCGGGCCGTGCGCGCTGGCTACAAGCTGCAGAAGATGGGCGGCGGAAAGATGAAGGTCAATGATAACAAGGTCCTGGCGGCCAAGGGCACCAACCGCGTGACCGCCAACAAGGGCCTGGTGAAGTTCAAGCAGCAGATCGCCAACAACAACAACAGCCGGCTCGCCAGCTACGCCTTCACCTCGGGCAAACAGAACGCCGGCGAGAGCATCTCGATCCAGAAAGACATCGTTCACCACAGCAGCTGGACCACCAAGAAGGACGGGTCAAAGCGCAAGGTGGACAAGCTGGTCTACCCGGGCAAGGGCGGCGACGCCCTGGTGGCTACCACGGTCACCACCACCGACAAGGCTGGCCAGAGCAAGAGCCGGACCCTGTACACCGGCGTCAGCCAGGTGGGCACCCTGGGCGAGGTCACCTACAAGCTCAACGAGACCCAGTTCAAGCAGAAGCGCCAGCAGACCCCGTACATCTTCCCCGGCGCCGCCACCAAGTAGCACCAGATCTCCCCTTCCGCGCACAAAGTAGCCCAGCCTCAGCCTCAGCCTCAGCATCAGCTTCAGCTTCGGCCTCAGCATCAGCTTCAGCCCCAGCCTCAGCTTCAGCCCCAGCCCCAGCCTCAGCCGCAACCCATTCTGGCATTCTGGCATCCCGGCGTTCCTGGCACTCTGGCATTCGGCGGCACAAGCCGCCGCTGGGCACTCTGGCATTCAGCGGCCCCAGCCGCCGCCGTCCATTCTGTCATTTCGTCGTTTCGTCGTTTCGTCGTTCTGTCATTCGCGCCCAAAGGGCGCGCGCCGCCGGTGGTCGTTGACGCCGCCGCGCGCCGCGTACGATACTCTTTGCGCCGTACAGGCGGCCTCAACCACAAGCGAGCCAACCCATGATTAAGAAGGTCATCATCCCCCTCGTCATTATCGCGGCGCTGGGATTTCTCTACGTCTGGAACCGCGTGTTCTTCACCTTCGCGCTGCCGTTCGGGGCCATCTCGCTGGTGACGTTCATCTATTTCTGGAACAACCCGGTGGGCCACGAGATGGCCTTCCGCGTGCGCTCCTACTTCAACTGGCTGCCGCTGGGGTTGACCTACGCTTGCCTCTACATGGGGCGTTACAACCTCACCGTGGCCAAGACCTCCATGGGCGATGAGATCATGTCCAAGGCCGACTTCGGGCTGATCTTCGGCATCGGCGCCGTGGTCTACGGCGTCTCGTTCCTGGTCAACGGCCCGCTCACCGACCGCATCGGCGGCAAGAAGGCCATCCTCATCGGCGCCGCGGGGGCGGCGGTGTGCAACTTCCTGATGGGGTACATCACCTGGACCAACCTGGCGGATCCGAACCACGGCCCGGTGTCGCTGTTCCTGCCGTTCGTCGTCATTTACGCGCTGAACATGTACTTCCAGAGCTTCGGCGCCGTGTCCATCGTCAAGGTCAACGCCGCCTGGTTCCACATCAAGGAGCGCGGGGTGTTCGGCGGCATCTTCGGAACCCTCATCTCCCTCGGCATCTTCCTGGCCTTCGACCTGGTGCGCATGGTGCTCAAGGTGACCACCACCGAGGCGGGGCAGGTGCAGTTCTGGTACGCCTTCTTCGGCCCGGCCATCATCCTGGCTGCCTGGGTGGTGCTGGACATCTTCGTGGTCAAGGACACGCCGGGGCAGGCCGGCTTCGACGACTTCCACACCGGCGACGCGGGCTCCGACGACGACCCCAACGCCGAGCCCGAGTCGGCCATCGACCTGTACAAGCGCCTGCTGACCCACCCGGTGATCCTGATGATGGTGGCCATCGAGTTCTGCTCGGGCGTCCTGCGCAACGGCATCATGCACTGGGGCCGTCAGTACGCCAAAGAGATCGACATCGCCGGCACCGACCTCTTCTTCGTCAACTGGGGCCTGGTGCTCATGGTCGCGGGGATCTCGGGCGGCTTCTTCGCCGGCTTCGTGTCGGACAAGTTCTTCGACTCCCGCCGCGGCCCGTCGGCGTTCTTCCTCTACGCCGGCATGTTCGCCGGCTTCGTGGTGATGATCGCGGCCCTGCTGTTGGGCTGGAGCTTCATGGTGGGCTTCCTCTGCTTCTTCATGTCCATGTGCGTCATCGGCGTTCACGGCATGCTCTCGGGCACCGCGTCCATGGACTTCGGCGGCAAGAAGGCCGCGGCAACCACAGCCGGCGTCATCGACGGCTTCGTCTACCTCGGCACCGGCATCCAGTCCGTCGCCCTGGGCTACATCATCCCCACCTACGGCTGGAACGCCTGGCCCATCTTCCTGATCCCCTTCACCCTCATCGGGCTCTTCTTCACCTGGAAGATCTGGAACGCCTTCCCCGACGCCAAGGGCAAAAAGAAGGCCCACTAGGTCCGCCCCCCCAACGTAGACTTAGACGTAATCGTGGACGTGGACGATAAGCCCGTCCGCTCCGTGCTCGCTCCGCTCGCCCGGTCGCGGCTTGCGTTTGGGGTAGTGGTTGGGTTGGGGCGTTGGCGGTCTGCTTTGTCGTTGTGCTCGTTTCGACGTTGGCGTGGGGCTAACAGGGTGGAGGTGGGTTGGGGCGTTGGCGTGGTCTCCTCGCGTTGCGCCTGCTCGTAACCTTGCCCGGGCCTGTGGGCGGCAGGGGGCAGGCGGCGAAGCCGGCTGTCCCCGCCGTCCACAGCGAGCGGGCACAACGAAACGAACCACCACAGACGCGCCCCGACCCACGCCCAGAACCACAAACAAACAGAAAGAAACTGCAGCCCGGGCTTGTGGTCATGTGGGCGGGCGCGAAGCGGCCGTCCAAGCGCCCGCCAGGGCGCGTCATGTCCACAGCCCTACGACCTCGCGTCGAGCTCCAGCAACCAACCCACCGCACCGTCATAATCCACCGGCACCATCCCATCCCACGTCGGCGTTCCCGTATCGGCGTCGATGTCCAGAGCTTCATGTTGGTCGAGCAGCGCCTCCACAGGCCGAGGCGGCAGAACAACAGGCGGTGGCGTGTCCTCGAGCCGCCGTCCGTCGGGTGAATGGAATCGAAGCTCACCTTCTACGGTCTTCTTGAAGCTGTAGCCACCCTCATGCACGGCCCGATGGTGGGTGCTGCACAGCAGCGCGAGGTTATCCAGGTCCGTGGGGCCGCCATGGGCCCAGTGTTTGACATGGTGCATGTGCAAGAAGCGCCTGCTTTCGCACCCCGGAAACTGGCAGACCCCCTCGTCCCGCACTTTCACTGCCCGCTCCAGCGGAGCGCTCGCGCGACGGCTGGAACGTTCCAGCTGAAACGCCCCGGTGAACTTTTCCACCGGCATTTCCAGAACGGGATTGTCGCAGCACAGGCGCCTTGCCGTCTCCGGCGAGATGCCAACGCCCCCTTCCACTTCACAGCGGCCTTGGCTGTCCGACTCCTGCAGCACTTGCTGGTCCACATGCACCATCACCTGGTAGTTCTTCGGCCGCGCCTTGCCTGCCCGGTCGGCCAATCCCCTGTCCAGCGCCGCGCCGGCCACCTCGCCCATGGCGTCGGCCAGACGCTGGTTCGGCTCGGCATCGCTGTCGTCGCAGCGCTCCTCGGAAGCCAACTGCAGCGCCTTGACCAGCATCGCCCCCACCTCGGGCGGGAGCCGGCCCTTGAGCACCAACATGTTGTCGTCGTCATAGTGGTAGCTCAGGTATCGCTCTTCGGTCTGGCGCTGCGCCAGCTCCTGCTCGGCCGGTTTTGCCCGCCGGTAGGTTCGGATGATGCGCTCGAGTTGGGCGGCTGTTCCGTCCAGGGCCCACTCCAGCAAGGTGCCCTCGTTTTCCGGTGTGACGATGCGGGTGATGGCCCGCACCTTCGAATACGAAAGGCGCCCCTGGGAGAACGCTTCCTGAACGAGCGGGCAGTGCACCAGCTTGCGTGCCACGCGCACCTTCTCACGTGCTGTGCCGAGGCTCTCGTTGGTACGCCAGCTGAACCAATGCGCACATGAGACGAAGCCCAGATCGGCCCACGCCTCACGACGGTCCATCTCCGCGATGAGCAGCAGCAAGCGGCAGGTGGCAGCCTGAATATGAGCGGACAACACAGCGATCTTGTCGCCCAGTTCATCATTGGAATCCCGGGACAGATCGGGCGCGTTCTCGATGGTATTTTCGAGGGTCATTGTCGGCCTTTTTGTTTATTTATTACGAATGCTTAAGTGTAACACAAGTGCTTCGAAATTTAATCCCGGGAGGGCAGAAATACACTAGAAAAACAAGAAGGTTTAGCAGAGAAGAACGTTGTCATAATCCCGGCGGGGCCAGCTTCGCCACAGGCGGAAAGATGATGACTCCACGGTCGTGGACGCAGACGAATATCGACCTCGACTCCGCCCGGTGGCACCATAGATCCGTCATGCCCCCGGACCCCATATACATGGACCACAACGCCTCGGCGCCGGTACGCCCCGAGGTGGTGGAGGTCATGTCGGCTGCCCTGCGCGACCTGTGCGGCAACCCGTCGAGCTTGCACTGGTACGGGCAGCAGGCGCGGCGGGCGGTGGACCGGGCGCGCGGCCATGTGGCCGACCTGGTGGGCGCCGAGCCCGAGGAGATCGTCCTGCTCAGCGGCGGAACCGAGGCGAACAATCTCGCTCTCGACGGAGCCCTGGCGCCGCGAGGTCCGGCGGGCAGGCGCGTCATCATCAGCGCCATCGAACACCAGGCGGTGCTGCACCCGGCCCAGGCCCTGCAAGATCGCGGCGCGGCGCTGGTCCACGTGGGCGTGGACAGCCACGGCTTGCTGCTGCTCGACGATCTGGCCGCCGCCCTCGCCCCTGGCGCGGCCCTGGTCTCCATCATGCTGGCCAACAACGACGTGGGCACGGTGCAGCCGCTGGAGCAGGCCGCGCGCGCGGCCCGTGAGGCCGGGGCGCTGGTGCACACCGACGCGGTGCAAGCGGTGGGCAAGATCCCGGTGGACGTGGGCGCCCTCGGCGTGGACCTGCTCTCCCTGTCCGGGCACAAGCTGGGCGGGCCCAAGGGGGTGGGCGCGCTCTACGTGCGCGAGGGGACCCCGCTGGCCCCGCAGCTGCTGGGCGGGCACCACGAGCGCCTCCGCCGGGCCGGCACCGAGAACCTGCCCGGCATCGTCGGCCTCGGAGAGGCGTGCCGCATCGCCCGGGTGGAGCTGGGGCAGGTCGCCACGCGCGTGAGCGAGCTGCGCGATGGGCTGGAGCAGGGGATCCTGGGCGCCGTCGCTGACGCGCTGCCCAACGGGCATCCTGACCTGCGCCTGCCCAATACCAGCAACATCCGCTTTTGCGGCCTGGATGGCGAGGCGCTGCTGCTGAACCTCGACCTGGAGGGCATCGCCGTGTCCAACGGCTCCGCCTGCACCGCGGGCACACGGGAGGCGTCCCACGTGCTGCTCGCCATGGGCCAGCGCCCCGAGCAGACCCTCGAGTCGGTGCGCTTCTCCCTCGGTCCCGGGACCACGCGAGCAGAGGTGGAGCGCGTGGTCGAGGCTGTGGCGGCCACGGCGGCGAGGCTCCGCGAAGGAGGCGTGTGATGGCCACGAGCGACGGGCGGTACAGCCGCCAGCGCGTGCTGCCGGAGGTCGGCGACGCGGGGCAGCGTCGGCTGGAGCAGGCCACCGTGCTGATCCTGGGCTGCGGCGCCCTGGGCAGCGTGCACGCCCAGCTGCTGGCCCGCGCGGGGGTGGGCACCCTGCGGGTGATCGACCGGGACATCGTGGAGCTGAACAACCTTCAGCGGCAGATCACCTTCGACGAACAGGACGCCGCCGAGGGCCTGCCCAAGGCAGAGGCCGTGGCCCGCGCGGTGGGGCGCATCAACGCCGGGGTGACCGTGGAGCCCCGGGTGCTGGACGTCACCGCGCGCAACATCGTGGCGCAGCTAGACGGCGTCGACCTGGTGATGGACGGCGCCGACAACTTCGAGACCCGGTACCTGCTCAACGACGCCTGCGTCGACGGCGGCGTCCCCTGGATCTACGGCGGGGTCATCGGCACTGCGGGCATGGTGATGCCCGTGGTGCCGGGGGCAGGCGGGCCCTGCCTGCGCTGCCTCTTCCGGGACCCGCCGCCTCCCGGGCGAGCGCCCACCTGCGATACCGCCGGCGTGCTCAACGCGGCGGCCGCGGCGGTCGGCGCTGCTCAGGTAGCGCAGGGCCTCAGGGTGCTGGTGGACTCGGAGCCGCCGCCGTTTCGGCTGGTGTCCCTGGAACCCTGGGATTCCGCCTACAGGACCACCGAGGTGCGGCGCGACGAGGGCTGCCCCTGCTGCGGCCAGGGGCAGCTGGACTTCCTGTCCGCGCGCAGCCTGAGCTGGACCAGCACCCTGTGTGGACGCAACTCGGTTCAGATCGCGCCGCCCGAGGATACCGAGGGGCTGGATCTCGACGAGCTGGCGCGTCGGCTCGAGCCGCTGGGGGAGGTGGCATTCAACGGCCGGGTGCTCCGCTTCGGCCACGGCTCACACACTCTGCTCGTCTTCCCTGACGGGCGCACCATCATCCAGGGCACCACCGACGAGGCGGAGGCGCGAACGCTGCACGCGAGGTTCGTGGGGGGGTAAAGCTCAGCTGAGCTGAATCAGGGGTTGGGCGTGGAGCCCGTGCCGGTGCCCGAGCCAGTGCCGGTCCCGGTGCCAGTGCCGGTGCCGGTCCCCGTCCCCGTTCCCGTTCCCGTCCCCGTTCCGGTCCCCGTTCCCGTGCCGGTCCCAGTTCCCGTGCCGGTCCCAGTTCCCGTGCCCGTCCCCGTCCCGGTCCCCGTGCCAGTTCCGGTCCCGGTTCCTGTCCCCGTACCGGTTCCTGTCCCCGTGCCGGTTCCTGTTCCCGTGCCGGTTCCTGTCCCCGTTCCCGTTCCCGTCCCCGTCCCCGTTCCCGTCCCCGTCCCGGTCCCCGTGCCGGTGCCGGTCCCCGTGCCCCCATCCTCGGCCACACTGCCGTCCTTCTGCCCCCCGGCGGGCTCCGTATCGTCGCTGCAGTAGATCGCAAATGCCGCCACGGCCCAGATGGCGATGATGCTCAGGATCAGATTTTTGCGGCTGGTCATGCGTGCCTCCCCAAAATGCTAGTTATCTAAACTGCCAATTCCTGCTAACCAGAATCCTACACAAGCGCCTTTCTTTGGCAAGTATGGTGGCTTCAACCCCCAAAAATGCCGCGCCCCTGGGCGTGGCGCTGGGCTCCAGGCTCGGCTTCTTCCTGGCCGCGCTGCTCGGCCTCGCCATGCTGGGCCCCGCTCGCCCCGACGCGTTCTTGCTTCACGGCGGCGCCCCCCACCCGGCGGCGGCCGTGGACCTGTTTCAGCGCTGGGACGCTTACTGGTTCCTGAACATCGCCCGGGAGGGCTACCAGTACCACGGCGTGCAGCCGCAGGTGGGCCAGGTGCCCCGCCAGCGCGAGGAGACCAACATCACGCCGTTCCCGCTGTATCCCCTGAGCATCTGGCTGACGGCTCACCTCACCGGCGACCGCTCCATCGCCGGGCTGCTTGTCTCCCTGGTCTGCTTCCTGGCCGCCGCCTTCGTCCTGCATCGCGACTGGCGGGCACGCTTCGGGCGATCCCACGCCACCCGGGCCCTGACCCTGCTCGCCCTCTGTCCCGGCGCCTTCATCTACAACGCCCCCTACTCCGAGGCCCTGTTCCTGCTGCTGACGGCCCTCTGCCTGTCGCGGGCAGCACGCGGCCAGCCCCTGCAGGCCGGGCTGTTCGGGCTCGGCGCGTCGGCCACGCGGCTGGCGGGCCTGTTGCTGGCGCCGGCCGTCGCGTTGCAGCTTTGGCTCAAACCTGACCGCCCGCCCGCATCGCGGGCCGCGCTGCAGGAGGCGCTGCTGGCCGCCACGCTGGTGGCCTCCGGGGCGGGCATCTACTTCCTGTACCTGTACCGCATCACCGGCGATCCGCTGGCTTACTTCACCGCCCAGCAGGGGTGGCACAAGATGTTCACCGCGCCCTGGTCGACCCTGGCGGCGCAGCTCACGCCCGACCTGCTCCGCGAACCCACGCGTCTGCTGAACCTCGGCTCCGCTGCCCTCTTCATCAGCCTGACCGTCGCGGCGCTGCGTCGGTGGCGCGCCGGCGAGGTGACCACCGGCGAGGTCGCGTACCTCGGCCTCGGGGTGCTGATGCCGCTCTGCTCCTCCAACCTGCTCGGCCTGCCGCGCTACCTGATGGTGCTCTTCCCCGCGTACCCCGTCCTGGCCCGCTGGGTGTCGACCTGCCCCCGCTTCTGGGCCGCCTGCGCGCTGTTCTGCCTCGTCAACCTGCCGCTGTTGATGGCGTGGCTGCGCTGGAGCTACAGCCTGTGACCGCGCCGGTCCCCCGGGCGGTGCGCCGCTTGCTGCTGCTGCTCTACCCGCTGCTGCTGCTGATCCCTGCGGCAGACATCCTCGGCGCGGCGCCCATCCTCGGCGATGACCACTCGTCCCACGCGGCGGCGATCCACCACCTCGTGGCCCTGCTTGGCCAGGGGCAGACCGACCTGTTCTGTCCGGCCTACAACCTCGGCTTCCCGATGTACCTGTACTACCAGCCGCTGCCTCACCTGGCGCCGGCGGCGCTGCACCTGCTGTCGGCCGGCCTGCTGCCCGTGCAGCTTTGCTTCAACGTCACCGTGGCGGCCCTGGTGTGCCTCTACCCGCTCGCCATGTTCGCCGGGGCGCGCAGGCTCGGCCTGGGTGATGCGGGCGCCCTGGCCGCCGGCGCCCTGGCCCCCCTGGTCAGCTCCGCCCTCGGCTTCGGCTTCACCCTGAACTCGGTGATGGGCGCCGGGCTGTACACCCAGACCTGGGCCATGGTGCTGCTTCCCCTCTGCCTCGGCGCCCTGTGGCGCTACCTGATGTCCGGGCGCGGCGCGCTGGCCGCCACCGGCTTGCTGGTGCTCGTGTTTCTGAGCCACGCCTTCTACGGGGTGGTGGCCGGCACGGCGGCGGTGGTCATGGTCCTGGTCCAGCCGGCGCAGCTGCAACAGCGGCTGCCCCGCCTGATCCTCGTCGCCGCCGGAGCCCTGACCACCGCGCTGTTCTGGCTGGTGCCGTTGCTGCTGACCCGCGACCACATGGGGGGCTGGCCCTGGGGCGGCCAGGAGCGGTGGCTCGGCTACGGCGCGGCCAGGGTCGCCAGCGCGCTGGCCCGCGGGGCCCTGTTGGATCACGGGCGGCCAGCGCCGGTGATCTCCCTCGCCCTGGCCGTGGGGGTGGTGGTGGCCGCGCGCCGCTGGCGGAGCCACCCCGTCGCCAGGGCGCTGCTGCTGCTGTTGGGCCTGTTCATCTTCTTCCTCATGGGGCGACGCACTTTCGGCCACCTGGTGGATATCCAGCCGGCGAACCTGGGGCTGCAGCTGTTTCGCTACCTCGGCGCCGTGCACCTGATGGGGGTCCTGCTGGCTGGCCTGGGCCTCGGCGCCCTGCTCGGCGCGGCCGCCCGGCGGCTCCCGGCCCCGGCGGTGGTGGGGCTGATCTGCGCGGCCCTGGCCTTGCCCCTGGCCGGGTACGCGTCGGGGGCGCACAGGCTGTTCCGCACCATCGAGAGCTACAGCGTCAAGGAGGCCGACCTGCGGCGCATGGCCGCCGCGGTGCATGCCGCCCACGACCGGGGCGTGGCTCCGGGGCGGATCTACGCTCACACCAAGTCGGGCGCCGGTACGCACCTGGTCTCGGCGCTGCTGGCGCGCTACACCGACCAGCCCATGGGGCAGAGCTACGGGGTGGGCATGCACGACAGCCTCGGGTTCTACTACCTCGAGTATCTCGACCCCACCGACCGTGAGCAGCTGGCGCTGTTCAACTTTCGCCACCTGGTGGCGCGGCCAGGCGCCCCCGCTGCCCGGGGGCTGCAGCCGGTCGTTCGCGGCGCCGGGCTGAACCTGTACCGGCTCTCCGGTGAGCACGGGTACTTCATGCCGCTGCACGACCCGGTCTTGCTGGACGGCCCGCCGCGCCAGGAGCGGGAGCGGGCCCGGCGGGTGCGCCCCCGCGGTGGCGGCGGCCATGTGCGCTCGGAGCGGGTCCAGCCGAACCAGTTCACCGCGCGGCTGCGCATGGACCGCGCCGGCGTGGTGGCGCTGAAGGTGGCGCACCACCCCTTCTGGCACGCCACCGTCGACGGCCGCCCTGTGCCCCTGCTCCGCGTGGCGCCGGCGTTCCTTGCGGCGCGGGTGGAAGCGGGCGAGCATGAGCTGCGGTTTCGCTTCCGCAACCCGTGGTGGCAAAAGGCCCTGCTGGCCCTGGCCGCGCTGGGCTGGCTGCTGCTGGGCGCCCGCGCACTGGGCGCGCGCATGAAGGAGAGGAGGAGCCCATGAGGAGGACCGAGCTGCTGGCGCTGGCCCTGGCGTTGGCGTTGTCCCCTGGCTGTGGCGACGAGGATGCCGCCGTCGATCTCCAACAGGAGGTGGCGAGCATCGTGTCCGGGTACGTGGACACGGCTGCCGCGCTGACCGACCAGACCAAGACCCCCGGCGTGGTGGTGGCCGCGCTCCATGGTGCGCGGAGCGGGGTGTTCGGCTTCGGCGCCACCCGGGTCAGCGGCGGGCGCACCCCTGACGGGGACACGCTGTTTCAGATCGGCTCGGTGAGCAAGGCGCTGACCGGCCTGGTGCTGGCCCGCGAGCTGATCGGGAGCAAGCAGGTCAAGGCCACCGATCTGGTGGAGACCCACTTGCCGGCGCTCAAGGGCTCCAACGGCACAAAGGGCGTCACCCTGGAGCTGCTGGCGAGCCACCACTCGGGCCTGGTGAGCATGCCCACCAACCTGCCCAAGAAGGATCCCCTCAGCCCGGCGGAGGGGTACGCATTGCCAGCCCTCAAGGCGTACCTGACAGGGCTGAAGACCCCGGTCCAACCCGACAAGGCGTACAGGTATTCCAACCTCGGCATCGGCCTGTTGAGCCTCGCGCTGGAAAAGAAGCTCGGCGCCTCGGGCTACCACGGGCTGCTCCAGGCGACCCTGGTCAAGGACCTCGGTCTCACGGATATCTGGGGCCAGGTGGCCAGCATCCCGGCGGCCGCGCAGGGCAGGGCGGCCACGGGCTACGCGCTCAAGGGGAGCCAGCGGGTGGAGGGCAAGTTCAGCCAGATGGGGGTGCTGGCCGGCGCAGGCGAGATCGTCACCACGGGCAAGACGATGCTGGCGCTGCTCAGGGTATTCACCGGCCAGAAAACGGGGGACCTGGACGCTGCCATCGCGGAGTGGATCCGGCCGCTGCGGGCGATGCCCTCGGGCGACAAGATCGCTCACGCCGTCGAGGTCGTGCCGGGGGTCCTGGGGGCCGAACCGATCTACAAGAAGTCAGGCAACACGGTGGGTGGCTTCTCGGCCTTCGTGATCTTCACGCGCACCCCCGCGGTGGGGGTGGTGGTGATGACCAACGCGGCGTCCTACAAGGGCGCCAAGACCATGGGCGAGTCCCTGCTGGCCAGGCTGCTGACGTTGCAGGGGGATATCTTCTAACGGCTCAGCCCAGCGCCAACTGCAGCGCCCCGGCGGTCACGGCCAGCGCCACGGCGACGGTCCCGGCGATCCAGGAGACCCGCCGCTCCAGCCGCGGCGCCCACCAGCCGAGGCCCGGCACCAGCAGCCCGAAGGCCAGCCCCGCCGCCAGCCCGCCGACATGGGCCAGGTGGTCTGACGAGGTGCCCACCCCCACCACGAAGCCGTAGTACGCCACCAGCATGGCCACCACGTGCCAGGTCTTGAAGCGGGATGGGCGGAGCTGATCCGGCTGGCGGAGGTCCCGGATCCGCGCGCCCGCCAGCGCGCCGAGCAGCCCCAGGATGCCGCCGCTGGCCCCGGCCTTCAGCGCCGCCGAGGGAGCCAGGCCGAGGCTGACCAGGTTACCCAGCAGGCCGGCGCCCAGGAAGACCGCGAAGAACAGCCCCACGCCCCAGCCCCTGAGCACGAAGATGCCGAAGATGACCAGGCTCACCATGTTGGCCAGCAGGTGCTTGAACCCGATGTGCAAGAAGACCGCCGTCACCGTGCGCCACACCTCTCCAGCCAGCACCGACGGGGCGTGGGACGCGCCGAAGCGCAGCAAGGTCTGGCGCGTCTCGGAGCCGCCGCTGCCCTCCATGGCGACCCACACCAGCAGGCAGGCCACCACCAACCCGATGACCCAGTGCGCCCCCGGCTTGCCCGACGCCGCGGGCGCCGGCCCCGGCCTGACAGGGGCTGGCGATCCTCCCTCCTGCTCCTCGCGCAGGATCTCCTGCGCCCGTCGCGCCTGGGGGTCGGGCGCGAGCACCACCCAGTACCACCCGGGCTGTTGGCCCTGGCCCTCCCACACGTGGAAAGCCCTGGCCCGCAGCCCCACATTGCGCAGGGTGAACTCGAAGCCGCGGGCCTCCTGCTCGGTGGTGAAGCGAGCGATCTCGGTGAACCCGTCCACGCTCAGTATCCTGCCACCTGCAGCGCCTCGCTGGAGAAGGGCTGCCGGCGGTTGAAGTCGGGCAAGAAGTCGATCCAGGAGGCGCGATCCTGCACCCAGCCGCGCTCCAGCCCAAGCTCGGCCAGCAGCTGCAGCACCCGCTGGTGCTCGCGCCGGGTGATGCGGCGCCGCAGCTCGGGCGGCGGGCGCCGCCGCCGCGCCACCCAGATGGGCGCGTACTGGCTCATGACGCTGACCCACACCGACGGACCGAGCGCCTCCGCCAGCCAGGACAGCACCTGGCGGGTGTTGTCCAGCATGCCGGGCAGCACCATGTGCCGCACCAGCATGCCCCCGACGGCGCTGCCGCGGTGGTCCAGCCGCAGCTCACCGGCCTGGCGCCACATCTCCAGCAGCGCCCGGCGGTTGACCTGGACATGCCCCGGCGTGCCCGACAGCCGGGCGGCCAGCGCGTCGTCGCCGTACTTGGCGTCGGGCAGGTAGATGTCCACCACCCCCTCGAGCAGCCGCAGCACCTCAACGCGTTCGTGGCCGTTGCTGTTGTACACCAGGGGCAGGGTCAGCCCCCGCCGGCGGGCCAGCGCCAGCGCCGCCACCAGCCCCGGCAGGTGCGCCGACGGCGTGACCCACTCGATGTTTGGGCACCCCCGCTCCTGGAGCTCCAGGAAGCGCCCGGCCAGCGCGGCGGCGTCCATGGCCTGCCCCGGGTAACGCGGGCCGTGGCTGATCTGGTGGTTCTGGCAGAAGCCGCACCGCATGGAGCATCCCTCGAGGAACACCGTGCCGGCGCCGGCGCCCCGGGTCAGGGCCGGCTCCTCGCCGCCGTGAGCCCCGACCCAGGCCACGCGCACCTCCAGCGGCTGGCCGCAGAAGCCCTGCTGCTCCTGCCGCGCCGCCCCGCAGCGCCGCGGGCAGAGCGCGCACTGGCTCTGCAGGCGGGTCAGCGCCTCGGCCCGCTGCTCCAGCTCATCGGCGTGCAGTCTGCTCATGCCTCGTTAAACCTCTCAGGGGTAATGCTGGATCATATCCAGGTACGCGGCCTCCACCTGCGCGGAGGTCTGGCAGCGGGCGAGCCGCTGGATGGAGCAGAGGAAGCGCCGGTGCCGCTGCGGCGAAGGTTGGTACACCCGGGTCACCTCGTCCGAGACCATCAAGGTCCGCAGCCACCAGCGCGCCGACTCCAGCAACCTCGCCGCCCTGAAGCAACGGTGCGCGTCAGCCAGGTGGCCCCGGTCGGCTTCCTGGCCCACGCACTGAATCATCAGCTTCCTCGCCCCCAGCAGGTCGTCGTCCAGCTCTGCGCACCCCTGGCGCGGCTCGCAGGACAGCTCGCAGGCGCGCGCCGGGCGCGCCGGTGGACCGGCCTGTGGTCGGGCCGGGGTACAGCCTGCGGTGGTGAGGGATGCGGTGAGGATGAGCGCCTGGGAGAGCCTGCCCATGCCGCAGTATACGTCGGATCGGGCGCTAGCTCTTCTTCTTTGCTTTCTTGGACTTGGAGGGCTTCTTCTCCTTGCTCTTGCTCTTGCTCTCCGAGCTGGTGCCCCCCTCGTCGTTCTTGGGCTTGTTGCCGCTGTTCTTGCCGCCGTAGTCGGTGACGTACCAGCCCGAGCCCTTGAGGTGAAAGGCGCTCAACGACACGATGCGGTCCACCTTCCGCCGCCCGCAGCTGGGGCACTTGCGGATGGGAGAGTCGGACATCTTCTGCCATTCCTCGAACTGGTGGCCGCAGCCCCGGCACTCATACTCATAAATGGGCATTTCGGACCTCCTGCGCAGAGGAAAGTAAGGTCTGTGTTTTTTTTGTCAAGGGTGAGAGGGGGAGGGGAGAGGGCTACCGCCAGCGCTTCTTGATCTCCTTGTGCCAGTCCGGCTCCGGATCCTTCTTGGCCGCCGGCGTCGCCGCGGGCCGCTTGCTGCACTCCACCACCAGAGCGGTGATGTTGTCCTTGCCGCCGCGGTCGTTGGCCAGGTCCACCAGCTGGCGGGCCACGTCGGGCAGCGCCCCGTCGCCGATGATGAAGCCCACCTCGCCTTCGTCCAGGTAGCCGTGCAGGCCGTCGCTGCACAGCAGGTACCGGTCACCTTCCTGCAGATCGCAGAAGAAGGTGTCCACCTGCACATAGTCCCTGTGACCAACCGCCCGGGTGATGACGTTGCGGTTGGGGGAGGTGGCCGCCTCCTCCGGGGTGATCAGGCCACGCTTCAGGTGGTAGTTGATCAGGGTGTGGTCCTCGGTGAGCTGGGAGGTCTCGCCGCCGCGGTAGCGATATACCCGGCTGTCGCCCACCTGGCCCAGCAGGGCGGTCTTGTCGTCCACCGCCAGGAAGGTGGAGACCGTGGTGCTCATGCCCTGGTGTTCGGGATCCACCTCGCCCATGCCGTGGACCATGTAGCAGGCGTGCTGGATGGCGTTCTCCAGCATGCGACGCGCCTCGTCGAAGTGCTCGGGGACCGGGTCCTTCTGACACAGGGTCAGGACCGCCTTCTCCTGCAGGACATAGACGTTGGCCTCCTCCACGGCGAGCGCGCTGGCGACCTCGCCCTTGGCGCGGCCGCCCACGCCGTCGGCGACGACATAAAAGCCGACGCCGTCGTTGGCATGGAATGCGTCTTCGTTGACCGCCCTGACGCGTCCTACGTGGGAAATGCCGTGAGACCGAAGCCTCATCCGAGTACCTCTTTGTCCAGTGTGCTGGTGCAGTTTCGACTTTACCACCGGCAATCGAGGATCTCCAATTCCTGTTGAGGCCAGGACCGCGGCCCCATATTCTTGGGCGTAATGGAAGCGCAACAGCAGCTCAGGCGGCTGGCCCACGATCTGGACCTGTCGCACCACGACCACCTGGCCAGGTGGATGAACGAGCTCGGCGCGCGCAGCTGGAACATTGGCCGGGCGTCCCGGGACGTTTCGGCGCCAGATCCCGGGGCCGCGGCGCCGCCGAACCTGATCCAGCTGCTGGAGGAGCGCTGCGCCCAGTTCCTGCGCACCCTCTCCCGGGGCCTGCGGGACTCCGACGAGCTGCGTCCTGGCGCGCCCGAGCTGCGCGAGCCGGTTCAGATCCTCTCCTTCGCCGCCGGCTGGATGGCGGGGGCCGGGCTCTCCATCAGCGATGTCCTGGCCCTTGTCCAGGGGCTGCACGCGGTGCTGCCCGCGCTGCCCACAAAGTTCGTGCACGCCCTGGAAGTGGCCGCCTGCGAGGCACACCTGGCCGCCGTGATGCAGGAGCACCGGGCGCGCCACCGGGACGTCATCGAGCGCGCGCAGGTGGTGTGCGATCTCGACGGCGAGACCCCGTGTCTGTTCCTGGTGGGCGACCCGGACCGCCACGCGCTGGACGAGGCGGTGGGCAGGGCCGTCACCCTGAGCGTCATGCGCGGCGCGCGCCGGCTCGTGGTGGACTGCTCCGCCCTCGCGGGGCTGGACCAGGCGCTGGTGGATGTGGCCCCGATCCTGCTCGACTACAGCAAGGAGGCGGGGGTGTCCCTGGCGGTGTGCGGCGTCATGGATGTGCAGAGCCAGGGGATCGAGCTGCTGGAGCAGGCGGAGGTGCCGCTGTTCGATGATATCGCCGCTGCCCTTTCGCAGCGACTGGCCACGCGTTGACAGCCCGCGGCTTTGGCTCCATATTCTGCCGTTGCTTGCCATAAAAGAGAGGACCTGAGCCGATGCCGAGCTACCGAATCATCATCTCGTATCTGCCTGAAAAGGAAGTGTACAAGGCCAGCGCCCCGGAGCTGAACGGCTGCGAGGTCGAGGCCGCTACCCGCGCCGAGGCCCTGACCCAGCTCGAGGAGGAGATGGAGGCCCAGGTTGAGAACATCAAGGAGCAGGGCGGCAAGCCGCCAGTTCCCGTGGAAGAGCTCGAGCTCGACGGCGCCCTCTCGTTCGAGGTGACGCCCGAGCTGCACCGCGAGCTCCTGTTCCTGGCCCGGGCGGAAAAAACCGAGCTGCCCGTGCTGCTCAACGACCTGCTGCTGCGGGCCGTGACCCGGCGCTGGTCACGCGGCAAGCGCGGCGGCGGGCGCGGCCAACAGCGCGGACGCCAGGACGGCGGCCGGGGCCGCGGGCGCCGGCAGCAGGGCCAGGGCGACCGGTACCACAACATCATGGAGGACCGCGCCGAGTTCATCGATTACGTGCGCAAGATGGAAGGGGGCGGCGGGAGATCTCGCGGCGGGCGCGGCAGCGGGCGCGGCGGGCGGCGTAAATAGGTCCAATTTTATCGTAATCCGCGCCGGGGAAGTCTTAGCCGGTGCTCCAGGTTTGAGCTAGAATCTGCACCGTGGAAGAGGCACCTTTCGTTCCTGTCGAGTTTGGTCGATACCACCTGGTCGAGAAGCTGGCCAAGGGAGGGATGGCCGAGATCTTCATGGCCAAGAGCCATGGCGCCCACGGGTTCGAGAAGACCCTTGTGGTGAAGCGGATCCTGCCCCAGCTCGCATCGGACCCCGAGTTCGTCGAGATGTTCATCGACGAGGCCAAGGTGATGGTGAAGATCAACCATCCCAAGGTGGTCCAGGTGCTCGACTTCGGCGAGGTGGACAACCAGTACTTCATCGCGATGGAGTTCGTGGAGGGGGTGGACGGACTGGCGCTGCTGCGCATGTGCGTCCGACGGGGCGTCCGGCCCACCACATACATCGCGGTGCACGTGGTGGCCGAGGTGCTCGACGCGCTGCACTACGCGCACACCCTGCAAGGCGAGGACGCCGAGCCGCTCGGCATCGTCCACCGCGACATCTCGCCGTCCAACATCTTCATCTCGGACCAGGGCGAGGTGAAGCTGGGTGACTTCGGCATCGCCCGCGCGGCGGTGCGCACCCAGTCCACCGAGTCGCGGAACCTGAAGGGCAAGTACGGCTACCTCGCGCCGGAGGTCGTCTCCGGGCAGGAGGTGGACCAGCGCTCGGACATCTTCTCGGCGGGCGTGGTGCTCGCCGAGCTGCTCATGGTGCGCCGGCTGTTCGTGGCCAAGAGCGATCTCGAGGTGCTGCTGCAGGTCCGCGACGCGCGGCTGGACCGGCTCGACCGGTACGGCAAGCATATCCCCGAGGACCTGCGCACCATCCTGGAGTCGGCCCTGGCCCGTGACCCGGACCTGCGCTACCAGGACGCGGCCACCTTCCGCGACGCGCTGCACCGGTACCTGTACGACCACCGCCGCATGGTGCGGCACACCGACGTGCGCCGCTTCCTGCGCCGGCTCAAGGGCGAGGAAGAGACGGACGAGCACGACATCCTGACCTCATTCTCCTCCATGGCCGGCGTGCCCGAGGATGACCCGAAGGCCACCATGCAGGGCAAGAAGGGCAAGGCTGGCCTGCGCAGCTCCGATACCGCCGAGACCGAGACCCCCACCGGGTTGAGCGCGGAAGAGGGGCAGGCCACGGGGATCGGTGGCAAGCGGACGGACGAGGCGGGGACGGTCCCTGGCAAGGTGCGCTCTTCCGAGATGGCCACCGCCAGCGCGGAGGCGGAGACGCCCCTGCCGACCCAGTCGAGGCTGCACAAGCCACCGCTCGACCCGCCGCGCCCCGCGGGATCCACCGAGTACTCCTCGAGCAACCTGGGCGAGAAGACCCCCATCGGCGCCAAGGAGACGGCGCGGATGCGCAAGGAGGACCTGAGGCCTCAGGAGCCCACGCCCATGGTGGCCCACACGCCCGCGGAGCCCTCGGATACCGGCAACGAGGCCGTGTCGGAGGAGTCAACCGCCAGGGGGGCGTTCCCCACCAGCCAGTCGCGCGACACCATCGGCAAGAAGCGCAAGATCTCGGTGGGCCCGCCCCCAGCGCCCGAGCCGGTGCCGTCGAGCACCTCCCAGACCGGCGAGGACAACTCCCTGTCGCTGGAGGGCGTGCTCGACCTGATCCAGGAGAGCGAGCAGATGGGCAGCGACTCGGGGTGGGATCGCTCCTACCCCGGCAACAAGTCGCTGGAGCCGGTGATGATGCCCTCATCGGCCACGCCCGCGGGAGGCCAGGATCAGGACAGGGAGCGCGTGGCCGCGGCCCAGGTGCAGACCCAGGGGTCGCCCTCGTCGGACGGCACGCCGGACCGCGAGGGGCAGCTGGGCGACAAGAGCCCGATCTCCATCGTGTTCGACCTGGCCCTGGCCGAGGAGACCGGCATGTTGGCGTTCCAGGTGGGCGACACGGTCAAGGAAGTCTACTTCGTCGACGGCGCGCCCCAGTCGGTGGCCTCCAACCGTCCGGAGGAGCTGTTCGGCCAGTACCTGGTGATCAAGGGCGCCATCTCGGAGGGTGAGCTGGCCATGGCGCTGGCCATGGTGGATCACTTCAACGGCAAGCTGGGCGACGCGCTGGTGGCGCTCAAGCTGATGCGCCCGGTTCATGTGCTGCGGCACCTGACCCAGCAGGTGCGCGAGAAGCTGCTCGAGGCCATCGCCTGGGAGGAGGGGAGCTACTCCTTCTTCCGCAACCGCATGGCCGATGACGGCGCCGCGCCGGTGGGCCTCGACTCCTACGAGTTCCTCGGCTCCGCGGTTGAGGAGCTGCCAAAGGATTATGTGGACCGGCGGCTGGTTGGCGTCGGCGAATCGAAGCTGTTGGCGGTCTCCTCTCCGCCGGTACCCCCGGAGGTGTTCCGGCGCGGCGGGCGCATCCGGCAGATCTGCGACCAGCTGGACGGGCGGCTCACCTTGCAGCAGATGCTGGCCCTGTTCGACGATCGGACCGAGGCCCTCGCCTTCGCGCGCATCGTGGTGCTGCTGCTGGAGACCGGCCTGGTGGCGGCAGGCGAGTAGCGCCCCGCTTCATCGCGGAGCCTCCGAAGGAGGCGAGCACGGGGCGTTCGATTCCGCTCCGCTCCATCGACAAAACTGCACAAGTGCACCAGATACTGCCTGGTGCACTTCTGCAGATATGTTCCCCCGGGCGCCGCACGTCCTAAACGTCACGACCGCGAGCACGGGGCGCTCTGCCTACCCCTTCCGAACCTCTTCGAGCACGCGCCGGACCTCCTCCACGCTCTCCAGGCCGTAGAAGCCGGGCACCGCGGCGCGGCCCATGAGCAGCACATCAACAGATGAGCTGGCGGTGCGCCCGAACTGCACCTTCCACGCGCCGTGCAGCCCCTTGACCATCAGCAGGTCACCCTGGTGGTGGGGCACCTCGAAGACGCGGCCCTTGCCCGAGGTGCAGATGGCCAGCGAGCGCCGGTCGGTGACGCCGTAGAAGGTCTGCTGCGCCTGCCGATAGCTCAGCAGCGGGCGGGCCAGGATCATGTGCGCGGCGAACAGCAGCAGCACCACCAGCATGCCGATGGCCCACGCCGGCAGGGCGCTCGGATCCAGGCCGCCGATCCAGGTGTAGGCCGAGCCCAGGGCGAACAGGCCCAGCGGCACGGTTAGCATGGCTCCGCCGGCCACGTAGTGGGCTGGACGAGGGCGCCCCCACCAGCGCAACGTCTCGCTGTCGTCGAGCTGATCGGTGAGTTCGGGCGGTGCCGAGGGGAGGGCCAGGTTCATACCCAGGATGGTATATGAGCCGCCCCACCGGTCAAGCGCCTGGAAAGAGGCGGCGGAATGTGGAATAGATAGCCCGTTCCCCTGAGAGGAGGCCATGAAGCATGGGACGCACGCGCGATCTCCTGAAGATGCTGAAGCAGCGACGGGTCGGCTTCAAGGCCGACGAGACCATGAAGGGCTCGCATCGCTTCCTGGTGGACCTGCCCGAGGGCAAGGTGCGCGCGGGTGATACCCTGCCTTTCTTCTTC
Source organism: uncultured Myxococcales bacterium (assembly GCA_964511535.1). Lineage (GTDB taxonomy): Bacteria > Myxococcota_A > Polyangia > CAZCFB01 > CAZCFB01. The sequence continues at coordinate 13,302 of CAZEFW010000047.1, read as the reverse complement.
CGGGCCACCTGGGGCAACCCGGCCCTGGGCAGCTTCCTTAACCCGCTGTCGGATCAACACGGCGCCGCCCCCATGGAGGGGTGGGTCACCGCCGGCGGGATCACAAGCGAGGCGCCCCTGACCGGGTCCATGGCGCTGCGGTACATAAAGGACGCCACCATCCGCTACAGCTTCGAGTTCCCGGCCCATGGCCGCCAGTGGCGTTTCTCCGGGCAGAAGAGCGGCATCCGCCCGTGGAACCTGCACCGCACGCACACCGAGTGCCGCGGGACCCTGACCGACATGGCCAGCGGTGAGGTGGTCAGCGAGGTGACGGTGTTCTTCCAGTTGCGTACACTGCATTCTTTCCTCGCCAGCTTTCGGCTGGCGTGAACGGAGATATCCCGATGTCCGATGACGACCAGATCCGCGGCGAAGCCAGGATCGTGGCCGCCCTGATGGAGGGCGACCTGCAAGATCCACACGCGCTGTTGGGCGCTCACCCGGCCACGGTGGACGGGCAGGAGGGGCTGGCGGTGCGAACGCTGCGCCCCGGCGCCGAGAGCGTCGAGCTGCTGCTCGCCGGCCAGGAGCCGGTGGCCCTGACACAGGTGGACGAGGGGGGGCTGTTCGCGGCGTTCTTGCCCGGGGCGAGCTTCCCCAGCGCCTACGAGCTGTCGCTGACCTTCCCGGGGGGGCAGACGCTGCGCCAGCATGACCCGTACGCCTTCTCGCCCACCCTGGGCGACCTGGACCTGCACCTCACCAGCGAGGGGCGGCACTACCAGCTCTACGAGCGCCTCGGCGCCCACATCATCGAGCACGAAGGCGTGCAGGGCACCTCCTTCTCGGTCTGGGCTCCCAACGCGGTGCGGGTCAGCGTCGTGGGCAGCTTCAACGGTTGGGACGGCCGCGTGCACCCGATGCGGCTCATGGGCTCCTCCGGGATCTGGGAGCTGTTCATCCCCGGCCTCGACCGGGGGCAGCTGTACAAGTTCGAGATCAAGACCCGCGCCGGCACGCTGCGCGTCAAGACCGATCCGCTGGCCTTCGCCATGGAGCTGCGCCCCAAGTCTGCCTCGGTGGTCTGGGGCCTGCCGCGCCACGAGTGGAAGGACGAGGGGTGGATGGAGGACCGCCAGCGCGGCGACCTGCGCGGCAGCCCGATGGCGATCTACGAGGTTCACCTCGGCTCCTGGATGCGGGGCGCCGACGACGGGGACCGGTGGCTGACCTACCGCGAGCTCGCCCCGCGGCTTGTGGCCCACGCGCGGGAGCATGGCTTCACCCACATCGAGCTGCTGCCCGTGGCGGAGCACGCCTTCGATCCGTCCTGGGGCTACCAGACCACCGGCTACTTCGCGCCCACCTGTCGGTTCGGCACCCCGGAGGACCTGTGCTACCTGGTGGACCTGTGCCACCAGAACGGCATCGGCGTGCTCCTGGACTGGGTGCCCGCACACTTCCCCAAGGACGACTACGGCCTGCGCTGGTTCGACGGCACCGCCCTGTATGAGCACGAGGATCCGCGCCGGGGCGAGCACAAGGACTGGGGCACGCTGATCTTCAACTACGGCCGCAACGAGGTGCGCTCGTTCCTCATCTCCAACGCGCTGTACTGGCTCGACCGGTTCCACATCGACGGTCTGCGCGTGGACGCGGTGGCGTCCATGCTTTACCTCAACTACAGCCGCGAGGAGGGGGACTGGCTGCCGAACCAGTACGGCGGTCGGGAGAACCTGGACGCCATCTCGTTCATCCAGGAGCTGAACACCGTGCTCTACGAGCGCTTCCCTGGCGCCTTCACGGTGGCCGAGGAGTCCACGTCCTGGCCCGGGGTCACCGCGCCGGTCTACCTGGGCGGGCTCGGCTTCGCGTTCAAGTGGAACATGGGCTGGATGCACGACACGCTGGAGTACTTCGGCAAGGACCCGGTGCACCGCCGCTTCCACCACAACAACCTCACCTTCTCCATGCTCTACGAATACAGCGAGACCTTCATCATGCCCCTGTCTCACGACGAGGTGGTGCACATGAAGGGGTCGCTGTGGGGCAAGATGCCGGGCGACCCGTGGCAGAAGGCCGCCAACCTGCGGCTGCTGTTGACCTACCTGTACATGCGCCCCGGAAAGAAGCTGATCTTCATGGGGGGCGAGTATGGCCAGAGCGGCGAGTGGGACTTCGACCACAGCCTCGATTGGCACGAGGCCAAGGAGCCGCTACACGCAGGCGTCCAGCGGCTGTCCAGGGATCTGGGGCGGCTCTACCTCAGCCACAGCGCGCTGTGGGCGTGGGACCACGAGCCCAATGGCTTCGCCTGGATCGACTGCAACGACAGCAACCAGAGCGTGATCTCCTTCTTGCGCAGCGGGCCGTCCGGCCAGCTGGTGTGCGTGATCAACATGACCCCGATGCCGCGCGAGGGGTACCGCGTGGGGATGCCCGTGGGCGGCGCTTACCGGGAGCTGCTCAACAGCGACGGGGCAATGTACGGCGGCGCCAACAACGGCAACGGCGGCTGGGTGCACGCCGAGGACCACCCGTGGCACGGCTACGAGCACTCGGCGGTGTTGACCATCCCGCCCCTCGGGGCCCTGATCTTGAAGCCTGAATGAGGCATACCATGGTGAAGCGGAGCCTGTTGTTGGCGGCGCTGTTGGCCCTGTCGTGCGGCGACGGGGAGGACAGCCTGGACAAGGACAAGGTGACCAACATTCCGCCCGGCACTGCCAAGGGCAGCGCCTATTCTGGGGAGTACCGGGTGACCCTGACCACCACCTCCTGCGCCGGCACCTGCCCGGTGTTTCTGGGCGGGCTTTACGCCATCTGCAAGGAGGGCGCGTCGGACACCGAGAACGCCACGGTGACCCAGCAAGACGGCAAGCTGACGGTGCACAGCAAGGGGCTGATGGTCAACAGCGTCTCCGGTGGCGTCAACGCCGACGGCAACTTCGACGTGGGCGGCTTCGGCACCCAGCAGTCGGGCAAGGTGGCGGTCACCGCACGGGTGTCGGGCACCATCGCCAAGAGCGGCGCCATCACCGGCACCGCCCGCGCCCGGGGCAACGGGGTGGTCAACGACGGCGCCACCGACGTGACCATCGCCTGCACCGCGAGCTACGCCCTGAGCGGCAAGAAGAAGTAGCGCGAACTTTTGCCGCGGCCCCCTGTCCAAAGGGGGTATGGAACAAAAAAGCAGAGCCGATGACCTGACCGCCAGCCAGCGGTCCCGCGTGCGCTCGCGGGTGCGGCGGGAGCTGGCCGCCGCCGAGGAGGAGCGCGAGTCCGGGGGCGAGCTGAACCTGGTGCCCTTCCTCGACATCCTGGTCAACACGCTGATCTTCCTGCTCGCGTCCACCGCGGTGGCGGCGCCCCTGGCACACATCAAGGCCACGGCCACCGAGCAGCGGCCGGTGGACGAGGAGGCCCGCCCGCCGCCGGGCGGTGAGCTGCTGCTCACGGTGGCCATCGGTCGGGACGGGTACTACGTGGGCGGCGTGGGCGGCGTGGCCGGCGGCGGGGAGGGCCCGACGCTTCCGTGCCGGGGCGGACCCTGCCTGGCAGGGGCCACGGACCGCTACGACCGGCAAGGGCTGGCGAGGCTGGCGCAGCAGCTCAAGGCCCGCTACCCGGACCAGCGCCGGGTGATCATCACCGCCGACCCGGAGGTGCCCTACCGTGTGGTGGTGGCGGCCATGGACGCCCTGCGCGGCACGGCAGCGGCGCCGCTGTTCGACGGCGTGGTGTTCGGCGCGCCTTGAGCTGCGACGAGCAGGCGCCGGTCCCTGCTTGCAGGTCGATCAAATGCCCTGAAATCGCTCGTTTCTGATAAATTGGAGGCATCTTTGCCAGCGAGGCCCGGGTGTCGTCATGACAGACAAGAGCAAGTCTGATTCGGAGGTGCGTGGAGCCGCGGTTGACGCGGAGGGGTCATTCAGGCAGAGCGCGCTGAGGCTGGAGACCCTGCTCGATACGCTGGACGCGGGCGTCGTGGTGCACGCCGGCGACACCAGCATCCTGCTGAGCAACCCGGCTGCATCCAGGATCCTGGGGCTCTCCGGGGAGCAGATGCGCGGCAAGGTGGCCATCGACCCGGCCTGGAGCTTCGTGCGCAAGGATGGCTCGCCCATGCCGCTGGAGGAGTATCCGGTCAGCCTGGTCATCACCAAACGCGAGCCGCTGCAACAGTACATGGTCGGCATCAACAAGCCCGGCTTCGAGAAGCCGACCTGGGTCCTGGTGGACGCCTGTCCCCAGTTCGAGGGACAGGACGGGGAGCTGAGCCAGATCGTGGTGACCTTCGTGGACATCACCGATCGGGTGGAGGCGGAGGAGACGGTCCTCGAGTTGAACCGGGGCCTGGAGCAGGAGGTGCGTCAGCGGACCGCGGAGCTGCGCCGGTCCAACGAGGACCTGGAACGCTTCGCCTATTCGGTGTCCCACGACCTGCGGGCTCCGCTTCGCGCCATCTCCGGCTTCACCAGCCTGCTGGCCAGGGACCTCGGCGAGGCCCTCGACAGCAAGAAAGAGCAGTGGCTCTCCATGGTGCAGAACGGGGCGCAGGAGATGGGGCAGCTCATCGAGAGCCTGCTCGGATACTCCCGGCTGGGGCGCGCCGAGATCACTCGCTCGTGCGTTGACATGGGGCAGCTGGCCAGGAAGGCGTGGGACCTCGTCGCTGGCGGTGAGCAGGCGGATGCCGCGACGGTGACCTTCCGGCCGCTGCCGCCGGCCCACGGAGACGAGACCCTGCTCAGGGAGGTATGGACCAACCTGCTCTCCAACGCCGCGAAGTACTCCGCCGAGGAGCAGGAGCCGAACATCGAGGTCCACGGCGCGGAGGAGGGCGAGGAGGTGGTGTACTGGGTGCGCGACAACGGCGTGGGCTTTGACATGCAGCACGCCGAGAAGGTGTTCGGCGTGTTCCAGCGTCTGCACTCGCCGAAACAGTTCCAGGGGGTCGGCGTCGGTCTGGCCAACGTCGAGCGGATCGTCCTGCGTCACGGCGGCCGCGTATGGGCGGAGGGCGAGCCCGGAGAGGGGGCGACGTTCTACTTCGCGCTGCCTGCGCAGGATACGCCGCAGTAGGCTCCTAGCCGCCCCCGGCCCTGTCCCCGTCAGCGTCGGTCGCGGAGGTCGCGTCGGGGGTCGCGGCGTCCGGGGCAGGCGCGGCGTCTGGCGTCGGCTTCGCGTCGGGGAGGCCGGCGTCATTCGGCTTGCTCGGATAGGTGCACACTCCGCGCTTGCCCGCGGTGGCCGAGCAGATCAGCCCGGAGGGACACTCGGAGTCCTCGGCGCAGTAGTCCCCCGCGGCGCCGCAGCTCGCCAGCAACAGGCTGGCGATGATCACCATTGCCCTGCTCATGGGGCCACCACCTCCAGGCCAGCCACCATGCTCAGGCCGGGGCCGTCGATGCCCGAGCCGTGGGTCCGGTAGGTGGCGTTGGTCAGGTTCTCCAGGGCGAACGTGAGGCGCACGCCTCGGGCCACCCGCGCGGCGGAGCGCAGCACCAGCACACCGTACGGGTCGGTGCCGTCGCAGCCGGAGGGCCCGTTGGGACAGATGCGCAGGTCCTTGCGATCCCGCGCGCTGATCCGATCCTGGCGCGCGGCCCAGCGCACGGCCAGCTGGGCGAACCCGGCTACCTCGGGCAGGTTGATGCGCACGCCGGCCAGGCCGTTGACCGGCGGCACCCGGCTCAGCGGTTCGCTGGCGCCGGTTGTGCCCACATGCTTCACCTCGCCCCGGGCCCAGGCCACCCAGGTGAACAGGGACCAGCGCCGCCCCAGGTCGAGGGCCAGGTCCAGCTCCACGCCGTGGATCATGCCGCTGTCGGCGTTGTCCCGCCGGGTGACGTCCGCCATCACCGGCTGCCCGCCCGCGGTGGTGCCGCACTGCTGCTGCTGCACCACGCCGCCGGCGTCGGTGACGGGCCGCCGCACGATGAGATCGTCGAGGTAGGTGAAGTGGTAGAACAGGGAGCCGCGCAGCAGCCCGAACAGGTCCAGCTTGACCCCGGCCTCGGCGGTGATGGACTTCTCGGAGCCGAGGTCCGAGTTGGGCACGTCGTACCCCTGGCCGGAGCAGCCGGTGGCCGAATAGTCGTCCACGTTGGGCGCGCGGAAGCCCTGGCTCACGCCGGCGACGATGTTCAGCCCGTCTCCAACCAGGTAGCGCGCGTGCAGGCTGCCCACCACGCCCGGGTGGGTGGTTTCCACCTCGGGCACGAGCTGGGCCGTGTCGGCCGGGATCCCCACGTTCCAGACGCTCACGCGCAGGCCGCCGTCCAGGGCGAGCTTGTCGTCGAGCAGGGTGAGGCGGTCCTGGACATAGGCGCCGAACTGCAAGTAACGCGAGCCGTCCATGAAGCGGCCACGCACGCTCGCGGGTGCGGCCGTGGGGTCGGCGATCTTGATCCGCTCACCGGTGGAGCCGACCCAGTCGTGGTACAGGTCGAAGCCGTAGGTCAGCCGGTTGCTCCAGGGCAGGTCGGTGCGCAGCGCCAGCAGGGCCCCGAGGCTGTTGACCTCGTCGCGCTCTCGCTCCACCCGGTCCCTGGCCAGGCGGAACCGCTCCCGCAGCTCCCGCTGGCTGTGAAAGGACACGCTGGCGTCCACCTGGTCCACCACGGTCCCGTCCCCGTCGCCGGAGAACGCGACGCTCACCAGATCGCGATCCTGGTCGGTGAAGCGGCGAAAGTCGGTGGGCGTGGAGCGGTCGGTGCGGTGCGCGTTGTCCTGGCGCACCAGCGCGTATGACAGCCTGAGCACCGAGCTCTCGCCCACCCACCAGGCGGCGGACAGGTCCGCGTCCCCCTCGGTGTAGCCGGTGAATCGCTGGGTGCCCGTGTCGGCGCCGCCCTGCAAGTCGCCGTAGCGCTTGAAGGTCCCGCCCACCCGCAGCCCCACTGACCGCAGGTGCCCCTGCACCGCCGCGTTGATGGCCGGGGCCACCGCCGCGCTGTGGAACCGGCCTGAGACCTCGCCGCCCAGGTCCCACGCCTGCCGCGGGTTGAACGACGGCTTGCGCGTGATGATGTTGATCACGCCGCCCAGGGCGTCGGAGCCGTAGAGCACCGACCCCGGGCCGCGCAGCACCTCCACGCGCTGGATCTGGAACGGGTCGATGGTGTTGAGCAGCTGGTTCGGGCCGGTGCGGGTCACGGCGTTGTTAAGGCGCACGCCGTCGATGAGCAGCAGCACCTGCGGGCCGAGCAGTCCGCGCAAGATGGGCGCGCCGCCGGCGAGGTTGGTCCGCTGCATGTAAAGGCCTGCTTCGTCCTGCAGCGCCTCGGGGGTGGTGTCCGGCTTGCGCTCCCGCAGGCGCTTGCGGCCGACGATGGTCACCGCTCGCGGGCTGCCGAAGGCCTCCTCCTCTCCCCTGGAGGAGGTGACCACCGTCTCGAACTGCTGCTCCTCTTCCTCCGGCTCACCGGCATGAGCAGGGGTGAGCATGCCCACCAGGGCGATGAGGATCAGGGCACGACGCATGACCTAGACCATACCAAAAAAAGCCCACGCACCGCATTAGCGGGGTGGGCTCAAATTGGCGCCGCCGAGGACGGTGGGGAGCGATCTATACCCCGAAAAACAGGTGGGCTCCACGATAGCCGCTTCCACGCTTCCCGGCGTGCGGGTCTGCGTTCCACGACCAGCGGCGGATCCCGGGGTAGACCAATCGTAGGGAATAGATTGGGCTCACCTGCCGATACCACGCAGTCACCAGATCAAAGGATGGCAGGCGTATCCTGACCCGTCAATGCTCGACGGGTCAGGAATGACAGAACGACGAAATGACAGAACGACGGTATGACAGAATGGTGGGCTTGGCAGTCGAACTCAGAGGATCTCCAGGCGCTTCAGGGTTCTTCTGAGGCCCTCGACGCCCCGGTACAGGTGAGTCTGCATGCCCACCTCCCTGGCGCCCAGGATGTTCGGATCGCGGTCATCCACGAACAGGCACTGCCCTGGCTCGCACCCGCAACGCTCCAGCGCGATGCGGTAGATGGCGGGGTCCGGCTTGGTCACGCCCACCTCGGCGGAGATGACGATGGGCGAAAAATGCTCGTCGAAGGCGCCGGCATCGCGCCGCGCCCGGGACATCTGCAGGGTGTCGTTGCTCAGGATCCCGGTGGGCACCCGCGCCGCCACCCGGCGGCACAAGGCCAGCGCGTTCGGGTCCAGCTCCAGGTACGACGCGAAGTCCAGGTCGGCCGGCGTCGGCGCCACCCCCGCCTCGGTCAGCGCGCGGGACCAGAACCCCTCCTCGTCCATGCACCCGCGGTCCGCCTCGCGCCGCAACGCAAGGCCGGCGGCCATGAACGGCGCCTCCTCCAGCCCGTGGGCTGTGGCCAGGTGGCGCAGCTTGAGCTCGATGATATCCGGAGAGAGCACGCCGCCCACGTCCAGCAGCAGGCGCCGGACGCTGCCCCCCCCGGCGCTCACCGGTCATCCTCCGGGTCTTCCTCCATGTCGAGGGCCCACTGCAGGTCTTGCGTCATGTCATGCACCAGGCCGTCGCCGCTGTCGCCCTCCGCCGCCGGCCGCGGCGCAGGCTGTGGACTCTGGATGACCGGGCGCATGCGCCCCCTGTCATCCAGCCAGCCCGGCACCTCGCGCTGCCACCGCTCCAGCGCCGGCGCGAAGGCCCCGGCCCACGCCTCCACGTCGGTGGGCCGGTCCATGGGCTCGCGCGCCAGCGCCACGGAGAAGGCGAGGTCCACCTCACCCGGGACGTCCGGCAGGATCGACGACAGCGGCGGCGCATCGTCCGACAGCAGCTGCAGCAGCGCCTGGATGAACGACTCACCGCCCACGACGTCCTTGCCCGAGAGCGCCAGGTAGAGCACCGAGGCCAAGGAGTAGATGTCAGAGCGCGCGTCCAGGTCGCCCACGCGCGCCTGCTCGGGGGACATGTAGCGCGGCGTCCCGAGCAGGCTGCCCGGGCTGGTGAGCCGCGTGTCCTGGTCCATCTCCTTGGCCATGCCGAAGTCGAGCAGCTTGGCCTGGAAGCCGCCGGCGGCGTGGGTGAGGAAGATGTTGTCCGGCTTGATGTCCCGGTGCAGCAGGCCCATGCGGTGCGCGGCGCCGAGCCCTGCCGCGCCCTGGCGCAGCAGGCGCGCCACCTGCTGCGGCGTGCCCACGCCCCAGTCCGCGATCATGCGCGCAAGGGTGGAGCCGCGCAGCAGCTCCAGCACCTGAAAGCGCGAGCCGTCGGGCAGGCTGCCGTAGTCGTGGACGTTCACGACGCCCTCGTGGTCCACCCGCGCCGCGAGCTGAGCCTCCCGCTCGAACCGCGCCCTGACCTGCTGGTTGTTGAACAGCTCCGACTTGAGCACCTTGAGCGCCACGTCCCGCTCCAGGCGCAGGTCGCGCGCCCGGAACACCAGGCCCATGCCGCCCTGGCCCACAAGGCTGGTGAGCTCGTATCGATCCGCCACGCACAGGGGCAGCACCTGCAGCGAGCGCAGCACGGCGCCGTCGTGGTCGCACTGCTCGTGCTCCTGTGAGTAGCAGCGGCTGCAGCGCGGGCAGACCTGCAGCAGGTCGATGCCCCGGGCCAGCAGCTGCTCTCGCGCTCTGTCACGGCGATCCCGCGCAGTGGCCAGCTCGCGCTGCAGCTCCTGCTGCTCCATCAGCTCGCCGAGCTGCCGTCCGAAGCTGTCGAGCAGCTGCAGCTCCGTCTTGCCTGACCGAGGAGGGGGATCGGCGACCTGGATCGCCCCCTGCAGCCTCCGCGAGAGGCCGGCCACCGGGACCAGTAGCTCCGGCTCGACCCACAGCCGCTGCCCTGTGCGCGCCAGCCGGGCCAGGTCCTCGCGGGCCGGCGGGGCAGAGCTCTGGCCCGCCACCGCCCTGAGCTCCTCGCCCTCCAGCAGCCAGACCGTGATCGCGCCGGCGCCCACGGCGTGGGCCACCTGCGGCGCGATGCGCGGGGCCCACCCCTCGGGAGTCGCCGCCGCGCCAGCCAGGCGGTAGATCTCGGCGTGCGCCTCGGCCACCCGCGCGTTGAGCTGCTCCACCTGCTCCCGCGCCTCCTTGAGGCTCAGCTGGCTGGCGATGCGGGCCAGCACCACGGGCATGTCCAGGGGCTTGGTGACGTAGTCGTTGGCCCCCATGTCCATGGCGCGCACCAGGTCGTCGCTGGCGGTGCGGGCGGTGGCCATGATCACCGGCAGGTTGGCCATGGAGTGGTCCCGGCGCAGGGCCTCGAGCACCTGGAACCCGTCCATGTCGGGCATCATGATGTCGAGCAACACCAGGTCGAAGCGCCGCGCCGCCACCTGCTCCAGGGCCTCCTGCCCGGAGTCCACGGCCCGCGCCTCGTGGCCGCTCCGCTCCAGGCGGCGCGTCAGCAGGTCCCGGTTCAGCTCGTTGTCGTCCACAACGAGGATTCGGCAGGGCCGCCGCGGCGACGCCTGGTCATCCGGGGGGGCGGGCGCGCTGTCGTCAGGTTCGGTGTCCCCCGCCGTGGCCTCGCCGCCTGCATCCTGCCGGGCAGGGCGCTGCCCGCCACGGGACAGCCGCAGCCGCTCCACCATGCCGAGCAGCCGCCGCCCGGCGTCGGCGATACGCTCCAGGTCCGGCGCGAACCGGTCAAGCCCGGCGTCGCGGATCTCCTCGCCGAGCAGTTCGCTGTAGCCGATGATCTGGTTGAGCGGCGTGCGCAGCTCGTGGCGGATGCTGCGGGAAGTCCCGGCGGCGCCCCGGGTGCGCTGTTCTGGCTTGCGGTCTGGCATAGCTGGGTACCGCGGCGTGGGCGGCCGCGGCTCAGGGCATGCGGTTCCCCTTGAAGGTGCCCTCGAAGTTCCCCGCGCCGTAGGCGCCGCCGAGGGTCCCCTTCCACTTGCCGTTGGACAGGGTGTCGTTCTTTCCCGTGATGTCGCAGGAGCCTGCCAGCTCCATGTAGGTCATGTTGGCCGCCAGCTTGTTCAGCTCGTCCACCATCATCTTGACGATGGTCTGCTTCTGCGACTGGCACGCCGCCAGCACCATCTGCTCCAGCCCCGGCACCATGCTCGTGCCGCCGGCCACCGCCTTGGCAAGCGCCGGGCAGTTGATCAGCGCGCCGAACATGGCCTGGATCGTCTTGTAGCAGGGGGTGTTCTTCATGGCGCAGGAGATGCCGGTGATGAGCGCCTCCACGGCCCACTTGTAGATATGGCCGATCTGGTTCTTGACCTTGTGCTTGTCGATGAAGAAGACGCCGCAGATCTCGCGGGCGGTGTAGTTGGTGGTCTTGAGCTTGCCCACGCCGGGGATGTTCTGTGGTTTGTTGGACACCTTCTGCCCCTTCCACTCGAACTCCACCAGGATCCACTCGGAGTGGCCCGTGTACTGGTAGTTCCCCAGGTCGGTGATGTACTCCATGCTCACGACCCTGGTGTCGTCGATGGCGTCGTCGATGTGGGCCAGCAGCTGGATCACGTTGGTGCCCCAGGGCGGCACGTACTGCTTGATGGCGTTCTTGAGCAGGCCGCCCACCAGGCTCGAGGCCCAGCTCGGCAGCCCCCCGATGGAGAACTTGCCGTCGATGACATTTTGCAAGGTGGTGGCCATGCCGAGCAGTCCCTTGGAGAAGCCCTTGAGGCCGTCGCGCACCTTGAGCTGGCTGTCGAGGCGCCACTTGCCCTTCATGCGGGTGGGGGATTTTTTGATCTTGCACTGCTGCTTCGGGATGCACTTGCCGTTGATGCACACCTGACCGGTGGGGCAGGGGACGTTGGGGCAGCCGCCGGGGCCGCCCTGCTTGACGCACACGCCGTTCTTGCAGATCCACCCGGTGGGGCAGCCGCTGTTGTTCTGGCAAGCGCCCGGCGGCTTGATGCAGATGCCGGCCACGCAGATGAAGCCGGTGGGGCAGTTGATCCCCTCCACCGGATCGCAGGTGCCGTTCTGCTTGGCCTCGGGCGGCACGCACTTGCCGCCCTTGACGTGGCACACCAGCGGCGGCTTGCAGTCCGTGTCCTTCTTGCAGTCAGGCAGCTTGGGCGCGATGTCCGGCTTCGGCACGCCGCCCGTGTCGTGCTGCACAGGGGGGACGTACAGATCCGGCTTGACCTTGGGCTTGCCCGCGTCGTCCAGGATCGGGTTACCCGCGTCGTCGGTGACCAGCCCCATGTCGGGGCAGTCCGGGCCCGGGCAGTAGTTCCCCCCGGTGTTGCTGATGGAGCTCTCGCACCCGGAAAGGGCAGCGCCGAGCAAGAACAGGCCAGCGGCTACGGCGAATCGTCTCATGATCCAGTCTCCCGCTGCGATCATCGCGGATGGGACCGGGTCCGGTCAATCGGTAGGATGGCCGTGGCGCGCTTCCGCGAGCCCCCAACCATCTACCCTGAAGCCCGAAGCCTGAAGTCTGAAGCCGGGCGAGCGAAGCGAGCCCCCAACCATCTACCCTGAAGCCAGAAGCCTGAAGCCTCAAGCCGGGCGAGCGTAGCGAGCCCTAGCCCTCCGGCTTCTGCCGCTTCCACCGCTTGTAGCTGGCCACGACCTCGCTGCCTTTCTTGTACTTGACGTTGATGAAGACCAGGGAGTTGCCGTTGGTGCGGAAGTCGAAGCCGTTGGTGCGGCTGCGGTAGACCTGCACCGCGTCCATGGCCACGGCCAGGGACGAGGAGATCGGCACGTAGTCCAGCTTCACCGGCGAGGCCTTGCCCACGATGCTGTCGATGATGGCCTGCAGGGTGTTGCCCAGGTTCTTCTGGGCCACCGACGCCATCTGGCCGCCCAGCTTCTTGGCCAGGGTCATGTGCCCGTGGTTCATCTGGTACTTGCTGCCCGACGAGCCGCACACGTTGCCGATGATGTGGTACATGGACGCCGCCTCCGGATCGGTGACCCCGGTGAACAGGTTCAGGGCTGACTGCAGCGCCTGGTCCAGCTTGGTCTGGGTCGCGGCGTCCAGCGGGCACGCCTTGCTGGAGAAGCCCACGCCGTTGAGGCCGTTGGCGATCTCGTCGGTGACCACGATGATCACCAGGGTGGCGTTGGTCCTGATCTTGTAAGGATCGTTGGCCGCCCGGGGCAGGTGACGGGTCACCGCCGTGGTGGCGTTGAGCAGGCTGTACTCGCTGCCCCCCTCGTAGCAGGTGGGGTTCTTGATGCACGACGAGAAGACGGTCTGCTCGCTCGGCAGCAGGAAGCGGTCGGCGCCGCCGTCGTGGGACGTGTTGCTCGACACCACCGAGCAGAACTTGCCGATACACTTCTTGTTGGGCGGGTGGACCACGTTGGTCACGCCCATGCGGAAGTCGAGGCCCGAGGCCAGGGCGCGGGAGAAGAAGTTGTTGGCGTTGTTCACCACGTCCTGGCGCTCGTTGCTCA
>CAZEFW010000046.1:0-54731 GCA_964511535.1 uncultured Myxococcales bacterium | reverse complement strand
CTCCAGGCTGGCGCCTGGCGCTCGGGTTGTTGCTGGCTGGGGTGGCGGTGGGGCAGGCGGCCATGGTGCTGGTGGACCGGCAGCCGTTGCTGTTCGACCCGCTGACCAACCTGCTGCCGGCGGTGGCCCTGCGCGGGGCGCTGGAGGCTGGTACGGCCGAGGCCTGGCGCCACTGGATCGCGGTCACCGACTTCCGCCCGCCCCTTTCGTCGGTGGTGTACCAGCCCGGCATGTGGCTGCTGTCGAACCAGGTGCACGCGGTGCGCCTGACCGACCTCGCCCTGTTCCTGCTGGTGATCTGGCAGGTGGCCTGGATCGGCCGGCGCCTGTGCGGCCCGGCGGCCGGCTTCGTGGCCGCGGCGCTGTTCGCCAGCTTCCCCATCACCCTCGGCTGGAGCATCATGGGCAACGCCGACCCGCTGATCTGGGCGGTGTTGCTGCTGCTGTTCCGGGTGCTGCTCTGGCTCGACCTGCGCGCGCCCTGGCAGGCCATGGCGCTGGGCCTGGCCGTGGGGCTGTGCACCGCCACCCGCCTGCTCTGCCTGGTGTTCCTGGTGGCGCCCTTTTTCTGGGTGCTGGCCCTCAAGGTGCGCAGCGGCCGCGCCGTCCTCGGCCTGGCCCTGGCGGCAGGCGCGGCGGCGGCGGTGTCGGGCTGGTGGTACCTGATGCAGTTCGGCGCCGTGCTGGATAACGTGGTCATGTCGTCGGAGACCCAGGTCGAGGAGGCTCAGCCCGAGTTCCACCCGCTCAACTACCTGGCCGACGGGTTCTGGCTGCCGCTGGTCGGCGCGGCCCTGGGCGCCTGGGTGATCTGGCGGCGGGGCTCGCTCGACCGTCCCACCCGCTGGCTGCTCGGCCTGTGGGTGGCGGCGCCCGCCCTGCAGCTCGGCCTCGTATGGGACTACTGGGCGCGCTACCCCCTGGCCGCCCTGCCCCAGTGCGCGCTGCTGGCGGGCATCGCCCTGGATCACCTCACCCGCCCGTGGCCGATGCGCCGGCGGGTCGCCGCCTTCGCCGCGGCGCTGCTGCTCGGGCTGGCGCCTCTGGCGGCCTACCACGCCGGGGCCGCCACCCTGCTGCCCGGGGTGAACTCCGCCGGGCTCGGGCAGGACACCGGCAGGGTGGACATGCGCTATGGCGCCGGCCTGCTGCGCGTGGACACCCAGCCCCACGACGCCCTGTTCCGGGTGCTCGGCGCGCTGCAGCCCGGCGCCGCGGTGGTGCTGGTCAACGAGCTGACCGAGCCCCACTACACCCGCGGCATCATGCTGGCGCGGCGGCGGCCCCCCTATCTGCTGTACGGCCCGCCCGATCCGGACATGCTCCACGCCAAGCCCGAGGGGGTGCAAGCGCGTCACATCCTGCGCGTGCGCCCCTCCTGCTCCGGCGCGCGCCCCGACCACTATCTGTGTGACCTGTACCAGCCCGACCCGTGGTTCCAGGAGACGCGCCAGCACCTGAGCCTGCGCCTGCTGAGCCAGGCCCGGGATCCCAACGGGGGCTGGTTCCGGCTATATCAGCTGGCGGAGCCGTTGTAGGCTGATGCTGCCATGAAGAAGCTGCTCACCGACCCGCGCCTGCACGCCCTGGCTGCCACCCTTTCGCTGGCGGCGGTGGTAGTGCTCGGCGTGCTCAACGGCCCGGGGCTGGGCGCGCTGACCGGCGACGGCGAGTGGGCCCACAGCCCGCTGCTGGTGGCGGCGCTGGCGGCCATGGCGCTGGCGGTGGTGGCGGGCGGCTGCTGGACGGCTCGCGAGGGGCTGCAGCCACCGGGCGAGGACCGGCGCTGGCGCTGGCCCGAGTGGATCGGCCTCGGCGGCCTGGTCGTCCTGGCCAGCGGCGTTCGGTTCTACCGGCTGGGCGATATCCCGCGCTGGCTCGACTACGACACCTCCCAGAACGGCTGGATCGCCATCACCTTGCTGGAGGAGATGCCCACCAAGGGCTTCCAGCCGGTGCTGCTGGAGTGGGCCACCGGCAACGAGGCGGCCTACCTCTACCTCGTGGGCCTGTCCCTGGACTGGTTCGGCGTCTCCGTGGCGGCCCTGCGGCTGCCGAGCACCCTGGTGGGCGTCTTCACCGTGCTCGCCATCTACATGGTGGGCCGCGAGCTGTACGGCCCGGCGGTGGGGCTCGCGTCCGGCTTCTTCGCGGCGCTGGTGCCGTGGCACCTGGAGCTGTCGCGCATGGCCACGCGGCCAGTGCTCACGGCCCTGTTCGTGGCGGTGGGGCTGCTGTTGTTGGCCCGGGCCATGCGGGCCGAGACGCCCCGTGCCCGCTGGGCCTGGCTGGCCGGCTGCGGCGCCTCCCTGGGGGTGGGGCTGCACGGCTACGAGGCGTTCCGCGTCTTCCCCCTGGCCATCGCGGCCTCGCTGGTCTGGCTGCGGCTGCGGCAACGGCGGCCGCTGCTGGGCGTGGCGGAGCTGGCGCTGGTGGCCGGCTGCGCCGTGGTCATGACCCTACCGATCTTCATCTACGCCTTCGCCCACCCCGAGGCGTACATGGAGCATGTGAGCACCAACAACATCTTCTATGAGATCGAGCAGAGCGGCTCGCTGGCGCCGCTGCTGGGCAACATCGCCGACACCCTGAGCTACTTCCTGTTCGCCCTGCCCTCCACGCCGACGCGAGACCCGGCCGCAGCGGCGCCGTTGCTGCTGCTGACGCCGCTGTTCATCAGCGGCCTGCTGGGGCTGCTGCTGCTGGTGCGGCGAGACGAGCCGGGCCACCGACGGGCCCGCACCCTGCTGCTGTTTACCCTGGTGATCATGGCGGTGCCGTTCATGCTGGCCCGCTTCTCGTTGTTTTCTCCGCGGCGCTACTCGGGAGAGATGGTGCCGTTCTACCTGCTGGCCGGGGCCGCGGCGGTGGGGCTGCTGCGCACCCTGCGCCACAGGCTGGGCCGGGCCGGCAAGCCCGCCGCCTGGGTGGTGGGCCTGGCCGGCGCGGCGGCCCTGATGAGCACCGTGCCCACGGTCTACGCCGGCCTCGACGAGCTGCTGCCCCAGTACCGCTACCCGAGGGCCGAGCGGGTGCTGCGCTGGGCCCTGGCGCGCACCGAGACCCACCGGGTCTACCTGTCGCCGGGCCTTGCCGGCTCCAGCTACCTGACCCGGTTCTTCCTCAAGCACCCGGAGCTGCGCCACCTGCCAACGGCCTGGCCCTTGCCGGCCGACCGGGGCGCCCGTGACCTGCTGCTGGTGGGCCGGGGCGAGCCGTGGTGGGACGGTCTGGTCAAGCACATGGGCGCCACGCGAAGCGCCGTGGAGCTCGACATGCCCGAGGGGCACGAGCCGATCCGGCTGGTGTCCTACAGCGTGCCGCGCAAGGAGCTGATCAAGAAGCGCTTCGCACCCACCGAGGGCCAGCGCGAGCTGACCGCCCAGCTGCTGGTGACCACGCCCGGACGCTACGGGCTGCGGCCCGCCGGCGGGGCCTCGGGGTCGTTGCAGGTGCACGGCGAGGCGGTGCGCATCCCCGACGAGACCCCCGAGCTGACCATCAACCTCACCGAGGGGCTGCACGACCTGAGCCTCGAGGGGCAGGGGAAAGGCGCGGCCCGCCTGGAGTGGCGGGCGCCGGGGCAGAAGGGCTGGGCGCCGGTGCCCACCGGCCAGCTGTGGCGCCTGCCCTCGGGGGCGTTCCCTGCTGCCCCGCCGGTGGGCGACTCCGACCTGTCGCTGGTGCCGGTGGAGGATCGCAAGGTGGAGGCCGGGGCGTCGTACCAGCACCTGCGCGAGCTGCAGGACGTGGCGCCGGACCGCCAGGGCTACTTCCTGCTCGACCTGGACCGGCACCCGCTCAAGCGCTGGCTGCCGGGGGCGGCGCCGTCGCCGAAACCAGTGCTGCTGGACGCCCAGGGAGCGCCGTACGCGTACCCCGACAGCTACGAGCATGACCCGCACAAGGGCGCCAGCATGGCCCGGTACGACGGCGGCACTTACCTGCTGCGACGCTGGCAGAAGCGCGTGATCCGCTTCGGGCCCGACGGGCGCGAGCGCGGCGCCCTGGAGCTGGAGCTCACCGCGCCCCTGGACATCGCCGCCGACGGCGACACCCTGCTGGTGGCCGATCCGGGGGCACGGCGCATCGTGGCCGTGGGCGCCGGCGGGACCGGCGATGCGCGGCCGCTGGCCACCGACGTGCTGGCCGTGGAGGTGGCGGCCCGGGGCGGGCGCATGGCCTACCTCGACCAGCTGCGCCACCAGCTGGTGATGCAGCCGCTGGACGACGCGGAGATGGCCGAGCGGGTGCCCCTGGGCCAGGTGCATGACCGTATGCGGCTGAGCCTGGCCGACGACGGCACGGCCATGGTGATGGACCCGGTGCGCAAGCTGGTGCTGCTGGTGGACCGCCACGGGCGCGTGCTGGCGCCCCACGGCGAGATCACCTGGCTCGGCACGGCGCTGGACGAGGTGCTGAAGGACGGCGTGGTGACCGCGGGATATTTTCACAGCGGGCGTCGCCAGGCGGTGCTATGTGTGCAGCCGGATACGGTGGTGCTGCTGGGAAACCCGAAGAAATAGGCAAAAGAGAAAAGCGAAAAGCAAGAAGTGGATAGCGCGTGACGACGAGAGATCGGGAGCATGGAGCGAAGTAGAGCGATACCGGTGGCTCCCCTGCTCTGGGGAGCGCTGGCGGTGGCGGCGGCGCACTTCGTGCTCGTGCTGGCCACTGGCGATTCCGGCGGAGGTGGGGCGCTCGGGTTCTTGCGGGCGCTGCTGTCCTGTCTGCTGCTGCCTGTGCCGGGCTTGCCGCTGGCGCTGCTGCTGCTCGGGCGCACGGCGCGGCGGGAGCAGGAGGGGCGGGTGGGGATCTTCGCCCTCGGGGCGCTGTCGTTTGGCCTGTCGTTGATCCTGTACTACGCGCTGTGCGTGGTGGTGCGCGCCGTGGCGCCGCCGGTGGCCGGGGCGCAGCTGTCGCTGCTGGCCCTGGCCTCGGCAGGGCTTGGGCTGGTGTTCAGCGGCCGGCTGGAGCGCGGGCCCGTTCGCCTCACCGCAGATGTGGGGCTGGCGCGGGGGCCGGTGCTGCTGGCGCTGGTGGTGCTGGTGGCCGCCGCGGGCGTGGGCCGGCACCGGCTGTTCGGCGGCGCGGCGCGCTTCATCGTGCTCGATCCCGAGACCCGCGGGCAGGCGGCCGACGTGGACCATGACCCGTCGGTGACGCCGGTGAAGCTGGTCTCGGGCGTGAGGCCGCGGGGAGAGCAGCGCTACCTGCTCGCCGGCGACCGCGCCGCGGTTCAGCTTGGCAACATCTCGGGCGAGGTCCGGCGCGCGCGGCTGGCCGTGGGCGTGCTGGCGGCGGTGGACAGCAAATTCGAGCTGTGGCGCATGCCCGGGGGCAGCTGCGGCCTGAAGGGAGGCGGGACGCCGGTGCAGGAGAAGCGCGTGGACGCCGCCGCCGTGGCGTCGCAGGTGCTGGAGATCGACATCGCGCCGGTGCAGCCGCGCTGGAGCGCCCTGCTGCTGGCCACCCCCGAGGTCCCTCCGGGGGGCGCGTGCTTCGAGGTCCGCCTGCTCACACCCCAGCCGCGGTCCACGGGCCCCGCCGAGCTGGTGGACCTGAGCGCCGAGAGCTACGGCGGCTGGGACCTGCTGGGCGGCGAGCTCTCCTGGGTCGCCGCGGGCACCGCCGAGTGCCACCTGTCCGACGCGCGCTACCGCGCCGAGATGCTCACCTCCAACGAAATCAGCCCCCAGCTGCTGCTGTGGGGCTACTTCACCCAGTTCGCCACCGAGCAGCTCGCCGGCGCGCGGGACCCGATGCTCGGCCTGCTCTTTCTGACCATGGTGTTCGCCGGCTTCTGCGCCGCCCTGGTGTTGATCGGCGCGGCGGGCGACCGCCTGAGCGCCGGCGCGCTGGGCCACCGGGCGGGCTACTTGCTGGTGGGCCCCCTGGTGAGCCACCTGCACAGCCTGGCCTGGATCGACACTTACAGCTTCGCCTTCCCCGACACCAGCTTCACCTTCCTGGTGCTCGGCGCCCTGGCCTCGCTGGTGACCCGCTGCCGCGCGGGCTTCATCGTGCTCGGCTGCCTGGCCGCCTACGCGCGCTACCCGGGGGCGTACATCATGGCTGTGGCGCTGCTGGCATACCTGGCCCTGTTCAAG
Source organism: uncultured Myxococcales bacterium (assembly GCA_964511535.1). Lineage (GTDB taxonomy): Bacteria > Myxococcota_A > Polyangia > CAZCFB01 > CAZCFB01. The sequence goes on along the minus strand of CAZEFW010000046.1, from coordinate 48,621 downwards.
GAGCATCGCGCCTGGAGCAAGGGCACGCTGCTCTGGTCCCTGGCGGCCGCGGCGGGGGTGGTGGCCGCGCTGCTGGGCCACTTCGCGCTGACCAGCGGCATCGAGGGCTTCCTGCAGGGGCTGTACTTCGAGATCTTCCCCGAGCACTTCGCCGTGGTGGAGGACGCTGATCCGGCCTGGCAACGGGCGGCCATGTTCCTGTACAAGCTGTCGGCCTACAGCGGGCTGACCTTGCTGCTGTGGCCGCTGGTGCGACATCGGGCAGGCTTCGTCTTGATGATGGTGACCGCGGCCTACACCCTGCCCCTCATCGGGGTGCACGTGGCCCACTCCCACTACTTCCCGGTGCTCTACTACAGCGCCGCCGCCGCGGGCCTGGGCGCGCTGTCGCGCAAGGAGAAGCCAGCCTGGCTGTTGGTCGGCGCCGTGCTGGTGGCTGCCGGCACGGTGTTGGGGATCTGGACGATAGACTGGTAGCCGCGGCTTCGCCGCGGAACAAAAAACAAGAAACAAAAAATGCTGAATGAAAAATGGTTTGGCATTGCCGGGCCATTTTTCATTTCTTGTTCCTTGTTCCTTATTTTTTGTTTCGCAGTTCGATCAACGAATACCGCACCCCATCCGGATCAACGAACGTCCGCAGAATCCGGGTTTCACAGTCCGCGATCATCCGGTACATCGCCGCTTGCTCCGGATCCATTTCCCCCAGCCGCTCCTCGAAGAACTGCCTCGGATCCACGGTGCCGCCCTCAGGCGCGTCGGGATCCTGGCTCTCCTGGCGCAGCTCACGACGGAGGGCGCGGGCGGCGTCTGGTTCCTGGTGGATCAGGATCAGCGCGCCCGCCTTGCCCGCGGCGAAGTGCTCGCCCATGGCCTCGCGGCCCAGCAGCCGCTGTGGCACGCCGGCGCGCCACCACAGCGCCGGAAATACCACCGGGTTGGGGCCCGAGGCGAACTCCAGCAGCGCCAGGCCGCGGCTGCGCGCGAGGTCAGCGGCGTCGCGGTAGCCGTCGTGGGGGCGGGTGTCGGGAGACACCATGCCGGCGAAGAACTCGCGCGGCTCACCGTCGTGGCGATCCTCCACGCCGGTGAAGTTGAGGACCAGGTGCAGGCCAAGCAGACAGAGCGCCAGCGCTACCCCGAGCGCCCGCGCCACCGTCCTGCTGCGGATCCGACCACCGTAAGCGCAAACGCCGAGGGCGACGAGCAGGGCCAGGGGCGCCAGGGCGGGTACGATATAGCGCGTCCACGGATCGAACACTGTGACAAGCAGCAGCGCCCCGCCCACCGCAGACAGCAGCAGCTGCAGCAGGACAGCGATGGGAGCGGCCTTCAGCCGGTAAGCGAACGCTGCCCCGCCCAGGCCAAACGCCAGCAACATCATCGTGCCGGGCAGGCGGACGAAGTAGACATGAAACTTGTGGCCCCAGGACAGCTCCGCGTGGGTGGAGTCCGCCATGTTGGTCATGATCTCGCCCCAGCTCGGGATGAGCCAGACGCTGGCCAGGGCCAGGGCCAGCGCGAGGGCCAGGGCCAGGTTCGCCGCCGCGCGGCGGGTGCGCACCCGCGCCGTGACATACACCAGCCCAGCGGGCAAGGCGAACAACGGAAAGGAGAGCTTGGATAGCAGCCCCAGCCCGCCAGCCAGGCCCAGGGCGATGCCGCTGCGCCAGCGGGTGGGGTCCAGCGTCAGCGCCAGCAGCGTGCCCACCAGCGCCACAGCCGTGAGGCTGTCGTGGAAGTCCATGCGGAACCAGCCGAACTGCACTGGCGCGGTGCCGCTGATCAGCACCGCCAGCAGGGCCGTGTCCCACCGACCGCCGCTCACACGCAGCGCCAACAGCGCCAGCAGCACCAGCAACGCGCCGTGCGCCAGCACCCCCAGCAGCCGGGCGGCCAGCAACGGGTCACCCAGCGCCAGATCCAGCGGGTGAGCCAACACCGCCGCCAGCGGCCCCTTCACATAGGGCTCGGTCAGCCAGGCCACCCGCCCCCGCTCCTCGATGATGTTCTCCAGCCGCACCAGATCACTGACCGTGGTATCCGAAGAAACCAAACCCGGCCGCCGATCCGAAAGCACCGCCCGCAGATCCCACGCCATCAGCCAGCCCACCAACAAGGCGAGCATCAGCCAGCCGAGCCTCCCCGACCGCCCGCCACTACCTGATCCATTCTGGCATTCTGTCATTTTGTCATGCTGTCATTTTGTCATTTCGCGAGCGGCGGAAGCCGCGAGCGGAAATGGCCAGCAACCTCCCGCGGCAACACAACCTCCCACCCCTCCTCGGCGATCCCCTCCAGCAGCCGCCGATACGCCGGCAAAAACTCCGGCCCCCCGCCCAGGTGTGGCTCGGCGTGCGTGGTGACCATGGCCGCCCCGCCCACCTGGCGGATCCAGGCCATCTTTCGTTGCCAGGTGCGCACCATCTGGTCCGGCGCCTCGCCTCGCAGCATCAGGCGGTCGTCCAGGGGCAGGGTCAACGGGATCTGCAGCAGCGATCCCTGCCAGTAGGGAAACAGCGAGCAGCAGCCGCGGCGGGGCGCGGCCACGGTGTCCACGTCAGCGTCGGGCACCGACGAGTCGTAGCGGAAGCGCCCGGCCAGCGCGCGGGTCAACGCCGGGCTGCACAGCAACGCAGGCGAACGAAAGCCCACCACCTCGTGGCGGTCGGTGAGCTCACGGCACCCGTCCAGGCGACGGACCACCTCCTGGTAGTCCAGGTAGGCCAGGCGCATGTCGTGCTTCGCCCCGTGCAGGCCGATCTCGTGGCCCGCCTCGCGCAGCCGGTGGAGCAGGCCGTGGTCCAGGGGGAACCGGTCGCCCACCACGTAGAAGCAGGCGCGCATGCCAACCCGCTCCGCCTCCTGGGCGATGGCCGGCATCCGGATCTGCCCCCGGTCGGTGTCCACATCGCAGGTGATCATGGCCACGGCGGGCGCGTCGTTGGGCCAGGGCGAGGTATCTTGCAGTCCCCGCGCCCTCCGCATGATCCAGCGGATCAGCTCCAGGGCCGGCTCGACGGGGAAGTCGGGGAACCCGGGGCCGTCGTCGCGGGCCCTGCCCTGGCTGCCATGTCGCAGCCGCTCCACTCTGGACGCCAGGCGGTGACCCAGCAGCCGCGCGGGCCCGGGCAGCGCCGACACCAGCCACGGCGCGTAGGTGTGCAGCGGTCGGCGGGTGCTGGCGTACCGCTCGCCGGTGATGGCCGTCACGGTGGCGGCGAGGTCGAAGTGCAGGGTGAGTCGCTCGCCCTGGGCCGAGATTGCGGCCCGGCGGCGCGAGCCCTCCCGAAACCACGCCACCACCTCGCCGTCGGCAGCAGCAGGCCCGGGCGCGGTCCACAGCTTCAGCGGCCGCGCGGCGTCGATCCAGGCGGGCCAGCCCAGCGCCTCGGGTACCAGCTCCAGGTCCACCAGGCGCGGCGCGGCCTGGCCTGTCGACGCCAGCACCACCGGCGCCACGCCGCTGCCGCCAGCGGGGGTACCGAGCAGGAAGGGATCGGCGCCCATGGAGGGCTAACCCTCCAGGAAGGCCCTGACCGCGGCGGCCACGCGCTCGACCTCCTCGGCGGTCATCTCCGGGAAGAGCGGCAGCGAGACAACCTCGCGACAGCTGCGCTCCGAGGTGGGCGTGGGCACCGTGCGGAACTGCTGGAACGCGGGCTCCTCGGGGATGGCGTGGGGGTAGTGCACGCCGGTGGCGATGCCCTGGTCCGCCAGGCTCCGCCGCAGCGCATCCCGCCGGGACGTACGCACCGCGTAGTGGTGATACACGGACCCTTCACAGCGCGGCGGCAGGCGCAGGTCCGGGCACCCGCTCAAAAGCGCGTCGTACCGCCCGGCCAGCTCGCGGCGTGACCTGTTCCACGCCTCCAGGTGGGGGAACTTCACCATCAGGATCGCCGCCTGCAGCGTGTCCAGGCGGCTGCAGATGCCCGCCACCGAGTGGTGCCGCCCGCCGCTGCGGCCGTGGTCGTGCAGCATGGTGATCTGCGCGGCCAGCTCGGCGTCATCGGTGACCAGCAGCCCGCCGTCGCCGCAGCAGCCGAGGTTCTTGGATGGGAAGAAGGAGAACGCGCCGGCGTGGCCGAAGGTGCCCGCCATGGGGCCTTCGCTTCCGCCCATGCGCGCGCCATGGGCCTGGGCCGCGTCCTCGACCACCAGCAGGTCGTTGCCCCGGGCCAGCGCCCCGAGGCCGTCCATGTCGGCCACGTGACCGTGCAGGTGCACCGGAATCAGCGCCCGGCTCCGCGGGGTCAGCGCTGCCTCCACCGAGGCGGGGTCCAGACAGAGGGTCTGCTCGTCCACGTCGGCGAACACCGGCGTGGCGCCGGTGAGCACGATGGCCTCCGCCGTGGCGGCGAATGAGTTGGCCGCGGTGATCACCTCGTCGCCTCTACCCACCCCGGCGCCCGCCAGGGCCAGGTACAGCGCGTCAGTCCCCGACCCCACCCCCACGGCGTGGGCCACGCCCAGGTACTCCGCGAAGGCCTGCTCCAGCCTCGCCACCTCCTCGCCCCGAACATAGTCCCCACGGTCCAGCACCGCCGCCAGCGCCGCGTCCAGCTCGTCGCGCAGTGGGGAGTGCTGGCGGTTCAGATCGGCCAGCGGGATGTCAGCCGCTACTCGTGGCAATCGAGCATCTCCACCAGGTGATCACGGTACCAGGCGATGGTGCGCCGCAGGCCATCCTCCAGGGCCACCTTCGGCTTGAAGCCGAGCTGCTCGTGGACCCGGTTGACGTTTGGCGACCGCAGGCGCACGTCCACCTCCGCGTGAGGCCGGAAGGTGATCTCGGACGTGGACTCTGCCAGGTCGATGATCATGCGCGCCAGGTCGAGCATCTTGACCACCGGCCGCGCGTTGCCGACGTTGAACACCCTGCCCACCGCCGCCGGGTGAGTCAGCAGCAGCATGGTGGCGTCGATCATGTCGTCGATATAGCACCAGGTACGCACCTGCTGGCCGTCTCCGGTGATGGAGATCTGCTGGTTCTGCAGCGCCCGCAGGGAGATGTCGTGGATGGCGCCCTCCCCCACCTGGCACGGGCCGAAGATGTTGAACGGCCGCACAGACACCGCCGGCACGTCGTACTCGCGGTGATAGGCGAAGCAGAGGTGCTCGGCGGCGGTCTTGCTCACCGAATAGGACCAGCGGGCCTCACCGATGGGGCCCTGCACCGTGGGCATGCGCTCCGACGCGTCCACCGCCTGCGGGCCGTACACCTCGCTGGTGGAGAAGTTGATGAACCGAGAGATCTCCCGCGAGCGCAGCGCCTCGAGCACCCGCCAGGTGCCGATCAGGTTGCTGGTCAGCGTGGTGGCCGGGTGCTTGATGTAGTTGCTGACGCCGGCCACGGCGGCCAGGTGGATCACCCAGTCGACCCCCTCCAGCAGGTCGTCCAGCGCCCCCGCCTCGGTGATGTCCCGGTCGTACAGCTCGAAGTTGAGCTCGCCGGGCACCTCCTGGAATCGCAGCGCGTCCCGCCGCTTGTTGTCCACCACCAGAACTTCGTTATCGGCGGCGAGCCGCAGGACGAGGTGGCTGCCGATGAAACCGCAGCCGCCGGTGAGCAGGATCCGTTTGCCACTGAGCATTACTATTCTCCGCTATTCCTGAGTATCGGTCTCCGCCAGGATCGCCGCCTCCAGCGCCGCCACTGTCGCCTCGCTCTCCTTGCACAGCACATGGTCCCCGATGAACAGGTAATCCATGGCGGATGTGTCGAAGCAGGCGAGGGCGTCCTTGGCGGTGTTGGCGATGGGCTCGCCGCGCACGTTGAGCGATGTATTGAGCACCACCGGCACGCCGGTGAGCTTGTCGAAGTGTGAGATCAGCTGGTGGTACCGGGGGTTCTCGTCCGGCTCCACCGTCTGCACCCGGGCCGTGTCGTCGAAGTGCAGGATGCCAGCGGTGCGCTCCTTCCACTCCGGCTTGACCGTGTAGGCCATGAGCATGAAGGGCGTGGGCCCGCCGTCGATGAACAGGTCCGCCACCCGGTCCGCCAGCATGGAGGGCGCGAAGGGCCGGAAGCCGAGGCGGAACTTCACCGAGGCGTTGAGCCGGTCCTTGAGTTCCAGGCTGCTGGGGGAGGTGAGGATGGAGCGGTTGCCCAGGGCGCGGGGGCCGAACTCCGCCCTGCCCTGGCACCAGCCGATGATCTTGTCGTCCGCCAGCAGGCGCGCCGCCACCCGCGGGGTGATGTCCGGCGAGAAGTGTCGATAGGGCCGCGCCGCCACCTGAAGCAGCTCCTCGGTCTCCACGTCGGTGACCTCGTGCCCGAGGAAGGCGTGGCGGAAGGTGTGCCCTGCCCTGGCGTTGCCCAGGTGGGCGTGGTGCAGGTAGAGCGCCGCGCCGGTGGCCGCGCCGTCGTCCCCCGAGGCGGGCGGGATGAACAGCCGCTCGAAGTCGGTCTCGGCCAGGATGCGGCCGTTGGCCACGCAGTTGAGCGCCACGCCGCCAGCCACCACCAGGTCCTTGAGCCCGGTCTCGCGGTGGATATGGCGGGCGAGGCCGAGGTACACCTCCTCGAACACCAACTGCAGCGAGGCGGCCACGGCCATGTGCTGCTCGGTGATCTCGTCCTCCCACTTGCGAACCGGGCCGTACTTGTGGATGAACTTGGGCGACACCCGGTAGCAGCTCTCCTGGAAAAAGGAGAAGTAGCTCAGGTCGAGCTCGAAGCTGCCGCTCTGCTCATCGAAGCGCACCATGTCGCGGAAGTCGTCCACGAAGCGCGGCTCGGCCATGGCGGCCAGGCTCATCACCGTGCCCTCGTCCTTGTTGGGCGTGAAGCCGAGGTACTGGGTCACCGCGGCGTACAAAGAGCCGAGGGAGTGGGGGCGCGACACCTGGCCCAGCACCGAAAGCTCGTCGCCGTCCAGCCGGGCGCGCATGGTGGTGGTGGACTCGCCGTAGCCGTCCACGGTGAGGATGGCCGCCCGCTCGAAGCCGGACACGTAGGCCCAGGCCGCGTGGCTCAGGTGGTGATCCACGTAGGCCATGCGCAGGGGGGGCTGCCCCTCGCCGAAGTGGATGGACTGCTCCACCACCACGCTGCGGGGGCGACCCTGGCGCTTCTGAAGCAGCAGGTTCGGCACCGCGCTCAGGTACTCGGCCTGGTGCCGCGGCCGGCTGGACCGGGCCCACAGCATGGGCTGCAGGTGGATGGCCGGGTTCCAGCCCAGGGCGGCCCACTCCACGTCCTCCAGCCCGATGCCGGCGTGGTCCAGACAGCAGGCGGTGGCCTGGTCCGGGAAGCTGCGATCATGCTTCACGCGGGTGAAGCGCTCCTCCGCCCCGGCGGCGATGGGCACGCCGTCCCGGATCAACGATGCAGAGGCGTCCGTGTCGAACGAGAGCCCTAAGATATACATGCAGGGCAAGCTAGCAGATGTGATGTAGGGGGACAACCTGGACCGCCGGGGCGGCGCCATGGCAGCTGCTGCCCCCGGCGGCGGTCCGCTAGTAGGCGCAGTAGCGGTAGGCGACGCCCGACTTGCCCGCCACGTACACGCTGCCCTTGCTGTCGCCCCACACGGCCAGCAGCTCCTTGGCCAGGCCAGCCGGGGTGATGGCAGTCCACTTGGAGCCCACGGTCCGGTATACCGCTGGCTTGGCGCCTCCCCTGCCGAGCCCCAGGAAGCCAGCCATACCCACGGCATAGACCTGGCCCGGGCCGCCGCTCCAGATCCCCCGGTAGTACTCGAAGCTCTTGTTTTCTGACCAGTAGTCCCAGGTCTTCCCCTTTTGCCGGTACCCCGCGAAGTCGGTGCACGACGCGCTCGGGTAGGTGTTCGTGCAGGCCAACCCAGCCACAGCGATGTTACCCCCGGGCTCCACCCACAGCGCGGTCAGCGGGCTGTCGGAGAAGGTCCCGTCCGAGGTCCAGGACTTGCCGTCGTACCGTTCCAGCGTGCCGTACAACTCGTATACATAGTCCTTGTAGCGATCGTGGTAGGACGTCCGGTAGACCTCCTTGGAGCCGAGGCCTGCCACGGCGGTGTGGATCTCGTTGTAGTATCCGGCGCCAAAGATGGTCCAATTCTTCCCGTCGTAGCGGCCAGTCTTGGTCCCGCCGATCACGTGAATGTCAGTGAGGCTGGCCCCCCAGATGCCTTCGACGTTGATGTCGCCGATCTTCTCTGCCTTGGCGCCGCCCTTGGTCACCCGCACCAGGGTGCCGTAGCTGCCGCCGGCAAGGACGGTGCCGGCGTGCGCCCACAGCGCGTACAGGTTGTTGGTGGTTCCTGTTTTCAACGGGGTCCAGCTGGTGCCGTCGTATTTGAGCAGGGTGCCCCCTGTCCCGGTGAAGTAGATGTTGCCCTGCCCATCGCCGCGGATGGCGTAGAGGTCCCTGGTGGTCCCCGAGCTCAGGGTGGTCCATGGCTTGGGGCAGCTGTTCTTCTTGTCAGGTGGGGTTGTCAGATCTGGCGGCGCCATGTCGGGTGTGGGGGAGATGTCGTCGCCCTGGTCCCGGGCCAGGTCAGGCAGCGCGGCGTCCATGAGCGCCGCGTCCCTGGCAGGGATGGTGTCGCCACCCGAGTCAGAGCAGCTGACCAGGATGACGCATGTGAAGAGCAGGCACATGGCCCGCGGGGACCGCTGCTTGTACACCAGGTTTTTGAGCATATTTCATGCTCACACCAGGCTTGTGGAATTTCAAGGGTGGGCAGCCAGGCCCGCCGCCCGGCTTGCTGTCACACTTCAACCTGGATAATCTGCTGCTGTGGTTGACGCGCCCACAGTATCGCAGGCGGGGCGCCGGGGGATCGTGGTTGTCCTGGCGCTGGCGGCGTTCGCGTGCCACGACACCGGCTCGGTGAAGCGGCCGGGCGGGGACGCGGGCGGCGACCTGCGCCAGGACGCTCCTCGCGTGGACCTGCTCCGGCCCGACCTGGATCCCGTGGACCTGCAGGGCCCAGATCGCGCCATACCCGACATCGCCCCGCCGGACCTTCAGCCGCCGGATCTCGCCCTGCCCGACCTGCCGGCCCCGGATCTCGCCACACCGGATCTTCCGTCGCCCGACAAATCCACCCCCGACAGCGCCCAGCCGGATCTCCCGCCGCTCCCTGACCTCGGTACCCCCGACGCGGCGCAGCCCAAGCCGCCCCTCAAGGGGGTCTGCAGCCCGGACAAGTGGTGCTGGGTGCACCCGCTGCCCCAGGGGCTGGACGTCCATGGCCTGTGGGGCGCCTCCCCCACCGAGCTGTTCGCGTCGACTCTGGCGAGCGTGCTCAAATACGACGGCGCCGCCTGGAAGCGCCTGCCGCGCCCCAACCAGGGGGACATCTACGACCTGTGGGGCAGCGCGGCCACGGATGTCTGGGTGGTCTCGCCCAACTCCGCGGCGCGCTTCGACGGCAGCGCCTGGACCAAGACCACCCTGCCAAAGACGTACTACTGCGGGCTGGTTTCGGGCACCTCGGCCACCAGCGTGTACTTCGCCTGCGGCCCGGAGAGCTACCACCTGCTCAACGGCAAGCTGGCCAAGCTCACCAGCCCCACGACCAACAACTTCATCACCTTCTGGGGCAGCCCGGCCCTGGGTATGTACGCCGCCGCCCACGGCGGGTACATCCTGCACCACGGCGGCTCCGGCACAGGCTGGACCGATCTGAAGTCGGGCACCACCACCTACATGAACGCCATCTGGGGCTTCTCGGCCTCGCAGATCTACACCTTCGGCAAGGGCGGCGCGATCCGCAAGTACGACGGCAGCACCTGGTCCGCGGAGCAGTCGCCTACGACCAAGGGGTTGGGTGATGCCTGGGGCTCCAGCCTGTCCAATATCTATGCCGTGGGCCAGAACGGCACCGTGGTCACTTTCGACGGGAAAACCTGGACCACCATGAAGTCGGACACCTCCTTCGACCTGAACGAGGTGTGGGGCTTCAGCCCTTCGGACATCTGGGCCGCTGGCGCGTACGGCACGCTGATCCACTACGACGGCAAGGCGTGGAGCCGGAAGAACCAGCAGGTGGCAATCAAGGCCACCATCCACGACATCTGGGGGACCTCCCACTCCGACCTGTTCGCCGTTGGCGAGTACGGCGCCATTCTGCGCCTAAAAGGCGAGACCTGGACCAACATGAAGTCCGGTACTTCCGGGCATATCTTCGAGGTATGGGGCGCCAGCGCCAGCGAGATCTACGCCCTGGCCAGCGCCGGCGTCATCCTGCACTACGACGGCAACAAGTGGACGCCCCACTCAAGCCACTGCACCTACCCCTCGACCCAGCCAGTGCGGGGCCTGTGGGGCGCCAAGATCAAGGGCCAGACCGTGCTCTACACCGTCAACGGCAGCCACCTGGTGCGGCACCTGCCCGGCGCCATCTGGTCCTGCACCAATACCAACACCCAGCCCAAGGCCAGCCCGGCCCCCGTGCTGCGTGACATCTGGGGCAGCTCGCCCACCGACCTGTACGTCGTGGGCTCGGCCGGGACCATCGTGCACTTCGACGGGACCAGCTGGAAGAAGCAGTACATCAACACGCCACACACCCTGGACCGGGTCTGGGGCACCGGCAGCGCGCGGTATGTCCTGTCGGCCAAGAAGGTGCACACCTGGTTTTCCGGCAAGTGGGTGGAGCTGCTGAGCACCTCCACCGACCACTTCCTGAGGGTCGGCGGGACCGGGCCCAACAATGTCTGCGTCGGGTCCAAGGCGGCGGTGACCTGCTACGAGGGGACCAAGTGGAGCCACAAGCTGCTGATTGATATTCGCACCAAGGTCGGCGCGTACGCCATCTGGGGTTCGCCCTGGGGTCGCGTCTACGCGGGCGGAGGCGGCATGTCGGTCTTCGGATGGTTCAAGTAGAAAAATGAACGCCGCCCTTGTGAACCGGCCGCTGCTCCTCGCCACCGCCGTCGCGCTGCTCTTGCTGGCCGCGGCCTGCCACGACACCGGCTCGGTGAAGCGCCCCGGCGGGGACGGAGCGGCGGACAGGGGCGCGCTGGACGCGCGAGTGGACCTGCCGATGCCGGACAGGGCCACGGCGGATATGCTGGCGCCCGATGCGCCGGCGGCGGACCTGACGGCGACGGACCTTCCCGGGCCCGACGCCGTAGCGCCGGATTTGCCGACGCCGGACATGCCAAAGCCCGATCTGGCCCCGCCGGACCTGGCCCAGCCTGACAGCGCCACAGCCGACAGCGCGGTGACGGATCTGGCCCCGCCCGACGCTGGCATCCCCGACGCGACCGTACCCAAGCCGCCGCTCAAGGGGGTGTGCAGCCCGGACAAGTGGTGCTGGGTGCACCCGCTGCCACAGGGATTTGACATTAATGGCATGTGGGGGGCGTCTCCGACCGACCTGTTCATGAGCACCAAGGCCAGCGTGATGAAGTACGACGGCGCCGCCTGGAAGCAGATGCCGCGCCCCTATGGCGGGGACATCTTCGACCTGTGGGGCAGCTCGGCCACCGATGTCTGGGTGGCCATGCCCCACAACGCGTCCCGCTTCGACGGGAGCAAATGGACCGGCCTATCTCTGAGCAAGGCTTACTACTGCGGGCTGGTGTGGGGCACCTCGGCCACCAGCGTGTACTTCGCCTGCGGCCCGGAGAGCTACCACCGGCTCAACGGCAAGCTGCAGAAGCTGACCAACCCGGTGAGTGGCAACCTGAAAGCTTTCTGGGCCATCCCTTCCTCGGGCATTTACGCCAGCACCCCCGGCGGCCATGTACTGCACCACAAGGGTACGGGCAACACCTGGACCGACCTCAAGTCCACCTCAACCAGCTCCATAAGCGCCCTGTGGGGAATCTCCTCAACAGGGCTGTATGCCTTCGGCAAGGGCGGCGCTATTCACAAGTACGACGGCAGCAGCTGGTCCACCGAGACGTCACCCACCACCAACACCCTCATCGACGCCTGGGGCGACAGCCCGTCGAGCATCTTCGCCGTGGGCGCCGGCGGCACCGTGGTCCACCACGACGGCAGCGCCTGGAAGACTCAGGTCTCCGGCACCACCGGCGACCTGCACGAGGTGTGGGGCTCCGGGCCGTCGGACGTGTGGGCCGGCGGCAAATACGGCACGCTGATCCATTACGACGGCAAGACGTGGAGCAAGAAGTACCAGCGCGTCTGGTCCAAGGTCGGTGTCCTGGACATCTGGGGCTCCTCGCACACGGACCTGTTCGCCGTGGGCTCCTACGGCACCATCCATCACCTCAAGGGGGACACCTGGAGCGCGATGAAATCGGGCACATCCCAGCACATCTACGAGGTGTGGGGCGCCAGCTCCAGCGAGGTGTACGCCCTGGCCGGCGGCGGCGCCGTTTTGCACTACGACGGCAACAAGTGGACGCCCCACGCCTCCCACTGCACCTACCCCTCCACCAGCAGCGTCAGGGGCCTGTGGGGCGCCAAGATCAAGGGCCAGACCGTGCTGTACACCGTCAACGGGCGCTACCTCGTGCGGCACCTGCCTGGCGCCATCTGGTCCTGCACCAACACCGACACCCAGCCCAACGCCGGCGCGCCGGCAAACCTGGTGGATGTTTGGGGCGTGGGTCCGACGGACCTGTATGCAGTGGGCGCCACGGGGACCATTGTCCACTTCGACGGGACCTCCTGGAAGCCGCAGTACACAGGAGTGACCTACACCCTCAAGAAGGTCTGGGGCTCGGGCAACGCCAGGTATGCCCTGGCGGACAAGAAGCTGCTGGCCTGGGTTCTCGGCAAATGGGTCGAGCTGTTGAGCGCCTCCACCGACACCTTCATGAACATCGGCGGCACCGGCCCCAACGATGTGTGCGTCGTCGGCAAGGCAGCGGTGTACTGCTACGGTGGCACAAAGTGGGACCACCAGCTGCTGGCGGACACGGGCACCAAGATGGGGGCGTACGCCGTCTGGGGATCGCCCTGGGGGCGCATCTACGTGGGCTCGGCTGACATGGCTGTCTTCGGGTGGTTCAAGTGAGGCTGGCCAGCCTGTCGCCCGGTTTGGCCAGACGCCTCGTGATGGTGGCGGTGGGGCTCGCGCTGCTCACCGGCGCCTGCCATGACACCGGCTCGGTGCAGCGGCCCTCGGGCGACGCGGCGGCCGACCTCGTGGTGTTCGACGGACGCGTGGACATGCCGGCGCTGGACCGCGCCGCGCCTGACGCGCCGGCGGCGGACCTGCCCGTGCCCGACCTGCCGCGCCCGGACATCCGCCCCCCGGATGCGCCGGGGCAGGACCTGGCCGCGCCTGATCTGCCACCCACGGACAGCGCCACGCCCGATCTCGCCACGCCCGACCAGGCCCTCGCCCCGGACGCCGCGCCCTGGACCTGCCCCAAGCTGACCTTCTGCAGCGCCGACGGCTGGTGCTGGGTCAACCCCACCCTGCCGGACCGGGACTACCAGGGGATCTGGGGCTTCTCCGCCAGCGACATCTACGTCTGCGCCACGGACGGGTCTGTGATCCACCACGACGGCAAGCAGTGGACGCCGTCGCTGACCGGGGCGCCGGCCGGGCTGTACGAGCTGTGGGGCAGCGGGCCCAAGGACCTGTTCGCCGTGGGGGACAGCGGCACCATCATGAATTACGACGGCAGCAAGTGGGCGCCCATGGTCTCCGGGACCACGGTGCCCCTGCGCGGGGTGTGGGGCAGCGGTCCCAAGGATGTGTTCGCGACGGGGGCCAGCAGCACCATCCTTCACCACGACGGCGCCAAATGGTCCGCCATGAAGAAGCCGGCTGGCATCATTAGCTACTCAGTGCTCACCGGGATCTTCGGCTCCGGGCCCAAGGATGTGTGGACCGGCGGCAATTACGGCTGGGTCATCAACTACGACGGCTCCAAGTGGACCAAAGTGACCACACCGGCCGCCCTGACGAGCTTCAAGGATGTCTGGTCCAGCGGCCCGGGGGCCGTCTGGTTCCTTGGCACGGACCACGGCAGCATCAGGGTCCTGCGGCATGACGGCGCCAAGTTTACCCAGCACAACAGCATCAGCGGGACCTACCTCGGCTTCTCCACCTACGGCGCGGTCTGGGGCACAGGCCCCACCGACCTTTACGTGGCCGGCGGGGTGATAGCCAATAGTACAGGCGTCCTCCGCCGCAGCGACGGGACATCTCCCTGGAAGCTGCAAGCAATCCCGCCCAGCGGCCGCCTGTACGACATCTGGGGCAGCTCGTCTACAGACGTGCACGCCGTGGGCCAGGCGGGCGCGGTGCTGACCTTCGACGGCAAGACCTGGAAGCGCGCCGGCCGGCGGTTCGAGTCGGCGGAGGTCCACGACCTGTGGGCCGACTCTCCGTCAAACATCTACCTGGCCAGCAAGCCGGGGGAGGTGCTGCGCTTCGACGGCAAGGCGTGGACCACTCTGGCCAGCGGCACCAGCAAGCCCCTTCGCGGCATCACGGGCACCGCCGCGGGCGAGGTGTACGCCGTGGGCGACGGCGGCACCGTGCAGTGCCACGACGGCAAGAGCTGGTTCAAGTCGGTGAACACGGGCTCCACCAACGACCTGAAGGCCGCCTGGAGCGACAGCAAGGGGCAGGTCATCGCCGTGGGGAACCTGGGCCAGGTGCTGCGCTGCAGCGCCTGCAAGTGCAGCGTGGACAAGTCGGGCGTCACCAGCGCCCTGCGCGCGGTGTGGGGCAGCGGGCCCAAAGATGTCTACGCCGTGGGCGACTCCGGTACGGTGATTCACCATGACGGCAGCGGCTGGAAGACCGTCTCCGGCATCCCCAAGGTATCGGCCAGCACCGACCTGCACGCGGCGTGGGTCTCGCCCACGGGCGACCTGTGGGCGGCCGGCGCGTCGGGCACGCTGCTCCACCGGTCCAAGACCGGCACCTGGACCACCCACGCCCCCGGCATCGCAGGGACCCTCTCCACTGTCTGGGGCTCAGCCTCGGGCAAGGTGTATGTCGGCGGCCCGGCTGGCGCCCTGAGCCGATACGACGGCAAGACCTGGACCCTGCAGAAAACCGGCACCGCCCGGGACCTGCTGAGCGTCCGCGGGATCGGCGCCGGCCAGACCCTCCTGCTGGCCAAGGGAGGCGCCTTGCTAAGAGGTTGCGGCAAGTAGCCCGTTCACCCGGTCAGCCAAGCAGCTACCAATTCTGGCATTCAGGCGTTCTGGCAATCTGGCAATCTGGCATTCGCCAGCCCCCAGGGCTGGCGCTTACCCATCCAGCTCCGCCCGAGTTCGCGCCTCCGCCTCGGTGCCGCCCGACGCGCACCAGCTGCACGAGTCGGCATCGCACGCCTCGGTGTGCACGGCGCGGATGGACATCACCGGCGCGTCCGACCGCCGCAGCACCTCCTCCGAGACGCTGCCCAGCACCAGCCGGGCCAGGCCCTTTCGCCCGTGGGTGCCCATGACGATGATGTCGGCCTGCCAGGCCTGCGCCCGGTCCAGGATCTCCGCGGCAGGCTCTCCCGCCACCACCGCGCCGCGGGCCGGGACCTCGTCCCGTGAGCAGATGCTCAGGTAAGGCTCCAGCCGCGGTCCTGCCTCCTGCCTCAGGTGGTCGTGGACCTCCACCAGCTCACCGTTGCCCGCGGGATCGATCTCCACATCTCCGGCGAGCCCTGGCGGCGCGGGCGCCACGTGCAGCAGCAGCACTCGCGCGTCGTGAATCCGCGCCAGCCCGACGGCGTGCTCCACCACCCGCGCGGCGCAGTCCGACAGGTCCACCGGCACCAGGATCCTCCGGATCTTCATCCTCCCACCTCCTGCCCGGCGGAGACCTCCCCCGGCTCGTCCTCGCCCGGTCTGGCTCCTCCGAGCTCTGCCCCTGGCAGGCGCAGTGGCTCGAGCATTCCGTAGATCAGCATGCCCGCGGCCATGGCCACCACGAACAGGATCGCGTCGTAGGTGCCGGTAGCCAGCGAGGTCAACCCCGGCCCGGGGCAGACGCCGCTGATGCCCCAGCCCATCCCGAACAGCGCCGCGCCGCCCACCAGCTTGCGGTCCAGGTCCTTGCGCGTGGGCAGCAGCAGCGGCCCGCCTGGCACGGTGCGGCCTCGCCGTCGCGCCAGCCACAGCACCGGCATGTAGACGCCGATGGCCCCTGCCATGACCAGGGCCAGGCTCGGGTCCCACCGCCCGGTGACGTCGAGGAACCCCACCACCTTGGCGGGCTGGGTCATGCCTGACAGAGCCAGGCCGACCCCGAAGATCAAGCCGCTCACCAGGGAGATCAGGATGGTCGGTCCTGGCTTCATAGCGCGCCTCCCAGCACCCTGTTGACCACCAGCACGGTGGCCGCCGCGGTGAGCATGAAGGTGCAGGTGGCCACCAGCGAGCGCGCTGACAGCCGGCTGATGCCGCAGATGCCATGGCCGCTGGTGCAGCCGCTGCCCATGCGCGTGCCGACGCCCACCAGCACCCCCGCCAGCCCCACGGCCGCGTGGGAGCGGGAGATATCGCGCGCGAAGGCGGCCGGCTCCACAAGGAAGATGGCGGCCCCGCCAAGCACCAGCCCGAGGACGAACATCGCACGCCAGAGAAGATCCCCCGGCCTCGGCGTCAGGAGCCCGCCGAAGATGCCCGAGATCCCGGCCACCTTGCCGTGATAAACCAGCACCATGGCCGCGCTCAGGCCGAGGAGGGCGCCGCCCGCCAGGGAGGTCCAGGGGGTGAAGAGGTTGGTGGCGATTTCCATCATCCAAGGTTGGCCCAATATGGAGGGGGCGCAACCGCAAAGACCCTGAAATCCCCTCACGTTACATGGACTTTTCGCCAGCGCGAGGCTCATGTTTCCGGACGGGTGCTATAGTGCGATTTCAGAGGTCTCATGCCGCTCATCCCCACGCGAAAACTGCTCCTGCTCTGTTGCATTTCACTGCTGGCCGCATGCGGTGGCCGCAGCCGCCTCCCCGGGGCCACCGACGCCAGCGCGCGCGATGCCCGGGGCCAGGACGCGGACGCGCGTCCCCTGCCGGACCTGCCCCCGCCAGACCGCCCCGCCAGCCCGTACGACGCCATCTGGGAGGGCACGCCCACCAACGACGCGGGCAAGCTCTGGTCCTGCGGCGACAAGATCTGCCAGCACACCCTGGGCGAGCACTGCCTGTCGTGCCCCAAGGATTGCGGCAAGTGCCTGACCAAGTGCGGCGACGCCCTGTGCAACGCGCTGCAGGGGGAGAGCTGCCTGTCCTGCCCCAAGGACTGCGGCAAGTGCCTCGGCGCCTGCGGCGACAGCCTGTGCCGCCTGAACAAGGGGGAGAACTGCATCTCCTGCCCCCAGGACTGCGGCAAGTGCATGAAGGAGTGCGGCAACGCCAAGTGCCAGCTCTACCAGTACGAGACCTGCGTGACCTGCCCGTCGGACTGCGGCAAGTGCGGCGGCAACTGCGGCGACGGCTACTGCGTGCCCCAGGACGGCGAGTCGTGCATCACCTGCGAGAAGGATTGTGGCAAGTGCCTGGCCAAGTGCGGCGACAAAAAATGCAAGCGCCCCCAGGGTGAGACCTGTATGAATTGCTCCAAGGACTGTGGCAAATGCCTCGACGACTGCGGCGACAACGTTTGCGACTGGCAAGAGTTCGAGGACTGCATCACTTGCCCCAAGGATTGCGGCCCCTGTAAATAGACACTGATGGTTTCGACGCGTCCGCCAAAATGGCTCATCGCCGGTCTGGGCGCCCTGGGGCTCTTCCTGCTGCTCACTTCCATCCCGGGGCCGTTCCTCATCGACGAGTGCCACTACCTGGTCACGGTCACTGGCCTGAGCCAGGGCAGGCTCACCGTGCCCGGCACCGAGGGGCTCAAGCCGAACCCGGAGCTGTTCTATTTCGACCCCGTGGCCAAGGCCAAGGACAGCTGGCAGACCCCCGCGGCGGCCACCGCCCCGGCCCTGTACGCCCCCCTCGCCCTGCCCTTTTCGTACTTCGGCTGGCGCGGGCTGGTGGCGCTGAACATCCTGGCCTTCATCGGGTGCGCCCTGCTGGTCTACCACTACGCCGCGCGCCACGCCTCGCGCCCGGAGACGCCCGTGCTGGCCACGGTCGCGTTCCTGTTCGGCAGCTACTGCCTCGAGTACGCCCAGGGGATCTGGCCCCACATGCTCTCCATGTTCCTCTGCATGGGCTGCCTGGTGCTGAGCGATCGGGCGCGGGCGGGCAAGCGATGGCCCTGGGCGTCGCTCTCGGGCATCTCGGGCGGACTGGCCACGGGCATCCGCTACCAGAACCTGATCTACGCCGGCTTCACCGGGGTCGGCGTGCTGCTCTGGGCGCCGGATCGGATCCCCTCCGCCGCGCACTACGGCCTCGGCGTGGCCGGGCCGCTGCTGGCGTCGGCCCTGTTCAACCGCTACCGCAACGGGTGGTGGAACCCGGTGAGCAAGGGCTCCTACTACCTCAAGTCCCTGGGGCGCCAGGCCCGCGGCGCCCGGGCCCGCCAGCCGTTCAGGGTGCTGTGGGCCAAGCTGTTCGACTACACCCACCACCCGCCGGTGCAGTTCCTGTCGCGCGAGCCGGGCAGCGGCGCGTACCTGCTGCAGCGGACCCTCAAGCGGGCGCTGGTCCAGTCCACGCCGTGGGCCCTGGTCAGCTTCATGGCCATGGGGCTCTCCTGGCGGCGCAACCCGGACCCGCCCGCCGGGGCGTCCGAGCTGCGCGCCATGACCCTGCTCATCGTGCCGCTGCTGCTGGTGTTCGGCATGGCCGGCTGGCGGCGCACCGACGGGTTCTGCTTCAACCAGCGCTACTTCATCGACATGCTGCCCATGCTGGCGGTGGGCATGGCCTGGGCGTCGGAGCGGGCGCGCCTGCCCGTGCCGCAGCTGGTGGCTGGCCTCATGGCCGGGGCGGTGGCGGTGCTGTCGTTCTACCTGCTGGACTACCGCAACCCCGTGCGCCACGTGGGGCTGCTCTACACGCCGCTGGTGCTGGCCGCGGCCACGGTCATCGCCTGGTTCATGGCCCGCCGCAAGCCGCGCTGGATCTACGCCCTGCTGCTGGGCGCCTGCATCTCCTGGGCGGCCACGGTGCACCTGGGCGAGGACCTGCCCGGCTCACGCCGGGTGCGCAACCGCAAGACCTGGGTCGCCCGCCAGGCGGAGCGGGTCATCGAAGGCGGCGGACCGGCGGCCGTGGTGGCCCACTTCCCGCTGTCGATCAATTTCTGCCGGCTGCACCTGGACCACGACGTGGTGGTGGTGGACACCAACCTCGACGCGGGCATCCGGGGCCGCCGGGTGGTTGATGAGCTGCTGGCGGCGGGGCGGCGGGTCTACCTGGTGATGGACAAGTTCTACCCGGAGAACCTGAAGAAAAAGATGCTCCGGGACCGCACCCACCGCACTGCCCGCAGCGTGGCGGGGCTCACCATCGAGGAGATCGTGAAGTAGGACCTCAGCCGCGCTGGATCATCAGCGGAAAGGTCCACACCGGCTCCACCGCGCGGGCCTCCACCTCGTTCCACATGGCGCAGTTCAGATCGTAGTGCCCGGCCGGGATGTTGGCCTGGATGTGCAGGTGCAGCAGCATCATGCCGTGGGGGCTGTAGGTGCGTGAGGAGATCACCTCGGAGGCGAGGATGCGGTGCTCGTCGGCCACCCACACTCGCACCGCCAGGTTGTAGATCGACGGGGGCAGCCCCAGGAAGGTGCCGACCATGGTCAGGTGGTCGCCGGGCGCCACGGCCCCTTCCCGGTTGTCCCGGCGGTGCAGCTCGATGCTGAACAGCCGCGGCGAAGTCTCCTCCACGTTGGAGAGCGCGGCCGCGGGCAGCTCCCACTGGGCCCACAGCGCCAGGTCCTCTCTGCCCCGGTCCTCCTGGGTCAGGGCGTTGCCCACGTCCAGGTGGTGCTGTGAGATGAACGGCTCCTCCTGCGACGGGAGCGCCACCTCCACCTCGAGGTCGTACTGCCCGGTGCCGAGGCGCAGATCGGTCAGGTCCCAGCGGCAGGTGGTGGTCTCTCCGGCGGGCACCGCCTCCGGCTCGCTCTCGTGCACCAGCCCGCCTCCGACGTTGAGCAGCCGGTAGCGCGCCTGGGCCCCCTGTTCGTCGCCCGGCAGGATGTCGGCCACCAGCTCGCAGGTCTGGTTCGCCACCAGGATGATCGGCTCGTCCCCCATGCCGTCGGTGACGCGCACCAGGCCCACCGGCCCCTCCCAGCTGTGGGGGAACTGCTCCACGTGGTGGGTCCAGGTGTAGGGGGTCTCCACCGAGCGCAGGTCCGCCTGCTCGCCGCGCACGCGCAGGATGTCCCGCAGCACGAACCGGTCGAACACCTTGTCCGAAAAGGGCCACCGCAGGCGCACGGACACCAGGTAGTCACCCTCGGGTAGATCGTGCGGCCGCAGCACCAGCTGCAGCCAGCCCTGCTCGGCCAGGTGGTGGGTGCGCACCGTCTCGGTGGACGGCTCGGTGCTGAACACCGGGTTGCCGTCCGGGTCGGTGATGCCGAGGTCCACGGCGGCCGCGGCGAAGTTGGCGGAGCGGTAGCCCACCCGGATCATGAGCGGCTGGTGGGTGGGGATGACCTCCTCCAGCTCGCCGTCGGGAGAGCAGAGCCGGAGGTCGGTGATGCGGGCCCAGGCGCCGCCGTAGCCCACCGACGGGGGCGGCCCCTGCTCGGCCTGGTCGTCGGCGGCCGGCTCCCAGAACGCCTCGAAGCACGGGATGCCGAGCATGCGCAGCAGCTCGGTCACGCGGTGCACCCGGTCGTTGCGCACCGTGCGGTCCAGCCCGCCGTCCCGGCTGCGCCAGCGTCCCATGCCGTCCACGTCGATGTCGAACGACTCGCACTCGTCCAGCAGCGGCGAGTGGATCAGCACGCTGGTGAAGCTCACCGAGGCCACCATGCCGATGTTGCGCGCGTTGCGCTCCAGAAAGTCGAGGGTCTCCTGGAACTCCTCCTCCCCCTCGCCGGGGTGCCCCACCATCAGGTTGATCACCGACTTTCCGCCGGCGTCGGTGGTCAGCTTCAGCACGTCAGCGGCCTCGTCCGCGGTGTACTGCTTGCGCATCAGCTGCAGCACCTTGTCGCTGCCGGACTCGAAGCCGTAGTTGAGGCTCGTGCAGCCCGAGCGCACCACCTTCTCCATCAGCCTCGCCGTCATGTCGCCGCGAATCTGGACGAAGCTCTGCCAGTCGATGTCCATGCCGCTGTCGATGAGCCGGTCGCAGAACTCCTCCAGCTTCTCCAGATCACCGTTGACGTTCAGGTCGGTGAAGTGGAACGTGCGGGTATCGTACCGGTCCACCAGGTACTCCAGCTCCGCCAGGGCGTGGGCCGGTTCGCGCACCCGGAAGCCCCGGGAGTAACCCTTGAGCCCACAGTGCGAGCAGCGCGCGAAGGCGCAGCCGCGGCTGAGCTGAAACGGCAGGGAGTCGAACTGGTAAAGGCTCAGGTCGAACCCCTCGTAGGTCGGGTGGTGCAGCCGGGAGAGGTCCTTGATCAGCGGCCGCTCCTTGTACGGCGTCAGCGGGCCGTCCTCGCTGAGTACCAGCCCGCGCACCCCGTGCAGGTCCTCGCCCGCCTCGAGCCGGCCGAGCAGCTCGAGCAGCGTGTCCTCACCCTCGCCCAGGACCCAGCTGTCGATGCCGTTGTCCGGCGGCATCTCCACGTCCACAGGGTGCTGCATCGGGGGCGCGCCCTTGTAGCGCCGGCGCAGGCGGAACAGGCTGGTGGAGCCGGTGCCGCCCACCACCACGTGGGCGTCAGGCGCCATCTCCTTGATCAGCGCGCTCATCATGCCGGTGAACCGCGCGCCGGCGTCGAGCAGCAGGGCCCCGAAGACCCGGCAGCCGTCGTCGACCACCGCCGCCAGGCGCTTCTTGATGTACTCGTCGTGGCGGTCGAACAGCGCGTGGGTGAACTGCTGCGGGCTCATGGCCACGAAGGTGCGGCGCCAGCAGTCCTTGACCAGCGGCCGGTCCTCCAGGTTGTACAGCTCGGCGTTGAAGTCGATGAGCTCCACATCCCAGCCGTTTTGACGCACGTGCTCGGTGATCCATCCGGCCGCCTGGTCCGGGTGTCGGACCGTCCAGATGGGAGGGATGATGTGGCAATATTTCTTGTTCACGGGGAGCCGTTTCAGCAGCGCTGAGCGATCTCTATCTGATTAGCACCCGCGCGGTGTGGAGTCGATAGCCAAAAGTCGATAGTCGAGGGCAAATCGTCCAGTTGTGTTACGGTTTCTTCCATGAAGACCAACTCGGTCATCGCCATCTGTGCCCTCACCTCGGTGCTGGTCAGCGCGGGGACCTTCTTCCTGCTGCGCCACCTGATGGAGGGCGAGACGGCGGCAGCCGCCGGCCCCGGAGTCCCTCGGCTGGCGGGGATGACCACGGACCAGGCGCGCGCCGTTTTGCAGGCCAAGGGCCTGGCCCTGGTGGTCTCCGAGAAGCGTCCTGCAGACGCCGCAGGGGCGGGCAAGATCCTGTCGCAGCAGCCCCCCGCCGGCGCCGGAGTCACCCGCGGCGAGCTGGTCCAGGTGGTGGTGGGGGCCGCCGCGGCAGCCGCGCCAGCCGCACCAACCGGGGTCAAGGTGCCAGCCCTGACCGGGCTCGGCCTGGCCGCCGCGGAGCAGGCGCTGGCGGCCGCGGGCCTGACCCGGGGAGCCGTCACCCGGCAAGCCTCGGCCACGGCTCCCGCCGAGCAGGTGCTCTCCAGCGCCCCGGCGGCGGGACAGGAGCTGGCCCGCGGCGCCGCCGTGGCGCTGGCGGTCTCCAGCGGGGCGCCGGGCGTGAAGGTCCCCCGGGTCATGGGCAAGACCCTCGGCTCCGCGCGGCGCGCCCTCAAGGCGGCGGGATTCATATCGGGGCGGGTGCGCGAGGGGTACGACGAGGACAAGATGGAAGGGCGGGTGCTGTCGCAATCTCCCGCGGCTGGCGCCACCGCGCCCGGAGGATCGGCCGTCGACCTCGTGGTCAATGCCAGCGATTAATCGGGGCCGCATCTACGGGCTGCTGGCGGCCCTGCTGGGCGGGCTGGTCTACATCAACGCCCTGAACAACCCCTTCGTCTACGACGACCATGTCCACGTGGTGGGCAAGGAGGCGATCCGGCACCTCGGCAGCCCGGGGCCGATCCTGATGAGCGACCAGTTCCGGCCGCTGGTGAACCTGTCCTACGCGCTGGACTACGCCTTCTGGCAGCTCGACCCGTTCGGCTACCACCTCACCGGCGTGGCCGTGCACTGCCTCAACGTGCTGCTGCTCTACCTGGTGGCCCTCGGCTTGCTGCGGGATACGGTCCGCCTCTCCCCCCGGGACCCACCGCGCGGGGTCGACCTGTTCGAGCCTGCCAGGCGGCAGATCATCGCGGCCTTCGGTGCCGCGGCCCTGCTGGCTGTGCACCCGATGATGAGCGAGGCGGTGGGGTACATCAGCGGCCGCGCGGAGGTGCTGTGCGCCACCTTCTTCCTGCTCTCCTTCCTCGGGTTCCGGCGGGGGATCCTGAGCGGAAAGAAGCGCTGGACCTTGCTCGGGGCGCTGGCCCTGCTGGCCGGGCTGGGGGCCAAGGAGAACGGCGCCATGCTGCCCCTGGCGCTGCTGGCCTACGACCGCTTCATCCTGGCGCCGGCGGATCCGGAGGGCGCCGGCCGGCGCGTGCGGCGGCTCCACCTGCCCCTGGTGAGCCTGTTCACCATCGCCGGCATCGTGCGCGTGGTGGTGCTGGTGGGCTACGAGTACGACGCGTTGCCGCGGCCGGTGATGCAGAACCTGCTCATGGAGGGCACCGTCATCTGGCGCTATCTGCTGCTGATGGTGGCGCCGGTGGGCCAGTCGGTGGTGCACCAGGTGCGGCCGGTGACCACCGCCCTGGACCCGGTGGCCCTCGGCGCCGCTGCGGGCCTGATCAGCCTGCTGGCGCTCACCCTCGCGCTGCGCCGGCAGGCGCCCATGGCCACCCTCGGGGGGCTCTGGTTCTTGTTGCTCATCGCCCCCTCCTCCAGCGTCATCCCGCTGCTGGAGCCCATGGCGGAGCACCGGGTCTACCTGGCCAGCGTGGGCCTGTTCCTGGCGGCGGGCGCCGGGCTGTACCGCGTGCTCTGCGCGGTGGACTTCCGCGGTCCGGGCGTGGCGCTGTTGCCCCGGGTGGCGCTCACCGTCGTGCTCCTCGTCCTGTCGGTGGCCACGGTGCTGCGCAACCGGGTGTGGCAGGACCCGATCTCCCTCTGGTCCGACGCCATCGCCTCGGCGCCGGGGGTCTGGGCGCCGCACTACGCCCTGGGCGACGCCTACAAGCGCCGCGGGCACTGCAAGGAGGCGCTGGGCCATTACCACGCAGCCATAAAGGTGCTGCCCGAGGAGCCGCGGGCCCACCTGAACCTCGGGATCTGCCTGGCCACCCTGAAGCAGGACGCCGAGGCCACGCGGGTGTTCAAGAACGTGCTGACCCTGGAGCCGGACAACATCAAGGCCCACAACAACCTCGGGCAGCTGGCGCTCAGGGCGAAGAAGTGGGACGAGGCGGACGGGCACTTCAAGGTGGTGCTGCGCAAGAACCAGCGAAACCTCGAGGCCATGGCCAGCCTCGGCGTGTCAGCCAAGATGCAGAAGGACGCCGACTCGGCGGTGCTCTACCTGGAGGGGGCGCTGGTGCTGGACCCAACCAACACCTACGCCCTGATGCACCTGGCCCACACCCACGAGGCGCTGATGAAGGATCCGGCCACCGCCCTGAAGCTCTACAAGCGCGTGGTCAGCCTGGCGCCTGATACTCTGGGAGCAGCGGAAGGAGTTCACCGCTGCGAGGAGTGGTTGAAGCTGAAACGATGACGCGGCTGCTGATCATCGGGGTCTCTCCCCTGCCCGTGGACCGGAGCCGGCGCCACGCCGCGCCGGGGCTGCGCGCATGGCAGTTCGCCCGGGCGCTGTCGCGGCAGGGACACGATCTCTGCCTGGTCACCCTGGGCGAGCGGCACGGGTCCGTGGCGGGAGCGGGCGCGCCGCTGCGCCGGGTCTCCTTGCCCGCCGGGGACTTCACCGACGCCGAGCAGCTGCAGGAGATCCACGACGACTTCGGCCCCGACGCGGTGATCACCGCGGGCTCCTACCAGCCCACCGTGGCCGCGTGCCTGCTGCGCAGCGACCGCCCGCTCTGGATCGATCTGCCGGGCGACATGATGGCCGAAGCCCAGCTGCGGGCGGCCATGGACGACGAGCACAGCTTCATGAGCGACTACCTGTCCATCCTGCGCCGGGCCCTGCTGCGAGGGGATCACTTCTCGGCCATCTCGGGGGCGCAGCGGCTGAGCCTGGTGGGCCAGCTGGGGGTCGCCGGGCGGCTGGGGCCGGGCACCCTGGGGCGCGAGCTGGTGTCAGTGGTGCCGCCGGCGGTGGAGCCGGCGCCGCGGGTGACGCTCCGCCCCCGCCCGGACGGCGTCCCGCCCGACGCCTTCGTACTGCTCTCCAGCGGCGGCTACAACACCTGGTGCGACGTGGAGACGCTGGTGGCCGGGCTCGAGGGCGCCATGGCCCAGGATCCAGGGATCCATTTCGTCTCGGCCGGCGGGGCGGTGGCGGACCACTGCGTCGAGCGCTACCGGCGGCTGCAGGAGCTGGTGGAGCGATCCCCGCACGCGCGGAACTTCCACCTGCTCGGCTGGCAGTGGCCCGAGGAGCTCGGCGCGCTGTACGCGGCCAGCCAGCTGGGCATCAACATGGACCTGCAATGCTACGAGGCGGAGCTGGGCAGCCGCAACCGGCTGCTCGACTGGCTGCGCCACGGGCTGCCCTGCCTGACCACCGCCGGCAGCGAGCTGGCCCGGCAGCTGTGCGACGCGGGCGCCGGCTGGGCGACGCCGCCGGGCGATCCGGAGCAGCTGACCGGTCGGGTGCTGGAGCTGGCCGCGGAGCCGGAGCAGCTGGCCAGCGCCGGGGCCACGGGCCGCGCGCTGGTGAGCGACCGGTTCAGCCCTGAGGAGACCACCCGCCCGCTCCTCAGGTGGGCCGCCGCGCCGCGCCGCGCCGGGGACCATGACGCCCCGCGGCCGGCCTGGGACCGCTCCCCCGAGCTGCTCGAGGCAGAGCTCGCCAGGGCCGAAGCCCAGCTGCGGGCCGTGCGCGGGAGCCTCGCCTTTCGTGGCATGCGGCGGGCGGAGGATCTCGCGGATCCGGTCCGGCGCTGGTTGAAGGGACGAAAAAATTGAGTATTTTTAAGGTCAGAGAAGTGGCGTCTGATCTGTGATCCAGAAAACTGAAGAGGAGCGGAAGCCGGACGATTCCATGCCGTCGCAGGACCCATGCTAAAAGCCAGCCTCATCATCCCCTCATTCAACGGCAAGGAGCTGCTGCAGCAGCACCTCGGCGGGGTTGTGCAGGCCGCCCGGCAAGAGGGCGACTGCGAGGTCCTGGTGGTTGATGATGGATCCACTGACGGGAGCCGCCAGTGGGTGGCCGAGGCCTTCCCGGCGCAGGTCCGTGTGGTGGGCCCGGAACAGCAGGGAGGCTTCATCGCGGCGGCCAACCTGGGCGCGGAGCAAGCCGCCGGCGAGGCGGTGGTGCTGCTCAACAATGACGTGGGCGTGGAGCCGGGGTTCCTGGCGCCGTTGCTGGACGCGCTGGACGAGCAGACCTTCGCCGCCACCTGCCGCTCGGTGACCGACAAGGACCAGAACGAGGGGCTCTCGGTGGCCTTCTTCGAGGACGGCGACCTGGTGGTGGTTCAGCCGGGAGTGGAGATGCAGGACACCCGGCATGACCGGCGCTGCACCAACTTCCACGCCTCGGGCGGGTTTTCAGCATTCTGCCGCCGGCGCTGGCTGGAGCTCGGCGGGCTGGATCCGATATTTCATCCGTTCTACTGGGAAGACGTGGACATCTGCTTCAGGGCGTGGAAGCGTGGCTGGCGCTGCCTTTACATCCCGGAGAGCCGGGTGAAACACCAGCCCCACAGCACCATCTCCGCTCACTATGATGCGGAGCAGGTCAGGCGGACATACGAGGGGAACAAGCACACCTTCATCATGAAGAACATCTCTGATCCAGACCTGTTCAGCGCGTATGTCAGGCGCCTTAGCAGGGACCTGTTCGACCGCCCGCGGTCGCCGGGAGAGCAGCGGCGCCAGTGGGGTGCCTTCGAGATGCTGAAGCGCGCCCGGGCCACCATGGCCCGGCGGGGCAAGCTGTCCAACGGGGCGAGCGCCATGTCTGACGCCGAGGTCCTCGCCCGCTCGGCAAACGTGCCGTGCTAGGCCCACAGGAACCGACGATCATGAGCGACGACGACGCGCGCGAGGACGGGATGGACCCGGTGGCAGCCAGGCTGGCCGCGCTGGAGCAGCACCAGGACGAGCTGCACACCATGCTGGAGGCCATCGACGCGGCGCTGAGCGATCAGCGCAACGTCCTCGCATCGCTGGGCCTGCGGCTCGAGGCGAGAGATCGACTGGAGCGCGCCGATCTCGCCGCGGCTCTTGGCGCCATGGAGGCGACCCTGAGCGAGCTGCGGCTGGCCATCGGGGGGGTGCGGCAGGACTGCCACGAGCATCGCCACGACCTGGGCCTCAGGCTCTGCAGCCTGGAGGACACCCTGGGCGAGCAGCGCCTCAGCCTGCACAAGATGTTGGGCGAGGCCGAGGACCAAAAGAGCATGACGGGGTTGGATCCCGCGCTGGAGCTCGGGCAGCGGGTGCAGGCGCATGAAGAGGTGCTCTTCGCCCTAGACGCGCGGGTCCGGGCGGCGCTGGATAGCATGGGCGGGGCCGGGCCCCGGCGAGACGCCCTCGACGCGCTGGAGCTCGGCCAGCGAGTGGAAGCGCAGGAGGGGCTGCTGTTCGCCCTCGACGCGCGGGTCCGGGCGGCGCTGGATAGCATGGGCGGGGCCGGGCCCCGGCGAGACGCCCTCGACGCGATGGAGATCGGGCAGCGGGTGGAGGCGCAGGAGGGGCTGCTGTTCGATCTCGACGCGCGGGTCCGGGCGACCCTGGACGGGCTGACCAGGAGAGAGCTGCGGCTCAATGATCAGCTCAACGCCCTGGAGGCCAGCATCTCTGACCAGCGCCACGCGCTGCAGCGCATGGTCAGCACCTTCGACGCCAACGCCTACAGCCAGCGGCTGGAGTTCCAGCGGCGGCTGGCAGACCTGATGAACAACATGGTGGACCAGCGCCAGGAGCTTCATGGACAGCTGGCGGCCATCGAGGCCGGGCTGTCCGACCAGCGCATCTCGCTGATGCGGCTCGGCTCCACCCTCGTGCCCGGCGGATCGGGAGAGTGGGCCGCGGCGGAGGACGCTGTGGCCGCCGCCACCGCCACCGCGCAGGAGGCGGCGCCGCCTGACGCCAGCGCGCTGGAGCAGAAGCTGGGCATCATGCTCGACTGCATGCTGGCGGACCATGTATCGACCATGGCCAGGCAGGGGCTGGAAGCAGGAGAGCTGCAGCAGGATGCGTACGACGAGCTGGTAAAGGGGCTGGACGACCTGAAGCTGGAGCGGCTGCGGGACAGGCACCAGCCGTACGGTGAGGAGGAGCCGCCGGGGAGCGCCGGAGACGGAGGTGAAGACCGGTGAAGGTACTCTTCGTCGACCCGCCGGGCTACCAGCGGCAGGGGTTCAACCTTGGACTCGCCATGCTCAGCGCCGCGCTGGCCCGGCAAGGTCACCAGGCGCTGATCTTCGACCGCAACGAGGGGGGCGGGCTGGACCAGGTGCTCTCGGCCCTGCAGCCGCGGGTGGTGGGGATCTCCATCAAGTCAGCCACCTTCAGCGCGGGAAAGACGCTGGCGCGGCAGGTGCGCGCCGCGGCGCCGGGGGCGGTCATCGTGGGCGGCGGGCCTCACCCGACCATCGAGCCAGGGGACATGCTGAGCCGATCCCGCGACTTCGACCTCGTGCTGGCGGGCGAGGCCGAGCAGAGCGTCACCGAGCTGTGCCGTCGCCTGGAGGAGGATGACGGCCTCGACGTGAGCCGCGCCCCGGGCAGCGCCCCGGCTCCTGGGCAGGCGCGAGCCCTGGCCGACCTGATGGCCGGCATCCCTGGCGTCGGGTTCCGCGGGGACAACGGCGACGTGAAGCTGGAGGCCCCGGTCATCGTGCAGGACCTCGACGCCCTGCCCTTCCCGCGGCTGGAGTCATTCATCAACCTGGACGCGCCCGCGCGCCCGTACCACATGATGACCAGCCGCGGCTGCCCCTACCGCTGCGCCTACTGTTCGGTGCGCTCCATCGCGGGGCGCAAGCTGCGCACGCGGTCGGTGGAGAGCGTGGTGGAGGAGCTGCTCTACGCCCGGTCCGCCTATGGCATCGAGGGCTTCGAGGTGGACGACGACAACTTCACCCTGCAGATCGACCGCGCCAAGATGATCTGCGAGGCCATGGTGCAGCGACGGGTGGAGATCCCGTGGTACCTGCCCAACGGCATCCGCGCCGAGATGCTGGACCGGGAGCTGGCGCGGCTGCTCAAGCTGGCCAACTGCCACACCGTGGCGCTGGGCATCGAGTCGGCGGACCCCGATGTGCTGCGGGTGATCCACAAGGGGCTCAAGCCGGAGGTCGTGCAGCGGGCGGTCTCCTTGTTGCACAGCGAGGGGATCCGGGTGATGGGCTTCTTCATCATCGGCCTGCCCGGCTCCTCCCTGGCGAGCGACCTGCGGACCATCGAGTTCGAGCGGGCGCTGCCCATGGACGACCGGATCTACAACGCCTTCGTGCCCTACCCATGCACCGAGGGGTACGAGTGGGCGCAGGAGCA
Organism: uncultured Myxococcales bacterium; assembly: GCA_964511535.1. Classification (GTDB taxonomy): domain Bacteria; phylum Myxococcota_A; class Polyangia; family CAZCFB01; genus CAZCFB01. The sequence goes on along the minus strand of CAZEFW010000046.1, from coordinate 19,014 downwards.
CGGCAACTTCCTCGGCGACTACCGCGACGCGCTGCACTTCTCGGACCGGGAGGTCACGGTGTTCGACACCGACGACTACCCCGAGCCCGAGCGCAAGGCGGCGCTGGTGCTGGCGCGCATGGGCACCAAGAGCCTGGCGCGCAACGACTTCGACCTGATGCGCGAGCTGGTGCTCACCGGCATCAACCAGGAGACCCTGGTGGTGGAAGTGGAGAGCTACCTCCCGGGCATCAGCGATGTGCTGCGCAGCTTCACCCCGCTGACGCTGATCCAGGTGCGCGACCGCACCAGCCAGGAGATCGTGTGCACCGAGCCGGACGGGCGCGTCTCGTTCCGGGCTCCGCTGGCCGGGGGCTGGCAGCGGGACCTCTCCCTCGCCTCCGGCCTGATCCGGGCCATGGCGGGCCGGCGGTTCCAGCTGACGGTGGTGCCCCAGATCCACAGCTACCTGGCCCTGTCGCTGCTCGCCCGCAGCCGCTACCGGTTCCAGTACGACTTCCAGCGGCGCCTCTCCAGCGTCTCGCCCCGGGAGGTGCTGGTGGACAGCCCGGTGTCATTCTTGCGCAGCCGGAGCCACGGCGCGGTCCGGGCCGCGGTCCTCGACCCGGTTCGCGCCGCGGAGCTGGCGTTCAGCGCCGCCGAGGAGCTGGCGCCGGCGCGAGACGCGGTGATGGAGCCCGCACGTGACGCTGCCCGTCGGGTGGGGGACCGGCTGGCGTTCCTGCCCCGGTGGCTCGGGGAGGTGCCCCTGACCGTGGGCGTGGGCGCCACCAGCCAGCTCGGCATCATGGCCCTGCGGCTGCGGCGGCTGATGGCCCGGAGGGGCCGATGAAGATCCTCGAGATCAACACCTTCAACAAGATCGTCGGGGGCGTGGAGAGCTACGTGGCGGCCATGGCCGCGGCCATCACCGAGCGGGGCCATGAGCTGGTTCCGCTGTACCTGATGGAGCCGGAGGACCACCCGGGGCTGGTGCCCACGCACCCGGGTTACTACATGCCCGAGCTGACGCCGCACCACACCGGGCACATCATCGAGACCTTCAGGACGAAGCGCGCGGCGGATATCCGGGCGCGGTTCCTCGAGATCCTCGACGCCGAGCAGCCAGACATCGTCCACTGCAACAACATCTACTCGCCGGTGATCCTGCGGGAGGTGTTCGATCGACTGCCGGTGGTGCGCACAGTGCACGACTACCGCTTCCTCTGTCCGCGCCTGCTCAAGCTGACCGTGCGGAGCGACCGGCTGTGTGACCAGCGGATGGGGCTGATCTGCCTGCGGGAGCGTTGTGTCTCGCCGCTGGACCATCACGGGCTGCGGCACATGATGATGCTCAAGTGGGAGCAGGAGGTGAGCCGGGACTTCGACCACATCATCACCAAGAGCCGCTACATCAAACAGCAGCTGTTGCAGGTGGGGTTCGAGGATGAGCAGGTGGACGTGGTGCCGCTGAGCGTGGTGCCGCCGGAGGAAGAGGCGCCGCAGCCGATGCGGGCGCCGGGGGACGCAGCCACGGTGCTGTTCGTTGGGCGGGTCGCGCCCGAGAAGGGGGTGGATATCCTGCTGCGGGCGCTGGCCAGGGTGTCGGAGAACATCGCGCTGCAGGTGGCGGGGGACGGTCCGTCGCTGGCCGAGTCCCAGGAGCTCGCCAGGGAGCTCGGGCTCGAGGAGAGGGTGCAGTGGCTCGGCTGGCAGGGGGTGGAGCAGCTGGCGGAGCTTTACAGCCGGTGCGACCTGACGGTGGTGCCGTCGGTGTGGCCCGAGCCGTTCGGGTTGGTGGGGCTGGAGAGCTTCGCCCATCGCAAGCCGGTGGTGGCGTTCGAGGTGGGCGGCATCCCGGAGTGGCTGGACCATGAGTACAGCGGTCTGCTGGTGCCGGTGGGCGACGAGGAGGGGCTGGCCCAGGCCCTCGAGCGGCTGGCCTACGACCCGGCGCTGTGCAAGGAGCTGGGAGACAACGGCCGGGCCCAGATCGACGGACGGTTTTCCATGGACGTCGCCGTGGGCAAGCTGCTGGCCGTGTTCGAGAACCACGTGCGGCTGTAGGGGGCGCAGCCCCGTGGACGTAGCCGTAGACGCGGCATCTTGCCGCGTCCAATGGCCACACACCGCACTTGAAAGCGGCGAGACGCCGCTTCTACTGCCAGCTTCGGATCTGAAAGCTCCGCCCTCGCGCGGTTGCGAAGCTAGCCGGACGCCGCGGCGGGCAGCAGCAGGGCGAAGACCTCCAGCGAAGGGAGCGCCGTCCGCCGGGTGGTCATCCAGATCTGGCTCGCTCCCCCTGGCAGGGCATGCAAGTCGAACAGCTGCCAGCGGAAGGCCGCTCCGGGCTGCTCGGCAGGGCCGCACCCACTGGTCGGCTCCACGAGGACAGCGCCGGATGGCGTCTCCACGCGCAACCTCAGCCCCGGGTCCTGGTCCGCATGGCTCGCCAGCAGCAGCCACCGGCGGCGGCCGGGCTTCAGCGCCTCCGGCAGGGAGACCTTCAACTTCTGGCCCTGGCTCAACGCCGGGTGCCCCTCCTGAACCCGCGCCAATAACATCGCTCCTGGGACCACCCGGGTCGGTCCGTGGGCCCGGGCCCCCTTCAGCCTGGACAGGCCGGCCCCCCGGATCTGCGGGAGGAGCACCGTGAGCCGCGGCCGCTCGTTCTGACCGGCGCGACGGGGCGGGGACTTGTTGGCCCAGTGGGCCAGGAACTCCAGGTCCTGGTTGAGGAAGATCCGCGGCACCCCTATCACCCGGCTGGCCAGCACGACAGGGTCTCGGCTGAGCTCGCTGTAGAGCCGGTGCGCGAGCCATGTGGGGCGGAGGTCACGATTGAAGATATCGGCGGCGCACGCCTGGCGGCTGCTGGTCTGCCACTCCTTCTCGTGCCGCTCCGCCGCCCTGCCCACCACGAGCCCCAGCGCCGAGATCGCCACCAGGCAGGCGGCCACCATCAACATCGCTGGTGAGGGCGCGCGGTACGATCTGCGGGCCAGCCATGCCCGCGCGTGGCCAAAGATCCAGCCCAGGAAGACGGCGCTGAGCGCCGCCCTGGCCGGGCCCAGCGGCGCGAACCGAATATCCCGGCTGCCGAGCATGCTCTGGCTCTCGGCGAGCAGCTCCCCGCGCATGGTGAACGCCAGGCTGTAGAACAGGCCCACGCCGAGCAGCCAGATCACCGCGAAGCGATGCCCCGCAGGCTGCGCCTTGCGCCGTATCCATTGCCCGCCGGCCAATAGCAGCCCGACGGTGGCGAGCGGCGCCGAGACCAGGTTAACCAGCCGACGAAACAGCAACCCCAGCGGCACCGCGGCCTCGCCGGTGGGGACGTCGTTGTCCTGGAACGCCTCTGGAGCCAGCTCCAGCGGCCAGAGGCTCTGAAGGACGCTGGGCGCGGCGATGACCACGAACACCGCCATCACCCCGCCCAGCCCGGCCAGGGCCCGCGCGAGCAGCTGTTCACGCCGCAGCAACAGCCCGACCAGCAGGACGGGCAGCACCGCGACGGAGCTCTGGTGCACGCAGATGGCGCAGCCTGCCAGGACGCCCGGCACCGCCATCCGCCGCCACCCTGGCCGGTCCAGCGCCCAGAGGAAGGACGCGAACAGGGGGATCAGGAGCATGGCCATGATGGTGTCGTTCTGGACCACCTCCACCTTGACCTCGAACAGCAGCGCCAGGACGAGGGCCGCCACCCAGCGCTCCGCCCGCGGCAAGGCCTTGCCCGTGGGCCAGTAGAACCAGGCGCCGATGCAGATCAGCTCCAGGGCGAAGTAGCACAGGTGGATTCCGAGCGCCGGGTTGTCGGCCAGCCGCGCCGGGTAGCTCAGCCAGGCGTACAGCGGCCCGCCGAGGAAGAGGCCGGTGTTACCCAGCTGCTCGCCTGCCACCCACGCCCGCCCCTCGTCCATCCTGCTGAAGGTGCTCGTGAGGAGCTCGAGGTGGGTAATCCGCCCGCCTTCATGGAAGATCTGCAGGTGCCTCAGCGCCAGGACGCCGCCGATGAGGGCGAAGATGAGGTGCTGGATCCGCGGGCGGCGCTTCCCGTCAGCGCTGGATTGAGACAAGTCCATGCTCCCCCAAGCTACTGGCACCCCCTCGGCGGTTCAACCTCTCTGGACCTACCAGCAGGATCTGGACCGTCGAGGGCCAGGCCCTGTTTGCAGCATCCCTCCAATGACGCGATAGTATCTGCCGCTCCATGTGCCATGCTCCATACGCCATGGTTCAGGTGCCATGGCCGGACTGCCATGGTCGAGGCTGCTACCGTCGTGAAGCGCGCGTTGTTCCAGGTGACCATGTTGCTGTGGGCTTCCTGCCTTGCCCTGGCCCCGGCCACGGGCCGCGCCGAGGTATTGCGCCCCCACCCGGGCTGGGTCGGCCTGCTGAACGAAGGCTTCGAGGGAGAGCAGCACCTGCACCCCAGCTGGGTCTTCCGCGGCGGCTGGCCCACCTTCCGCCGCTGCGGCGAGAGCACCTGCCTGGTGCTCAACCGCGCGCAGGCATTCCAGGGGGACGTGGGCTCTGCGGACTGGACCGACCACCTCGTCACCCTGCGGTTCAAGGTCACGCCTGGCGCCGGACTGGCCTTCGAGCGCGCCGAAGGCGACGGCTACATGGGGGGCCACTGGGTCGTGGTCGAGCGCATCTCCGAGGAATCGCTCCGGGTCACCTCGGGGAGCTTCGGCGATGCGGCGCGCGGCCCCGGAGTCACCGTCCCGGCGAAAAAGGCCTGGCAGCTGCTCGAAGTGAAGCGGCGGGCGGACCGCCTGAAGGTGGCCGTCAACGGCAAGCCCCTGCCCCGCCGCGTGGGGCAGCGGCCGGACCGAGGCATCGCCTTCCGGATCAGGCTGGACGGCGAGGGGGAGGTGCTCCTGGATCGCCTCTCCATCAAGGGGAGGCGCCCCCCCGCCTGGCGCGTGCTGCGCAGGGTCCCCAACAACACCATCGGCTCCACGGCCTCCATCTCGGTGAACCCGGCCCGGCCATCGGACATCCTCATCTCCAGCTACCACAGCGGGGTCCTGCGCAGCGAGGACTCGGGCAAGTCCTGGCGCTACTCATCCCGGGGCCTGAACATGGGGCAGGTGACCCGGCTGTACCGGAGCCCTTACAAGCCTGGCCTGCTCCTGGCCGGCGACCAGGGCAGAGGCCGCTGGGTTTTATCCCTGGACGGGGGGAAGCGCTGGTACAGCGCGCACCTGCTGGGCGATGAAGCGCGCGGCAGGGTGCGCAAGTTCGGCCCGGTGGCGTTCTCGCCCGTCAAGGGCGAGCGGGTCTACCTGGTCGCCTCCTCGGGGGGGGCGATCTTCCGCTCCGACGACAGCGGCAGGACCTTCCGCGCCACGTCCGGGGAGCCCTGCCCTGCCCAGGGGTGCGAGGTGCCCCTGGAGGGGCTGGAGGTCACCGCGAGGCAGGGCAGGGATCAGCTCTGGGTGGCCAGCTCGCCGGGCGGGCTCCGCAGCAGCGGCGACAGCGGCCAGACCTGGCGCAGCGCCTCGGCTGTGACCGCCCCGGTGGCGGCGGTTCGTTCATGCGGCGACACCCTCTGGGCGGCCGGGGGCGATGGAGTCTACGCCGCTGACATGGCGCAGGCGGCGGGCCCCACGTGGCGCAAGACCAGCCTCTCCGCCGGGGCCGCGAAGATTCGCTGCGGCGCCCGGGGCCGGGTCTATGCCGTGGGTCCGGACGGCATCGCCTGGACCGACGACGGCGGCAAGACCGAGCAGGCCATGGACGACAAGGACACCCCCGGGAAGGTCGCCGACCTGGCGCCCGCGCTGAAGCCCCCGGGCGACCTCTACGTCGTCGGCGCCGGCTTGCACCGCGTGAGCATCGGCTCGGGGCGGCCCGTCTCGCTGGGGTCCCGGCTGGGCGGGTCCGGCATCATCGCGCTGACCGTGGACCCGCACCGGGCCGGGACCGTATGGGCCGGCGCCTGGTTCAGCGGCGAGATCTACCGCTCCCGGGACTGGGGCAGCAGCTGGGAGGTGATGTTCACCCCGGACCGCACCTCCGGGGGCCCCGGGGACGAGGCGCAAGGGGACGAAGGTGCCCGCCCCCGGGAGGGGACGACTCACCGGATCGTGGTTGACCCGCACCGCCGCGATACCGTGGTCGCGCTGGCCGTCGAGCACCTCATCCGCACCGTCGACGGGGGCAAACGCTGGCACGACATGCAGGTGAGCAGCGGGCTTGGCAGCAGGACCGTGACAGATCTGAAGTTTCACCCGGCGGCCCCCAGGATCGCCTACGCCACCACGGCCTGCCTGGCGCGCTACTTCCTCAACACCAACGTGCAGTGCGCCAGGCGCTCCCATGGGCTGTTCCGCTCGCGAGACGGCGGCCAGACCTTCAGCAGGGTCGGGGCTCCGCCAGGCCAGGATCACCTGAACGTGGTGGCGCTGGACGCCGCCGACCCGGATCACCTGCTGGTGGGCACCTTCAACGCCGGGCTCTGGGAGTCCAGGGACGGCGGGCGGACCTTCGCCCGCCTCGGCCGCGAGACCCTCCGGGCGCGGCACATCCAGGACATCGCCCTGAAGCCGGGGGCCCCCGGGGTCATCCTCGTGGCCGCCATCTCCGAGTACGCCGAGGCCTGGGCACGGCAGGCGGGCATGCCTCGGGCCGCCGAGGGTGCCCCCAACGGCATCTTCCGCAGCGCCGACGGTGGGCGTAGCTGGGAGCACCTGCGGGAGACCCGGGGCCACATGGTGGAGCGGGTGCTGTTCGCCCCGAAGCAGCCAGACACCGCCTACTACGGGGTCCACGCCCGCGGCGTCTGGCGAAGCAAGGACAGCGGGCGCAGCTGGTCCTCGCTCAACGAAGGGATGCTCTACAAGGACGACAGCCGGCCCGGCTTCAACGTGGCCTGGGACATCGCCCTGGCCGCCGGCGGAAAGGTGCTCTACGCCAGCAGCGGCGGCCACGGGGTGTTCCGCCTGGGCAAGCCCCCGGGAGGCGCACCAGCCGGGGCGCCACAGGCTGCCCCGCCGCGCCCCGACACCGGGCGACGGGGGCTCCTCCCCTACCTGGGTTGCGCCCTGCTGCTGTTCATCGCGGTGGGCGCGGTGCTCCTCGGCTGGCGCCGCCGGCGGGGCAAACACCGCTGACGAGCTCTGGACGCTGGCAAATCGCGGCGGCACTTCTATACTCTGGGCAACCTGACTTGCTGATGCTGAAGAAGTCCACAAGACGGCGTGTCGTCTTCTCCTTGACCACGATCACGCTCGTCATCGTGATCGCCGAGGGTGGCCTGCGCCTGGCTGGCGTGGACCGCAACCCGTATAACCAGTTCATGCTCGGCATCACGGGCGAGCGCTTCGCCGAGTTCGACGAGCACCGCTTCTGGCGCTACCAGTACAGCCCCGAGGAGCCGCTCAGGATGCGCGCGCCGGGGGACCTCGGGGTCCTGGTGCTGTCAGACTCGGTGGGCATGCTGAGCGGGTACCCGCAGGCGATGTTCGACGCCCTGGCCCGTGAGGCCCCCTCCCGCAAGGTCGCAGGCGCCAACGCCAGCGTCACCGGGTACACCTCGTTTCAGGGCGTGCGCTACTTCGAGCGAGAGCTGGCCGGGCTCCGGCCCGAGGTGGTGGTGATCAACTACGGCTGGAACGATCACTGGCGGGCCCACAACGGGATCCCGGACAAGGAGCAGCGCCCCCCCTCCAGCGCCGCCACCGGCCTCGCGGCCAGCTCGCGGCTGCTCGGGCTCCTGAGCTGGGGGTTGATCAGCCTGCGCAAGGGGAGCTATGACGCGTCGCCCGGCGAGGCGGGCAGGTTGCGGGTGGAGCTCAAGGATTACGAGGCGAACCTGATGAAGCTCGTCCGCGGGGTCCGGGCCTACGGGGGGGTGCCCGTGCTCGTCACCGCGCCGTATCTCCACGCCCCCGAGGAGGTGGACTGGATCCCGGTCCACCTCCAGTACAACGCTGTGGTCAGGCGCGTCGCCAGGCGCGAGGCGTTGCCGCTGCTGGACATGGTGGAGCACCTGAAGCACAGGGCGGAGCTCTTCCTGGGGCCTCCCGAGCGGAAGGACTTCGTGCACTACAACGACGCGGCCGGCAAGATGGTCGCGCAGCGGCTGGCAAAGGTCATCCTGGCCGCCCTGGGGCAGCGGCAACTCGAGGGCCGCCAGGCCGCGCCACCTGCCCCCGGGGCCCAGCCTCGATGAAGGCCGCGCTCCGCGTGCTCCACCGGGCCGCCACACCGCGCGGCGTGGTCTGCGCTCTGGCGCTGCTGTGGACCTTGCACCTGGTGGCCAACGCATCGCTGCTCGCCGGAGCCACGGGCGTGCCGCGGGTGGCGGACGGCGCGCACCAGATGGTCAACGCCTACGACACCTCCACCAACCTCAAGCTCAACGGCGTCAAGGGCCTGTGGCTGGAGGCCCGCGAGGCCGACCCCCAGTGGCCCCCGCTGGTGGCGCTGGTGTCCGGCGCCATGGCCCACCTGGTGGACCCATCGCTGCCCGCGGTGCGGCTGTACAACATGCTCTTCTTCGCGGTCCTGCTGGTGAGCGTGTTCTCCATCGGGGCGCAGCTTCACAGCCGCGGCGCCGGCCTGCTGGCCGCTGCCAGCTGCTCCTTCGCGCCGGCGCTGTACATGGCCTCGCGCCAGTTCGGCCTCGACTTCCCGGCCGCGTCCATGGTGGCGGCCACCTTCGCCTGCCTGCTTTACTGTGATGGATTCACCCGCCCGGTCCGCGCGGCCGCCTGCGGGCTCACCCTGGGGCTGGCGCTGCTCTGCCGCGCCCAGGCGGCGCTGTTCCTGTTGGCGCCGTTCGCGCTGGTGCTGGCCCGCTCCCTCGCGGCGCCCGACCGGCGGGGCCCGGCGCTGAGAGGCGCCGCCAGCTGCCTGGCCGTCGCGGTGCCCGTCAGCGCCATCTGGTGGTGGGGCAAGCTGTCCGCCATCTACCATCACTTCACCCTCCACCTGGCCAAGGAGACCCTGCTCGTCGAGGGGATGCCGGTGAGTGACGAGGAGGGCAGCTGGGGCGGCGAGGGGGACCCATCTCTGTCTGGCGGCGTGAAGCTCTACCTCGGCTCCGTGCCCCTGCTCCTGTCGGTGCCGCTGTTCCTGCTGGCGCTGGTGCTGGCGGTGAGCTGGTGGCGCCGGCGCCAGGCAGGGCGGCTGGAGCTCCTGCTCTGGCTGCTGGTACCCCTCGCGGCGCACATCTTGATGGTGGCCCGGCACGCGCGCTACCTGCTGCCGTTGCTCCCGGTGTTGCCCGTGGCCGCGGCCATGGGCGCCATGTCATTGAGCCGGACGGCGCACCGGCGCGCGGCGGGGGCGGCGCTGCTGCTGCTGGGGGCCGCGGCCTGGCTGGCCTGCTCCTGGCCGGCGCGAGGCGGGGGCCTGAACCCTGCCGCCCACCATGAAGCGACCACGCTCCAGCGACTGTGCGCCAGCAACCTGTGCGGGGCAAACCTGCTGGGGGATCCGCCCAAACCCACCGCCCACCACCGGGTGACCCTGGCCCTCGGCCGGGCCCTGGATCGGCGGTACGGTCCAGAGACGTTCTTCCTGCTGGAGGAGGCGCCGTCTCCGCCGGAGACCGAGGCGGGCTTGCTCCTGGAGGAGGTGATGCTCGGGCTCCGGGCTCGCCTGGATCGCACGTTCATGCTCCCACCCGAGCGCGCGCGGCTGCCCAAGTGGGCGCAGATGGCGCGGGCTCGTTGCCACCGGCTGCGGCTCACCGCCCGGCCAGGCCCCCCCGACGGCGCCCGGGCTCTGGCCGCGCGTTGGGGAGCGGGCCAGGCGATCCAGCTGAGCGTCTGGGAGATGCCCGGCCGCGGGGCGTGCCAGGGCGTCGGGGCCCCCGCTGGAGGCGACCGTCGACGCCCCTAACGGACGAGCGCGTGGCCCACGGCAGGCCGCGAGGGAATGGAGTATATTGCCCGGGCAGATGACACCCTTCGAACCGCCGGCCCCTGCCCTGTAACCGCGCCATGGCAACCGGCACTAAAATATCCACCTGGCGCAAGGCAGCCTTCGGCCTCGTGGTGACCTGCCTGGCCCTGGTCATCATCGAGGGCGGCGCGCGCCTGGCCTTCCCGCCCAGCCCCCTGCTCTTCGACACCACCCACGCCTCGCTGGAGGCGTACCTGGCCATGATCAGGGGCAAGGTCAAGCAGCCGCGGTTCTACAAAGAGGGCGACCTCGCCATGATGCGCGTGCCCCGGGACGCCCCCGGCGCCGAGAAGGATCACGAGGAGGAGGGGTACTTCAAGCTGCTCACCCCGGAGGCCATGCCTGCGGCCAGGCAGCAGATCATCATCCTCGGGGGCTCCGCCGCCTACGGCTTCGGGGTGCCCTACGCCGAGACCTTCTTCGGAATGGTGGAGGCGCGGCTGCGACGGGAGCTGGGCAGCGACGACCCCACCACGGTGGTCCTCGCCCGCCCCGCCTGGGAGCTGCTGAGCCAGGTGGAGGTGCTCGAGGCGTACCTGGCTCGCGCCAGGCAGAAGCCGGCGGCGGTGGTGATCTATGCCGGAAACAACGAGGCCATCACTTACTGGAAGCCGCCCCGCATCGGGCTGCGCCCCTTCGAGCGCAGCCACATCTACCGGCTGCTGAAGGAGCGGTTCAAGGCGCCCGTGCTGGCCCGGCCGGCCGGCGAGCCGTACAGCCCCGAGATCATCCTGGGCAACATCTGGCGCCCCGAGCCCCCCATGCGCGGGGCCGGCTTCTGGACCAGCGAGCTCCAGGTCTACCTGGACAACTACCGGCGGCTGCTGCTCAGGGTCGCGGACATGCTGCGGCAGCGCGGCATCCCGCTGGTGCTGGTGACCCTGCCGCTGAACCTGAGCGCCTTCGAGGGTGAGATGGTGCCCCAGCCGGTGACCTACAGGGAGGTCGGCGCCACGGAATACGCCCGCCTGGAGGGGATGCTCCGCGAGGCGCTGTCCGGCAAGGGCTGGCCCCATCGCGCCGGGCTGGAGGCGCTCATCGCCGAGGCGCCGCGGGGGCCGCTGCAGCTCTGGACCCTGGCCCAGAAAGCAGATCGCGAGGGCAAATACGGCGAGGCGCTCCAGCTGTTCAAGCGCGCCAAGGACAGCTGGTGGGGCATCGGCTTCGGCATGATCTCCATGGGCAAGATCGTCAGGGCGCTGGCCAGCCAGCCTGGCATCCACCTGGTGGACACCCAGCGGTGGTTCGACGGCAAGTCATCGGTCAACGAGCAGACCGGCGGCATCTTCATGGACATCTGCCACCTGGACCGGCGAGGCCACAAGCGCCTGGCCCGGGACCTGTACGGCGTCCTGCACAAGCTGCTCGACCGTGCCGGCTCCCCCGCGCGGTAAATGTACGCCCGGCGGCGCGAGCGGATATACTGCCCTCGTGCCCCCCTCAGGCCGCCTCGCCAAGCACCCCTGGGCCCCCGTGGTGGGGCTGCTCCTGCTCATCGCAGCAGCGTCGGTGATCCCCCGGCTCGTGGCGCTGCGCGGCGTGCCCCACTCCGCCCAGCTCGTGTTCGGAGACATGCCGCTGCACCTGCTGAACCTGGAGAAGGAGCTCAAGACATGGACCGTCGGCTACTCCAGCGACAACACGCCCTACTTCGGTGAGGCGCCCCAGGACCTGCAGCGGCACAACTTCACCCGCTGGCCGCCCGGCGTGTACAAGGTCGCGCTGCCGCTGGCCCGCCTGTTCGGCCCCCTCTCCATCTGGACGACGCAGCTGACGAACCTGCTGTTCCTGGGGGTAATGGTGCTCGGCCTGTTCCTGCTCGGTCGGACCCTGGGCAGCACGCGCCTGGGCCTGTGGGCCGCGCTGCTGGCCGTGCTCTGCCCGCCGCTGGCCGGCGCCTCGTGGTACCTGACCCTCGACTTCCCGCTGGCCGCCATGGTCACCCTTTGCCTCGCCCTGCTGCTGGGGACCGATAACTTCCGCCACACGGGGCGCACCCTGCTCTTCGCCGTCGCTGCTGCCCTGGCCCTGTACACCAAGCTGACCTTCCCGCTCTATCTCCTCTTCCCGTGCCTCGTCTGCCTGGCCCTGGGGCTGGCCAGGGGTCCGCGGCGGGGCAGGATCATGCTCAACCTGCTCATGGCCCTGGGGGTTGTCGCGGGGCTGAGCGCCCTGCTGGGCAACTTCGACCTGCGCAGCTACCTCGGCGAGCTGGGCTACCACGCCGTGAGCGACGCGGCGGACGAGGCGTTGCCCGAATACACCCTGGAGATGGGCTCGCTGTCGTGGGTCCTCGCCGTGGGCCGGATGATGGTCAACAGCTACACCCTGCCCCTGTCACTGCTGGCCGCTCCTGGCCTGGTGATGCTCCTGACCCGGGCCGGGCGGCAGCTCCCCCATCGCTGGGCCCTGGTGGGGTTCATCGGTGGGGCGTACCTGATCTTCACGCTGATCAGCGCCAAGATGGAGCGCTACAGCCAGCCGCTCTACCCCCTGCTCTGTCTGCTCACGGTGTGGTGGATCATGCGCTGGGTCCCCCGGCGCTGGCGCCTGGTCGGCTTGACCTGGGCCGCCGCGGCCTTCGCCGCGATGCTCTGGCTGTCCCATGTGCGGCCGCTGCCCTGGACAGCGGCCCCGGCGCAGGTGGTGGACCGGGCCATGTTCTACGACAACCGCCCCCCCACAGCCAGCGAGCTGGCCGGCCTGAGGCGCCTGAAGTATCACCCGACCTGCGACCTTGGGCCGCTGCTGACACAGATGAAGCAGCTGTCGCGCCGCCTCGCCCCGCGCCGGGTCCTGTCGGTGACCTTCCCCTCCACCCCCAAGGACGAGATCGCCGGAGAGCCTGACCTGACCTACGACACGCTGGCGTCCATCGTGACCCAGCAGTTCCCGGAGCGCCTGGTGATCAACGCGCCCATGCGCCACGAAGGCATGCCCCCGCCGTACACCTTCTTCCTGCACGAGATCGGCGCCCCCGCGGCCGCGCGCTTCCCGCGAATGAAGCTCCTGGCCCGCGAGGTGGTGATGGTCGATTGCGGCGCCCCCCGCCCCATGGCGCTGTCGCTGCTTGCGCGGTCCGAGCCGTAATCGCCTTGCGGGTCCAGCCCCTGTGGGCTAGCCTCACTGGGTCCACGACCACGGCAACAGCCATGAGCGAACCACCCGATATTACAGGAATAACGACTCTGCCTCGGCGAGTGATCCTGCCCTCGCTGGCCGCCGTCGCGTTCGCCTGCAGCGTGGCCGCCATCCTCATCGACGACCTGCCCAGCCAGCCGGCCGACTCTGTCTCCTTCCGGGCGGTCTACCTCTCACTCGCCGTGAGCGGCGAGCCGGGGGGCTACGATGTCTGGTCAGCTCTGGCGAGCAAGGACAAGATCCCGCCCCTGCCGGTGCTGATCGCCGGGCTGCTGGTCGCCCTGCTCGGTGACACCCTGTTCGCGCTGCGGCTCGGCGGCGTGCTCTGCCTCGCCCTGTTGATGCTCCAGGCCCGGGACCTGGCCCTGCGGTGCGGGGCATCCCGGCGCGCCGGGCAGTGGGCGGCGTTGCTCATAGCGACCACGCCCATGGTCTTCAGCTGGTCCCGCCTGGCATACGCCGACATCTATGTGGCCGTGGCCCACATGGCGTGCCTGCAGGTGATGGCCCGCGGCATGCTGACCCCGCGGCGCGCCCTGCTGCTCGGCCTCGTGGGCGGCCTGGGGGTGCTGTGCAAGCTGAGCTTCTTCGTCTACATGCTGGGGCCTGCCCTGTATTTCCTGGTGGCCCACCTCAAGCGCGCCCGGCAGCAGGCGCTGAACCTGGCGTTGCTCCTCATCGGCGCGGGCGTGACCAGCGGGTGGTGGCTGTGGATGCAGGCGGGGATCATCTACGAGAACTTCTTCCACTCCACCCAGGCCTGGAACGCCGATGAGTCCTTCATGTTCCAGGGACACAGCGCGCTCAAGACAAAGCTGACGCAGATGGCGTCCCAGCTGTGGGAGCACCCCGGGCTGCCGCTGGTCTGGATCGGCGCTGCCCTCGGCCTGATCATCTGGCGGACGCGCCCCCGCGCGCCGGTCAGGGCGATGCTCGGGCTCGGCTCCTTGCTCTGCCTGGGCACGCTGCTGCTGTTCGACCCCGGGTCGCGCTATCTGGTCCCCATGATGCCGCCGGCATTGGCGCTCTCGGCCCTCGCCCTGGACCCGCTTATCCGGTGGCGCGGCGTCCCAGCCAGGGTGCTCGAGACGGTGGCCGCGCTGGCCCTGGTCGGATGGTTCGCCCACAGCAACCTGGTCCACAAGTCGGAGGCAAACCTGCGCTTCAACTCCTCCGGAATGCTGGCGCCCATCACCGGCTATGTCGAGAGCTGCCGCGAGCTGGCGCGGAGCCGGAACGATCTGGCCATCTACTACATCGAGCTCGCCACGGCAGAGTGGTTGCACGGCCTGTCCCTGGGCGCGGGCCGCCAGTGCAAGTTCCCGGACCACACGCCCGATCCGGACAAGCCATGCCACCTGGTGGTCAGGTTCACCTGGATCGATCACGAGGATGACAAGGAGGTGTGGCCCGCCGGGTACGAGAAGCGCTGCCCGAACCTGAAGCTGCTCAACCGCTTTGGCAAGCTGGCCAATATCGAGTTCGCGGTGGTGGATCCGGCGCTGTACACGGGGTGGCAGGAGGGCGAAAACTGGCAGCGGCGCGATGATCTTATTGAGTATCCGGAGTGAGGCGACGCGGCGGCGGCGGCTTCGCCGCCGAATGCCAGGATGCCAGAACGCCGGGATGCCAGAATGCCAGAATTTGATGGCTGAAGCTGGGGCTGCGGCGGCGCCGCCGCCGAATGACAGAACGACGAAACGACGAAACGACGAAATGACAGAATGTGGCGGCTGAAGCTGAGGCTGTAGCTGAGGCTGAAGCTGTAGCTGAAGCTGGGGCTGAGGCTGAGGCTGAGGCTGAACTTACGGCGCGTTCGAGCAGCACCTGAACCCTATGGTGGGCAGCACCACGTCCTCAACGGCCTGGCTCAGCGTAAACGCGCAGGTCAGCCCCGGGCCGGGGGTGTGGTAGGCGCCGCCGCGCACGACGTAGATTCCCTTGGAGCCGGCCGTTCCCGCCTTGTGCGTGGTCCACTCCCGCAGGTTGCCGCTCATGTCCCACAGCCCGGTCTCGCCCCCCTGGCAGCCCACCAGGCTGCCCGCCGGCATGGCGAACCCGAGCTTCTTGTCCAGCCCGTTGCAGTTGGCCGCGGTGTACGCCGAGCCGTAAGGGTAGTTCAGCTTCGACGCCCCCTCGCAGGCCAGCAGCCACTCGGTGGCGCTGCACAGCCGCCGGCCCGCCTGCTTGCACGCGGCCGCCGCCTGCTTGTAGGTCACCTTGCTCCAGGGCAGCGCCGCGTGCTTGGAGCAGGCGCGCGCGGTGCTGGTGCCCGCGGCGGCGAAGTTGGCGTCGGGGCGGCTCGCCTCGTAGGCGTAGATATAGAAGTCGTAGCTCTTGCCGCCGTATGACCGCTTGACCCGCACCACCTTGTCTCGCACTCCCTTGTAGCCGCCATCGTCCGTGGCCTCGTCCACCTTGCCGTCGCAGTCGTCGTCCACGCCGTTGCACAGCTCGTTGGTAGGCACCTGCCCGGCAGCGGTCTGGGTGCAGGCGAGGCTCGTCTTGTTGGCGGCGCAGGCGTACGCGCCCACCGGCGCGCAGGCCCCCTTCTTGCTCGGATCGGGCGAGCAGGACGCGCCGAGCAGCGGGCCGCTGACCCCCTTGGTCCACGGGTCGTCCTTGACGCCGTCGCAGTCCCCGTCCTTGCCGTCGCACAGCTTCTCGTCGGTGATCACCACGCCGGGGCAGACCCCGGCCACGCAGCTGTAGCCCGCCCCGCAGTCAGCGTCCACCTTGCACGGCTGCAGCTCCACGTCCGCGCCGTAAGCGCACTGCCAGCCGGCCTTGCCCTTGCACACCGCCTTGGCCCCATTGCACGGCCCCACCTGCTTGCA
Source organism: uncultured Myxococcales bacterium (assembly GCA_964511535.1). Classification (GTDB taxonomy): domain Bacteria; phylum Myxococcota_A; class Polyangia; family CAZCFB01; genus CAZCFB01. The sequence continues at coordinate 3,136 of CAZEFW010000046.1, read as the reverse complement.
GATGCTCTGGGTCAGGCTGACCCCGTTGTCCTTGACCCCGTCGCAGTCATTGTCCAGCCCGTCGCAGATCTCCATGCCGGTGATGGAGCACTTGTACTCGCAGCCGTTGGCGTCCTTCTTGTCCAGGTTGACCCAGCCGCTCTTGCACACTGCGATGCCGCAGACGCTGTTCTTGCAGTTGGCCACGGCGTTGGGCAGAGAGCACGCCTTGCAGTTCTGGCAGTAGCGCGGGTCGTTGAGCTTGTCGAAGCCGTTGTCCTTGGTGCCGTCGCAGTCGTTGTCCAGCCCGTCGCAGATCTCGGTGCTCGGCCCGATGTAGCCGCTGCAGGTCTTGACCCCCTGGCTGCAGGAGAACACCCCCTGCTTGCACTGGCCGACGCTCTTGCCGCACTGCCCCGCCACGAAGTCCTCGTCGGTCTTGCCGTCGCAGTCGCTGTCCAGCCCGTCGCAGTCGTCGGTGGTGAGGATCGGCCACACCGGGCACTTGTACTCGCAGCCGTTGGCGTCGTTTTTGTCCACGTTGGCGAACCCCTTGGCGCAGATGGAGATCTTGCACTTGCCCGCGACGCAGGCGCCGGTGGCGTTGTTGAACACGCAGGCGACGCCGCAGGTGCCGCAGTTCTTGGGGTCGGCCTGCAGGTTGTAGTCCTCGTCGGTCTTGCCGTCGCAGTCGTTGTCCTTGGCGTCGCAGGTCTCCACGCCCTTGTTGGTCACCAGGCAGAAGTACTCGCACCCGTCGGAGTCCTTGCCGTTGTAGTTGTAGTAGCCCGGCGCGCACCCGGTCAGGGAGCAGACGCCCTTTTCGCACTTGGCGAACCCGTTGGGGAAGGCGCAGGCGGCGAAGCACTTGCCGCAGTGCTTCAGGTCCTTCTCAACCATGCTGGCGGGCACGTCGTCCACCTTGCCGTTGCAGTCGTTGTCCTTGCCGTCACACACCTCGCCCTTGCCGTCCGGGATGCACGCGTCCGCGGTGCCGTCCCCTAGGCCGTCGCCAGCCTCGGTCGCCCCGTCGCCCGGGCCGTCCGCGTCCACCCCCACGTCCCCCGCCCCGTCGGGCGGGATGTACAGCAGGTACGGATCAGCCTCGCACCCCGGGCCGAGCCAGAGCAGCACCGCGCCGAGAAAGATGAGCCGCCTCATCTCCGCCGCCGCCTCCCGCGCAGCCCCAGCGCCGCCAGCGCCAGCATCAGCAGGGCCCACCCCGGCGGCGCCGCGCCGCCCTGCCCCACCGCGCACCCCACGCCTCCCGACGCCGCCGCCGCCCGGGTCTCGCCGTGGTTCACTCCCGGGATCGGGGCGCAGTCCGCCTCCCCTTTCTGGGTCGCCTCACACTTCTGCCCCGTGGGGCAGCGTGCCGTGGCGCACGGGTCGGGCTTGCAGTGTCCGTCGCGGCAGATCTGACCCAGCCGGCAGGTCACCTGCTTGCACTTGTCCGGGACGCAAGTCTGGGTGCCGCCCTCCAGCTTGCACACCTCGCCAGTGGCGCAGGTCTTGTCGCACGGGTCCTCGCCCACGCACGCGCCCCTGAAGCAGACCTTGCCCACGGGGCAGCTCACCCCGAGGCAGGTCTTGTGGCACACCCCGTCCACGCACATCATCCCGGGGTTGCACTTGCCCGGCGGGCACGGGTCGGCCACGCACTTGTCCACCACGCAGACCTGGCCCTTGGGGCACCCCTTGGTCTGGCAGGTGTCGTCCTCGCACCCGCCGGTGTACGGGTTGCACTTCTCCCACTTCTCGCACCTGGCGTCGGCGCACTTGGCCACGCACACCCCGTTGATGCACCGCTCGGTGGCCTTGCACTTGACGTCGGCGCACTTGGTGGGGAAGCAGTAGCCGTCCTTGCACTTGTAGCCGCCGGGGCAGACGAACTCGCTCCCCTTGCACGGCAGCAGGCACTTGCACTGGTGGCAGATGCTCTTGCCCGGGCAGGTGGCGCCGTCGTCGGTCTTGCCGTTGCAGTCGTTGTCCTTGCAGTCGCACACCTCGGTGCTGGGCCCGGTGCCGCCCACGCACACCACCTGCCCCTTCTGGCACACCGGCGTGCCGTACTTGCACTCGCCCACCGCGCTGCCGCACACCTTGGGCAACCCGGTGACCTTGTCGTCGATGACCCCGTTGCAGTCGTTGTCCTTGTTGTCGCAGATCTCCGGCGTGGGCCCCTTCTGCCCCTTGCAGCTCAGCTTGCCCTTCTCGCAGACCCACTTGCCGCCGGTGCACTCCCCCACCGGCGAGCCGCACGGCAGCCCCACGTACAGCGCGCTGTTGTCCGGCTTGCCGTCGCAGTCGTCGTCCTTGCCGTCGCACACCTCCACCGGCTTGGGCGGGCACGCCGAACAGGAGGCGTACTGCTTGCACGTCTTGTAATCGGTGCAGGTCTTGCTCACCCCGTTGTCGATGACCCCGTCGCAGTCGTCGTCCAGGCCGTTGCAGGTCTCGAACGCCGGGCCGATCTCCCCCTTGCAGGTGCCCCACTTGCCCGCGGTGCAGGTGCTCGAGCCGATCTTGCACACCCCGTCGCAGGTGAGCTTGGTCAGGTCGCAGCCGATCTTGGGCGAGTAGCAGGGCTGGCTGAAGCCGTCCACCACCGTGTCGCAGTTGTTGTCCTTGTTGTCGCAAATCTCCGGCTGGGGCCCGGTCTGGCCCTTGCAAACCAGCGCCGCCTTCTCGCAGGCCCACTTGCCCGGCTTGCACTCCCCGACGGTCACGCCGCACGGCAGCCCCGTGAACAGCGGGTTGTTATCGGGGGTGCCGTCGCAGTCGTTGTCCTTGCCGTCGCACACCTCGGGCAGGCAGGGCAGGCAGCCGGGGATCTCGTCGATCTGCCCGTCGCAGTCGTCGTCCTTGCCGTTGCACGTCTCCGTGCCGGGGGTCACCTTCTGCGCGCTGCACTCCACCCCGGTGCCGTCCCCCTTGCACTTGTAGGTCCCCTGCTTGAGGCAGACGCCGAGCTGGCCGTTGGTGCACGGCTTGCCCAGCAGCGGGAAGTCCTCGTCCTTCTTCAGGTCGCAGTCGTCGTCCTTGCCGTTGCACGTCTCGAACACGATGGAGTCGGCCACGATCTTGGCCAGGGCCGAGGCGAGCTGGGCCTCGTTGCCCGCGAAGAAGGCGGCTCGCTTGCCCGCCTTGTCCCCCG
>CAZEFW010000045.1:0-54800 GCA_964511535.1 uncultured Myxococcales bacterium | reverse complement strand
GCTGAAGCTGAGGCTGAGGCTGAAGCTGAAGCTGAAGCTGAAGCTGAAGCTGAAGCTGAAGCTGATGCTGATGCTGATGCTGATGCCGCCTACCCAGCCCGCCTCCTGAAAGCCCCCACAAGCGCGTCCAGCTCGGGAACCCTGAACACCTTGCACAGCACGAAATAAACAACAGCCCCAGCGACCACCGCCCCGAGGAGGATGGCGTGGAACACCGGCACCCTCTGGCGCACGCCAGATCCGGCCCACAGCCCGCCGAGAAAGCCGAGCAGGGTCACCGCCGTCTCCACCGCCATGGCGTGGTTGAACTGGCCCCGCTGGAACAGCACTGACGTGAGCGGCACGGCCAGCGCGCCCAGCCCGGCGCTGGCCGGCAAGATGATGAAGATGTTGAGGACCGCAGGCGCCAGGGCCGGCGCGGTGAAGTGCCGCAGGGTGTTGAGCGCCCCCATGGCCAGGGCCGTCAGCCCCACCGTGAGCAAGAAGGCGAACATCACCCGGGTCAGGTGCACGGCCAGGTCGAAGCGCGCCGGCTCGCCTGCCAGCCCGTAGGCGAAGGCCTTCACCAGCCAGGGTGAGGTGGCCACCCCGAGCCCCACCACCACAGTGAGCACCAGCAGCACCGCGCCGAGCATGTTGGCCAGCATGCGCCGCCCCCGGTCCTCCCCCTCCTGCTCCAGGGTACGCGTGAACACCGGGATGAAGGCCACGGTCAATGCCCCCTCGGCCAGCAGGCGGCGCAAGACGTTGGGGATGGTGTAGGCGACGAAGAAGGCATCCGTGGCGCCCTTGGGGAAAGCCGCCGCCACCACCGCGTCCCGTATCAGGCCCAGGACCCGGCTCAGCAGGGTGAAGAGCCCTACCACCCCCGCTGACCGCGTGATCTGTCTATCCTCGCTCAATTGCTGGCGCTCCTCCCTGTTGTTCAACAGCTATACGGCCGCGAGTAATGTTTTGTGGCTCTTGACACCCTGATTCAGCGGTGTTAGTTATGCGCGGCTTTTGTGAAGAGGAGATTACTGTGGCCAACCACCCGCAGGCAGCAAAGCGCAACAGGCAGCGGCTGAGGATTCAGGCGCACCATCGCCATTACCGCACATCCATGCGCACAATGATCAAGCGCGTCAGGGCCGCCCTCGAGGCGAGAGATGTGGCGCAGGCAGGCGAGGCGCTCAAGGCAGCGATCCCGTCCATCGACAGGGGCGCGCAGAAGAACGTGCTCCCGCGCAAGCGCGCTTCCCGTCTCATCGCCCGCCTCACCACCGCGGTGAACGCGCTGTCCGGCGCCCAGCCGGCCGAGTAGCTCCCCAGGAACCTCACCCCGCAGGGCAGAGTTGCAGCACCAGCTTCTGTAGGATGAGTGCGTCCGGCAGCCGGCTGGATTTCAGCGCCCGATCCGTCTCGAACAGCGCCTTGTGCATGCGGCGCAAGGTCATATGTTTGACCCGGCCTGCCTGACGCACCATGTCCTTGAGGAAGAATGGATGGATGCCGATCTTGCGGGCCATGGCGTCCTGAGCCTTTCCGGCGGCCATCATCTCCTTGACCGACCAGAGCTGGCGCAGGTGGCGGGTGAGCATGGCGACGATCCGCAGCCCCGGCTCGCGGGCGTCGATCATGCGCTTGAGCACCACGAGGGCCTCCCGGCGCTGGCCACGGCCCACGGCGTTGGTCAGCTCGAAGATGTTCCGCTCCCGGGTCTGATCCAGCAGCTCCTCGACATGGTTCGGGCGCACGGCCTCCCCTGCCCCGGCGTACAGGTCTAGCATCTCCAACGACGACGCCAGGCGGGCCATGTCCGCGCCCACCGCCTCGGCGATACGCTCGGCGGCGCCGGGCGCCAGCTTGATGCCTAGCCTCCGCGCCTCGCCCTGGACCCATTTGGACACCTGCCGGTCCTTGAGCGCCGCGAAGCTGTGCACGAAGCCGAGCTTCTTCAGCCGCTGGATCGCCTTGAGCCGGCCGTCCACCTTGTCCCCCACCATCACCAGGCATGAGGTGGGGTTCGGGTCGGCGGCGTACTCGGCCAGCCGGTCCAGCTCGGGCCCCTTGAGCAGATGGGCATCTCGCACGAGCACGAGCCGGCGCCCGCCCATCATCGGCACCGTGCGCGCGGCGCCGGTGATCTGGGCGGCGCCCGCCTCGGGCACGGTTAGCAGATCGAAGTTGAACGGGTTCTCCTCCCCCTGGATCACCGCCTCCCGCAGGGCCGAGACGATCTCCTCCACGGGGTGTCGCTCGCCGGTCAGGAAGTAGATCGGGGCGATGTCGCCCGCGCGGATCTGGGCGCCTAGATCAGCCATGGGGGGTTACTTCTTACCCTTGTTCAGGGTTCGCTCCAGCACCGCGTCCCCCTCGTCATCGATGGCCTGGCCCGAGTCGTCGAGCCGCTCCACCGGGACCTTGACCCAGGAGGGAGGCTCGGGGGTGTCCTCACCGCGCTTGCCCCGGCGGCGGCGGCGCGGGCGCTCTTCTTCCAACTCCGCCACGGTGCCCGCGGTCTCGCCCGGCAGCAAGAAGGTGCCGCCCTCCACCCGCCCCGAGGCGCTGCGCCTTCGCGCGGGCTTCTTGGCCTTGCGGGTCACGAGCCGGGCGCGCATGACCCGACGGACGCGGCGCATGTCGGGACGGGCGCCGGCCTTTCTCAGCATCACCGCCAGGCGGTGGCTGCGCGCAGCCTGGAGCCGCAGATCGGCCAGGGCGCGGCGCACCTCCACCCGCAGGCGATACCAGTCCTTCCACTCCCGGTCCGGATCCTCGGGCCCCACCGCCCCCCAGGCCTCGGTGCCGCTGACGCGATCCAGAGGATCGTCGGCCAGGGCAGCATGCGGCAGGGCCAGCAACATGAGTATGGTGACGAGGCGAAGCACGGGTTCAAGATAACGTGTGTGGCAGCAGGTGGGCAACCGGGGCGGGCCTTTCGGGCGCGAATGTCAAAACGACGAAATGACAAAATGACGGAGCCAGCATTTTTTCTTGTCCCTCCAGCTCCCTGCTAACGTAGAGCCCCCCGAGACCACGGAGCCGGAGCCATGCCCGCGCCGTCCCAGACAACCAGCAGGGCCCTTGAGGTTGAGCCCGAGCTCGTGGTGCGGTTCGTGGCGGGTGAGCGGGAGGCGTTCGCCCGGGTCTTCGCGCTGCTGCGCCTGGACATCTTCTACCTGGTGCGCGGCTTCTTCCCCGCTCCCTTCGAGCAGGAGGAGGCGTTCCAGGAGGTCTGGGTGCACCTGCACCAGGCCCGGGGACGGTTCGACGTCAACCGGCAGGACGAGTTCGTGCCCTGGGTGCGCCAGGTGGCGCGCAACCGTTGCCGGGATCTGCTGCGCAAGCGGGGGCGCGTCCGGGAGATCCCGGTGCAGGAGGTGGAAGACTGCCGCGGGCAGCGCCCGGATCAGCCGCGCGCGGTGGTCAGGGCGCGGGTGCGCCAGGCGCTGGTGGCCTTCGCCGCCGGGCTGACCGACCAGGAGCAGCGCTTCTTCCAGCTCTGCTTCGTGGAGGAGCGGCCCCACGCCGAGGTGGCCGCGGACATGGGGATCAGCCCCCGGCGCTCCAAGTATCTCAAGAAGAAGCTGGTAGGTCGTATGATGAAGAACAGCGCGCTGAGGCGGGCGCAGGCGGAGGCGAACCGATGAGCGGACATGTGGACCGGATGCTTGAGCGGCACTTCGCCGGTGAGCTGGACCACTCGGAGCGCCAGCTCATGCGAGCGCACCTGCGCGATTGCGAACGTTGCCAGGCGGAGCATGACGCGCTGGCCTCCCTGCTGCGCGCGGCCGCGGACGCCGAGCCCACGGCCGCGGAGCTGTCCCGCTGGCAGGAGGACCTGGAGCACCGGCTCGGATGGAGCGCGCCTCCCGAGACCGCGCCGGCGCCTGCCCGCCGCCCGATCTTGCGCTGGCTGGCGCCCACCCTCTCGGCGGCCGTCGCGCTGGTCCTGGTCTGCGGCGCCCTGCTCACGCTGCCGCCGCCCACCGTGGGGCCCGGCGGCGTGACCCTCAAGGGCGGCGCAGGCCCCGCCCTGGTGCACCTGGAGCTCACCGCCGTGGCCACGGGCCCGGCGGGCGCCTCGCCGTCCTTGCTGCGGCTGACCGACGGTCAGGAGGTCCCGCTGAACCGTTACCTGCAGTTCCGCTACCGCAACCACGCCCCCTCCCTCAAGCACCTGTACCTGCTCGGCCTCGGCCCCGACATGCGGCCGCTGGACTACTACCCGAGGCCGTCGAGTGACCGGAGCATCGGGATCCAGGAGGCCCTCTCCCCCCGGAGCGTGGGCCGCTCCATCGCCCTGGCGCGGCGCCACGAGCCAGGGGCCCTGTGGGTCATCGCCCTGTTCAGCCCCCAGCCCCTGAGCCGGGAGGCGGTGCACGCAGCGCTGGCGCGGCTGACCACCGGCGGCGCGACGCCGGCTGCCCTGTCCGCCGAGGCGTTCGGCGACGGCGTGGTCCCGGTGGTGCGTCGCCTCGAGCTGGTGGAGGCCCCCCGGTGAGGGCCGCCTGCATCCTGCTGTTGGCCGCGGCGGCGCTCTGCGCCGGGCGGGCCGCCGCCGGGCCCGGCCCGCCCGAGGCGCCGCTGGTGTACGCCATCATCGTCGGCAACAACGACGGGCTCGGCATGCTGCCCCAGCTCTCCTTCGCCGACGACGACGCGCTGGGGTTCTACGACCTCGGGGTGAGCCTGGCGCCGTTGGAGAAGGTGGCGGTGCTCACGGTGCTCGAGGTGGACACGGGGCGCGGCGGCGGGGGCGCCGGCGGCCGCCCCCCGCCGTTCCTGCCCCCCACCCGGGCGCGGCTGCTGGAGGTGTTGCGGCTGTACAAGGAGCAGATCGCCGCGGCCCGCGCCGCGCGCCCCGAGCGCCCGGTGCACCTGTACTTCTTCTTCTCGGGCCATGGCGAGCGGGGCTACTTCTTCCTCAAGCGCAAGGGCGGCCCCCTGGCGAGCGCCGCCTTCACCGGCACCGACCTCGAGCGAAGCTTCTCCGACTCGCCGGCCACCCAGAACTGGCTCTTCATCGACGCTTGCAAGTCCCAGAGCCTGTTCGTGCCCAAGGGGCCGGCGGCGGACGACGAGCTGGGCCCGGACTTCGGCAGCCTCATCGAGAAGCTGGACCGGGCCGTGGCGCGGGCGCCGGTGGGGGTGCTCACCTCCACCGTCAGCGACCGCCCCGCTGGCGAGGCGCGCGACATCCGCGGCGGCTACTTCTCTCATGTCCTCACCTCGGGGCTGCGCGGCGCGGCGGATGCCGACAGCGACGGCGTGGTGCGCTACGGCGAGCTGGCCGCGTTCGTCTCGTTCCATACCCGGCGCATCGCGGGCCAGCGCCCCTGGTTCCGCCCCCCCATGGGCAAGCTCGACGCGCCCCTCATCCGGCTGCAGGGACGCGGCGACCTGCTGGAGGTGCTGCCCGGGGTGGGCGGGCACCTGGTGGTCCTCGACGGCGCGGGCAGCCGCATCGTGCTCGAGGCCCACAAGACCGCGGCCCAGCATACGCGGCTGATCCTCACCCCGGGGAGCTACCGCGTTGTCTGGCTCCAGGGCCGGGATCGGGGGGTGGAGGCGCGGGTGACCCTGCGAGCCGGCGCGCCGGTGACCCTGGCCCTGGCCGATTTCCAGACCCCAATCGCCGTCGGCCCGGACCGTCGCCCCAAGGGCGAGGCCGCGGGCGCCCCTGCCCGGGCCCGCGACCTGGCGCTGGATCGCTTCGACCCTGCCCAGAGCGGCTTCGATCAGCCCTTCACCCCCAGGGTGGTGGACGCCACGGCTGCTGCGTACGGCTCCGGGCTCACGGTGGCACGCCCCGCGGCGGCTGCCGAAGGCCCGCCCCGCCACCGCCTCTCGGTGGGGTACGGCTACATGGCCGCGCCGGTGTCGCCCATGGCAGCCGGCCAGGGGGCGAGCATCGCGTACGCCTATCGGCTGAACCTGCCGCTTCAGCTCGGGGCGCGGGTGATGTTCGCCTTCTCGGACCACGAGGCGCCGGTCACGGCGAGCCCGTTCACCTACTATCGGGTCATGCTGCAGGCAGAGCTGGGTTACGTCCCGTTCACCTGGCGGCGGCTGTCTTTTGTGCTCGGCGCCTACGCAGGCTGGCAGCTATCCCTCATCACGCGAGAGGCGCTCACCCGCGTCGGAGAGCAGGAGCAGAGCGCCACGGTGCTCAACGGCGATGCGGGGGGCTTTCGCGCCGGGGCGGCGGTGGATCTGCGGGTGGATATCCATGGCGGCCTCTGGGCCTCCGCCCGGGCGAGCTACGGCCTCGAGCTGGTGAACCAGGAGGCCAAGGGCGGCGGCTCGGAAGTGCAACTCTTCGGCAGGCCCCATGTACTGGGCCAGGTGGGTTACTCGTTTTGATCAGGACGGTCACCGCAGCGCTCTTCATCGTGGTCGCGACGCTGGCCGCGGCCTGCCTCGACCCGATCCCGCCAGAGACCATTACCCGGCCGGGAAACGGCAGCATCACCGGCACGGTAAATGACCTCTGCAGCGGGACGCCGGTCGCCGGCGCCGACGTCACGGCCAAGGCTCCCGGTGCAGACAGCCGCCTGGCCAGCACCGGCCCTGCCGGCGAGTTCAAGCTCGCCGACCTGAGCCCCGGCACCTGGACCATCGCCCTGAGCAACACCGGCTACCAGACCGAGAAGAAGACCGTGCTCGTGCAGAGCGACCTGCACCAGCAGCTCACCCTCACCCTCACCCCCTCGTACAAGCCCACCACCGCTCCGGCCAAGCTGGACCTGCTGTTCGTGGTGGACAACTCGGGCTCCATGCAGCAGGAGCAGGCCGCCCTGGCCGACGCGTTCCCGGCGTTCATGTCGTCCTTGCTCGGCTTCAAGCTGCTGCTCGATCTGCGGGTGGGGGTCGTCTCCACGGACCTGGGCGCCGGCACCCTGTACGTCGACAGCGCCTGCGTCCCGTCCGGCGACGGCGGCAAGCTGATCAAGAAGGCGTCCACCGCCGGCTGCCCTCTCCCCACCGACGATTACATAAGCGTCACCTACGATGGCGACGGCAACCCCAAATCCAACGTGAGCGGCGACCAGGTGGTGCAGGCGTTCAGCTGCATGGTGAAGCTCGGCACCGACGGGTGCGGCTTCGAGCAGCCCCTCGGCGCTGCGCTCAAAGCCCTGGACCCCGCCATCAACCCCAACTTCCTGCGCAAGGATGCAGCCCTGGCGGTTGTGATCCTCACCGACGAGGACGACTGCACCGCCACCAACCCGCAGCTCTATGATCCATCTCAACAGGGGCTCAACGACCCCCTCGGTCCGCTCACCTCGTTCCGCTGCTTCGAGTTCGGCGTACAGTGCGAGTGCCCCGGGAAGAGCAAGTGCACGCGCACCACGACGGGCAAACGCACGGGCTGCAAGCCGAGCACGGGGGGCGGCTACATGCTCGACACAGGCGCGTTGCTCAAGAAGCTGCAGGCCCTGCGCGGTCCGCGCCAGCTCCACCTGGCGGTCATCGCCGGGCCCGCCAGCCCCGTGGAGGTCACCAAGCAGGGGTCCTACCCGTCCCTGAAACCCTCCTGCCAGTCCAGCGCCGGCTTCGCCGCACCCGCGGTTCGGCTGAAGGCGGTGGTGGATGCCCTGGCCCCCTCATCCTCCTTCGACCAGATCTGCGTCAGCGGCCTGACCCAGACCATGAAATCGCTGGCCAAGTCTGTGGCCGAGGCGGTGCTGCTCTCCCCCTGCAAGAAGATCTGATTTTTTGTCCCTCCCGCCGCGCGGCGGCGTAGGTCCTCCCAGACAACAAACAGCGAGGAGGATCGACATGAGCAGGCAAAAGGGAATCATCGCGAGCATGCTGGCCCTGGCGGCGCTCCTGGCCGCGGGGTGCGGGGAGGATTCCGCTGCGCTCACCGCGGACAGGGCATCGGCGGTCATCGGCGCGGCGGGCGGGACCATCGCCCTGCCAGGAGGCGGGGCCACCCTCCAGGTGCCCCTGGGCGCCCTGGCGGCGGACACCCGCGTCACCCTCACCGTCACCAGGGGCGACAGCACCGACGTTACCATCACCCCGGAGGAGCTGAAGGTCAGCAAGCCGCTGCGCCTGACGCTGACTTACGGCGCCGCAGACCTGCCCGCCGGCTCCGCGGAATGGCTCCGCCTGGTGCGAGTGGGCGCAGGCGGCAAACAGCAGCCCACGAAGCTGGCGAGCCTCGACGCTGGCCTCTCCCAGCTCACCAGCCTCGTCCCTGGCGGAGGCAAGTATCGCCTTGCCGACCTGAAGACCGCTGGCGCCGTGGTCAAGACCATCAAGAAGAAGGTCACCGACGTGGACCTGCTCTTCGTGGTGGACAACTCCGGCTCCATGGCCCACGAGCAGAAGAACCTGAGCCAGAACTTCCCGAAGCTGATGAAGGCCCTGGACAAGGCCATGGAGAGCTACCGGGTGGGCGTCATCTCCACCGACCTGGGCGCGGGCGGCTTCGCCCTGCCCTCCTGCGCCGGCAAGGGTGACGCGGGCAAGCTCCAGACCAAGCCGCGGGTCCCCGGGTGCACCGCGGCCAGCGCGGCATGGATCGAGGCCTCGCCCAAGGGCAGCAACGTCGCCGGCGGGGATGTGGCCGGCGCGTTCTCCTGCGTGGCCTCCCTCGGCACCGGAGGGTGCGGCTTCGAGCAGCCCCTGGAGGCGGCGCACCTGGCGCTGAAGCCGGGCACCAACCCCGGGTTCCTGCGCAAGGACGCCGCCCTGGCGCTGGTCTTCATCTCCGACGAGGACGACTGCAGCGCCAGCAACGCGACGTTGTTCGATCCGTTCCAGAACAAGATCAGCGATCCCATGGGCCCCCTCTCCTCTTTCCGCTGCTTCGACTTCGGCGTCACCTGCGACGTCAACGACCGCACCAAGACCGGACCACGCAAGGGGTGCAAGCCGTCCAAGTCGAGCAACTACCTCCACCCGGTTGACCGCTACTTGAAGCAGCTCAAGCAGCTCAAGCCCGCGGGTCAGGTCGTGGTCTCGGCCATCGTGGGCCCCTCCGGGCCGGTGGAGGTGGCGCACCAGGGGCACCTCCCCTCCCTCAAGCCCTCCTGCACCTCCACGGCGGGCAACGCCTTCCCCGCCGTGCGCCTGGGGCACTTCGTGGACGCCTTCGGCAAGCGCGGCGCCACCCACTCCATTTGCAGCGGCGACTTCAGCCCTGCCCTGGACGCCCTGGGCAAGCTGGTGACCGAGCAGACCCAGCTCTCCTGGTGTCTGCCCTACGACCCCACCGACACCGACCCGCTGACCAAGGGCACCATCGAGGGTGACTGCGTCGTGGTCGGCTCCAAGGCGGGCAAGATCCCGGCCTGCGGCGCCGCCACCAAGGCCCCGTGCCATCGCCTGGTGCGGAGCCAGACCTGCGGCAAATCCTCCACGGTGATGGAGCTCGAGAACATCGCGCCCGCCGCCCTGGGCGATGAGGTATACGCGGTGTGCCTCTCCCTCTGAGGCGTGGCCTCCTCCCCCCGCCCACCCGGGCCTGCCGTCCCCTTGTACTGCGGGCACCTTGGCAGGTAGACTGAGTATCTTCAACAGCTGATCTGGCAGGTAAAATGGCGTCCAGGGAGCCGAACGAGGCAGAAGCACGGGAAGCTGCGTCGAGCGAGAGCGATACGCTCGCGCCTGTATCACTCCCCTCCGGCCGGCGCGCGTCCTGGGCCATGGAGTCGGACGGCGAGACCCTCACCGTACAGGGCGCGGGAGGGCAAGTGGAGCTGCGGGTCTGCTTCACCGAGTCGGGCCCGGTGCTCCGGTTCGACGCCCCGAGCCTGATGCTCAGCAACAGCGGCGATTTGAGCCTGCGCTCGCGCAACCTGGAGCTGTGCGCCCAGGAGAACCTGTCGGTGCGGGTGGGGGGCGATCTGGAGCAGCAGGTCACCGGCGGCGCGAAGCTGAAGGTGGGCGAGGATCTGGACATCTCGGCCCAGGCCGCGAGCCTGCGCGGGCGCCTGGGGGAGGTATGCCTGGAGGCCAACGACGACCTGGTGCTCAACGGCGAGCGGGTGCTTCTCAACTGCCCCACCGAGGAGGAGCAGGCGCGCCGGCAGCAGGCGGTCAAGGACCTCAAGGACCTGCTGGCGCTGAACTACCACCCGCCCGGTACGCCCCGGCGCTTGCCCAGGAGCGCGCCCGTGGCGGACCCTGACGCGCCCGCCCCGCCGGACCGCGGGGAAGACGAGGAGAAGGCTTGAAGCTCGTCAACGACACCTGGCTGGAAGCGGAGATCTTCTCGGGCGGCTTCGGCGAAGCGGAGCTCGGCTGCACCGCCCTGATCAAGGCGACCTACGAGATCGGCGAGGACGGCGCCACGCTGACGCCTGCCAGCGAGAACCCGTGGCCCGTGCACATGGAGGAGCTCGAGACGCCGTACGGGGTGTTCCCCGCGGACAACCCGATGCCGCGGCCCAAGGTGGACTTCGTGGTCCTGGGAAAGGCCCGCCCCGCGGGCGGCGGGGCCGTTACGCGCATGCGCGTGCGCCTCGGCCTGGGGGACTTCTCCTACGCCGTGGACGTGGTGGGCGACCGGGTCTGGGTCGAGCAGGACGACCAGATCATCCCCGGGCCGGCCCAGCCCTTCACCGAGATGGATCTCACCCTGACCAACGCCTTCGGCGGCAAGGTGGTCAACGAGTGGGGCGAGATGCCCTACGTGCACAACCCCGCGGGCAAGGGGTTCTGGGCCGAGCCGGACTCGCCGGTGGGCGTGGCCATGCCCAACCTGGAGCGCCCGGACAGCCCGCTGCGCAATCCGACGGATCGGCCAGAGCCGGTCTGCCCCGGCGTCTACCCCCAGGACGGCGGGCTGCGGCTCACCGCCGACGGCCACCGGGACGCGGACGGGCGGCCGGTCTTCCCGCCCGCCGGCCACGAGCAGCCGATGATCTACAACTGTGCCCACCCGGATCTGATGGTGGAGCCCCTGCGCGGCGACGAGCTGCTCGCCGTGGACGGCGTGGGCCAGGGCAGCCCGCTGCGCCTGGCGCTGCCCGCCTTCCCGGGGGAGCTGGTGCTGCGCCGGGGCGAGGTGTCCGAGGTCATGAAGCCTGTGATGGACACCATCATCGTCATGGGAGAGGAGCGGCGGGTCATGTTCCGCTGGCGCGCTGCGGCTGTGTTCCCCATGGACGCCAGGACCGAGCGATCCGTCACCCTGACGGTGGCCGATGGCGGCAACGAGTCTGGAGGGAGGAGCTGACATGCACCGGTTCTGCATGACCTATGACGTGGTGTTCGCCCCCGAGTTCCACCTCCCCACCTGCCTCGGGGCCTCGGTGCTCACCTGGCAGGGGTTGCTCCCCTGGTTCCAGAAGAACGCCCCCACGGTGACCATGGGCAGCGCCGGCAACAACAACCCGCTCGGCATCACCCACGACACCGGCTTCCTGCGCCCCCACGTGCTGGTCTGCGTGCCGGACCCGACCTTCCTGGTGAGCGCCGGCTTCAGCCTGCTCGCCACGGCCACAAGCTCGGCCAAGCCGCTGTTCTGCGCCCACAAGAGCCAGGTGGGCGTGCTCGGGCTCTCCCTGCCCGCCTGCGCGGACCCGATCCCTTACTGCATCACCTACTTCGAGGGGATCGTGTGCAGCTTCCCGGGCCTGCCCACCGGCCTGGCCATCCCCACGCAGATCTCGGTCTTCACCGGCATGACCGCCGGGGACATCGTGGGCGGAATCGTCAACTGCATCGCCGAAAGCGCCTACCAGTGCCTGCTGGAGGGGCTCGGCTTTGGCGTGGGTGCCCTGGCCACCAAGGGGCTCGCCAAGGTGCTGCCCAAGGTCGCCCCCAAGGTGTTAACTGCCATCGGCGAAATCATCGGCGAGGGGCCTGACGCCGGCCTCGGTTTGGCCGCGAGCGGCACCAGCAACGAAGGCTCCAACTGGAGCTCCGGCTTCGAGAACCCGGGGCGCGTGTTCCAGGAGCGCATCGACGGGGACGGCGTGGGCTCCGACGCCCACGCCGCGTTTCGGATCCTCGGCTTCGGCGTGACCCGGGCGCCGGAACAAGGCGCCGCCGATCCTTCCCAGCAGAGGTCGAGCGGGCGCTTCGTGCACCCCTTCTCCGACTCGCCCTCCGCGGACGACAGCTAGGCCAGCCCCCCGGAGCCGCCCCCATGATCGACGACCAGGATACCCTCACAGAAAACACCTTGCCCGAAGACACGGTCCCGGAGCTTCAGGGGCCAGTGCACTCGGCCGTCTTCGCCAGGCAGTCGGAGCTGGCGGTGGTGGCCAAGCGGACCTACAAGTTCGGCCGCGACGGCACCTGCGTGCCCCTGGAGGAGCAGCCCGGGCTGGTGGAGATGCCAGAGGACGACGAGGGGCTGCCGCTCACCGACTCGGAGATGTACGCCTTCAAGCCCGCCGCGGACCTGGTGATCACCGGCGCGAAGGCACACGCACCGGGGGGCATGGCCGTCCAGCGCCTGGAGGCCGGCGTGGAGGTGGCGGGGCGGCGGGTGCGCCTGGCCGTATGCGGCCCCCGCAAGGTGCGGGTACGCGACGGGCAGATCTGGTTTTCCGAGCCGGAGCCCTTCACCGAGATGGAGATCACCTACCGCAACGCCTACGGCGGCGTGGACCGGGGGTGCCAGGCGAAGCTGTACGAGCAGTACATCGCGCCGATCAAGCCCTTCGTGAACCCGGAGATGGAGGGGGAAGGGCCAGCAGCCTACGAGCGGAACCCGGTGGGCAAGGGGTACGTGATCGAGATGAGCGAGGGGGTCGACGGCCTGGAGCTCCCCACCGTCGAGGACCCGGACGACCTGCTCACTCCCAGGCGCCTGGTCACAGGGGATCCTTTCCGCTGGACCTTGCAGCCCGTGCCCGCCGGCATCGGCTGGTTCGCCCACGAGTGGTTCCCGCGCGTGGCCTTCACCGGCATCTACACCTACCGGGCGCGCCCCGACGCGCCGCGCCCCGATGACCCGCCCCTGCGCGAGGCGACCCTCGGCTGGGTCGCGCCGGACATCTTCACCCCGAAGCCCATCGACCAGGGCGCCTCCGATCGGTTCCAGTGCGGCGCCTCGCCGGCGCTCATCTTCCCCCAGCTGCCTGCCGACGCGCCCATCAAGCTGATCAACATGGACCCCGACTACCCGGAGTTCGAGCTGCGCTTGCCCGGGGACGTACCCGGGCTGCTGGCGCGCCCGCTCACCGAGGCGGCGCAGCAACTCCAGCCGTTCCTCAACACCGTGGTGGTGGACATGGAGCAGCGCACCGTGGCGTGCGTCTGGTCAGGCCGGATCCGCTGCCGCCTGCCCCACGGCCCGGAGCAGCTGGAGAAGGTGGAGCACCAGGTGCGGTGGTCTGCCCCCTAGGAGCGGCGCCTTACCCCGGATCGTTGTAGCAGCTGTAGGCCACGCCGAAGTCGTGCAGGATCGGCGTGGAGACCTTGTTCTTGTTGGTCAGGGTGAACTCCACCTGTAGGTAGTAGGAGGGGTTCGGCTTGACCGGGGTGGCGCTCAGCTTGCTCACGTCGGCCGGCGACTTGGTGAAGTAGCCGGTCCAGGGGCCGAAGTTGGTGTCGGTGTCGCCGCTGCGCACCCGCAGCGTCACCGATGTACCCGCCGGGGTTGTCGCCTTCCAGACAACCTGCTTCCACTGGGCGCGGATCCCCTTGGGGCACGGGCTCAGCTGGTAGACGTAGCGGCCCGAGGGGCGGATGAAGTTCATCAGCCCGTAGCCGGTGAAGTCGCTGTAGGTGTACGGGTTCTGCCCGATCTTGACGTACTTGCTCTTGCCGGTGGACGAGACGTTGCCGTTCTTGTCCACGTCCAGGCGCGAGGCGTAGCCGTACTTGTGGCCCACGCCCCAGACGTTGCCCTTGAAGTCCACGCCCACGCCGATGACGGTCTGTGACTTCAGCGGCCAGACGTTCTTGGTGGCGGTGCGGTCATGCACCCCGGACGGCAGGTTGCCGGCGATGCGCACGATGTACCCCTCGTTGACCGCGACCCAGACGAAGTTGCGCACGTCGGCGGCGACCCCGCGGGTGGTGTAGCCCTTGTTCAGGTCCACCCGGGTCCACTTGCCCACGCCGAGGCCGGCGAAGTTGGATCTGTTGGGCTGGTAACGCAGCACCCAGTTGGAGTGGTATCCCCCGAGCCAGATGTCGCTCTTGCCATCCACGGCGATGCCGTAGTGGTGGTACTTCTTGCCCGACTTGGGCACCCACGGCGCGGTGAGCTTGGCGCCCACGCTGTAGGGCGAGGTGGCCTTGAAGTAGGCCAGCGAGCCGTAGATGTCGGTGGACCAGATGATGTTGTGGGCGTCCGCGGTGCAGCCGTAAGTGTGGTGCCCGCTGGGCAGCTTCACGGTGGCGTCGATCTTCCCGGTGGTGCCGTTGATCTTGTAGAACTTGTTGGCCCCGCGGCCGTTCTCGGGGCGGTAGAAGGTGCCGACCCATGCGTTGGACGCCCCCACCATGCCCTTGCCCATATCGAGGCAGATGGAGCGGCCGATGTCGTTCTTGTCGGCGTAGGCCACCGTCAGGATCACGCACTCGTCGTCGTCGCCCAGGAACTCGGGGGGCTTGCCCGCGTACGACCCCTTGCAGGTCGTGGAGCCGCTGTCGGCCACGCCGTTGCCGTCGCAGTCCATGGTGATCTTACCGTCGCCGTTCTGGTCCTTGGAGGTGTCGATCTTGCCGTTCTTGTTGCGGTCCACGCAGTCGAGCACGTCGTTGGCGATCTTGGTGGCCGCTGGCTGCCCGCCGTGCACTGACCGGTTGGCGACCCAGACGTCGAAGTTGTAGTCCACGGCGGTACGCGAGGGGGTCCAGTTGTGGTCCCGATCCAGGGTGATGCCGTTCTTGTCCTTGCACCCCGAGGTGTTGCCCGAGGAGAAGCAGGTGATGGAGTAGTACCGGCCCACCTCCTTCATCTTGTCGGTGTCCACCTTGGAGACGGTGCCGCGGCACTTGGAGTTGCTCGCGCTGGTCGACGCGCAGGAGGACTTGCCCCCCGGGTCGTAGGTGTTGGCGATCCACATGTAGTTGAAATTCACCCCACCCTTCTTGAGCACCAGGTCGCCGTTCTTGTCCAGGCCGACGCCCTTGGCGTCCTTGACGTTGGGGTCCTTCTTCGGGTCGATGGGGAACGGCGCGTTCTTGCCCACGCCGGCGCACCCCTGGGTGCAGGTGCCGCACGGGTTGAGCACCCCCTCGTCCTTCTGGCCATTGCAGTTGTTGTCCTTGCCGTCGCAGCGCTCCTTGGCGCCCGGGTATGTCAGCGGGTCGTTGTCGTCACAGTCGTTGCCCTTGACGCAGCCGGTGCCGTACCCATCACCGTCCTTGTCCCCTCCCTTCTTGCACGGATCCGGCGGCGGCCCGCCCCCGTCCCAGTTGGCCAGGTTGTTGTCGATGGTCCCCTGGTCACAGCCAGCGTAGATAATTGCCCCCATCCCGAGGGCCGCAACCCCAAACCAGACGTTGACGGCGCGACGGCTAAACATGACCTGCCTCCTGACAGAAGTACCCCGGTTCTACCAACTGCAATTATAGAACCAACCAAGCCCTCCCTACCAGGCGCAACGTAACCCTTTGACATTCTGATATTTTGCTATTTCGTCATAATGTCATTCGCCCCACAAAGCGGGGCCTCCCTCCCCGGTCCGGGGGGGCAGCCCCCAGGGGAGTCGACAGTGGGCAATCGACAGTTTAGAGTCCAGGAGCCCAAAAAGTAGAGAGGTTCATGTACGCCACCAAATTCAACAGGCCGGGCAGCAAGGTGCTGCTCAGCAAGATCAGCACTCGCCCCCCAAAAAAGATTGAGCGCGCCGAGGCCGAGGCCGAGACCGCCGCGCTCAAGCAGGAGCTCTTCGACCTGCAGGAGCTGATGTGGGCCGCACGCAGCCACTCCCTGCTGACTGTGCTCCAGGGCCGCGACGCCGCGGGCAAGGACGGCACCGTCAAGCGTGTCTTCGGCGCGCTCAACCCGCGGGGCGTCAGCGTGGCGCCTTTCGGCGTGCCCACCAAGGAGGAGCTGGCCCACGACTTCCTCTGGCGCGTGCACGCCCATACGCCAGGGCGTGGCGAGGTGACGGTCTTCAACCGCTCCCACTACGAGGACGTGCTGGTGGTTCGGGTGCACAACCTCGCGCCCCCCGCGATCTGGCGTCCGCGCTACGAGCAGATCAACAGCTTCGAGGAGATCCTGGCTGCTCACGGCACCGCGGTGGTGAAGATCTTCCTGCACGTGAGCCTCGGGGAGCAGGAGGAGCGCCTGCGAGAGCGCGAGGAGCGCCCCGAGAAGGCGTGGAAGCTGAACCCCAACGACTGGCGCGAGCGCGGCTACTGGAAGCAGTACACCCGCGCCTACCAGGACGCCATCAGCCGCTGCGCCACCAGGCAGGCGCCCTGGTACGTGGTGCCGGGGGACAAGAAGTGGTTCCGCAACCTGGCCGTGGCCCAGGTGCTGGTGGAGAGCCTGCGGCCCCTGCGGCGCACCTGGGAGAAGAAGCTCGAGGCGGACGGCGAGGCCGGGCGCGCCGAGGTGGAGGCCTTCAGGCGCGAGCACGGCGATCCAGCGCGCCGCGGCAAGTAGGCTACAGGTCGATGATCTTCGAGAACCAAAAGGAGCTCGCCGAACGCATCGAGGCCCTGGCTCGCCGCCGCGTGTACGGCGAGGTGCCGATCCACGACGACACCTCCAACTACATGACCATCCTCGGCAGCAGCGTCATCCGGCTGGAGGGCGACGACTACTTCATCATGGGTGACACCAGGGAGGGACGGTTCGGCATCGATGACCAGCCCAAGTTCTGGGTCAAGCGCGCGGTGGACCTGACCACCGGCGAGCACAAGATCATCAAGCTCGTCTTCCACGAGCAGTTCACCGTCAACATGGGCCTGGTCACCGTGCGCTGCCGGCGCAGCCCGGAGAAAGAGACCGCGGTGCTGGACCTCGTGCGGGGGAACGACCGGTTCATGCAGGGGTTCACCGTGCGCGATCCGGTGGGGAACCACGTGCGGATCATCGACTTCATCCGGGGCAAGACCCTCTTCAACCATGTGGTCTCACTGGATCAGCCCCACGAGGAGTACTTCCACGAGACCCTGCCGGGCATCATGGCCCAGCTGGTGCAGTGCATCGAGGCGCTGGCCGCGCTCCACGAGCGGGACGCCCACCACGGCGACGTGCGCAACGACCACATCATCATCGAGGCGGACAGCGGCCACTACACCTGGATCGACTTCGACTACGAGGTGAACTTCAACGACTACGATGTCTGGTGCATGGGCAACGTGATCATCTACGCGGTGGCCAAGGGGATCCACACCTTCCGCCGCGTGGAGCGGCACCCCGAGGAGTACCCCCACGCGTCGAAGCACTTCGACGACCACGACGCCATCGCGCTCTACAAGTACCGCATCGCCAACCTGCGCAAGATCTACCCCTACATCCCGCGTGAGCTCAACGACCTGCTGATGCGGTTCTCCATGGGGACCATCGACTTCTACGAGGACCTGCGCTCCCAGGCCCGGGACCTGCGCTCCCTGTTCAACCTCTGATCCTGTTACCCCGCCGGCGTGCGGCGGACCATCAGGTTGCGAAGCTCCGCCTTCAGGTCGCTGGGCAGCAGCCGGAGGCACCACCGGTCTGACGTGAGATCCCCCGGGTCCAGGGCCTCGTTCACGTCCACCACCTGCCCGCTCAGGGGCATGGCCACGGCGTGCTCCTCGCCGGCGGACGTCGCCATCTGCAGCCCGGTCCGCCCCTGCTCAAGCAGGTCCAGCGGCTCGGGCAGATCCAGGGAGGTGACCTGCCCCGCCGCCCCGAGGAAGGAGGCCTCCACGCCGATCTTGAAGTAGCCGTCCTGCTGGAAGCGGGCCCAGGCGTGGTGCGGCAGGAACAGCTCGGTCCCCGGCACGAGGTTCGCGGGGTCCACCACCGAGCCGTCCTCGCTCATCTCGGCGGGCGCTTCCTCGGGCTCCTGGCGCAGGGCGCGCATCACCGGCGCCAGCAGCTCCTTCCGTGTGAACGGCTTGGCCAGGTAGTCCATGGCCCCGAGGCGCATGGCCTCGAGGGCGGTGCGGATGGTGGGGTAGCCCGTGATCATCAGCATCGCCGCGTTCACCTCGGCGGCCCGGAGCGCCCGCAACAGCTCGATGCCGTTCATGCCGGGCATCATCAGGTCGGTGATGATCAGATCGTACTCGTCCTGGCGCGCTCGCTCGAGCCCGTCGGCTGCGGAGAATACAGACTCGGTGGAGTAGCCCGCGCGGCGCAGGATCTTGCCCACGCTGGCGTGGACGATCTCCTCGTCGTCGATGACCAGAATGCGTGCCTGTTCACTGTTCATGCGCTGCCTCCCTGCTGCGCCTGGTCTTCACCGGCCATGTTGGTTACCTCGCCCGGGAGCGAGAAGCGGAACAGCGCCCCCTCTCCCGGCTCGCTCTCCAGCTCGATGAAGCCGTCGTGCTGGTCCAGGATGCTGCTCACCGCCGCCAGCCCCAGGCCGTTTCCGCGGTCCCCCTTGGTGGAGAAGAACGGCTCGAACACCTGGTTCCGGTCCTCAATGGAGATGCCGCAGCCATGGTCGATCACCTCGACCCACACAAGCTCGGTGGCCATGTGTTCGCTGGTCTTGATGGTGATGGTGCCCTTGCCGTCCATGGCATCGCGCGCGTTGATCACCAGGTTCAGCAGCACCTGCTGGATCTGGCTCGGATCCACCCGCACCTTCATGGCGTGGTCGGCGATCTCCACCGCGAAGGTGATGTCATGGAACGCCGCCTGGTTCTGCACCAGCTTCAGCGTGCGCTGGATGATCGGCGCCAGCGCCACGTCCCGCCGCTTCAGCTTCCCTTGCCGCGAGAAGTCCAGCAGGTCCCTCACGATGCGCCTGCATCGCAACGTCTCGCGGTATATCACCTGCAGGTCGTCTTGCAGCTCGCTGCCGTCGGGCGCGTCCTCCAGCAGGTCCTCGGTGAAGGAGAGGATCCCGGTGAGCGGGTTGTTGATCTCGTGGGCCACACCGGCCGCCAGCTTGCCCACCGCCGCGTGCTTCTCGTTGTGGACCAGCTCGCGCTGCATGCGCCTGGCGTCGGTGACGTTCCGCGACACGCAGCAGATGGCCACCGGCCGATCCTGGTACCCGGTGAGCAGGAACCGCTCGGAGATCACGATGTGTCCCTCGCCGCTGAGCTCCATCAGCTCCTCGTGGCTCACGTGGTGAGCCCGCTCCAGCGCCTCGGCGTCGTGCCGCTCAATCAGGGTCGCCACCTCGGGCGGCAGGACCTCCCGCGCGGTGCGGCCCATGAACTCCGCTGCCGGATTGCCGAAGAACCGCTCCGCGGCGGGGTTGACCAGCATGTACCGCCCGTCCAGATCCTTGAGGGTGATGATGCCGTGGACCATGGCCATGATCTGGTCGAAGCGGCCCGCCGTCTCTTCCCGCTCGCGCTTGAGCATGATCTGGTCGGTCACCTCTCGCGATGTGAGCACAACGCTCACGGTGCCGTCCTTCTCGTGGATGGGCGAGGCGGCCACCTCGAAGTAGCACTCCCCCTCCTGCTCCTCTTTCTGCCAGGTCATGCAGGAGTGGCGCCGCAGCACCGTGACCGGCTCGCCGCTCTTCATGGCCTCCAGCCGGGGGCAGCGAGTCTTGCGGCAGTTGCCGTCCGGTCCCAGGTCCACCGAGCGCGCGTCGCAGGTGTGGCCCAGCACATCGTCTGCCGTGAGCCCGCTCATCTCCTCGTAGCGCCGGTTGACCCGCTCCACGGTGCCGTCCTCGCGCACCACGATCACCACGTCGGGCAGGCTGTCGATGATCTCCTGCAGGCGGCGACGGTCGGAGCGGATCTCCTCCTCCAGGCGCGTCTTGATGCGCAGCTCCTCGCGCAGGTGGGTCGCCACCGTGTCCAGGTCCCAGAACACCCGGGCCATGTAGTGGTCCATCACCCGCACCGACTGGGGCGCGATGAGGTAGATCTCCTCGCGCACCTCGTCGATGCCGGTGAGCTCGATGACCAGCTCCAGCCCGGGCTGGCTCACGGCGTCCTCAAGATCGGTGTAGGTCTCCCAGCCGCGATCCCGGGCGAGCTCCATGGCAGGCGCCGACGGGTTCAGGTCCATCACCCCCATGATGTCCAGGTTCAGGGTGGCGAGCCGGTGCTGCAGGATCAGCTCGAGCACGGCCCTGCAGCCCTGCCCCCCACCAACAAAGATCGTCTTCATATCAAGCGATTATAGCATCGGCAGCCAGCGCCGGCCCTACTCCTCTTCGGGCTCGAAGGGGGCGAAGCTCAGCTCCGCCGCGGGGATCCCCTTCTCCAGGCCGTACTGGTGCGCCTCGCGTTGATCCCTGGCCCCCTTGCGGGTGGTGAAGATCCGGTCAGGGAAGATGATGATCACCTCGTCGTCCCGGTACAGGTGCGCGAAGTAGGTGGGCTCCTCGATGAGGGTGGACTGGATCAGCTTCACCGCCCGGCTCAGGTCAGCCTCGGGCACGCCGACCTTGACCATGGTCCACATGTCACCCTTGCGCTGATCCAGCACCGGAAGCTGGCCCAGGATCCCCGGCCGCCTCAGGCCCTCCTTGACCAGCACGCCGGTGTAGCTGAACCGGCGGCCCCAGTAGAGGCGGCGGCCGTGCAGCCACGGGTAGGCAGAGCAGAAGTCGAGGCCCTCCAGCAGGCGCACAGGATCCCAGGTCGGCTGCGGCGCGTCCGGCAGCAGCGGGCGCCACATCAGGTGGGCCACGATGGGCGTGTTCTCGAAGAACCGGCCGGTCTCCACCTGCTCCAGCGTGGAGAAACCCTGGCTGCGAAAGAAGCTCGCGGGCATCCAGGGCAGGTTGTCGTTGTAGGCGATGGTCGCCAGGCTCTGCGCGCTCGTACGCTCGGAGCAGGCCGCCAGCAGGCGCCGGCCCCCTGCCAGCCCGGTGAAGGCGTCGAGGACCCAGATGCAGTGAATGACCGCCACCTCCGAGCCGATGATCGGCAGCCCGCTGCCCCGGATGGGCGCGTACTCCAGCTGCCCCGCCAGCTGCTCCTCGTAATAGAGCAACAGCTTCTGCATGCCCCTGTCGCGCGCGTTGCGCAGATAGCCGAGCCGCACGGGATCGTCGTCGGGGATCTCGTCCGGCGCCAGGCAGCGCACCAGCACCTGGCCGTTCTCGGCCTCGTTGGCCTCCACGACGGTGAAGCTGTCCTCGTCGGCGGGCGGCGCCTCCACGGGCCCCGACTCCACCGGGTGGATCGGCACGGACCCGCTCTTCTCCTGGAGCATGTCGGGGGAGGTGGTGTTCCACGCCTTGACCTGGTACTCCTCCACCCCGTCCTTGACCAGCGGGTCCTCCCGGGCGATGGCGATGGCCTCCTCCATGCCCTCGGCCTCGATGAAATAGAGGCTGCCAGAGCGGTCTTCGTACCTCCCCGAGAGGAAGAGGATCCCTCGCCGGCGCAACCCCTCGAGGAATTCGAGGTGCGCACGCAGAGTCCGCTGGTAAGCCTCGCGACCGCCGACGGTTGTCTTGACGATGACGTACTTCATGAGTCTCTACACCTGTGTGAGGCGATCATAGTCGACAGTCAGTAGTCGATAGTCAATAGCTCAGGCCCACCAGGCGTTGGTCACCTGGCGCTGGCCTGCCCATTACAGGCGAAAAACGGGGGCCTGCAGGCACCAGGTTTGCCCGCCGGGGCCTGTGGCCGCAGGCGGGCGACTTTGAGATATAATGCCGCTCGTGGAAGGCTCCTCAGCGCACATCATCTCGGCCATGCGTCAGCGGCTGGCAGCCGCGGGCGTCGCCCATCGCGACGGTCGCGCGCTCAAGCTCCAGGACCGGAGCCACCCCGTGGTGATCGGGCGCGTCTGTGACGACACCCCGCTGATGCGGTCCGAGGGCTCCCTCGGGCGCTGGTCTCCGGATCGGATCGTGCGCGGCCTGGCCGCCGCCGCGCTGATGGTGGGCGCGGACCGGGTGATCCTGGCGGTGGACGCAGATCAGCCGGCGTTGGTGACGTCGTTGATCCACGAGGCGCGCAGCACGCGCGCCGAGGTGGTGCCGCTCCCGCCGCGCTACCCCCTGGAGGCCCCGTCGCTGCTGTGCGATCTGGCCGGCCTGCAGGGCAAGAGCGTCCCGGCCGCCGGGCTGGACCGCGCCCTCGTGCTCGAGGCCCGGCTGCTGGTGGAGCTGGCCGGCGCGCTGGAGGGGCGCCCTGCCCTGCGGCGGGTGGTGACCGTGGCCGGCCATGTGGCCCGGCCGGCGGTGCTGCAGGTCCCGCTCGGCGCGCCCGTGGCCGCGCTGGTGGAGGCGTGCGGCGGCTGCGACGACCCGGGCTGGGTGCCCTACATCAACGGCCTGCCTGGCGGGCTGCGTGTGGATCAGGACCGCTCCGTGGACCTGGACACCGACGGGGTGCTCATCATGCGGCATGACCACCCGCTGGTCAGGCGTGGCACGACGCCGTCGGCCGATCTGCTGGCCCGCGTGCCCGCGGCCTGCGTGGGGTGCCGGCTGTGCACGGACACCTGCACGGTGTTCCTGCGTGGGGGCGACCTCCAGCCGCACCTGGTGCTGCGCGAGCTCGCCGCGCCGCCCGAGGAGCCGCGGCACCTGGCCGCCGCGGCCCAGTGCATCGGCTGCGGCCTGTGCAGCACCCTCTGCCCCACCATGCTCAGGCCTGCCGAGCTGGTGGGCGAGGCGGCCACCCGGCTCGGGCTCCCCCACTCCACCCCGACGCTGCGGCTGCCAGATGACAGGGCGGGCAGGCGCCAGGGCGTGGGGCGGCTGCTGGAGCGCCTGGGGCTGGGCCTCGACGATCCGCTGGCTCCCTCGACCCCGCGCACCGTGATCCCGCAGGAGATCATAATCCCGGCCCACAGCCCGATGCTGGGCAAGCGCACCGCCATGGTGGTGGAAGGGGACGCGGTGGCGGCTGGTGATCTGGTTTCCCTGGCGCCGTCCGGCTCGGACGAGGTGGACATGCGCGCCCCGGTGGCCGGCACCGTCGTGGCGGTGGACCCGGACGACGGCGTGACCATCAGGCCCCGGTAACCTCTCCCCTCATCAGCGCGCCCGGCACGACTCGAACGTGCGGCCTACGGATTCGAAGTCCGGCGCTCTATCCAACTGAGCTACGGGCGCAGATGGGTATAGCTAATTCGAGTGCCGACGGAATGTCAACGGATGCGCGCTGGCGCGCGCGAGGACTTCAGACTTCAGGCATCAGGCTTCAGGGGCGATTGCTTGGGAGATTTGCTCCCGATGCCAGCGACGCTTCCACCTGAAGACCGAAGTCTGAAGCCTGATGCCAGCGACACTTCCACCTGAAGCCCGAAGTCTGAAGCCTGATGCCAGGCGAGCGAAGCTCGCCTTACTGCGGGCCGGTAAACGGCTTCTTGGCGGGGGTCAGCTTCCAGCGGAAGTTGTCGATGAGCACCGACGAGTCGAGGATGAAGTCGCCCTTGTCGAAGATGCTGAACACCAGCTTGATGGTCTCACCCGGCGTCACCGGCGAGGTGGTGTGCAGCCAGTCGGTGGCGCCGCCGGTGGCCATGTACGGCTTGGGGGAGCAGTCCTGAGCGTAGCCGGTGCCCGTGAGGTACTGGGAGGCCGGCTTCTTGGTGCACATGGTCTTGGTTATCGGCTTCGACGCGTACGGATCGCAGATGGAGAAGAAGGCGTTGTTGATGCGGATGGGCACCTTCTTGGAGTCGAAGGAGATGTTGCCGTTGAACTTCTTGGAGGTCAGGTTGACCCAGAAGGTGTCGTTGTACTGGGAGCCGACCCACTCGGGGTACTCGGTTGAGAAGAAGTTGAAGTCGAAGTCGAAGCTCCTGGCGTTTGTGGGCACCAGGATCTCCAGGCCGAGCTCGATGTAGTCGTTGGCCTTCTTGTCCTTGGCCGAGGGGTCCGGGTCGACGCCGGTGACCTTGAACGAGGAGCCGGACTGGGGGCACTTCTGCGCCGGGCTGTAGTCCGCGAGCCCCGACGACAGCACGGCGAAGGCCTTGCCCGCCTTCGGCTTGAACGGGCCGCTCTTGGCGAACTGGGACAGGATCGCGCGCGCCTTGCCCGACGCCTTGCTGTTGAACCACGCCTTGAGGATGCGGGAGCACTTGCCGTTGACGCACTTGAGCTTGCCCGGGCACTTGCTCTCCATGCCGCACTTGTGGTCCGAGTCGCAGATCTCCATGGCCCGGGCCATGTCCAGCGGGTTGTCCTTGCTCAGCTTGGACGGATCGTCGCACCGGGTGGGCAGCTCGTCGGTCTTCTTGTCGCAGTCGTTGTCGGTGTTGTCGCGGCACACCTTCAGCGTCGGGTTGGACAGCCCGGCCTGGGCCTTGAGGCAGAGCCAGTTGGAGGCGCAGCGCCCCTGCTTGCAGGTCTCGCCGGCGTACTTGCTGCAGTCGGCGTCTTTGGAGCACTTGGTGTCGCTGGAGCAGTCGATCTTGGTCATGCAGCGGCAGAACCCGCCGAAGCACTTGTGGGGCGGCGGGCAGTCCTGGGCCGTCTTGCACAGCATGCCTGCCACCTCGATGGCGCCCGGGTTGACGTTGGCGTCGTTGTCGTTGCAGTCGCCCCCGCCCACGGTGAAGCCGTCCTTGTCCAGGTCGGACGACGCGAGCCCCTCGTCCTTGGTGCCGTTGCAGTTGTCGTCGATGCCGTTGGGCTTGCCCGAGCCGTCGCCGCCGTCCTCTGCCATGCCGGGGTTGCGCCGCTTGTTCCCCTCGCAGTCCTTCACGTCACCTGTTGAGGGGCAGTAGCCATCGCCGTCGCGATCCTCGTTGGTCTTGTTCACCCCGTCGTTCCAGGGCACCCCCTCATCCACCCTGCCGTCGCAGTCGTCATCGAGGCAGTTCTCGCGCTCCTGCGCCCCCGGCTTGATGTTGCTGTCATTGTCATCGCAGTCGCCGTCCTCCTTGGCCACCCCGTCGCCGTCCTTGTCCGTCTTGCTCGGATCGTACGGGTCGTCCAGGAAGTCGTTGCCCACGCACCCCAGGCTGAGAGCTGCTGCGCTCACCAGCGTGAGGATGAACCGGTTCAAACCAGACCTGCTTCGCTCCATCTCTTCGCTCCGATGCGCCCCGCTCCGGACGCAAAACCGGCCTATTATCTCATCAACGGGAGAAACGGATCCATAGCGGTTTTATTCCGCCGGGTAGTGCGCGGGATCCGGCGCCTCCGGGCAGAGGCCGAAGCGGCGGTGCAGGCTGCGGGCGAAGGCCAGCTCCACCGCCTGGTTGGAGTCCAGGTCCAGAGAGCCCAGCGCAGCGCGCCAGATCCGGGCTGGCTCCATGCAGAGGTAGATGAACAGCTCCGGACAGCGTGCGCGGGCCACGGCCGCCACCGCCCGGTACAGCGCCACCCGCCGCGGGGACAGCAGCCGCAGCTTGCCGTCCGCCTCCGGCAGCAGCTCGCCCAGGGTGGCCCGGGAGTCGGGGAACCGCTCGAGCATGGTGCGGCGCGCCGAGGGCGGGAACCGCACGGTGCCGAGGGAGACATGCGCCAGCCGGTCCGGCGGCACCGCGTCCAGGGCCTGAGTCAGCAGCTCACGGTGATCCTGCTGCTCCTGCTCGGCGCTGACGCCCGGGATCATCGGGTCGAGGTGGAACCCCACCAGGTAGCCCGCCCGGGCCGCCCGCGCTGCCGCCTGCAGGCGCCCGTCCAGGGACGCGCAGCCATGCTCCTCGCGGCGGGCGGTGCCGGCGGGGCTCAGGCTCCAGGAGACGATGGTGCGGCCGCCATGGTCCAGGGGCAGCAGGTCGTCCACCGCGTCGGTCTTGGTCTTCAACTCCAGCACCAGGTTGTCCGAGCGCGCCACCTGGCGCACCAGCCGCGATGCGAACCCGAGCTCCGGCTCCAGGGCGAGGCTGTCGCCGACCTGCCCCGTGCACACCCGCAGCAGCCGCCGCGGCTGCTGCGCCGCCTCGGCCTCGAGCCGGCTCAGGATGTCCGCCCCGTTGGCGCCCACGGTGATCACGGCGCTGTTCTGGTAGGCCTGCAGCACGCAGTAGCTGCAGTCGAGGGGGCAGCCCACCACCTGGGTCAGCACGTTGAGGTTGCAACAGAGCAGCGAGTCCGTGCGCCCGGTGCAGGGCTTGAGCACGGCCCCGCGGTGCCGCACCAGGTGCAGGACCTCCTTGGAAGCGGCGGCGCCGAGCTCGGGCGTGGTCCGGGCATCCGCGGGCGCCACCTGCACGGGGACGCCCTGCTGGTCCGCCCAGCGGGCCAGGCGGGTGGCCATGGCGGTGTGCCTCACCTCGGGATGGATGATGATGCGCCGGGGAGGCCGGATCATTCGGGGCCGCCCAGCGCCCCGAGGATCTCGCGCAGCAGCTCCTGCGCCCGGGGCCCCGAGAGGGTGTCGAGCAGCCGCTCCAGGTCCCGGGGTGAGCGCAGGGCAGCGCGCAGCTCCAGGCCTGGCGCGGCGAAGTTGGGATCGAAGGCCAGCCGGGCCGCATCGCCGGCCAGCTCCTGGCAGCGCGCCTCCACCTGGCGCCGCAGGGCGGCGGTCTCCGGGTAGCGCCGGGCGCGCAGGCGCTCCAGGGCGGCGGCGTCCCCGGCCGGGAGCTCCAGCTCCAGCGCCAGGTCTGCCAGGCTGACCCGGTCCCTGGCGCAGACCTCGCGCAGCATGAGGGCCGCCTCCTCGATGCGCCTGGCCCCGAGGCCTGCCAGCGCCCTCGCCAGCATGCTCCCCTCCTCCTCGGTGAACGCGCCCAGGGGCGTCGCGCGCCGCAGGGAGAAGCCCTTTCGGGAGAGCAGCGACAGCAGCTCCGGCGCCATGTCCAGCAGCGCCAGGTGGCGCTCGAGCAGGGCCGCGTGGGGCTCCAGGCCGAGGGCGGGCAGCACCGCGTCGGTGATCTCCAGGGTGGACATGCCCAGCTCGCCCGCCACCGCCATGGCCACGCTGCGCTCCCGCAGGGTGGGCGCGGCCTGGGCGGTGTTGGCCTCCACAGCCTGGACGAACAGCTCCGTCAGCGACCGGCGCTCCAGCCGGGCCGGGACCTCGCCCACCCCGAGGGCGCGGCAGGCCTCGAGCCGGCGAAACCCGTGCACCGGCTCCAGGTCACCGTCACGCAGCAGCACCGGCTCCACCACGCCCGCGCGCTGGATCGAGCGGCGCAGAGCCGCGGCGCCGTCCTGGTCGCCCAGCGGGTCCCGGTAGCTCAGCCTCGTGCTTTCAGGGATCCCGGCCAGCGGTATGACGCGGACCGGGGACAATGATCAGCTGGCCTCGTCCTTCTTGGCCTCGTCCTTCTTGGCCTCGTCGGCCGGGGTCTGCTTCGGCGTGGTGAGGTGGCTGTAGACCTCGCCCTTCTTGAGGCCCCCCTTGACCAGGGAGCGGGCGTAGGCCATCTCCTCGGCGATGAGTCGGTCCAGCAGACGGTGAGAGATGGAGCCGAGGTGGCGGCGCCCGTTGATGTAGAAGGTGGGGGTGCCGTTGACGCCCAGCGCCCTGCCCTCGGCGACGTCGGCGTCCACGACCTTGTTGAGCGCGTCGCCCTCCAGGGCAGCCTTGAACCGGGTCTTGTCCAGGCCCAGCGCCACGGCGTGCGCGTCGAAGTCGGCAGGGCTGAACCGGCCCTGGTTCTTGAACAGCAGGTCATGGTAGCCCCAGAACTCGCCCTGCTGGTGGGCGGCCAGCGCGGCCTGGGCAGCTACCCGCGAGCGGGACCGCGGGTTGACCGGGAAGTTCTTGAACACCCAGCGCAGGCGGCCCCGGTACTTGGAGAGCATCCGCTCCTGCAGGGACACGGAGCGCGCGCAGTAGCGGCACTGGTAGTCAGCGTACTCCACGATGGTGACCAGCGCGTCGGGCGGCCCCTTCGCCGGGCTGAGCCCCACCTTGACCTGCTTGCGCTCGGCCTTGATGGCCTCGGTGAGGTCGGGCCCTGCCCTGCGGCCCGAGGTCCGGTCCCCGAGAAAGTAGCCGCCCACGAAGGTCAGGATCATGCCCACGATGGCGGCGCCCCTGGAGACGCCAACGGTGACTGGCTTGCTGTCGCGGTCGCTCATATGAAGCCTGTTACTTGATGTCGATCAGGAATGCAAGGGATAGGCAGGCGTGGTACCACTGCACCCATGACCTCAGCCGAGCAAGCCATGACCCGGGGCTGGAGTCCGGCGCACGCGCTGGGCTATGGCCTGGCGGCGGCGGCGGTGGCTTTCCTGCTGCTGCGCTTCCTGACCGGAGTCCAGGCAGCGGCTCCGCTGGAGCGGCAGGGCGCGTGCCTGGCCCTGGACGCGCGCCGGGTGGATCGCGCCGCGCCGGGCTGGCAGCTGGAGGATCTCGCGGGCGAGAAGGTGAGCCTGGCCTCGCTGCGGGGCAAGGTGGTGCTGCTCAACTTCTGGGCCACCTGGTGCCCGCCCTGCGTGGAGGAGCTGCCCTCCATGATCAGCTTGACCCGGGATCCACCGGCCGGGGACTTCGCCATGGTCATGGCCAGCGTGGACGACACCCGGAAGATCGTGACCGAGTTTCTGGAGCGCACTTTCCCGGCGGCCAAGGAGCTGCCGATCCTGCTGGACCCCAACAAGAAGACCGCCCTGAAGTACGGCACGAGCAAGTTCCCCGAGACCTATCTCATCGACCGGGACGGCAACATCCGTTACTGGTTCATCAACAAGCGCGACTGGAACTCCACGCAAGCCCGCGCGTGCATAAAAAGCCTGCTATAACAACTGGATAGGCGTCACTTCTTAATCCAAAATCAAAAAAAGGGACGCTTTTCAGAAGTTAAGAAGTTCAGAAACGCCCAGCACCCCGGGATCAATACAGAAAATTCAAATTCCCCTAGACGTTGACGCGCGCTGTGCGCAGGAGCGTCGTCACCGCGGCCAGGCCGGCACCCAGGAAGGTGAGGTAGATGCCGTAGGTGAACGTGGTGTCCGCGGCGGACAGGTATCGCCACACCACCAGGGCGCCAGCGCCGGAGATCACCAGCAGCTGCAGCAGGAGCAGCGGCAAGGTGAGCCGCCGCCGCGCCGTTCGAAAGTAGACCAGCAGGAACGCCAGCGCTGACAGGATCGCCGTGGCGAGGCCGTAGTCCTGAATCCCCGCGGTGAGGCCATAGCTGAGCACCCGACACCAGGGCAGGAACGAGGCCACGAAGGTGGCGGCCAGGATCCACACAGTCCAGCGGTCGAACCGGTGCAACCGCGCGTAGAACAGCCTGGCCCCCGCCATCAGCTCGTCAATGGTTCGGCTGACCCCGGACTCCTCCAGCTCAAGGTTGCGCTGAGCCCGCGAGCGCGACTTGGTGCCCTTCTTGCGGGCCCGCTCCCGCTGGCGCTTCTTGACCATGGGCGGCAGGGAGACCTCCACCACCCGGGTCCCGCGGTTGGACTCCGGATCCATGGTGACCACTCGCGTGCCCACGTCGGCCTCGCCGCCCCCGCCTGCTGTGGGCCCCGGCACGGGCACCGGCCCGGTCAGGTCCGGGTTCTCCGGCGCCGCGGGGTGCGGCCCGGTCACGTTGGGGTTGCTCTGATCCCACAGCTGGCCCACCGGCGCGTCGCCCGCCGTCTTCGGCGACACCACCGCGCCACACTCCGGGCACTGCTCGGCCCGGTCATCGAACACGGCGTGGCAATCTGGGCAGATCATGGGGCCAGTATACCCCTAGAAAGGACGTCCAAGAAGGAAGTGGAACTCGTTTCCGCCCGGCTCCATCAGGCCCCGCGCATAGCCGAAGCGGATGGTAGTCGGGATGAAATACCCGATGACCAGCTCCAGCAGCACCTCCGCCCCGACGCCCACCTTCAGCTGCTCCGGGTCGAGCTGCCCGAAGAAGGCGTTGCCCACGTCGGCGAACACCGCCGCGTGGATATTGCTGATGAACACGGGCAGCGAGGAGATGCCTTTCTGGATCTCCACCACCGGGAACCGGTACTCCAGGTTGAACAGGTGGTACTGATCCCCCCACACCGCGCCGGGCGGGTAGCCTCGCAGGAACACGCCCCCCGGGCGGGCGATGTCGAACAGCGTCCGCAGCACGTCCTGCTCCGGGAACCCCCCGACGAAGAACACCCCCCGGCGCGCCCGATCCCCCGCCGCGATGCCGCCGCCGTAGCGCAGGGCCAGCACATGGTCCTGAAGCCACGGCATCGGCAGGTACTCCGTCCAGGCCCAGCTCACCGAGGTGCTCTGGTAGTCGCTGCCGAGCAGCTCGTGGTTGAAGCGCATGCTTATGGAGACGAACCGCCCCTGCTCGTTGCTGATGGAGTGGGCGTAGCGCGACACCGACCGGTAGCCCAGCCCCAGCGTCACGCCGGACATGATGCCCACCCGCGGCAGGTCCGGGCTCACCTCCCCCGGCTTGACCAGCACCTCGGTCTGATCCGCGTCCCGGAACCAGTTGAACCGGTACCCAACCGAGATATCGCCAGCGTGGTGCGGCACCCGCAGCACCGGCAACCCCACGTGCAGCCCGGCGCCGTAGTTCTCCTCCACATAGCTCAGCCCCTTGCCGTCCACGGAGAGGCCGCCGCGGGGCCCCTCGAAGCGGCTCGTGTCCAGTCGAAGCGCCGGCCACAGCCCGTTGTAGCTGTATACGACGCTGTAGCTCGGGTGGCCGTTGACCGTGCTGAAGTTGGCGATGGCGAGGTAGCTGTGCAGGCCCGCCACGTCGGAGCCGGCCAGCTGGATGCCGAGGGTGGTGCCGTAAGCGTCCGCGCCCACCGAGAAGGACCAGGCGTCGGGCAGGATGGTGCTCAGCGGGTTGTACGGCCGCTCCGGGTACGGCTCCTGCGCCGGCACCTCGGGGGCAGCCGGGCGGGCGTTGATGTAAGGCGCCGCGGGCAGCCCCGGGCCAGCGGGCATGTCCATGGCGGCGAGATCGTAGCCCTTCGACGAGAAGGAGACGAAGTAGGCGCGCCGCTCGTCCGGTGAGACCGCCGGCGTGAACGCGCCCCCCAGCACGTTGCTCAGCTGGGTCAGCCCCGCCCCCTGCAGGTCGAGGGCGTACAGGTTGAAGATGCCGGTCCGGTCTGACGAGAAGAAGACCCGCCGCCCGTCGGCGCTGAACATGGGGTCCATATCCAGCGCGCGGTCGTCGGTGAGGGAGGTGACCGTCCCGCTCTTCAGGTCGAGCAGCTGGATGTCCCGATGACCGCCCCGTCGCCAGCGGGAGTAGACCAGGCTGCGGCCGTCCGGGCTCCAGCGCGGCGTGAAGAACTGGTCTCCCTGCTTGCCCGCCACCAGCACCCTGGCCGCCCCGCCCACGAAGGGCACCTCCATCAGGCTCATGGTGCCCAGCTCGTTGGAGGTGAACGCGACCCGGCGGCCGTCCGGGGAGACCGTGGGGTCCCGGGCGCGCAACCCCCGGGTGAGCCGGCGCACCTCGCCGCTGGCCCGGTGGCGCACGAACAGGTCGTGGTAGAAGTGGAACGAGCGGTGGATCGAGGAGGCCCCGTACACCAGGTGCTTCGCGTCGGGGGTGAAGTCCACGCCGCTGCCGCCGTGGATCTCGAACCGCTCCTTGATCCGGTCGGTGGCGGTGTCGAGCACCTTGACCTGAAACTCGCTGCGCCCGTCGGTGTCGATGAACACCAGCTCCTGGCCACCGCGGCTGAACCGCGGGGTGCCGCACGCCTCGCCGTAGTCGGTCACCAGCTCGAAGGGTGTCGCTCCCCTGCCGTCGACCGCCTCCTTCTGCAGCGCGTACCGTTGGCCCAGGTGCGCCTTGAACTCCTCGTACAGCTCGTCGAAGGTCTTGCCCAGCACCTTGCGCGCCGTGCGGTTGATGGCGTACGGGATCGGCTTGCCGCCGTACAGGTGGCTGATGCGGGTCAGCTTGTCCGCGCCGTACCGGTCGGCGATCCAGCTGATGAAGCGCCCCCCGTACAGGTACGGCACGTCGCCGCGGGGGAAGTACCGGGTGGTGGAGCTGATCTGGTCCAGCTCCAGCAGCTTTCCCTCCAGCACCGCCATGCGCAGGTACATGTCGTAGATGGCGTTGCGCCCCCTGCCCCCGGACGAGCGCGCGCTCTCGTAGTACACCGCGAGCCCCTCGATGAACCATCGCGGCTGGACCTGGTTCGGCGCCCAGGTCTTGCCGAGCACGGCGTTGACCACCCGCGCCACCCCGTGGATGGTGTCGATGTGCAGGATGTGGGTGTACTCGTGCATGATCAGGCCGTAGAGCCAGTCGTCGTAGTCGTTGAGGGACGACAGGGACGTGGGGCCGGTGACGAAGATGCGCACCAGGTTGCGCGGCACGATGGCGGCCGAGCCGTTGGCCCCGTCGGTGGTGTCGGTGACGACGATATGGACCTTGTCTCGCGGCTCGTGCTTCAGCAGCGGCACCAGGGTCTCGTGCACTCGCTCGGCCACCAGGGCCACGCGCTGGGCCACCTCGCGCTCGTTGTGCCGCTCGGACTTGTAGTAGTGGACCAGGAAGTGGGGCGTCTCGATGGTGCGCCACGTTCGGGTCGGCTCGGCTCCCCGGGCGGGCCACGCTGCAAGCAGGAGGATGAGCAGCGGCGCCGCTCTGATGGAATGCAAGATCACAACTGTCGGTTAATATACCAACCACGAGGTGAACCATGAACAGGCTGGCAGCACTCTTGTCTCTGACGCTCCTGCTGCACATGGCGTGCAGCGACAATGAAATCGGCACGCCCACCGCGGACAGCTCCACCACAGACCGCGGCGCGGCGGAGGCCTCGGTGCCCGACGGCAAGGTCCCGGACGCGGCACGCGCCGACCTGGCCGCGTCCGACAGCATGCCCCCGGACGCGATGCCCCCGGACGGCATGTCCGTGGCCGACGACCTGCTCCATCCGGATCAGAAAGTGGTCAAGCCCGACGCCGCGCCCAACACCTGCGCCGGGATCAAGAAGGCGGTCACCGACGAGATGGCCCGCATCGCCAAGTGCGCCACCACCGCCGAGTGCACCTTCCTGTGGGGGGTCTGCCCCTTCGGCTGCCACATCCCGCACAACAAGAAGGCCGACCTGGCCAAGTACAAGGCCGCCATCGCCGCCTACCAGGCCAGCTCCCTGTGCCAGAAATGCGCCTACAAGTGCACCAAGCCGGGGAGCCTGAGCTGCAAGTCCGGCAAGTGCGTGATGAGCTACCCGTGAGGGATCAGTCGACCCGGGTCACCTCGCAGCCGTAGATCGAGCCGGTCACGGTGTCGCCCGTCGAGGCGCTCGGCTCCCCCCCCTGCTTCTGCTGGGCCGGATACATGTTGATCATCGTGCCATCGCTGGCCGCGACAAAGGCGGCCAACACGTGGCCGGACTGCACCGCGATCTCGCCGCTCACGGCGCCATTGAATTCCCATGCCGCCGCGTTTCCACCGACCGCGCAATCCACCGCGTAGACCTTGCCCTTTGTCAGCTGCTTCAGGTGGAGCCCGATGGAGCCCTTGGGGATCTTCCCCTCCCGCAACACCAACAGATAAGGGGCGTCCCCCAGGGTGGCCATCATCGCCCACTTGGATGTCACGCCGAGCCCGCCGAACGCAGTCTTCGGCTCGGTGAGCAGGAACTGCATCTTCATCGGCGCCCCGCCACCGGCGCTGGGGGTGGATTTCGCCCTGCCCGTCTTGCCCCTCCGCCGCGCCCGCGCCAGCTGCCGGACCCGCGCATGAAACGCCTTGCGCTCGGCCGCGGTGAGCGCGCGCGGCGCCCTGGCCCGCGCGGCCGCCGGCGCCTTTGGACCGACGCTCCCCTTGCCGGATGGCGACGAGAGCTTCACCTTCTTCAGATCGATTCGAGGCGCTGACTTGCCAGCCCAGGCGTCCAATGGGACCGCCAAGAGCCAGCACAGCAGGATGATCCGGACCATCTCGTTTCCCTCCCATTCACGGCCGCGATGGAACTCAGCGGCGGTTCTTTCGGCAATTTTCCAGCGGCTGGATCTCGTAGTCTCGTGGGTAGTACATCGGGTATGCCTGGCGTCGGTGGAACCGGCCCAGGGTCTTGATCAGCAGCGGACAGAGCTTCGGGTTGCGGCGGGTGATGTCCTTGAGCGCGTCCCGGGCGCGGAACACGATCTCCTTGTCCATGGACACGAACACGCCCACCAGAAAGCGCAGCAGCTTGGCCGTGGGGCGGCCCTGATTGCCCAGGGCCTCGAGGCAGTCCTTGCGGTCCACGTTCCAGAACGAGCGCATGATGCGCCGCTTGCACAGCGCCTCCACCGCGGGGTGCAGGCGCTTGCCCCGGTCCACCACCGTCGAGAGCATGCTGGTCCACGCCCGCCACGGCTCGTAGAAGCTGTAGCTGGGCGGCCGCGCCAGCTGGCGGTAGAGCAGCGACAGCCGCCGCGCCACCGGGATGCGCTTGATCACCTTGAGGCAGTACTGGTCCGGCGGCTTGTTCTTCTTCTTCGCAGGCCGCGAGCAGAGGGCCAGGGCGCGGTCCAGGTTCGGCACGTGGGTGTTTCGCGCCAGGTAGTCCGCCACCGTCTCCATGATCTGGTAGTCCTCGCGGCGCCCGCCGAACAGGCGGTAGTTGTCGCTGTGATCCGACGCCAGGAGGAACAGCCACGCCTGGATCGCCTCCTGTAACGCCGCGCCCGAGAACGAGGTCGTCACCCTGAACGCCCGCCGCCGCACCTTCTGCCATTCGTTGTTCCGCTTCTTCGGCGGCGCGCTGAACAGCACGGCGATGAGCGCCCGCTGGGCCGACGGGTGGCTGCGCGACAGCTGCGCCAGCGCGTCGATGCAGCGGGTCTGCATGCCGTGCTGCGCCGCGCCCACCGCGCAGTGGGCCAGGGCCATGCGCGCCGAGGCCTCCTTGCGCGCCCGGGCAGTGAGCGAGCTCAGGTTGCCCTTGAACTTGCCCCGCGCCCCGCGCAGGCGCAGGTCCGCGGACCAGCTCGCGGCGCCAGCCCTGTCCAGCTCCATGGGCACGATCTTGCCGCTGTCTCCCACCTCGGACAGGAGGTCCACGTACGGATTGACCAGCGCCTCCAGCTTGCGCCCGGCCTCGTCGGCCGCCTTCTCGATGGCCGCCTGGATCGCCTTGCTGTTGCGCTGGTTGATGGGCCGGGTGGCCACCGAGGCCATGCTGCCGGCGCGGTCCTTGTTGCGCGGCCGCGCGCTGACGAACACCGAGAACTGCTGGGCGTCCTCGATGATGCGGGCGGTAATGCGCAGCTTCAGGTCGGGGGCCTTGTCCCCCGCGCCCGGCGGGTGAAGGGTGAGCCGCCCCGAGCGGGTGAGCTTCTGCAGCACCCTGCCCTCGACGATGCGAGAGATGGTCTTGAGCGGCAGCGGATACCAGGAGTAGGTCGACACCTTGGTCTCGCACTTGACCGACGCGGTGCGGGCCTCGGCGGCGCCGGGCGGAAGCAAGAGCAGGAGCGCGGCGGCGATCATCAGCTTCATGGCGGTCCCTTTCATCGGCACACCTCGTTCCTGGATCGGCGCCAGGTATCGCGTCGCGGCTCGAGCGCTCGCTTGAGCGTATGCAGCGCGCTCCGAACGCGGCTCTGGGCCCGGCGCCCCACCCCCTGGCGTTGCAGCGCGTCCAGCGCCTCCAGCGCCCGGGTGCGCAGCGAGGCGTGGCTCAGGGCGATCCACCCCAGCGCCTCGGCGCAGTCACCGCCCGCCCGGTCGTCCCCCGCGTCCTCGACGCACTTGCGCAGGTAGTCCACCGCGCTGGCTCGAGGGGAGCCCTCTGCCCGCAGGTGGCGCCGCAGCCCGGCCTTGTGCGGCTGCTGCCGCAGCTTGTCCAGCCGCTCCAGCAGGCGCTTGAGGTCCCGGTCGAGCCGCTCGTCGCTGCTCCCCATCAGCCGCGACACCTCCTTTCGCGCCGTGGCCCAGGCCGTGACGTTCCAGTCAGGGCGGTGACCGCGGGCCACCCGCTCCAGCAGAGACTTCAGCTTGTACGAGGTGGAACGATCAGACGCCCGCGAGAGCCGCTGGCTCACAGCCCGGACCACCGCCGGCGTGTACTGCTGCTCGGCCAGGGCCTGCAGCAGGGTCGCCTCGGCCTCGGGGTTCTGGACCTCCTTGAGCAGCCGCCAGATGGCCCCGCGGATCCGCTTGATGTCACACGGGCGGCGCAGGGCGATCTCCACCGCCTCCATCACCGGCCCATCGCCGCGCCGCCTGGGCAGGTCATTGCTCAGGGCATCGAACGGCTGCCCCAGGTACCCCAACAGGATCGCCCCGCGGCGCCGCGGCGGGAGCTGCTCCACCAGATCGAGGCACAGCTCCTTGCGGTCCCGTCCCTCGCGCAGCACCTCCTGCTGGCGCAGGCAGCGCAGCAACCCGAGGTCGAGGTTGGGCGTATTGGGCCGCCACCCGAGCGACTTGGTCAGCAGCTTGAACGACCGGTTGTTCAGGTCGGCCACCCGCGAGGCCAGCAGCTGCACCCAGGTCTGCAGGGTCTCCCGCTTGGAGAGCCCCATGAACGAGTGTGACAGCGTCAGCGCCTCCCCCTTGACCTTCGGATCCGCGTCCTCGCGGGCCACGGCCAGCAGCACCTGCTGGGTGAAGCGGTGCGCCCGCGCCGACGGCCTGAGGAACTTCACCGCGTACAGCCGGGTTATCGGGTCCGGATCGGTCAGCGCCACCTTCTCCACGGCGTGGCGCACGTTGGCGTTGTCGTAGGCCAGGCCCGAGATGCGGAACGCCGCCTCCTTGCGCTTGTGCCAGGAGAGCCGCCCGTTTAGGAAGGTGGCCAGGTCCTTGCTCGTCGCCTTCACCGGCAGGGGCGCCACCTTGCCCCACTGGAACATCGCTGGCAGCGGCCCGCCCGTGGCCCCGGCGCTGCCAAGGCGCGCCAGGATCTCGGGGTGCGCTCGCATGGCGGCGGACATGCGCCTGGCCGCCGTGCGCGCTGCCGAGATGATCCGCTTGAACATCACCGCGCGCTTCTGGCCGGAGATGGAGACCGTGGCCGCGGTGACGAAGCTGGGCAGCCCCGGGTCCCGGAGCGGCCGGATGGAGAGGGTGACGGTGAAGTTGCCCGCGTCCTCCACCACCTCGCCGCCCACGAAGAGCTTCATGTCCAGCTTCTTGCCCCGGGTGCCCTTCTCCAGCCGCAGCAGCCCGTCCCGGGACAGCGCCGCCACGGCCTGGGCGGCGATGGCGGATTCGAGATCAGCCTCGCGGATCGGGATCCACGAGACCACCCGCACCTTCGAGACGTACCCGGTGGAGAGGGCAGCGTCGGCAGGCGGCGCCGACGCCAACAGCATGAGCGCGGTCACCGCGCAGTAGAGGAGTGTTCGCATGGCAGTACGATATCGCCGGGCGCCCCGCGCTGGCAACGTCCGGTTCCCCTCCTGACGGCGTCCGCCGCCGAGATATTTAGCTACGGGCGCGTGATATAACCGGAGGCGCCATGACCGCCACAGCCATCGCCAAGTTCCTCGCCGGCTTCGGCCTGCTCGTGGTCTGCGCCGAGATGTTCGTGCGCGCGGCCACCCGCCTGGCCCGGCTGGTCGGGGTGCCGCCGTTGGTGGTGGGGCTGACCGTGGTCGCGCTGGGCACCACCGCGCCGGAGATCGCCGTGAGCGTCATCTCCTCGCTGCAGGGCAAGCCGGACATCGCCCTGGGCAACGTGGTGGGCAGCAACATCCTCAACGTGCTGCTGATCCTCGGCGTCTCGGCGGTCATCGCGCCGCTCACCGTCAGCCGGCAGCTCATCCGGCTGGACGTGCCGGTGATGATCGGGATGTCGGTGCTGGTGATCTTGCTGGCCATGGACGGCGGCCTCGGCAACGGGGACGGGCTGATCCTGCTGGGCCTCGCCGTGGTGTACACGGGCTCCCAGGTGGTGCTCGCCCTGCGGGAGAAGGCGGTCCCTGACTGCGAGTTCGACCGGCGGTTCACCACCCAGGCGGCCGTCGGCTCCTGGCAGTACCTGGTCTGCGGGGCGCTGATCTTGCTGGGCGCCGGGGGCCTGGTGCTCGGGTCCCACTGGCTGGTGCAGGGCGCAGTGGCCGCCGCCCGCGCCCTCGGCCTGAGCGAGATGATCATCGGGCTGACCATCGTGGCGGTGGGCACCTCCTTACCCGAGGTGGCCACCAGCATCATTGCCAGCGTCAAGGGCGAGCGAGACATCGCCGTGGGCAACGTGGTGGGCAGCAACATCTACAACCTGCTGGCCGTGCTCGGCGCCGGCGCGGTGACCGGGGAGCGCGGCCTGACGGTCTCCGACGCCGCCCTGCGCTTCGACCTGCCTGTGCTGGTGGGCGTGGCCATGGCGTGCCTGCCGATCTTCTTCACCGGCAACCGCGTCTCGCGGCCCGAGGGCGTGCTGTTCCTGTTCTACTACCTGGCGTACACCATCTACCTCGTGCTCGCCTCGGGGCACCACGACAGCCTCCCCGCCTTCAGCACCATCATGCTGGCCTTCGTGATGCCCGGGACGGTCATCGGGGTCGGCCTGTCGGTCTACCGCAGCCTCAGGAGAGGTCGTCGCCCCGCATCTCCCTGATGCGAGCCTCCACCTCGTCGCGGGTGGGCAGCGAGGGCTGCGCGCCCGGCTTCATGGTGGCCAGGCCCCCGACGATGTTGGCCCACCCCACGGCGTCGAGCAAGGAGCGCCCCTCGCCCAGCGCCACCGCCATGGCGCCCACGAAGGCGTCTCCGGCGGCGGTGGTGTCCACGGGATCCACCTCGGCGATGGCAGGCAGCAGGTCCGTGCCCGAGGCGTCCGACAGCAGGGCGCCCTTGCCGCCCATGGTCAGGATCACCGTGTCGGCGCCCTCGTCCCGCAGGGCGCGCGCGGCCTCGCGAGCCTCCTCCCGGTCACCCGCGGGCTTGCCTGTCAGCACGGACGCCTCGTCCTGATTCGGGATCAGCAGGTCCACCGGCTGGAGCAGCTCCTTGGGCAGCGGCTGGGCTGGCGCCGGGTTCAGGATGACCAGCGCGCCGTGGCTGCGGCCCAGATCCGCCGCGCGCTGGACCGTCTCCAGCGGGATCTCCAGCTGCAGCAACACAACATCCGCGCCAGCGATGACCCACTCCGCGGCCTCCACATCCGCCGGCGTCAGGGCCATGTTGGCGCCGGAGGCCACGAGGATCGAGTTGGCGCCGCCGTAATCCACCAGCACCACCCCGACGCCGGTCTCATGCTCCGGATCGGTGGTGACCGGGCCCACCTCCACGCCGCTGTCCTGGAGGCTGTCGAGCAGCCGCTGGCCGTAGGGGTCATCCCCGACGCGCCCCACCATGGCAACCTGAGACCCCAGGCGCGCACACGCCACCGCCTGGTTGGCGCCCTTGCCGCCTGGGTAACGGTCCAGCTCGCCGCCTAACACGGTCTCCCCGGGTCTCGGGATCCGAGGCGCCCTCATCACAAGGTCCATGTTCAGGCTTCCCACCACCACGATGTTCGGGCTGTCGCTCATGGCTCCTCACTGCACTGGGTTGG
The DNA here is from genome assembly GCA_964511535.1 of uncultured Myxococcales bacterium. Classification (GTDB taxonomy): domain Bacteria; phylum Myxococcota_A; class Polyangia; family CAZCFB01; genus CAZCFB01. Next base: position 15,522 of record CAZEFW010000045.1, on the reverse strand, counting down.
GCAGAGCCAGTATACCAAAACTCCAGGTAATCTCTAGGAATTACAGCTTGAGGCCCATGATCTTGCTCACGGGGAGCAGCCCCACGGCCTCGTAGAAGCCCTCGGCAGCCTCGTTCCCCTCCCAGACTGTGAGCACCATGCGCGCCACACCCTGGGACCGGCACCACTCGAGGGAGGCCTCCACCAGCGCGCGGCCGACGCCCCGTCGACGCGCGCCCTGCTCCACCACCATGTCCTCCAGCAGCGCCCGGCGCTCCGGAACCATCAGCGGATTGTCCGGCGTATCGAAGGCGCGCAGGGACACCGCCCCCACCAGGCGCCCCTCCCCCTCCGCCACCAGGACGACGCCGTCCCGGTCCGTAACCGCCCGCCGGATCTCCTCCTCCGGCCGCCCCGCCCCCGCCACCCGAAAGAACCCTGGCTGGATCTCGGCGTGGTACGCGTCCAGCTGGTCCAGCAGCGCCTTCAGCCCGGCGATGTCGCGCAGCGCAGCGCCCCGAACCAACACCTCACCGTCCGCCACACCCATTCCCCTCTCCTTGTTCCTTCGTCCCTGGTCCCTGTTCAAACCATCGTGTCCTCATCCCAGCTGCCGAACGTGGTCTTGCTCAGGTGAGGAAACATGTCCTCCATCGACTCCAGCAGCTCCGCCTCCACATCCTGCGGGGTGGGCAGGGCCAGCACCCTCGCCGCCACCTCGCGTGCCTCCTCGAGGGTGGCGCTGCGCACCAGCCGCTTGACCAGCGGCACCGACACCGCGCTCATGGACAGCTCCCGGACGCCGAGCCCCACCAACAGCAGGGTCATCAACGGGTCGCCCGCCACCTCGCCACACACCGACACGCCGATGTCGTGTTGCGCCGCCGCCGCGAGGACGCCATGGATCAGGCGCAGCAGCGCCGGGTGGTACGGCCTGAACAGGTAGTTGAGCCGCCGGTTGCCGCGGTCGATGGCCAGGGAGTACTGGGTCAGGTCGTTGGTGCCGATGGAGAAGAAGTCCACCTCCGGGGCCAGCAGGTCCGCGGTGACCGCCGCCGAAGGCATCTCGATCATCACCCCCACCGGCACAGGCGGGATCTGGTGCCCCTCCTCCTGCAGCTCTCGCCTGCACTCGTTGAGCACCCGCCGCGCCTGGCGCAGCTCCTCCACGCCGGAGATCATCGGGAACATCAGCCGCAGCGGTCCGCCCAGCTGCGCGGCGCGGAGCAACCCCCGCAGCTGGGGCCGGAACAGCCCCTCCTGGTGCAGGCAGAGGCGAATGGAGCGCATGCCGAGGGCCGGGTTCCGCTCGCGCCGTCGCGTGCCGCCCGCGCCGCCGGGCACCTTGTCGGCGCCCAGGTCGCAGGTGCGGAAGGTCACCGGCGCGCCGCGGCAAAGTCGGAGCACCTGCAGCGCGTCCTGCAGGTGCTCCTCCTCGGTGGGCGGGCGGTCCTTGGCCAGATACAGGAACTCGGTGCGGTACAGCCCGATGCCCGACGCGCCCTCGGTGAGCGCCGACGGGATCTCCTCGGCCAGCTCGATATTGGCCAGCAGCTGCACGCCCACGCCGTCCACGGTCTCGGCGGGCAGGGACCGCTCCTGCTCCAGCACCTCGGCGGAGCGGGCCTTCTTCTCCATGCGCCGCCGGTAGCGGTTCACCATCGCCGGCGTCGGATCGATGATCAGCTCCCCGCGGTACCCGTCGACGATGAGGGGGTCGCCCGAGCCGATCTCCCGGGTGGCGTCCCGCAGCCCCACCACCGCAGGGATGCCCAGGGAGCGAGCCACGATGGCGGTATGCGAGGTGCGCCCGCCCGAGTCGGTGACCAGGGCGCGGATCTTGCCCCGGTAGAACCGCGCGGTCTCCGCGGGCGACAGGTTGGGCGCCACCACCACCGCGTCCTCCGGAGGCGTCACGTCCTGGCGGAACCCGCCCGTGAGGGTGCTCATGAGCTGATCCGCGACGAAGGCCACGTCGGTCCGCCGCTCGCGGAAGTAGTCATTCTCGATCTTGTCGAACACCTCCTTGATGGCGGACACCGCCCGGGCCAGGGCCCACTCGGCGTTGAGGCGCTCCTGCTGGATCAGGCCGATGGCCTGCTGCATCAGGTGCTCGTCCTTCAGGATCAGCTGGTGGGCCTGGAGGATCTGCGTGTGGGCCTCGCCGCCCACGTTGGCAAGCTTCTCCTTGATCCGCTGCAGCTGCCGGTCGGTGGCGGTCACCGCCTCGCGGAACCGGGCCACCTCGTCCTCCACCTGCGTCGGCTCCACGTGGTACTTCGGCGCGTTGATCCGGCGGCGGTCCACCACGTGGGCGCGGCCGAAGGCGATGCCCTGGGAAGCGGCTATGCCCTGCAGGCGGTTCACCGCTCCTCATCGAACTTGTTCAGGATCAGGGTCCCGACGGCCGCCACTGCCTGCTCGGCGTCGTCGCCCCGGGCGCGCACGGTGATGGTGGTGCCCTTGGAGGCCACCAGCATCAGCACACCCATGATGCTCTTGCCGTTGACCGTGGTGCCGTCCTTCTCCACCTCCACCTCCGCCTCGTACCTGTTGGCGGTCTGCACCAGCAGCGTCGCGGCCCGAGCGTGCAGCCCCAGCTCGTTGGCGATGAGGAAGCTTTGCTCGGATCTCTTTTCAACGGCCACTTTCGGACTCCTCCGGCAAGAACGACGTGCCGAGCTTGATGCTCTCGGCCGCCGTCGCGCGAAGCATCTGGGCCACCTCCCGGGCGCCGGCGCCGCGGTCGCAGGTGGCGAGCTTGAGCAGCATCGGCAAGTTCAACCCCGCGAGCATCTCCCAGCCGCTGTTGCGGCCGAGGAACTCGAGGCAGACGTTGCTCGGCGTCGACCCGCACAGGTCAGTGAGCAGCAGCACGCTGCCCTGGCCGGCGGTGCGCTCGGCGAGCTGTTGGCGCAGCCGGTCGCGCGCCTCGTCGGCGCCCAGCCGACAGGAGGCCTCCAGCACCACCAGGTCGAGCTCCCCCACCAGCACCTCGGCGGCCTCGACCAGCTCCCTGGCGTAGTCCCCGTTGACCACCAGCACCACGGCGGTCCGGGGCTGCGTGTTCGCGCTCTGCATGCTCACCTCTCCACGTCTCGGTGGCGCACGGTCACGGGCCGCTCCTCACCCACCAGCCCGCCCAGCTCCTCGGCCAGGGTCACCGAGCGGTGCTTGCCGCCGGTGCAGCCGATGGCCACCGTGAGGTACACCTTGCCCTCGGCCTGGTACCTGGGCAGCAGGAAATCGAGCATCGCCCGCACATGGGTCACCATGCGGCCGGCGTCGGCAGCCTCCATCACGTACCCGGAGACGCGCTTGTCGAGCCCGGTCAGCGGCCGGAGCTCCTCGATGAAGTACGGGTTCGGCAGGAAGCGCACGTCGAACACCAGGTCCGCGTGTGACGGCAGCCCGTAGCGGAAGCCGAAGGAGAGGAAGGAGACCACCAGCTCGGGCCGCCCCTCGCGGTACCGGTCCTGAATCACCTGCTTGAGCTGATGCACCGTGAGCCTGGACGTGTCGAGGCACAAGGTGGCCTGGTCGCGCAAGGGAGCCAGCAGGTCCCGCTCTGCCTCCAGCCCGGCAGGCAGGTCGTCGCCCCCCAGGGGGTGCCGCCGCCTTGTCTGGGAGAAGCGCCGCACCAGCACCTCGTCCTGGGCGTCGAGGTAGACCGTCTCGAGCACGTAGCCCCGCGCGGCCAGCCCCTCGAAGCCCTGGACATACTCCTCGATGTAGTTGCGCACCCGGGCGTCCACCACCAGGGCGGCCCGGCTCACTGTGGGCTCCTGCTTCATGGTGCGGACGAAGTCCGACAGCAGCGGCAGCGGCAGGTTGTCCACGCAGTAGAAGCCGAGGTCCTCGACCGCCCTCAGGGCGGTGGTCTTGCCCGCCCCGGAGAGCCCGGTGATGATCAGCGTCAGCAGGTCCTTCACTCCACGTCTCCCTCGACGATGCTCGACTCGGTCCCGTCGGAGATGGCCTTGATCAGCCGCTCCTGGAACTCCCTGGCGCTGTTGAACCCCTTGATCTTGAGCAGCTGGTTACGCGCCGCCACCTGCACGATGGCCGCCAGGTTGCGCCCGGGCCTCACCGGCAGCCGGATCAGGGAGATCCGCTCGCCCAGGATCTCAAAGGTCATGTCGTCCACGCCCAGGCGGTCGTACTCCTCCTGGGAATTCCACTCCACCAGCTCTGCGACCATCTCGATGCGCTTGGCGTCCCGCACCGCCGAGACGCCAAACAGGTCCTTGATGTTCAGGATGCCGAGGCCGCGGATCTCCATGTGGTGCTTGATCAGCTCCGGCCCCGAGCCGATGAGCACGTGGCCCTCCCGCCGGCTCACCTCCACGATGTCATCCGCCACCAGCCGGTGACCGTTCATCACCAGCTCCAGCGCAGTCTCGCTCTTGCCGATGCCGCTCTTGCCCTTGAGCAGCACCCCGATGCCGAAGATGTCCAGCAACACGCCGTGCATGGTGGTGGTCGGGCTGAGGCGCGCCCAGAGCACCGTCTTGAGGTCGTCGATGAGGTCGGCGCTGGACAGGGGCGTGCGCAGCAGCGGCAGCTCCCGCTCCGTGCAGATGGTCAGCAGGCTCTCGGGGATCTCCAGCCCGCGGGTGACGATGATGCACGGGATTTTCTGCTCACACAGGTCTCGCACGCGCCGCCACACCATGTGCTCGGGCAGGCTCTCCAGGTACGAGATCTCCGAGAACCCGACCACCTGGATCCGCTCCGGGTGCAGGCTCTCCAGGTGCCCGGCCAGGGTGAGGCCCGGCTTCTGCACCGAGGGCTCGAGGATCAGCCGGTCCAGCCCCTTGCTGCCGGTGAGCACCTCGAGCTCCAGGTTCTCCTGCTCCAGCAGGACGCCGACCTCCATCTCCTGTGCCCGGGCGGCGGTGGTCATTCGGTCCAGAGCTTGCTTTCTTCGCGGCGCAGGATGTCGAGCATCTCCCCGGCTGTCTCCGCCTCCATCAGCCGGGCGCGGAAGCCCGGCTCCTTGCACAGGCGCGAGATGCGCGCCAGAGCCTTGAGGTGCAGGCTTGTGGAGCCTTCCGGCGCCACAAGCGCGAAGAAGAGCTGAGTCGGCTTGCCGTCCACGGAGTCGAAGTCGAGGCCCGCCACGCTGCGACCGACGCCCAGGCGTAACGTCCCGAGGGCGTCCAGCTTGCCGTGAGGGATGCCGATCCCATTGCCGATGCCGGTGGAGGCCAGGTTCTCCCGGTCCAGCAGCACGCTGTAGATCCGATGGATGGCGCCCTCCGCCAGATCAGCGCCCAGCCGCGCGGCCAGCTCCCGCAGGGCGCCCGCTTTGGTGCGCGCCTCCATGTCGGGGATGATGAGATCTACAGATATGTGATCGATGAGGTGCATCGCGTCACCGGCAGGTTTGTGGACAACTCAGTCTAGCCGTCATCACCCCTGTCACCAGCGCGATGAGTGGTGATCTTGTCCTTGTAGCGGCGGACCTGACGATCGAGCTTGTCCATCACCTGGTCGACGGCCGTGTACATGTCATCGGCCACGTCACTGGCCTGGATGGAGGTGCCGTTGGCGAGCTTCAGGCTGATGTCGATGCCGTGGCGGTACCGATCGAGGGAGAGCACGGCTTCCGCGCGCGCTGGCTCATGAAAGTACTTCTCGATGCGGGTCAGCTTGTCCTCGACGTGCTGCTTGAGGGCTTCCGAGGGCTCCATGTGACGGAAGGTCACGCTCAGCTTCATGTGTGTCTCTCCTTTAGAAGAGCTGCTTGCGCTTGGACGAACTCAGGATCCCCATCTGCTCGCGGTATTTGGCCACGGTGCGGCGGGCGATCTCGATGCCCTGGTCCTTGAGCATCACTACGATTTTCTGATCACTCAACGGCTTGCGAGGATCCTCGCCGCCGATGATGTCCTTGATCTTGCTCTTTACGCTCTCACTGGCGATCTCGTCGCCGTCGGTGCGGTTGATGCCGCTGTTGAAGAAGAACTTCAGCTCGAATATGCCCTGCGGGGTGTGCACGTACTTGTTGGTGGTGACGCGGCTGATGGTGGACTCGTGCATGCCGATGTCCTCGGCCACGTCGCGCAGGATGAGGGGCTTGAGGTGCGCGATGCCCTTGTCGAAGAACTCGCGCTGGAACTTGAGGATGCTCTCGGCAACCTTGACGATGGTGCGCTGCCGCTGCTGGATGCTGCGGATCAACCACTGCGCCGAGCGGAGCTTGTCCTGGATGTACTCCCGCGCCTGGGGGCCGCAGGAGAGGGCCGAGCGGTAGAAGTTGGAGATCTTCAGCTTCGGCAGCCCGTCGTCGTTGGGCACCACGAAGTAGCGATCCCCCACCTTGTGGATGTACACGTCAGGCGTGATGTAGACCGGATCCTCGTCCGTGTAGAGCCGCCCCGGCTTGGGATCGAAGCTGGCGATGACCTTCACCGCCTCGTAGATCTCCTCCAGCGGCTCTCCCACTGCCCGGGCGATGGCCGGGTAGTTTTTGCGCTCCAGGTTGCCCATGTGGTCCCGCAGGATGGCGGTGATGACCTTGTCGTCCTCGCCGTGGTACTTGGCCTGGATCATCAGGCACTCGGCCAGGTCACGAGCTGCCACGCCGAGCGGGTCGAAGGTCTGTACCCGCATCAGCACCGCCTCCACCAGGTCCAGGGGCGCCTCGGCGGCCTCGGCGATCTCCTCCACGGTCACGTCCGACATGTAGCCAGCCGCGTTGAGGTTGCCGATGATGTGCATCCCGATGGACTCCTCGAAGTCGCCGAGGTCGCTCATCTTCAGCTGCCATATCAGGTGATCCGACAGCCCCGGGCGCCGGCTCAGGGTGCTCTCCAGGGAGGGCAGGTCCTCGCTCGGCGCCACCCGGGACGACGGCATGGGCGGCGCCATGGAGTAGTCCTCCAGGTAGCTGTCCCAGTCGATCTCGCGCACCGCGCCCTCGTCCGCCTTCACCTCGGACACCTGCTCCTCGGGCCCCTTCTTCTGCTCCGACGGTGGCGGCGTCTCGGTGTCCAGCCCCTGCAGGCTCATGTCGTCGCCGTAGGTCTCATCCTTCGGCTTGTCCTCCTGCTCGGAGTTGCCGTCCCGGCCGTCTTCCAGCACTGGGTTCTCCACCATCTCCTCACGGACCAGCTCGACGAGCTCCATGCGGGAGAGCTGCAGCAGCTTGATCGCCTGCTGCAGCTGCGGGGTCATCACCAGCTGCTGGGTGAGCTTCAGGTGCTGTTTGATCTCAAGTGCCATGACGTTTCCGATGCTCCGGCCACGCGCCGGAGCCGCTTGATCTCCGGTGCCGGCAGCGAGCCTTCCGTGGCCCAGTTGCGTTGCCAGCCGCGCGATAGATCAGGGTACATCCATCCACCAGGATATAGGGCCGGCCGTCGATTGTCAGGACTTGATGAAGCTGCCGTTTTGTAAGTAGAATAACGGTCCCTTTCCGGTTCTATATATCCTTCACCGCCCGCGCCTTGCCGTCCAGCGCCGCCTTGACGAAGCTGGTGAACAGCGGGTGAGGATCCGTGGGTCGCGACTTGAACTCCGGGTGGAACTGGCACGCCACGAAGTACGGATGGTCAGTGATTTCGACCATCTCCACCAGCTTGTCGTCCGGGCTCATGCCGGACAGGACCATGCCCGCCGCCTCCAGCCGCTCACGATAATCATTGTTGAACTCGAACCGGTGGCGGTGGCGCTCGCTGATCTCCCGCACGCCGTACGCCCGGGCCGCCACGGTGCCGGTACCCAGCACGCACGGGTACGCGCCCAGCCGCATGGTGCCGCCCTTGTCCTCGACGCTCTTCTGATCGTCCATGATGCTGATGACCGGGTGCGGCGAGTCGGCGTCGATCTCCACGGTGTTGGCGTTGGTCAGCCCCACCACGTTGCGCGCGAACTCGATGACCGCCATGTGCATGCCGAGGCAGATGCCGAAGTAGGGCAGCTTCTTCTCCCTGGCGTGGCGCACGGCCAGGATCTTGCCCTCGATGCCGCGGCTGCCGAAGCCGCCCGGCACCAGGATGGCGTCCAGGCCCTCGAGCATCGCCTCGGCGCCCTTCCCCTCCACCTGCTCCGAGTCGATGTGCTCCAGGTTCACGGCGCAGTTGTTGGCGATGCCGCCGTGGACCAGCGCCTCGTTGAGGCTCTTGTACGACTCGGTGAGCTCCACGTACTTGCCGACGATGCCCACCCGCACCTCGTGGGCCGGAGACCTGATGATCTCCACCAGCTCCTCCCAGTTGCTCATGCGGGCGGCGCGGGACCAGATGTTGAGGCCCTCGGCGACCTTCTCGTCCACGCCGTCCTCGAAGAAGCGCAGGGGCAGCTCATAGATCGAGGCGACGTCCCGGGACTCGAACACCGCGTCCTTGTCCACGTTGCAGAACAGGGCGATCTTCCGCTTCAGATCCGAAGACATGGGCCGCTCCGTGCGGCAGAGCAGGATGTCCGGCTGCAGGCCGATCTCTCGCAAAGTCTTGACGCTGTGCTGGGTCGGCTTGGTCTTCAGCTCGCCGGCGGCGGCGATGTACGGCACCAGGGTCAGGTGGATGCCGAGGGTGTTCTGGTGGCCCAGCTCCATCCGCAGCTGGCGGATCGCCTCGTAAAAGGGCAGCCCCTCGATGTCGCCCACGGTGCCGCCCACCTCGGCGATGAGCAGATCAACGTCCCGGGCGCAGGCCATCACCTCGGCCTTGATCGCATCCGTGATGTGGGGGATCACCTGAACCGTGGCGCCGAGATAGTCCCCCCGGCGCTCCCTGGAGATGACGTCGAAGTAGATCTTGCCGGTGGTGCAGTTGTTGGTCCGGGACATGCGCGCGCTGGTGAACCGCTCGTAGTGGCCCAGATCGAGGTCGGTCTCGGTGCCATCATCGGTGACGAAGACCTCGCCATGCTGCAGCGGGTTCATGGTGCCGGGGTCCACGTTGATGTACGGATCCAGCTTCTGCAGGGTGATGCGCAGCCCCCGGTTCTCCATCAGGGCGCCAATGGAGGCCGCGGCCAGCCCCTTGCCGAGAGAGGAGACGACGCCGCCGGTGACGAAGATGATCTTGGTCTGCTTGTTGCCCACGTTATGCTCCAGGGGGAGAGAGGGTCCCCGACGGCCCGGGGGCCGCGATGAGTTGTTGTCCGGTCGCGGTTGTTGCCAGTGGTTTTCCGGGGGTTCTACAACGGCAGGACCGCGACGGATTTTGTGCACCAGCCATCACGGAAGGCCACTGTAGGGCACAGGGTGCGGCGTTGTCAACGCTCGCGTTCAAGCCCATGTAATCGCGAAAGAAAGGCAGCTAATTGCTCAAAAACAATGGCAAATGATGGATTCCCCGCGCCCGCCGCGTCGCCACTGTCAGCGCCGCAAGGACTTCATCTTTTTGCGGAACGCGTCCAGGCGAGCGTTTAGCTTGCGCACGGTGTTTTGCTGCTTGTCGCCGTAGGTATGGGCGAACAGGATCTTCTGCCACTCCTGCTCCAGCAGGCGGCCGTACGCCCGGGTGAAGCGCTCGTACTCCCGGCGCACCTTGCGGAACTTTCGCTGCACCGAGGCCTGGGTCAGCGCGGGCCGGCGCCGAGGCTTCTTGCGGCGGCGCTTGCGGAGGTCGGGCCGTCCCAGGTCCGGCGTTGGCGGCGGCTGCAGATCAGGGCTCAGGTGGACCGGCTCCGGCTCGAACGCGATGGGCTCGCTGTCGGGCGGGGGGAGGTCCGGCGGCCCGGCGTCCGGCTCGGGGCCTGGCGCGGCCGCCAGCGGCGTCGCGGCATCAGGTGCGGGGGCCGGCGCGGGGCCGGCGCCGGAGAGGTTCTGTCCCAGCCAGACCCCGCCCCCCAGCAGCAGCGCCAGGATCGCCACCGCCCAGAGCCAGGTGCGGGATCGCTCCGGAGGAGCCAGGCTCTCGCCGGTGGCCTCCCCGATCGCGGCCAGCTCGTCGGACAGCGTGGCGACCTGTTTCTCCGACTGGCTGAGCTTGCGGGTCCCCCCCGCGTTGGGCAGCGCGGCGCCAGTGGAGCTGGCCGGCTCCACCTTGACCGGCTGTGATTCGCCCGTGCCCTGCGCGGCGGGCGCGGGCGGTACCTCCAGCTCGCCGGTGCCGCGGGGGCCGGCCGGGCCCAGGTCCCGCGTGGGGTCCGGCGAGCCGGGCGGCGACGGCGGGGGTGTCAGGGGCGTGCCCGGGCCCGACCAGAGCTCCGACAGCGCGTAGGACACGGTGTGGGTGGCGGCGTCGGACAGCTCCTCCTCGAAGGAGTCGGTGCGCGTATCGGACAGCAGGCTGATCACCTGGCGGCTCGCCTCCATCTCCGGGGCGAACAGATCGCCCATCACCTCGGCCAGGTCGTCCGCGCTGATTTTGGGGTTGCGGGCGTACAGCTCCTGCTGGACCGCGTCCCGAAGCTCCTCGGCAGACTGGTAGCGCTCCTCTGGCGTGGTGTTCAACGCGCGCATCACCAGCCGGTCCAGGCCGTCGTCCAGCGCCTTGTTGAAGTGGGACGGGGGCGAGACCCGCGCCGCGGTGACCACCCGGGCCACCTCGCGGTAGTTGGTGCCCGGCGAAAAAGAGAACAGCCGACGGCCGGTGAGCAGCTCGTGCAGCACAACGCCGGTGGCGTAGATGTCGGTGCGTCGGTCCAGGGTGGCGCCCCGGATCAGCTGCTCCGGCGCCATGTAGCCGAACTTGCCGAACCCAACGTCCTCGCTCTCGAGGCCGCGCATGATGGCCGACCGGGCGATGCCGAAGTCGATCACCTTCACCTCGCCCTCGTAGGAGACCAGCACGTTGGGGGGCGAGATGTCGCAGTGGACCAGGTCCAGGGATTCGCCCGACTCGTCCTTGCGACGGTGGGCATACGCCAGGGCGTTGGCCACCTCGCGCACCAGCAGCAGGCAGATCTCGGGGGACAGAGTGTAACGCCGCTCGGCGCAGCGGTTGGCCAGGCTGCGCAGGTCTCGCCCGTTGACATACTCCATGGCGAGGAAGTACTCGCCGTCCACCATGCCCACCTCGTACACCTGCGCGATGTTGCCGTGGGACAGCTTGATGGTGATCTGGGCCTCGGTGACGAACTTCTGCAGGAACTCGCGGTCCTGAGACAGGTCGGGCAGCAGCTTCTTGATGATGATCGGCTTCTCGAAGCCCTGAATCTCACCCAGCTTCGCCAGGAAGATCTCGCCCATGCCCCCGCGGCTGATGCGGTGCAGCAGCACGTAACGCCCGAAGACGGCGGGCAGCTTGTATTTGCCGGAACCCCAGGCCATGGCAGGTGGAGCCAGTATGCATCAGGCGGGCGGTGTCGGGCTACGCGCATGCGCCTGGTGGGGCGCATTTCTGGCTTGCCCGAAACTCCAATATAAGTGTAATTTTACATGCCCAGGAGAACCATGGCCGCAGCAAAACCCGAGAACACCGACTGTCGAGTTGTATCGCCGGTCGGTGTCGTCTGCGTCCTCTTTTCCTGGCTCGCCACCACCGCCCTGGCGTCGGTCTTTGTCCTGGTGGCCAGCGAATGGAGGGCCCTGGCAGCGCTGGCCGCCACGCCGATTACGGCGGCACATGGGCGCACCGTGCTTTCGCTGGTGGCGCTGGGCTGGGGGATCGGGCTCCTGTTGGCCCCCGTGGCGGCGCTGATCATCACCATACGCCAGCGGAGCCAGGCGGCCTCATCGGCCCTGGCGCGGGAGGCGGGCGTGGTCCCCGCGCTGCTGGTGGCCTCGCTGGCCGGCTGGGTTGCCACCGACCCGCTCACGCGACGGCTGCAGGGGCTCTACGTCGCGCTGGTGCTGGCGGCTGCATTGGTGACCGGGCTGTGCGTCCGCCTGGCGCGGGGGACGCCCACCCGACTGGAGCAGGGCGTCCTGGGCGCCCTGCTATTGGTCAGCCTGGCCGCGGGGCCGCTCATGGGCGCAGGCAGGTACCCGGAGCTGATCTCCCTGGCCCACCTGACGGCGCTGGCCTCGCTGGTGGCCCTGCTCCAGCCCGCGCGCCGCGCCCTCGCCCGGGCGCCCGCGGCGGCGCTGCTGGCCGGCGTGATGGCCTGCTCGCTGGCCGCTCTGGCAGGGCTTTCACACCAGGACCGGCTCGACCCGCGCCACGCCGGCGAGATGCGCCTGCGCAGCCTAAGCGTCAGGCGCCTGCTCCAGGCCCGCCTGGAGGGCTCAGTTCGGCCAGCGCCCGCGGGCAGCACCCAGGCCGCCGCCCTGCCCTTCGACCCGGAGGTCGCGCCGCTTGAGCGCGAGCTCAACCTGAGCAGCCATGGCCACGACCACCGGGGCGCCCAGCGGCACCCCGATGGCTCCGGGCGCAGCCCAGGGCTGGACCTCGTGGTGCTGGTCTCGCTGGACGCCCTCCGCGCAGACGCGATCTCTCCGACGCTCACACCTGCGCTGTGGCGCGCTGCAGAGCGGGGACGCCGGATGACCAGCTGCTACGCGGCCGGCAGCTCCACGGCGGAGTTCGTCCAGAGCCTGGTGCTCCGCCCCGGCGAAAGCGAGGCGCACAGCCTGCCCGACTTGCTCCGCCGCGGCGCGGTGACCAGCTCCAAGATCATCTCGGGCCGCGGTGGAGAGGTTCCGGACCTCGAGCACCGGCGGCTCGGCTACTACTTCGACCACAAGCAGCTCGCGGCCGGGGACGCGGCGCGCACCAGCCGGCGCGCGCTGGAGCGGATCACCTCCGTCCAGCGCGGCAAGCACTTCCTCTGGGTCCACTACATGGATCTTCACGACAAATACCGCGACGACCTACGATGCTCCGCGGCCTGCCCCCTGGCCAGGGTCCACAGGACCCGCCTGCCCAGGAAATACACCCACGCCCTGGGCCACCTGGACCATGCCGTGGGCCAGCTGCTGGACGGGCTGGGGCGGCGGCCTGGGCGCGGCAAGACCGCTGTGATCATCACCGGGGATCACGGCGAGATGTTCGAGGAGCACGGCTTCATGGGCCACGGCGCCTCGGGCTACGACCAGGTCCTGAGCGTACCGGCGGTGCTGATCGGGCCGGGGATCGAACCTGCAACCACCTCCAGGCTTGCGAGCCACGCCGACCTGCAGCCCACGATCCTCGACGCCTTCGGGATCCCCGCGCCGCAGGTGGACACGCCCTTCCCTGGCCTGAGCTGGTTTGGGCCGCGCGCCTGCGCCCACGACATGGTCCACGCGGCCAGCAGCCGTTATGTCAGCGGTCGCAAGGGCGCCTTCCCGCTGGACATCTTCATCACCCGCGGCTTCAAGCTGGTGTATGGGCGGGAGGACGGGCTATTCGAATTGTACGACCGCCGGAGAGATGCGACGGAGGAGCGAAACCTCGCCCTGGAGCGGCCCGGAATCGTGCGGGCGCTGATGCGGCGGGCGCGGCTGCTCTAATAAGGGAATCCCTACGGAGGGCACTCCGCGCACACCGACCGGAACAGGCTGGTGCTCAGGTAGCGGTCACCGCGGTCGGGTAGCAGTGCCACCACCGTGTCGCCGGGGCGCAGGTCCCGGGCCACCTGGACGGCGGCCCACACGGCGGCGCCGGAGCTCATGCCCACGAACAGCCCCTCCTCCACCGCCAGGCGGCGGGCCATGCTGTAGGCGGGGCGGTCATCCACGGACACGATGCCGTCCAGCCGCTCGGGCTGCCAGATGCCGGGCACGATGGCCTCGTTCATGTTCTTGAGGCCCTGGATGGCGTGGCCCTCCACCGGCTCGGCGCCCATGACCTTGATGCCGGTCTCGCGATCCTTGAAGCAGCGGGCGATGCCCATGAGCGTGCCGGTGGTGCCCATGCCAGCCACGAAGGCGGTCATCTCGCCGCCGGTCTGCTCCAGCAGCTCCGGGCCGGTCCACTCGTAGTGCGCCTTCCAGTTGGCCGGGTTGTCGAACTGGTTCGGCATGAAGTAGCGGTCCGGCTGCTGCTCCACGATGCGGTGCGCCTCGCGGATGGCGCCGTCGGTGCGCTCGGCCGCGGGGGTGAGCACGAGCTCGGCGCCGTAGGCCAGCAGGGTCTGGCGGCGCTCCACGCTGACGCACTCGGGCAGGGTCAGCTTCACCCGGTACCCCTTGCACGCGCCCACCATGGCCAGGCCGATGCCGGTGTTGCCGCTGGTGGGCTCCAGGATGGTCTTGCCCGAGGCCAGCTCGCCGTCGGCCTCTGCCTGCTGGATCATGCGCAGCGCCGGCCGGTCCTTGACCGAGCCCGCCGCGTTGTGCCCCTCGAGCTTGGCCAGCACGCGCGCGCCGCGTTCCGGCCCCACCCGCCGGAGCTCAACCAGCGGAGTATTCCCGACCGAGTTGAGCAGGAAGGGGCCGCTGGCGCTGTCGGCGGTCCCCCGTGTTGGTTGTATCTGGTTCATCTCTCTTCCTCTCACCTGTGGGTCAAGCCGCCTGGATATACCCGTTTGGGCCCGGGGAGAAGCAAAAAAGCGGTACCGCCGGACAAAAAAGGAGAAGCAAAAAGCGGGACACAGAGCGGGGGTGCCGCAGGGGAGCGTGGCCGCCGGGACTCCGAGCGGTGCGGTGTACACTTATTTGTAGTCAGCTCTAATCAGGAGGGCATGCATGGAACGTCGTCGCATCGGGTTCAGACATGGAGAGACCCTGTTGCCCCTGGCCGGGGCCCTCGCCCTGATCGTGCTGTTCATGGCGAACCTGCCGCCCACAGGGTGTGGGCGGACCACGGGCCCGGGGGAGCTGACCCCGGCGGCGGACCTGGGGGCCGGGCCCGACGCCGGGCCCCTGCCGGTGTGCGGAGACGCGGTGTGCGGACCGTCGGAGGACTGCGTCACCTGCCCGAGCGACTGCGGCAGGTGCGCCCCGGGCTGCGGCAACGGCGCATGCGACCCGAACGAGGACTGCAAGAGCTGCCCGGCTGACTGCGGCAAGTGCCCGGGCACATGCGGCGACGGCAAGTGCGATGCGGCCGAGAGCTGCAAGAGCTGCCCGACCGACTGCGGCAAGTGCAAGCCCACCTGCGGCGACGGCAAGTGTGATGCGGGGGAGAGCTGCGCGTCGTGCAGCAAGGACTGCGGCCCGTGTACCGGCAAGTGCGGCGACGGCAAGTGCGTCTACCCCGAGACCTGCAAGAGCTGCCCCGCCGACTGCGGGACCTGCCCTCCGACCTGCGGCAACGGCAAGTGCGATCCGGGCGAACGCTGCGCCAACTGCCCACAGGACTGCGGCAAGTGCCCGCCCCGCTGCGGCGACAAGGTGTGCGATGCCAAGGAGAGCTGCAAGACCTGCCCCAACGACTGCGGGCCCTGCCCGGCCACCTGCGGAGACGGCGCCTGCGCTGCCTCCGAGAGTTGCAAATCATGCTCCAAGGACTGCGGCCCCTGCCCCGGCACCTGCGGCGATGGCAAGTGCACCTACCCCGAGACATGCTCATCTTGCCCCAAGGACTGCGGCGTCTGCCCCTCCAAGTGCGGCGACGGCAAGTGCGACGCCAAGAGCGAGGATTGCAAGGGTTGCCCCCAGGACTGCGGCGCCTGCCCCACCTACTGCGGGGACGGCAAGTGCACCTACCCCGAGACCTGCATCGCTTGCCCCAAGGACTGCGGCAAGTGCCCGGTCAAGTGCGGCGATGGCAGGTGCGA
>CAZEFW010000044.1:0-55413 GCA_964511535.1 uncultured Myxococcales bacterium | reverse complement strand
CATGCCGTGGGGGCAGCCGAAGTTCAGCTCCAGGCCGTCGGCCCCGGCGTCGATGGAGCGCTTGACCATCTCCTGCCACTCCTCGCGGGTCTCCACCATGAGCGAGACCACCATGGCGTGGTCGGGGTACGCCTTCTTCAGCGCGTAGATCTCGCGGAAGTTGGTCTCCAGCGGCCGATCGGTGATCAGCTCGATGTTGTTGAACCCCACCGCGCGGGAGTTGCGGTGGTCGATGGAGCCGAAGCGGCTGGAGGTGTTCTGGATCGGCGTGCCGAGGGTCTTCCACACCACGCCGCCCCAGCCCATGTCGAAGGCGCGGCGCACCTGGTCGCCGGAGTTGGCCGGCGGGGCCGAGGCGAGCCAGAACGGGTTGATGGCGCGGATCCCTGCGCAGTCGGTGGAAAGGTCAGGCATCGTCTCCTCCTCGGGTCAGGTAGGCGTGGATGGCCCGGGCCGCGACGTCCGCCTCGGCCACGGCGTTGACCACCTCCTTGCCGCCGTTGGCGCAGTCCCCGGCGGCGAACACCCCGGGGCGGCCGGTGGCGCAGTCGTCATCCACCACCACGCGCCCGCTGTCCACCTGGATGCCGGGCAGCCCGCGGGCCAGCTCCTCCATGGGGGACTGGCCGATGGCCATCAGCGCCATGTCGGCCTGCAGCTCGAACTCGCTGCCGGGCACGGGCAAGCTCCGCTCGTCCAGCTTCACGCAGCGCACCCGCTCCAGCTGCCCGTCGCCCTCGAACGCCTCGGGCAGGGTCTGCCACATGGCCCTGGCGCCGGCCACCCGGGCCGCGTCCCACTCGTGCCGGTAGCCGCTCATGCGCTCCTCCGGGCCGCGGTAGAGCATGGTCACCTGCTCGATGCCCAGGCCCAGCGCCTGGCGCACCACGTCCACCGCGGTGTTGCCGCCGCCCACCACCACCACGCGCCGCACCTCGTCGAGGTGGATCTTGCTCAGCTTGAGCTGCTCGATAGTGTCCACCGCGCCCTCCACGCCGGGCAGGTCGGCGCCGGGCAGCTCGATCCAGCGGTCGTCGCCCAGGCCGAACCCGAGCAGCAGCGCGTCGTGCCGCGCCACCAGCTCCTGCCACGGCAGCTCATCGCCCCCCACCGTCACGCCCAGCTCCACCTTTACGCCGCCGATGGCCAGGATCCACTCGGTCTCCTCCGCGGCCCGGTCAGCGCGCAGCTTGTAGGGCGCGACCCCCCAGGTGTTGAGCCCGCCCAGCACCTGGCGCTGCTCGTAGATGGTGCACGCGTGGCCCATGCGCCGCAGGGCGTGGGCGGCCGCCAGGGAGGCCGGCCCGCCCCCCACCAGCCCGACGCTGCGGCCCGTGTCGGGCTGCGCCTCGAAGAACCGCCAGCCGCGCTCGTACGCCTCGTCGGTGGCGTGGCGCTGGAGGCGCCCGATGGGGATCGGCGGCGCGTCCATCTCGTGGAACACGCAGTCCCCCTCGCACAGCACCTCCACCGGGCACACCCGGGCGCAGCTCATGCCGAGGATGTTGGCGCGGAAGATGGTCCGCGCCGATCCCCGCAGGTTGCCCGTGGCGATCTTGCGGATGAACTCCGGGATGTCGATGCGGGTGGGGCAGGCCTCGACGCAGGGGGCGTCGTGGCAGTAGAGGCACCTGTTCGCCTCCGCCGCCGCGCTTCCCGGTCCCAGGGCAGGTTTGTAATCGGTGAACTTGGCCTCGGTGCGATCCGAGGGGATCTTCTTCTGGCCGCTACCTGGCACGGCTCCCTCCATTGTATGAAGCCTCCCGCTGGAGGCTTTGATCAGTCACGGGTCACGCTTTCTGGCCCGGCCTGCTGGTTGCGCCGCTCCTGGGCCAGCCAGAAAGGCGCGCCGCAGGGGCGGTCGACGTAGCGGCCGGCGCCGCGTTCGGTGCGCAGCTCGTCGTCCTGCCACACCACCGCGCCCCGGGAGAGGGTGACGGCCGGGCTGCCCCGAAGCTCCATCCCCTCGAACACGTTGTAGTCGATCTGCTGGTGGTGGGTCTCGGCCGAGATGATGCGGGTCTTGTCCGGATCCCACACCACGACGTCGGCGTCGGCGCCGGGCGCGATGATCCCCTTGCGCGGGTGGATGTTGAAGATTCGGGCAGTGTTGGCGGAGGTGACGGCCACGAACTCCGACGGGGTCAGCCGGCCGGTATTGACGCCGTGCTGCCAGAGCACGCCCATGCGGTCTTCCACGCCGCTGGTGCCGTTGGGGATCTTGCGGAAGTCGTCCTTGCCCATCTCTTTCTGCTCGGTGCAGAAGCAGCAGTGATCCGTGGCGGTTGTATGCAGGTTGCCCGCCTGCAGGCCGCGCCAGAGGGCCTCCTGGTGGTGTTGGGCGCGGAAGGGCGGGCTCATGACATGGTGCGCCGCGCGCCGCCAGTCGGGGTCGCGGTACACGCTGTCGTCGATGAGCAGGTGCTGGGCCAGCACCTCGGCGAAGACCCGCTGGCCCGCCAGGCGCGCCCGGGTCACCGCCTCCAGCGAGTCGATGCATGAGGTGTGCACCACGTACAGGGGCATGCCGAGCACCTCGGCGATGCGGATGGCGCGGTTGGCCGCTTCCCCCTCGCAGGCCGGCGGGCGCGACAGCGGGTGCCCCTCCGGCCCGGTGATGCCGCGGTCGGCCATCTCCTGCTGCAGCCGGGCCACCAGCTCACCGTTCTCCGCATGCACGGTGCACAGGGCGCCCAGCTCCCGCGCGCGGCTGAAGCTGCTGACGAGCACCTCGTCGTCGCACATCATGACGTCCTTGTAGGCCATGAAGTGCTTGAAGCTGTTGACGCCGTGGTCCCGGCAGAGCACCCCCATCTCCTCGCTCACCGCATCGCTCCACCAGGTGATGGCGACGTGGAACGAGTAGTCGCAGGCAGCCTTCTCGGCCCAGCCGCGCCAGGTGGCGAAGGCGTCCAGCAGCGGCTGACCCGGCGAGGGGATGACGAAGTCGATGATCATGGTGGTGCCACCCGCCGCGGCGGCGGACGTGCCGCTGAAGAAGTCTTCAGAGGCCACGGTGCCCATGAAGGGCAGCTCCATGTGGGTGTGGGGATCGATGCCCCCGGGCATCACGTACGCGCCGCCCGCGTCGATGACCTCGGCGCCGGCCTCCGGCTCGAGGTCGGGCCCGACGGCCGCGATCTGCTCCCCGTCGATGAGCACGTCAGCCCGCTGCTCACCGTGGGCGTTGACAACGGTGCCGCCCCTGATCAGTAGCGCCATCTCGCCTCTCCTGTTTTTTTGTTGTGACAAGGTTTTAGCACGGCGCCCGTGAACGCGCCCGCCACGCTACCGGGGATCCCGCGGCGCGGCCGCGCCGGTGACGCGCAGCGCCTCGCCGGGTGGCGTGGCGGCAGGGACCGCCGACAGCTGCTTCGCCGTGTGGGCCTGGTGGTGCGCGATGCCCATCACCGCCAGGCCGAGGATCCAGGCCGCCAGCAGCAGCGCCTGCCAGGTGTTCGGCCCTTCGTGGTGATCGCTCATGGCGTCACCTCCTCGGCCGCGGCCCACTCCTGGCGGGCGGCGGCCATGAGGCCGGCCTGCTCCAGAGCCCGGGCCAGCTCCCGGCGGGGGGCGGGCGCGGCTGGCGAGAGCATCACCGCCTCCCGCAAGGTCATCAGGCGCTGCCGGGCGCGGGTATCCGCCAGGCGCCGCAGGCCCAGGGGGAGGGCCGGGTTGACCACCGGCAGCAGCGTCACCCCGTCCCGCACCGGGTGTCTGCGCCGGGTGTCGCTGCGGAAGGTGAGCCGCCGGCCGCTGCTGTCCAGCAGCCAGAAGCGGTACAGCCCGGGCCGGAGCCACAGCGTCCCCTCGGCCACGCCATCGCGGACGGGGAGCGCGGACGGGCCGAGGGCGGCCAGGTCGCCGGCCAGGCGCAGCGGGCCCTGCATCGCTCCGGCGCGGATGGTCAGCCGCACCGGGGTGGCGGGCAGCGCGCGCCCGGTGATGTCCTGGATGCCATGCGCTGGCGCGCCGTGGTGGGCGAGCAGGAGCCGGGGCCAGGTCACCGGGTGCATGGCGTTGAGCCCCGGCGGCAGGGGCAGGCCCTCGTCCACCAGGGCGGCCAGCCGCGCCCCGGCGCCTGCCGGGGGATGAAAAGCGCCGGTGGTGGGAACATGCGCCAGGTGGCGGTACAGGTCCCACCGGTCCTCGTCCACGTAGCCAGGGTACTCGACGGTGAAGTGGCGCAGCCGCGGGGCGCTCGCCCGCGCCGCCTGGGGCACCAGGTCGCCGCCGCCGGTGAAGGTCTGGTAGCCATGAACTTCATTGGGCAGCAAAGTGAGCGCCAGCACCTGCTGGCCCGGGTGACGCGCCAGCCCCTGGCGCAGGAGCTCCACGCCGCCAGCCACCACCCGGCCAGCGGCCTGTCGGTGACGCGCGCGCTGCAGCAGGCCGAGCCCCAGGAGGAGGCAGAGGCTGACGCAAAGCGCGGCGGTCACGCGCCGCCCGGCCTCGGCGCGCCCCGAGGCCGTGGCCAGCCACCGGCCCGCCCCGGCCAGCAAAACCGCCCCGAGCAGGCACCCGCCGGGGAGCAGCGCGTAGAGGTACTTCTCCTTGACCGCGAACCCCGCGCACGGGGAGGTCTGGAGCAGGACCGGCAGCGGGCCCAGCGACAGCCAGAGCAGGGCCACCCGCAGCGGCGCGGACTTCACCCGGACAGCCAGCATGACCTGGAGCCCCAGCAGCCCGAGGGGCAGGATCAGCCCGGGCAGGGGCAAGCTGGAGATCCCGGCCGTGGTGAAGGGCAGGGGCGCCACCACGCGGTGGGCCAGGGAGGTGATTCCAGCCAGCCGATCCGGCCAGTGGGCGGCGAAGCAGGAGAGCGCCTGCCCCAGCTCCGACAGGCTGCCCTGGTCGCCGCCACCGAGCCAGGCCAGCGCCAGGCCGCCGAGCAAGGCCGGCGGCGCGAGGATGGCCGCGGACGCGCGCGCGCACGGCCCCCGGCCTCCCCCCGGGAGCACCAGCGCCAGGAGCGGGGTCAGCAGCACCAGCCCGGCGACGATGGGGCTGCAGGCCAGGCCCATCAGCAGCGTCCCCGAGGTGAAGGCCAGGGTGAGGCGGCCTCCGCTTCGGCGGCGGAGCCAGCGCAGCAGCAGCAGCTGGCCTGCCAGGACCAGGGCCACGGCGCACAGGGTGTCCACGCGCTTGGTGATGAACACCACCGCGCTGAGCCCGGGGTGCAGCGACATCAAGGCCGCGGCGGCCAGGGCCACGGCGCGGCTGCTGGTGAGGCGCCACGCGAGCCGGCAGAGCAGGGCGACGTTGAGCAGGTGCAGCGCGGCGGTGACCAGGTGGTACGGCAAGGGGCGCTCGCCGAACAGCGGGTAGACCAGGCGAAAGTAGAGGTGCGAGAGGTTGCCGGGGCCGGGCCACGGTGCCGCGCGGGCGTAGGGCAGGTAGGAGCTGAGCACGTCCTCCAGGAAGAAGCTCTCGAGCGGGTAGACCAGCGCGGCCAGCGCCAGATGCAGCAGCGCCAGGGCCAGCAGCCAGCGCGGGGGGGCCATCAGCGCATGCCGGCCCAGAAAGCCAGCTTTCCGCCCTCCGCGATGTCACATTTCTGGGTCACCGCCCAGGAGCCGAGGCCGGTGTTGACGTCGTAGCCAGCGTCCCAGTCGTAGGCCTGGGCAGAGTAGCTGTACAGGTATTGCCGCGCGCAGCAGCCGTTGAGGTGGTAGTAGCCGGTGCTGTGATGATCCACGCCGCTGGTGGACTTCAAGCCCGAGCAGGTGGGACCGTCGGCGGCGCTGATGTTGTAGTCGCCGCCCCCGCTGTAGAGCTGATTGGTATAGCCGATCCAGCCGCTGGCCGTGTCGTAGGAGCTGGCCGTGAGCTTCACCGCGTAGTGGGCGTGGGAGTTGGGGGTGGTGAGCTTGGCGTCGAACAGCGGCCGGTTCATCTTGAGCCAGGTGCCGCCCTTGCGCACCAGGATGCTCTCCGACGACAGGGCCGACAGGGCCGCCTTGCGCGCGCGGCTCTGGTTATGGTGCTTGAAGGTCAGCGCGTGCCCCCCCACCAGCTTGTTGCTCACCATGGGCTGCTCGCCGTTGGCGCCAGTGGCCGCGTAGACAATGGTCCAGCCGCCGCCGTCGGTGGTCATGTCGCAGTACACCGTGAACGCGTCCTTGGGGCTGTCGCCGTTGGGGTCGATCTTGTAGACGCCGTCGGTGGTGGCGCCCAGCAGCTTGTGCTCGGCGCAGGAGGTCGGGATCGCCGGACGCCGCACGAAGATGGCGTAGTCGTAGTCGATGCCGCTCTTCTTGGCCCAGCCGGCGCTGCCGCAAGGGCTGCTGCCGCCGGTGCCGGTGATGGGCCCGGCGGAGTCGCTGCCGAAGGTGCCGCCCTGGCTGGCATAGACCCACCCGGCCTGAGCCTCGCTCACCGTGCGGAACCCGCCGCCGTTGCACACCTTGCCCGAGCCGTAGTTCTTGCCCTTGCAGCAGTAGTTCATGTCGTGCCAGTTGCCGAGGCCGCCGCCGTTGTTGTCCGACGGGTTGGACTCGTGGGAGCCGACGCGGTCGCCGTCCGGGCTGCCGGTGCTGCCGCTGGTGCACTTACCGCCGGTCTGCACGCAGTGGTTGGCGTGCAGCTGCTTCGACAGGCGCACAAGGCGCTCCTTGGACCAGATGTTTATGATCGAGCTGGAGATGACCGCCTTGCCGAGCAGGGTGTTGTCGCCGCCTTGGAAGTAGCTCCACAGCGCCTTCTTGTCGGGCTTGAGGAAGGTCTTGTACCCCTTGATCACGCCCTGCTGGTGCACCACCAGCATGAGCTGGCTGACATCGTCGAGCAGCGTCCAGGCCAGGCTCTTGTGGTCACCGACGAAGGGGGAGGACACCGTGCCGTGGGCCTTCTTGTCGGTCCACCGCGGGTCGGCCCACCACATGACATGGCCGTCCGACGTGTCCAGGTTCAACGCCATGGTCCAGCCGCCGCCGGCGGTGGTCATGTCGCAGTAGACGTCCACGGACTTGGGCGGGGAGCCGATGTAGACGCTGTACACGCCGCTGGCGGTTCCGGGGTTGGCCGCCAGGATCGCCGCGCAGGAGGTGGCCTTGCGGCAGTTGCCCTTGATGCACGGCTCGCCGGTCTTGCAGGCGTTGCCGCAGGAGCCACAGTTCTTGGTGTCCGACTGCAGGGCGGCGCAGGCGCCCGAACAGCAGGTCTCCCCCGCCTTGCACGCCTTGCTGCAGCCGCCGCAATGGTTGGCGTCGGTCTGCAGGTTGGCGCAGGCGCCGGAGCAGTTCGTCTCGCCGCTCTTGCAGGTGGTGGCGCAGGCGCCGCCTGAGCAGACCTGGCCGCTGGCGCAGGTCTTGGAGCAGGCGCCGCAGTGCATCGGGTCGCTGGCGATATTGGCGCACACCGCGGGGCCGGCATCGCTGCCGCCGCACTTGGTCAGGCCGGCCGGGCAGGAGAGGGCGCACTTGCCCGCGTTGCACAGCTCGCCCGCCTTGCAGGAGCTCGCGCAGGCGCCACAGTTGGTGGCGTCGGTGGCGGTGTTGGCGCAGTAGGGCGCGCCGCCGTCGCCGCCGCCGCACTGGGTCAGGCCGGCCGGGCAGGAGAGCGCGCAGGCGCCGGCTGTGCACAGCTCGCCGGCCTTGCACGCGGCGCCACAGGTGCCGCAGTTGTAGACGTCGGTGGTGGTGTTGGCGCAGTAGGGCGCGCCAGCATCCCCGCCGCCGCACTTGGTCAGGGCAGGGGGGCAGGACAGGGAGCAGGCGCCGGCGGAGCACACCTCTCCCGCCTTGCATACGTTGCCGCAGGCGCCGCAGTTGGTGGCGTCGGACTGGGTGTTGGCGCAGGTGGGCGCGCCGGCATCGCCGCCGCCGCACTTGGTCAGGCCGGCCGGGCAGGACAGGGAGCAGGCCCCGGAGGAGCACACCTCGCCCGCCTTGCAGGTGTTGCCGCAGGCGCCGCAGTTGGTGTTGTCGGTGTTGAAGTTGACGCAGGTCAGGGGGCCGGCGTCGCCGCCGCCGCACTTGGACAGGCCCGAGGGGCAGGACAGCGCGCACTTGCCGGCGGAGCACACCTCGGCTGTCTTGCACGCGTTGCCGCAGGCGCCGCAGTTGCGCGGGTCCGAGGAGACCGTGGCGCAGTAGGGGGCGCCGGCGTCGGTGCCGCTGCACTTGACCTGGCCTGCGGGGCAGCTCACGCCGCACACGCCGGCCACGCACACCTGGCCCGCCTTGCACGAGTTGCCGCAGGCGCCGCAGTGGTTGGGGTCGGTGCTGGTGCTCACACATGATCCACCGCACTGGGTGGTGCCCGGGCCGCAGATGCGGATGTCGCCGGCAGGCGGGCCGTCGGCGCGGGTCATGTCGCCCGAGGGGGTGATCGGTTCATCCGAGCAGGCTGCGGCTCCCAGGGAGAAGAGGAGGACGAGGAGGCCTCTGGCCATGTTGCGCATGTGATCGCTCCAGCTGGTGGGTATGGCGACCATTATATATGAGGTTCGGGGTGGGCCCTGGCGCTACGGCGTGGCCAAGCACCCGTTGCACACATCCACCGGTATCGCCAGGGCGTCGGTTACGCCGCCGCCGGGCAGCGTGCCGTGCAAGCTCACCATGATCAGCAGCTTGTTGCTGGCCGGCACCTGGGAGGCGAGCGCCTTGACCAGCGCCGCCGTGATGATCTTGACCCTGTGGCTTGACGTGGCGCCCGCCGCGGCTTGCCAAAACGCCGTCAGCTTCGGGTCCACTTTGACGGCGCCGGCCTGTCCCAGGTCGACCTGCACCTGAAACCCGCTGAGGCGAAGCGCCAGCCGCTCCGGCGCTCCGGCGTGGCCCTTGTTGCACCCCGGAGTTTGAGCCGAGTCCACCCCTACCTCCAGCTCCTTGCTCGTGGCGAGGTCCAGGGTCAACCGTGAGCAGTAGGGCCCCGTCAGGCAGGACGCTGGCTGCAGCGCCAGCGCCACGGTGCACTCATCAGGCCCTCCGCTGCAGCCCATTACGCCCAGCAGCAGCAGAAACGCCATCAATCTGTGGGCCCCCATCATCCCTCGAGGGTACCATGCAGGGGAGCCGCGAGCGTCGACCGGCTCGCCCTGCTGCACGGTCCGCTGTTGCTGCTCGTCGGATGATTCCGGCCAGAGTTTCTCAGTTTTGTTAAAAGCTTCCTCTTTGCGGGGAGGCTCAATGATGTTGTGGGTTTTGGTGGCGCTAGTTGCCCACAGGCGGCGTGTCCTTTTTTCCACTCCGCGCGCGGCCGTGCGCTAAACTCAACTGATCACAAAACGTTAGGGGTTCGCCCGGGGCTGGCATGGTCCGTGCTTTTTATTGGCCCGAACCCTTCAAGAGCGGAGGCTCGGACATGACAACTCAGCATTTCAGTCGACTTCAGCAGCGGCTCTGGACCCCCGGGGTGGTGGTCTTCTTCATGACAGCTCTGGCCGGGCTGTTCCTGCTCGTGGGCGCCCTGTCCGGCTGCGGCGGCGTGAACCAGCCGGTGCAGAAGGGCCCGAAGGTCAAGGTCACCTCCTTTTCGCCCCTGGGGGCGGACGGCAAGGGCACGGCGCGGCAGGAGCCGGCCATCCGCATCCGGTTCGACAAGCCGGTGGTGGCCGAGGCCAGCGTGGGCAAGGCGGTGCAGCAGCCGCCGGTGAAGATCGAGCCCTCGCTGCGCGTGGTGGCCAGCTGGACCGACCGCCAGACCCTGCTGCTCGAGCCCGTGGGCCGGCTGAAGCCGTCCACCCGCTACAAGGTGGCGCTCCAGGGCAAGGATCTGGCCCTGGAAGGCGACAGCGAGTTCTCCTTCGTGCACCGGCCGCTGGCCGTGGAGCGCATCACCGGGATCGATCCCGAGCGCGTGCCGCCGAAGCCCCGCTTCCGGCTGCACTTCAACCAGCCGGTCAAGGCCACCGACGCGGCCTCCGCCTGCTCCATCGCCCCGCCCGGCGCCACCGAGGCGCTGCCGCTGACCAGCCCGGACGGTGACCTGGTGCTGAGCGCCGTGTTCCTGCAGACCAGCCAGCCCCTGGCCCAGGGCAAGCGATACAAGCTCTCCTGCGCCGGCCTCAAGGGCAGCGGCGGCAACGCGGCCATGGCCAGCGCCTACGAGCTGGACCTGGAGACCTACCCCGCGTTCAAGGTGACCACGGTGGGCCCCACAGCGGACAACGTGCCCGCCGACGAGGTCCGGGTGGTGGTCAAGTTCTCCACCCCGGTACGGCTTGAGCAGCTGCGCAAGCAGATCTACATGCACCCCCACACACCCACTGTGCGCAAGGGGACCCTCGATCGCGCCGGCAAGGTCTACACGGCGGTGGTGGACCTCAAGACCACCACCAAGTACGCCGTGCGCGTGGCCAAGGGGCTCAAGGACATCCATGGCCAGGAGCTGGGCAAGGCGCGGCGCTACTCGTTTCACACCTCGGACGCCTCCCCCCGCCTCACCCTGGAGCGCGGCATCTACGCCGTGGAGACCGCCGCCGCGGGCTACCCGGTGTGGACCCGCAACGTGGGCAAGTTCGAGGTGGAGTGCGCGCGAGTGAGCAAGAAGTCGGTGGTGCGCGTGCTCACCTCCGAGATGAACTACGACCCCTGGTACGGCGGCTACGGCGACAAGGAGATGGCGTGGAAGAAGATGGGCCTGCGCCCTCGCACGGCCCGGGTGAAGATCGCAGAGGCGAAGAACAAGTGGCACCTGAGCAGCCTGAAGCTGGGCGAGATGTGCGAGAAGAAGGCCGGGGCGGCCCGCGGGCTCTTCCTGGCCGAGCTGTCCAGCGAGGACGTCGAGCCGGATGACAACTACCGCTACCGGCCCCGCCAGCGGGTGCTGGCCAACGTCACCGATCTGGGCGTGCTGGTCAAGGTGGGCCCCGCCTCGGGGATCATCTGGGTCACCGGCATCTCCGACGGCAAGCCGGTCCCCGGCGCGCGGGTCACGGTCTACACCCTGCGCGGCAAGCAGGCCTTCGCCGGCCGCACCGACAAGGACGGCCTGCTGCGCCTGCCGGGCAGCACCAAGCTGCTCAAGCAGCCCGGCGCTGGCGACAAGGACGCGGTGGAGGACGACGAGGAGCACTACGAGGACTACGACATCTACCGCGCCCAGCGGCTCATCGCGGTGGTGGAGAAGGGCGCCGACATGGCGGTGGTGGACGGCAACTGGCAGAACGGGATCCAGGTGTGGAACTTCGGCGTGCCGGTGGACCGCAAGGGCGGCAAGGCCCGGGTGCGCGGCTTCATCCAGAGTGACCGCGGCATCTACCGCCCCGGCGAGAAGGTGCACTTCAAGGGGCTGGCCCGGGAGATCGCCATGGGCAAGAACCCGAAGGTCCCGGCGAAGCGCAAGGTGAAGGTCACGGTGCAGGACAGCCGCGAGAGCACCATCTACCGGCGCAACCTGAAGCTGACCCAGTTCGGCGGCTTCGCCTTCAACATCAACCTCTCCAAAGAGGCCGCCCTGGGTGACTATTACGTCACCGCCACCGTCGCGGGCCAGGTGTTCCGCGAGAAGTTCATGGTGGAGGAGTTCCGCAAGGTGACCTACGAGGTCAAGATGCGCGGCACCGAGCGGCACACCCGCCTCGGCGCCCAGCAGAAGGTCACCCTCCAGGCGGACTACCTGTTCGGCGCGCCGGTCAAGGACGCCGAGGTGGCATGGACGGTCTCCCGCCGCGAGCACCACCTGCGCTTCAGCAAGTTCCCGTCCTACACCTTCGCCGATCACGCGGCGAGCGGCTCGTACTACTGGTGGTGGGACGACGACCGGGACAGCTACCCGGAGTTCGTCTCCGACGGTGAGGGCTTCTCCGACGACAAGGGGCGCTACCAGTTCGCCTTCCGCGACAGCGACAGCGACGCCAGCGGCCCCCAGGACTACATCATCCAGGCCACGGTAACCGACGAGACCGATCAGTCGGTGAGCAAGCGCAAGGTGATCACCGCGCACCGCAGCGATCACTACCTCGGCCTGCACCCGCAGGAGTTCGTCCAGGCGGTGGACATGCCCTTCGCGGTCAACACCGTGGCCCTGGCCCCCGACGGCAAGCAGGTGCCGGCAGAGGCGACCCTCTCCTTCGTGCGGGAGCGGTACGTGTGCAAGTACTCCGGCGGCTACCGCAGCTACAGCTCGTGCAGCACCAAGCACGAGAAGGTGATGAGCCGCAAGGTGCGCATCTCGCCCACCGGCCCCACGGTGGAGCGCATCATGCCGAAGAAGCCGGGCGAGTACGTGGTGCGGCTGGAGGGCAAGGACGCTCGCGGCAACCGCATCGCGGCCTCCTCCTACGTCTGGGTCATCGGCAAGGGCGAGGCGTTCTGGAGCGGGGACGAGTCGGCCCGCCTCTCCCTGGTGGCCGACAAGACCCGCTACGCCCCGGGGGACACCGCCCGGCTGGTGCCCCGCACCAACATGGCCGGCGCCACCGCGCTGATCACTCTGGAGCGTAACGGGATCATCGACGCCATGGTCACCCGCCTGGAGACCAGCGGCTCGGGCATCGAGCTGCCCATCAAGGGCCACCACGCGCCCAACGTCTACGCCTCGGTGGCGCTGGTGCGCGGGCGCACCGGCGAGGGGGACGCCAGGCGGCCGCGCTTCAAGCTGGGGGTGGTGGACCTGAAGGTCTCCGCGGCCCAGAACCGGCTGAAGGTGGCGGTGCAGACCGACAAGGAGTCGTACGAGCCGGGGCAGCAGGTCACGGGCAAGCTGGTGGTCACGGGCGCCGACGGCGCGCCGGTCAAGGCCGAGGTGTCCCTGTCCGCGGCTGACGAGGGGGTGCTGCAGCTCATCGCCTACAAGACCCCCGACCCGATGAAGAACTTCTACGCGCCGTGGGGCCTCGGCATTGACAGCTCCACCAACTGGAACCGCATCGCGCGGCTGAACGACCCCTCGGCCATCGACCCGGACGAGGGCGGCGACGGCGACGACGGCGGCCCGTCGGCGCAGAAGGTGCGCTCGCGCTTCGTCTCCTCCGCCTTCTGGGCGCCGAGCCTGGTCACCGACGGCAACGGCGAGGCGAGCTTCTCCTTCAAGGCGCCGGACAACCTCACCGCGTTCCGGCTCATGGCGGTGGCCGCCGACACGGGCCACCGCTTCGGCTCCGGCGAGATGCGCATCAAGGTCGCGAAGCCGCTGCTGGCCAAGGCGGTGCTGCCGCGCTTCTTCTCCGCTGGCGACCAGGTGGAGATCGGCGTGATGGTGCACAACTACAGCGGCGCCGCCGGCACGGCCACGGTGACCGCGAAGGCCCGCGGGCTGAAGCTGCGCGGCACCAGCCGGCAGGTGAAGCTGGAGAAGGACGGCTCCGCCCGGGTGCGGTTCAAGGGCACCGCCCTGTTCGTGCGCCGCGCCAAGGTGACCTTCGCGGTGAAGATGGGCGAGCACGCCGACGCCCTGCGGCTGAAGCTCCCGGTGGGCCGGGCGCTTGTGACCGAGCGCTCGACCCTGGCCTCGGGGGAGCTGTCGGGCGAGAAGACCATCGACGTGGCCTGGCCCGCCGGCGCGCTGCCCGCCGACAGCAAGCTGGAGGTGTCGGTGGACCGCACCGGCCTGTCAGAGCTGCGCGGCTCGCTGCGCTACCTGGTCAAGTACCCCTACGGCTGCCTGGAGCAGACCCTGTCCGGGTTCATCCCGCTGACCAAGGTCAAGGACCTGGCCGCCTCCATGGGCATGCGCGAGCTGCAGGGGCCGCGCCTGCGCAGCTTCATCAAGGCGGGCGCGGCCAAGGTGGTGCGCCACCAGCATGACACCGGCCACTTCTCCCTCTGGCCCGGCAGCCAGACCTACCCCCACCTGACCACCTACGCCCTGTTCGGCCTCAACGAGGCGCGGCGCGCCGGCGTGCGCGTGGACAAGAAGGCGGTGGAGCGGGGCATCAAGGCCATGCGCGCCTGGGCCAACTCCAGCAAGCGCGCGCTCAGCCCGGGGGGCGAGAGCGCCACGGTGGCCATGGCCGCCTTCGTCCTTGCCGACCAGGGCCAGGCCGACACGGGGCTCAACGCGCGGCTGTTCGAGGCGCGCAAGGCGCTGCCGATCTACGGCCAGGCGTTCCTGCTGCGCGCCCTGGTGGCGGCCAAGGCGGACGCGGCCC
Organism: uncultured Myxococcales bacterium; assembly: GCA_964511535.1. Taxonomy (GTDB): domain Bacteria; phylum Myxococcota_A; class Polyangia; family CAZCFB01; genus CAZCFB01. Next base: position 41,378 of record CAZEFW010000044.1, on the reverse strand, counting down.
AGGTCAAGACCCTCAAGCAGGAGCTGCTGGCGTCGGTGAAGGTCTCGGGCGAGGCGGCCCTGGCGCGCGAGTCCTTCGGCGGCAAGGTGACCCCTGACTCCATGCACTACTACATGAGCAGCGACGTGCGTACCTCGGCCATCTTGCTGGCTGCGCTGGTGCAGGTGGAGCCGAAGCACGCGCTGGTGGCCAAGCTGGCCGAGGGGCTGAAGAAGGCCCGCCGGGGCATGGGGCGCTGGTACAACACCCAGGAGAACATCTACTCCATCATCGCGCTGGCCGACTACGCCCGCGACCGGAGCAAGGGGCGCGCCAAGGTGACCCTCACCCTCGGCAAGAAGCGCCTCGCCCGGCGCACGCTAAAGGGCAGCCAGGTGCTCGGCTACAGCAAGGCCCTGAGCCGGCTGAAGAAGGGGCAGCTCACCCTCAAGAGCTCGTCGCCGGTGCGCTACACGGTGCGCCTGCACCTGGCCCGCAAGACCAGCCAGGAGGACAGCATCTCCAAAGGATTCAACGTGACGCGGGAGTACCTGGACCCCACCAGCGGCCGGCCGGTGCAGAAGGTGGCCGCGGGGGATCTGGTCAAGGTGCGCCTCACCCTCACCGCGGACAAGGACCGGCACTACGTGGCCCTCGTGGACCCGCTGCCCGCGGGGGTGGAGGCGATGAACACCAAGCTCGCCACCACCCAGCAGACCCGGCCGGGCAAGCCGTCCGACCGGCGCCGCTGGTGGCACCGCCCCACCTGGGACCACAAGGAGCTGCGGGACGATCGGGTGCTTGCGTTCTCCGACCGCATGCGGCAGGGCAAGCACACCCTGGAGTACATGGTGCGCGCCACCATCCCGGGCAAGTTCACGGCCGCCCCGGCGTCGGCGGAGGCCATGTACGAGCCGGACGTCATGGGCCGCAGCGCGGCGGCCCCCATCGAGGTGGTCCGGTGAAGCACCTGCTGCGCGCCTGGAGCTGGCGGCTGCTGAAGGCCGGCTTCGGGCTCTGCCTGGTGGGCGCGGCCGCGCTGGCGGTGGCGGTGTACGCCTTCCCGTACCCGGTGGCGCTGCTCGACCCCGACCGGTCGGCGCCGCTGCGGATCCTCGACCGGCAAGGCACGCTGCTGCGGGCCTACCCGGCCCCGGCGGGCGCCAGCCCCGGGCGCCACGCCTGGGTCGACCTGGACCGGGTGGCCCCCGCAGCGGTGCAGACGGTGCTCGCCTCGGAGGACCGGCGCTTCTACAGCCACAAGGGCGTCGATCCGGTGGGCATCCTGCGGGCCATGTACTACAACGTGAAGGAGGGGCGGGTGGCCTACGGCGGCTCCACCATCACCATGCAGTTGGTGCGTATGGTGCACTCGCCGGACCGCCCCCGCACGCTCTGGAACAAGGCGCGCGAGGCGGTGCTGGCCATGCGCCTCGAGCGGGTCATGGGCAAGCGCGAGATCCTCGAGCAGTACCTGAACCGCTGCTACTACGGCAACCAGGCGGTGGGCCTGGAGGCGGCGGCGCGGACTTACTTCGACAAGCCCGCCGCCAGCCTCTCGGTGGGCGAGGCGACCCTGCTCGCCGTGATCCCGCGCGGGCCGTGGCTCTACGATCCGCTGCGCCGCCTGAGCCGCACGCTGCAGCGCCGGGACCATGTGCTGGGGCTGCTGGTGAAGCAGGGCCACCTCACCGCCGCCCAGACGCGTCGGGCCCGCGCCGAGCGCGTGGTACCCCGGCGGCACCGGCCCCCCTTTCGGGCGCCCCACTTCGTGCGATGGGCCGTCTCCACCCTCACCCCCGAGGCCCGACGCCGGGGCGGCGAGGTCCGCACCTCGCTGTCGCTGCCGCTGCAGCAGCGGCTGCAGCGCCGGCTGGCCGAGCATGTGGCGGGGCTGAAGGACCGGGGCCTGGACCAGGCGGGGATGGTGGTGCTCGACACCGCCACCGGTGAGGTGCTGGCCATGGTGGGATCCGCGGGCTATGACTCGCCCGCGGGGCAGATCAACATCGCCACCCGGCGGCGTCACCCCGGCTCCGCGCTCAAGCCGTTCGTGTACGCCCTGGCCCTGGAGCAGGGCGACAGCCCGGCCTCGGTGGCCTACGACATCCACGACGTGCCGTCGGCCTACCGCCGCCTCACTCTGGGGCAGAAAGAGCACGGCCCGGTGCGCTACCGGGAGGCCCTGGCCGGGTCGTACAACCTGGCCGCGGTGCATGTGCTGGAGCGGGTGGGCGTGGAGGCCATGGTCAGCCGCCTGCGCCGCGCCGGGGTCGGGCCTCTGGCCGGCGACCCCGCGGATTACGGCCTGCGGCTGGCCCTCGGCTCTGCCAAGGTGCGGCTGGTGGATCTGGCGGCGGCCTACGGGTTCCTGGTGCGCCAGGGCAGGGTGGTGCCGCCTCGCCCGGTGCTGGCCTCGCGTTCCCCCGCCGGGGTGGTGACCCACGTCGCCCCGCCGGCGGAGACGTCGGTGTTCTCTGCCCGGGTGAGCTGGATGGTGATGGACATGCTGGCCGACCCCGAGGCGCGGCGGCCCATGTTCGGCCAGGAGCTCCCCCTCGACCTGCCGTTCCGCGTCGCCGCCAAGACCGGCACCGCCCGGGGCTTCGCCGACACCGTGGCCGTGGGCGTCACCAGCGAATACACGGTGGCCGCCTGGGCCGGCAACTTCGACGGGCGGCCCACCCACGGGGTCATGGGCATGAGCGGCGCCGCGCCCCTGGTCCGCCTCGGGCTGCTCTCGGCAGGCGGCGGCCGGCGCCTGTCGCTGCCCCGCCGCCCCGCGGGCCTGACGCGGCGGCCGGTCTGCGCGCTGTCCGGTATGCCCGCCGGCGAGCTCTGCCCCCGCCGCAAGGTGGACTGGTTCATGGCGGATCGAGCGCCAGGCCCGGGCTGCCAGTGGCACCGCCATGATGGAGACAGGGTGGTAGTCCAGTTCCCCGCCGAGATCGAATCCTGGGCTGCGCGCCAGCGTCACGCCGGCGGCCGGCGGCTGTAGCGCCTCCTTGACCCCCTGCGCCGCGCGGGCGGATACTCGATGGTCGGTCGGAGAGACCAGACCCAATATCGGGGGAGGTGAAGGAAGCAGCAATTGTCCAGGGACCGAGCAGGCCATATTGGAGACGGGGGCGGCACGGCGCCACGCGACCGCATGGATCAGGCCCTCGAGCGGCTCGCCAGCGCTGTCGCCCACGACCTGAACAATGACCTGCAGGGGATCCGAGGCTTTGCGGAGCTGCTGTTGCAGCAGGACCCCGGGGGCAGCGCGCGCAGATCTGTGGAGATGATCCTCGCGGCGGTGGACCGCTGCGCGGCCCTGACGACCCACCTCGAGGACTACTCACGCAAGGATGACGTGGATTCAGCTCCCGTGGATCTGCGTGATCTCGTCACCTCAACGGTGGCGGCCATCCGGCCTCCGCCCGACGCGGGCATCACGATCCGCCAGCGCCTCCACGCCGATGACCTGAAGCTCCAGGGGGACGTCAGGGTGCTCCAGGGCGCCCTGACCGCCGTGGCCCTCAACGCCCTGGAGGCCATGCCCGACGGCGGCGAGCTCACCATCACCTCGCGCGTCGAGGCCCTCGACAGGGCCGCCTGCGAGCGCACCCACCACGCGCTCTCGCCGGGCCAGTTCCTGGTCATCAACCTGCGAGACACCGGGCGCGGTATGGACCAGGACCTGCTCGAGCGGGCCTTCGATCCCTTCTTCAGCACGAACCCTGACCGGCGAGGGGCGGGCATGGGGCTCGCCCTGGCCCGCGCAGCGGCCCTCCGCCACGGCGGGACCATCACCCTGACCTCCAGCCCGGCCATGGGTACGGCTGCCCAGGTCTACTTGCCGCTGGGTCCCTCGCCGACAGCGCAGGCGCCGGAGACGCCGGCCGCGCCGTCGCCTCCCCGTCGGTCCGCCGTCGCCCCCGGGGGCCTGCACGTGCTCCACGTGGAGGATGACGAGTACGCCCTCGATATCGCCGCCCGCATGCTCGATCGGCTGGGGCACAGGGTCACCGCGGTGGAGGACGGCGAGCAGGCCGTGGCGATCTACCGTGAAGGTTGGCGCGACATCGACATGGTGCTCCTGGACCGGTCGCTGCCCGGGCTGGACGGCCCGGAGGCGTTCCGGCAGATGCACGCCATCAACCCCGAGATCCGGGCCGTCTTCTGCACCGGCTGGGACCCGGGGAGGTTCGTGGCGGACCTGCCTGACGGCGCGCGGGTGGCGGCGCTCTCCAAACCGTTTACCAGGGCCGACCTGGTGGCCGCGCTGGACCGCGCCTGGCGCCTGGGCAGCCAGGAGTGAGGCGGCCGCGCCGGCGAGGTATGATGGAGCCATGCGTTCGCTGGTGACCATGGCCGCCCTGCTGGTCCTCGGGGCCTCGGCCCCGGCGCTCGGCGCCGAGGGGTACCACAAGGACATCTTCATGGACGGCGGCAAGGCGCTGTCCGGCTACAAGAAGCTGCACGCCGCGGACATGATGGGCCTGACCTACGACGTGCTCGCTACCACCGACAAGGCGAGCCAGAACGCGGTGATGGTCAGCAGCCCCGACGACAAGAACGGCGCGCTGCTCTATCCCGACGGCGCCCCACGCTACCGGGCGATCTTCGTCAACGGCGGCGGCCCCGCGCCCCACGGCGCCAGCCTGGGCGAGGCGGGGCGCAAGCGGATCAAGGACTTCGTGGCCAACGGCGGCGCGTACACCGGCTCCTGCGCCGGCGCGTTCTTCGCCATGCTCCACTTCTCCAAGAAGCAGTACAAGGTGCAGGGGCCCAAGAGCACCTACCTGCACCTCTGGCCCGGCATCGCCCGCACGGCGCTCACCTTCGACAAGACGGCGGACCTGCACTTCGCCAAGCCGTACCACCCGCTGGTCAAGAAGTACCCCAGCCTGTCCGACGGCAAGGTGGAGAAGCTGTACCACAGCGGCGGCTGCAGGCTGGACAAGACCTACTACCCGCTGCCCAAGGGGACCGAGCTGATCGGCAAGAACCACGCCCCGAGCCTTCCCGCCTTGCACGGCTACTTCAACATCCTGGCCTACAAGAAGGACCGCAGGAGCGGCCGGCTCGTGCTGGTCTGCTCCCACCCGGAGGGGTACAAGGCCGGGGAGCGGCGCGACCTGATGGCCGCCATCCTGTCGTACGCGCTGGATGGACAGGGGGACCCTATGCCAGCCAAGGGCTCGCTGAAGCGCGGCGTCACCGTGAGCATGGCCGCCCCGGGCCAGCGCGTGGGCGACGGCCAGTACCACTACTGGACCGTCACCCTGGATCGCCCCATGGCGAGCCTCACGCTCCGGGTCGAGGGTGCCACCGCGCCGGTGGACCTGTACCTCGGGCGCGGCGCCCGCCCCACACGCAAGGCACATGACCACAAGGCCGAGGACGCGGGGGTCTTGCCCAGGACCATCGTCGTCAACCAGCCGGCTGCCGGCACCTGGATCGTGGGCGCGCGCGGGGCCCACGCGGTGAAGAACGGCTCGCCGTACCGGCTCACCGCCAGCTGGCGCGCCGCCGTCGCCGACCAGGGCGCCGGCGCGCGTGACGCTGCGCCGCCCGACCGGTCCGGCGACCTGCCCTGGCCCTGCGATTACCCTCGCGATGAGGGCGGGTGCCGGGTCGCCAGCGCTGCGGCTCCAGTCCCGGCGCCCCTGCTGCTGTTGGCGATGGCGCTGCTCACGCGCCGGCGGGTACGCTAATATCCTCTGCCGTATCGCTCACTGCACAGGAGGCCAGAGCATGTCCGACAAGCCGATCAAGGCGTCATGTCTGTGTGGCGCTGTGACCTACGAGGTCACCCCCCCCACCATCTTCTACCAGTACTGCCACTGCTCCCGCTGCCGCAAGGCCACCGGCAGCGCCCACGGCGCCAGCATATTCATCAAGGAGGCGCAGCTGACCTACACCGCCGGCGAGGAGCATGTGCGGCGCTTCGAGCTGCCCGACGCGCAGTATTACTGCACCGGCTGGTGCGACAGGTGCGGAGCGTCGCTGCCGTGGAAGTCACGCAACGGCAAGTACTACCTGGTGCCTGCCGGCTCCCTGGACGAGGACCCGGGGATCAAGCCGACCCGCAACATCCACTGGGCGTCCCGCGCTGGCTGGTTCGAGGCCGTCGACGCGCTGGAGAAGCATGACGGAGAGCCCCACTGAGCAGGCTCACACCTTGCGGGCCATGAACCAGGCGCCGCGCACCTGCAGGTCCTCGTCACCGAGCTGACGGAAGGGGCGGGCGAGGCGCTGCCCGGGTAAGCCTTCGCTGTCGATGCTGCGCATCACCACCAGCACCTCGAAGCCCGCCCGGCGCATGGCGGCCAGGTGGCCAGAGTAGGTCTCGCGGTTGATCAGGATCGGCCGGGTGGCCTTCAAGATCCGCCACAGAGGCTCCGGGATGGCCAGGTGGCCGTTCCAGCTGGCGGCGGTCTCGTGGGCTGACAGATCAACCTGGTGTGAAACCCAGCCCCCCGGTCGCAACCACCGGTACTGGGCTGCGTACGCCTCGTCCAGGTCGGGCAGGTACTGCATCACCGCCTGGGAGATGACCAGGTCCACCTGGCCCGCTCCCGTCGCCTCGTCGAAGCGGCGCCTGTCGGTGGAGTACTCCAGCCGCGGCGCGTCCGGGCTCCCCTGTCCGCCCGCGTTTTCCAGCCGGGAGAGGGCATCGCCGATGGCGCCTACCCGCTCGGGCGACAGATCCACCGGCCCCGTGGCGCACGAGTAGCGGTAATCGAACAGCGGCGGCTTGAGCCGCGGGAACTGCTCGTGGGCCGGCACCGGCGCGCGTCGCCGATAGAGCTGCGTCAGCTCTTGCAGCATGTTCCGGTGCAGGTCCATGCGGGCGAAGGGGGCCGCGTCCAGCGCGCGGTAGGTCTCCGCGCCGTGAAGTAACGCCGCCAGCCCCACCCCGAGGGAGCCGCCAGGGCCGAGCTCGATAACGTGGCGGCGGGGCAGGTCATGGGGGCCGAACTGGCTCGCCAGGGCCATGTGCCGCAGCCAGACCGAGTAGCAATACTCAGCCGACGGCGGCGAGTGGACGGACGGGCCCCGGCGCGCCAGCGGCACCAGCCGGCGCGCGCTGCCGAGCAGCTGCCGAAGCAGCACGTACTGATCAGAGCGGGTGGTGCGCGGCGGCCCAGGCACCCCCGCTGGCTGCGGCGAGTTGAGGACGATCATACATCTGAAAGTTAGCGCGCCCCGAGGCAGGAGGCACGGCGCTACTTGCGCTTCTCCGGGTAGAGCTCAAGCACCGCCTCCGGGCTGGCGGCGCAGATGCCGCGCTCGGTGATCAGGCCCGTGACCAGGCGTCGGGGGGTGACGTCGAATGCGTAGTTGGCGGTGGGGCTCGACTCCGGCGTCAGGCGCACCTCGCGGATGGCGCCGTCCAGCCAGCCGCGCCCGTAGCGCACCTCCTCGTCGCCGCGTTGCTCAATGGGGATGCCCTCCACGCCGTCCTCGATCTCCCAGTCGAAGGTGGAGGAGGGCAGCGCCACATAGAACGGCACGCCGTTGTCCCTTGCCGCCAGCGCCTTGAGGTAGGTGCCGATCTTGTTGGCCACGTCGCCGGTGTAGGTGGTGCGGTCGGTGCCGGTGATGCACAGGTCCACCTGGCCGTGCTGCATCAGGTGGCCGCCCACGTTGTCCGGGATCACCGTGTGGGGCACGCCGTGCTGCCCCAGCTCCCAGGCGGTGAGCCGCGCGCCCTGGTTGCGCGGGCGGGTCTCGTCCACCCAGACATGCACCTTGATCCCCTTGTTGAACGCGGCGTAGATCGGCGCCGTGGCGGAGCCGTGGTCCACGAAGGCCAGCCAGCCCGCGTTGCAGTGGGTCAGCACATTCACCGGCTCGCCGCCCTTCTTCGCGGCGATCTCCTCGATGACCGCGCAGCCGTGCTCGCCCAGGCGCCGGCAGAAATCAGCGTCCTCGTCAGCGATCTCGTCTGCCACCTGGCGCACCCTGGCCAGCTGGGCGTCCCGTCCGCTGACCTGCGCCACCTCGTCGAGCTGCCGGTCGACGGCCCAGGCCAGGTTCACCGCGGTGGGGCGCTGCCCCTTGAGGAAGTCTCCGCGCTCCTTGAGGTGCGGCAGCAGGTCGTCGGCGTCTGTCGGCGCGGTCACCGCCGCGATGTACATGCCGTAGCCCGCGGTGGCGCCGATGAGCCCGGCGCCGCGCACATGCATGTCCTTGATGGCCGCGGCCACGTCCTGCACCGTCTTCAGGTCCTCGATGATGAACTGGTGGGGCAGGTCGCGCTGATCGATGATCTGCACCACGTTGGGATCCTCGGGGTGCACCCAGATGGTGCGGTAGGGTTTGCCGTCGACGTTCATCGGGCTCTCCGTTGTCTGAAGTTGTGGATTTTGTTTTGCTACGGCGAGGCGGGCATGTCAAACGGCGGGCGCTACTTGCACTTGGCCTTCTCGCCCGGGGTGCCCTTGTCCTTGTTCTTGGCCCAGGCCACCTTCTCCAGGCACCAGTTGGCCGCCTTGGAGTTGTCCTTCAGCGGCGTCTTCATCGACATGGAGGCGCCCTTGACCACCTTGGTCTTCCAGGCCGCGTCCTTGGCGTTCCACTTCACCATGTCCACCCGGTGGCCCTTCTCGTTGAGGATCTCGATGTTGTCCTCGTCGAGCATGACGAAGCCGCCAGAGTAGACATGGTTCACCTGGACGCCGCCGTTATCCACGCCGTCCTTGCTGGCGCCGAAGACGAAGTAGCCGTTGGGATCGATCACGGTCTGGCCCCCGGCCTTGACCACCTTGTACTTCTGGCCCTCGGTGTCCTGGATGACCCAGTTGGCGATGTCCACCGGGTGCTTCTCGGCGTTGAACACCTCGAACCACTCGCCGAAGCCCTGGTTGTTCTTGGTCGGCTTGGACATGATCTCGGTGATGGAGACCTTGGCCACCACGATCTTCATATCCGGTGGGTCCACCTTCTGATCCGGGGGCTCCTTGCCCTGGTCTTTATTGCCCTTGCCCTGGTCCTGCTGGCCGCCACCGCCGCCATCACACTTGGGGCAGGTGGCGCATGGCTCGGCGTCGCCGCTGCAGCCGATACCAGCGAGAAGGAATAACGAAATGGTGAGCGTGGTGAGGGTGCGCATTTGCTCCTCCAGAGGCTATTTGGGCAACAGGATAGCGCTGTTGCGCGGTTCCAAGCAATTAATCGTCAGTTGCCGGAGCGGAGCTTGACGTTCATCGTGTGCTGGAGCAGCCGTCCGTCACGGGCCAGGTAGGTGAGCCGGTTTTCGCTGAGCCGGGCCCAGACCACCCCGGGGGGCACCTTCACCGTGGCTGCGGGCTTGCGCCCCGGGCGCGACCAGATGCGCGCCTCGGCGCCCTGGAAAACCACCAGCAGGTGCTCCGAGGCGGCGGCGGCCAGGGGCGGGACAGCGGGCGCCACCAGGGCGTGGATCAGCTTGTTGTCGCCCGGGCTGTAGATGTTGAGCTGCCCTTCCTGCCGGGCCAACAGCAGCCGGTCCGGCGGAAGGTGGGCCAGCGCCGCCAGGTGCCCGGCGGTGAACCAGCCGGCGTTCTTTCCAGCGCTCAGCTCACGCGCGGCCAGGGTCCCCTCGCGGCAGGCCCGCAGCAGCCGGTCCCCCTGCACCAGCAGATGGGATACCGGGTAGAGGCAGGCGTGCTGGCCGTCAGGGCTCTGAAAATAGGTGCCGAACTTGCACCGCTTGGACGGCGGCAGCTGCAGGCGCGCCGGGGCGATCCCGGTGGCGCCGCACGGGAAGCCGGCCACAGCCTCTGCGCCGCGCCGCGCCAGGTCCCAGCTCAGCACATGGCCCTGATCCGTTCCGAAGAAGGCCACCTTGCCCTTGCCGTCCACGGCCAGGGCGGTGATCTGCTGCGGCCCGGTGACGTCCTTGAGGCGCGCGCCCTTGACGGGGTCCCAGAGCACCACCGACTTGTCCGCGGCCACCAGAAGGCGCTCCCCTGCGTGGACCAGGGCGGCCACGGGAGCGTCCATGGTCATGGAGGGGGAAAGCGGCGCTTTGGCGGTGTCGCCCCCGGTGGGGATCCGCTCCACGCCCCCGCTCTCCAGCCCCACGGCCAGGATCCCTGCGCCTGACATGTGCGCGGCGGTGGCTTTGCCCGGGGTCCGGGCCAGCTCCTTCGGGGCGCCCACCTGGACGGTGCGTGGGCCGGGTTCGGGCTTGTTCGACTTGCAGCCCCCCAGCAGCAGGCCGATGAGGCCCACCAGCAGCGCCGCCCCGAGGCCGGCGAGCATGGCCAGGGTGAGAGCTGGCGAGGGGCGCCACCAGGGATCCAGCGCGGGCGCGTCAGGGGCAGGCACGGCCGGAGGATCCGCCTCGCGCCGCGCCAGCTTGAGGCTGCGCACCGCGATCTGACGGCCCACAAGGTCCAGCCCGGCCGGGATCGCCAGCGGCGGCCTTGATTCGGCCAGCACCTGGCGCGCCCGGGCCAGGTCCGCGGCCTGTCGGGCGCAGGCAGGGCAGGCCGCCACGTGGCGATCCACCACGGCCCGTTGGTACACGCCGAGCTCGTCGGTAAACGCGGCCGCCTCCGGCGTGACATGGCCCTCGCCGTCCAGCAGCCGGATCTCCTCGCCTCCCGCCACGGGATCGAGGTCGCTTGAGGCCACCAGGTCCTCTGCGGAGAAGCGCGGCATTGTCAGGTCAGCACGGCTCCGCGCCCCCGCGGACAAGGGCCGCCGAATAGGTGAGCAGCGCCAGGCCGGCCCGTCGACGGACCTCGGCAGGTGGGCGCCCGACGACGAAGGCCACCTCGTCCATGCGCAGCCCGTGCCAGAACCGCAGCAGCAGCAGCTCGCGATCAGCTTCAGGCACGGCCTGCAGCGCGGCGTCCTCATGATCCAGGGCGGCTCGCGGCAGCGGGCAGTGCCCCTCGTCCCGGGCGCCGGGGTAGGTATCCGGATGCTCCCATCGGTAGTCCAGCACCTCCCTTCGGGTGATGGAAAACAGCCAGGCGCGCAGGGAGGTCTCCCCGGGGAACGCGGCGAGGCCGCCGATGGCAGCGGCCAGGGCGCGCTGGTAGACAGCGGCGCCTGCCCGCCCGAGCAGGGCGTCGCAGTAGGCGTACAGCTCGTCGTTGAAGGAGTCGATGAGCAGGCTCACCGCCCGGCGCACCTGCCCCTTGCGGAGGGCCGAGACGATGACGCTGTCGTTGGAGGAGTGGATCATGACCGCCGCGCTTACTACCTTGATACGCGAAGCGTAGCACAAAGATGACCCCCCACCTTGACCTCAGTGAGGCCGGCTGACATGCTTCGGCCGATGACCCGTAACAGTCAAGTAACGTTGGGGATCCTGGTAGGGATCCTGGTTTCGTACCTGCCAGGCGGGCTCCCGGAGGCCGTCGCCGAGCGCCGCAATGTCGTCGTGCTGCCCTTCGATGGGCCCCGCGCGTCTTCGGCCCGGCTCGGAGTGATCCGCGCCCTGAAGAAGAGGGTGCAGTTCGTGCCCGCGGACGAGTTCCTGGGTGTCGCCGAGGAGCGCGGGTCGGATCCAGATCAGCCGGAGGGCATGGTCACCATCTGCGCAGCCCTGGAGATCGACGCGGTGATCCGTGGTCAGGTGACGCGGGTGCGCCGGGGACGATACAAGGTGACCATCACCGTGGTGGACGGCGGCACGGGCATGCCCGCGGGGGGCAAGGCCGCCACCGTGCGCGGCAAGCGCCGCATCAAGCGGGCCGGAGCCGCCATCGGGCGCAAGCTAACCCCGCTGCTGTCCCAGACCGCGCGCCCCGTGGCGCCGCCCAGAGCGGTGGAGCCGGAGCCCGCGGCGCAGGAGGCGGCCCCTCGCAAGCGACGGGCGCGCAAGGCGAGCAGCGCCAGCAAGGACGGCGAGGATCGTGGCCCTCTCGGGCTGGGCGGCCTGTTCGATCTGTCCCTCGGCATCGGCATCTCCCGGCGGGACTACAAGATGGAGGGGGACGATCCGAGCAAGAACCGCCGCTACGACGGTGGCGTCTACCCCGAGATCAACCTCCGCCTCGACCTCTACCCTGCGGCGCCCTTCGTGGACCACTTCGTGGCCCAGAACATGGGCCTCGGCCTGGCCTTCGCCCACCACCTGAGCATCAGCACCACCTTGCGGGACAAGAACGGCAAACCCCAGGACGTGGACACCTCGGCGCTGGAGCTGCTGGTGGACCTCTTCTTCCGCTGGCCCATCTTTGGAGAGGAGCCCACCTCCCCGGAGCTGAAGATCGCCTTCGGCTTCGGCATGCGTGACTTCAAGCTGGGGGAGAACCATGTGCTGCCCAGCTTCAAGTACCGCTTCCTCCGCATCGGCGTGGACGGATACATCCCGCTGATGACCCCGCTGGTGGCGATCCAGGCAGGGATCGACATTCGGCCCATCCTGGCCGTGGGCCAGGAGGCCCTCGACGCCCTGGGTGAGAAGTCGGGCATGTTCGCGCTGGCGGTGCGGGGTGGCCTCGGCGGCAGGACCGCCTTCGGTCTGTTCTACGGGGCGACCTTCGAGTACCAGCACTTCATGGGCGACTACTCGGGCCGCACGGAGTACAAGGGCAAGGCCATACCTGCCGGCGCGCCGGCCAGCCTGCGCACCGCGCCGAGCTCCACCACCGAGAGCTACATCCGGGTGTGGGCGCTGCTCGGCTACAGCATCTAAACGACGGAATGGCAGAATGAGCTGGTTTACGCGGACACTGGACAGTCTGCGGGACAGCTCGGTGCTGTTCTCCTTCGACCGATCCGGCTTCGAGCGTCACGCGGCGCGGTTTCGGCCTGGCGACCTGGACGTGGACCTGGCGGGCAAGGTGTGCCTGGTGACCGGGGCAAACTCGGGCATCGGGCTGGCCACTGCCCGGGGGCTGGCGCAGCGGGGCGCCGGGGTGTGGTTGCTGTGCCGCCACCGCGAGCGGGGCGAGGCAGCCCTGAACACCCTGCTGGCGGAGACGGGCAACCGCGACCTGCACCTCGAGCTGGTGGATGTCTCCTCGCTGGCCTCGGTGGAGGCGCTCTGCGGTCGTCTCTCCCCGGAGCGCGTGGACGTGCTGGTTCACAACGCTGGCGTGCTCCCTGTCGAGCGCTCTGTCACCGCCGATGGGCTGGAGCTGACCTGGGCCACCAACGTGGTGGGCCCCTTCCTGATGACCCACCGGCTGCTGCCCCGCCTGGAGGCCGCGGAGCAGGGGCGGGTGATCAACGTCTCCTCCGGGGGCATGTATACCCAGCGGCTCGACCTTTCCGATCCGCAGTGGGAGGAGCGCACCTTCGACGGGGTCAAGGCCTACGCCCTGACCAAGCGGGCCGAGGTGGTGCTCAACGAGCTGTGGGCCGAGCGCAGCGCCCGCACCGAGGTGACCCACAACAGCATGCACCCCGGCTGGGCCGACACCCCGGCGGTGAAGACCTCCCTGCCGCGGTTTCACGGGGTGATGGCCTCGCGGCTGCGCTCTCCTGAGCAGGGCGCCGACACCATCGTCTGGCTCGCCGCCTGCCGCCGCCTCACCGGCGAGACCGGCCGCTTCTGGTTCGACCGCGAACCGCAAAAGGCCGTGGCGCTGCCAGGCACGAGAGAAGCGCCGGAAGACCGGCGCAGGCTGTGGGAGCTGGTGGCGGAGCAGGCGGGGGTGAGGGGAAACAAAAAATAAGGAACAAGAAACAAGAAATAGAAAATGAGACTGCTCGCCACCACATTGGTGAGCAGGTGCATTTTTAGTTCGGCATTTTCTGTTCCTTGATTTTTGTTCAGCGCGGCCAAAGGCCGCACGCCCTCCTGTCGTACCACCCTCCATGACGCTAAAGTACCCAGGTCCCAACCCATCTCGGAGCGCGCGACCCATGCACACACGTACCTGTGCCTTGATCCTCACCATCCTCCTCGCCCCCGCCTGCGGCCCAAAGGTTCCCGGCCCCGAGCAGCGGCTTCCGCCTCTGGCGGTGGATCCTTTCGCTGGCCTCGATCCGCTCGAGGCCGACGAGGCTCAGCCTTTCACCTTTCGCAAGGGCCCGGCGCCTCCGCCGAAGGTGGGCGAGGCTCTGGACATGGCCTTCCCGCCGCCTGCCCGGTCGGGCGCGCCGGTCAAGCCGAAGGTGAGGCCGCTCAAGGTGCTGCGTTTCCAGCCCACCGGCACGGAAGGCCTGGTGGGCGCCGTGACGGTGGCCTTCGATCAGCCCATGGTGCCCGTGGCGGCCCTGAGCCAGCTGAAGCAGGAGAAGCCGCCCCTGGTGCTGGAGCCCATGCCCCCGGGGCGCTTCCGTTGGCTCGGGACCCGCACCCTGGCCTTCGAGCCCGAGGGCCGCATGCCCTTTGCAACCGCCTACCGGGCCCGCGTCCCCGCCGGGACCCGTTCGCAAACCGGCGGCGTGCTCGAGCGCGAGGTGAGCTGGACCTTCACCACGCCGCGGCCGCGCATGGTGCGCGCCTTGCCGTACCGCGGCAGCAAGCAGAACAAGCCGGACACCGCCATCGCCATCCTGTTCAACCAGCCCGTGGACGGCAAGGAGCTGTTGCGCCGTCTGTCCATGGGGCAGCTGTCCGCCGCCGACTTCGAGCTGGTGCCGCAGGAGCGGTGGGCCAAGCTCAAGCGCCTCGGCCAGCAGGTGGCCACCTGGGACGCGGACCGCACGGTGGTGGTCAAGCCGCGGCGCCCGCTGCCGCTCGACAGCTACTTCACCGTCAAGCTGAGCCAGGGGCTGCGAGGGGAGGGGCCGCTCACCTCCCGGTCCACCCAGAACCACGCCTTCTACACCTATGGCCCGCTCAAGGTGACCTCCATCCGCTGCGGCGAGCGCCGCTGCGCCCCGGATCGGGGCTTCAGCGTGCGCTTCAACAACCCCCTGGTGAGCGCCGATCTGAAGCCCTTCATCAAGGTCAGCCCTGCGCCCGAGGACCTGGAGGTGAAGGGCAGCGGCAGCTACATCTCCATAAGCGGCTCCTTCGGCGCGAAGCAGAAAGTGACCGTCGAGGTCCTGCCTGGCCTGGCGGATATCCATGACCAGAAACTGGCCCGGGGGGAGAAGAAGTCGCTGACCACCGGCGACCTCTACCCGGTGCTCGCCTTCCCGGCCCATGGCCACTCCACCCTGGAGCATCGCGGCGACCGCAAGGTCCCGCTGCAGGTGGTGAGCGTCACCTCTGCGCGCGTGCGCCTGGTGCGGGTCAAGCGGGAGCAGCTGCTGCGGGTGATCCAGCTGGCGGGCTACTCCTGGGACGACAACGGCCGCAAGGATCCCCTCAAGGGGATCAAAGGCCTGGTGCGCACGCGCACCCTGAGGACCGGCGTCAAGATCAACGCCCGGGCGCGCATCGGCCTGCCCACCGACGACTGCCTCGGCCGGGGCAGGGCCGGGGTGTGCTACATCGAGCTGCGCTCCAGGGAGCTCAAGCGCTTCAACAAGTGGGCCAACCACTACCGTGGGCTGGTGGTCTCCGTGACCGACATCGGCATCATGGCCCGCTACGATCACGATCAGATCCTGGTGCTCACCACTGGCCTGGTGAGCGGGCTGCCCATGCCCGGCGTGTCCCTCGAGCTTCGCGACCGCGACGGCAAGGTGATCTGGACCGGCAAGACCGGCCCGGACGGCATGGCCAAGGCCCCCGGCCGGCGCTCCCTCAAGGGGCGGCCGCGCTATGTCCTGTGGGCCAGCAAGGGCCGGGACGAGTCGTACGCCATCCTCGACGCCGGCGGCGTGGGCGGCGCCCATGTCTCCTCCTACAGCAACTGGGGACACCCGCCGGCCAAGAAGCGGCTCAAGCTGTTCCTGTTCAACGACCGGGACCCTTACCGGCCGGGCGAGACGGTGCACATCAACGGCGTGGTGCGCCAGGAGGACATGACCCCCGGCGGTGGGATCCAGGCGCTGCCCGGCGGCGGCCCGGTGCGGGTCACGGTCACCTCTCCCCGGGGGCGGAAGGTGCTGGAGAACAAGAAGGTCAAGGTCTCCCCCGGCGGCATGTTCAGCCTCGATTACGCGGTGCCACCGGAGGCGGACCTGGGCGGCTACAGGGTGTATGTCAGCGCCCCCGGGGGCAGCGGCCACGGCGGCTTCCAGGTGGCGGCCTACCGCGCGCCGGAGTTCGCCGTGAAGGTGGAGGCAGGCGCCGAGCCGCACTTCCTGGGCGACACTCTTGAGGCGAAGGTGGGGGCCGACTACCTGTTCGGCGCGCCCATGGCGGGCGCGGAGACGAGCTGGACACTGCGGCGGGCCGCGGCCAGCTTCCGGCCGCCCAACAACGACGGGTTCACCTTCGGCGAGCGCCTGCCATGGTGGTTCTCCTGGCGCCACCGGCGGGGCTGGCGCGGCGGCCGCCACGGGGGATACCTGGAGCAGCTCGGCAGAGGCGCCGGGCGCATCGTCAAGCGGGGTAAGGGCGCGCTGGACCAAACGGGGCGGCTCGCTGTCACGGTCCCCCTCAGCCCGCTCGGGGAGGGAGACAAATACGCCGAGGCCGGCCCGGATGATCCGCCGAACTGGTCGCCCATGAGCTTCACCCTCGAGGCCCAGGTTCGGGACCAGAACCGGCAGTCCATCGCCAACCGCCAGGTGATCACCGCCCACCCCGCGGCCCTGTACGCCGGGCTGCGGCCGGCGAAGACCGTGGTCAAGGCGGGCGAGCCGCTCTCCGTCGCGGCGGTGCTCGCCGGGCTGGACGGGCGACGGGTGGCGGGCAAGCCCCTGACCATCTCGGCGCTGCAGGTGAAGAACAAGATGAAGCCCAAACGCACAGCCACGGGCTGGACCTACGCCTGGACCACCTCGGAGGTGCAGGTGGCCTCCTGCAAGGTCACCACCGCGGCGGATCCTGCGGCATGCGACCTGACCCTCGGCAAGCCTGGTGCGTACCTGCTGCGCGCCGAGGCCGCGGACGACAAGGGACGCAAGAGCCGCACCACCCTGCGCATCTACGCCCACGGCCCGGGCTACGTGCCGTGGCGGCTGGAGAACCAGTCGAAGCTGGAGCTGGTGCCTGACCGCGAGCGGTACAGCCCGGGCCAGACCGCGCGCATCCTGATCAAGTCGCCGCTGAAGCAGGCGGTGGGGTTCCTCACCATGTCCCGCGGGGGCATGGCCTCGCACCGGGTGCTGAAGCTGGACGGTAACGCCCGGGTGGTGGAGGTGAAGATCCCGGACAACGCCATGCCCCACGTGCATGTCACGGCGGCCCTGGCGCGCGGCCGGATCGACGGCAAGGGCGACGCCGCCCGCGACCTGGGCCGGCCCACCCTGGCCCACGGCACCATCAAGCTGCCGGTGTCGCTGGAGAGCAAGCGGGTGACCGTGACGCTGTCGCCGGATCGCGAGGCGGTGCGGCCGTCGGGGCAGGTGAAGCTCAAGCTCGTGGCCCGGGACAGCGCGGGCGCGCCGGTGGCGGCGGACCTGGCGGTGATGGCCGTGGACGAGGGCGTGCTCAGCTTGATGGGCTACAAGACCCCCGACCCGCTGGCCTTTTTCTGGCAGGGGCGCAACGCGGACACCGGCCTGCAGGACAACCGCAACACCCTGCTCAAGCGGGAGGTCGACCTCAAGAGCCTGCCGCGCCGCAGGCGGCACTTCAACGGGGGCGGCGCGGTGCAGTCGATGATCCGGGGCGTTCCCCGGCCTTCGGGGCCGCCCCGGGTGCGGCTCGACGCGTCGATGATCAGTGCCGAGCCTGAGCCAGAGGCCACCGCGGCGCGCGAGATGTCCAAGAAGGGGGGCCGCGGCGCGGCGCCCCGCATCCGCTCCCGCTCGCTGTTCGCCACCACCGCATACTTCAACCCGTCGGTGTCCACCGGCGCCGACGGCACCGCCGAGCTGACGGTGAAGATGCCGGACAACCTGACCACCTTCCGCTTCATGGCGGTGGCGGTGGACCGGCAGCGGGCCGACCGCTTCGGCAACGGCGAAGCCCAGGTCAAGGTGCGCAAGCCGCTGCTGCTGCGCCCCTCTCTGCCGCGCTTCCTGTCGGTGGGCGACCGCTTCGAGGCCGCCGTCATGGTGCACAACGAGACCGACGCCGCCGCCGCGGTGGACGTGCTGGTGCGCGGCCGCAATGTCAGGGCCACGGGCGCCACCCGCCGCCGGGTGGAGCTCAAGCCCCACGCGGCCGCGGAGGTGCGGTTCCCCATGTCGCCCGTGACCGTGGGCCCGGCGCGCATGCAGTTCGCGGCCGTGATGGGCGCCGAGACGGACGCGGTGGAGAAGCAGGTGCCGGTGCTGCTGCCGGCCACCACCGAGGCCTTCGCCACCTACGGCGTCACCGACGGCTCGCTGGCCCAGCCCGTGGCGCCGCCGCCCAACGCGCTGCCCGGCTACGGCGGGCTGGAGATCGCACTGAGCTCCACCGCCCTGAACGGGCTAGAGGACGCCGTGCGCTACCTGGTGGACTATCCGTACGAGTGCACCGAGCAGCGCGCCAGCCGGCTGCTGCCCATCTTCGGCCTCAAGGACATCCTGGCCGACTTCAAGATCGGCAAGCTCGCCGACCTGAAGGCCCGCGAAGCCCTGGCCCGCGCCGGCGTGCGCAAGCTGCTGTCCACCCAGCGCTGGGACGGCGGCTGGGGCATGTGGGCCGGCTCGAGGGTCAGCCGGCCTTACCTGACCGCCTACGCCCTGTTCACCCTGCTGCGCGCCAGGGAGAGCGGGCAGAAGATCGAGCAGCGCCGGCTGGACAACGCTGCCCGCTTCCTCAAGCGGCGGCTCGACTACCCCCGCAGCGAGCTCGGCGAGCAGCACAACTACACCACCCAGGTGCTGGCCGCGTGGGCCCTGTCGGACCTCGGCCGCGACGAGCCGAAGCACCTGACCCGGCTGTACGGCCTGCGGGCGAAGCTGCCGCTGTTCGCCCGGGCCATGCTGCTGCAGGCGCTGTTCCGCTCCGAGCAGGCATCGCACCGGGTCAAGGAGCTGCTGCGGGAGCTGAACAACGCCGCGGTGGAGACCGCCTCTGCGGCCCACTTCACCGAGGTGGCCACCGAGAGCCTGCGCCTGCTGATGCACTCGGAGGATCGAACCGACGCCATCGTGCTCTACGCCCTGCTGGAGGCGGACCCGACCCACAGCCTGATCCCGAAGCTGGCCCGCGGCCTGATCCAGGCGCGCGTCAAGGGGCGCTGGTCCACCACTCAGGCCAACGCCTACGCCCTGACCGCCCTGGCGCGCTACTACAAGCTGGTGGAGAAGGTGGTGCCTGACTACGCCGCCGAGCTGTGGCTGGGGGAGGACGGCTACCTGGGCCAGGCCCTGTTCAAGGGGCGCCAGCTGCGGGTGGTGCGCCAGACAGTCCCCCTGGCCACGCTCACCGCGCGCGGCCGCGCGGACCTGATCTTCTCCAAGAAGGGCCCCGGCAAGCTGTACTACCGCGTCGGCCTGCGCTACGCGCCGAAGGACCTGATGCTCGCCCCCGAGGAGCAGGGCTTCAGCCTCACCCGCACCTACGAGCCGGTGGAAGGGAAGAAGGAGACCGTGAGCCGCGACGCCGACGGTGCCTGGGTGATCAGGGCCGGGGCCACGGTGCGCGTGCGGCTCACCGTGGTGGTGCCGGACCGGCGGTTCTACGCGGCGGTGATGGACCCGCTGCCCGCAGGCCTCGAGGGGATCGATCTCACCTTCAAGACCAGCGCCCGCTCCCGCCTGGGCAACCAGCTCAAGGGGCGGGTGTACGACTTCTACTCCTGGCACTCGCTGCTGGCCTTCGACCACCGCGAGATGCGCGACGACAGCGTGGTGCTGTTCGCCGACCGGCTCCCGTCCGGGGTCTACGAGTACACCTACCTGGCGCGGGCCACCACCCCCGGACGCTTCATCGCCGCGCCGGCCAGGGCGGAGGAGATGTACCGACCCGAGACCTTCGGCCGCACCGCCACAGACATCGTCATCGTCAAGTAGCGCCAGGCGTGCTCAGCACCCGGTGCAGCCGCATGTCCCGGACTGGCTCTGGAACGGGCAGGCCGGCGGGCAGGTGACCTTGCCCTTGCACGAGTTGGTCGTGCAGTCGGTGCAGCACTTCTTCGTCTTCTGGCAGTTGATGCCCCCCAGGCACGAGGCGAAGCTGCAGGTCAGCTTGCACACGCCGCCGGGGGTGTTGCAGTTGACCTGCTTGGCGCACGAGGACTGGGTGCAGAAGATGGTGCACTTGGACGACTCGGTGCACTCCACGCCCAGGGGGCACGACTTGTTGGCGCACAGGACCGTGCAGGGGCCCTTGCCGCAGCGCACCTTGCCCAGGCAGGACTCCCCCTGACAGTCGATGTTGCACCTGGTCTTGCTGTCGCACCGCACATCCTCCATGCACGAGCCCTGCTGGCACTGCACCGTGCAGTCGCCCACCTCGCCGCACTGAACCTTCTGGGTGCAGCTCTTCTTGGTCAGGCACAGGATCGAGCAGCTGGACGCGGCGGTGCAGTTGATGGCCCCCTTGCAGCCGCCCACCTGGCACTCCACCTTGCACGGCATGCCGGCCGGGCAGACGCAGCCGCCGGTGCAGTTGGTGGTGATGATGCAGACCCCATTTTCGCACTTGTTGCACGGCGGGGGGCAGCCGGACGCGGCGTCCTGGCCCGGCACGCCCAGGTCCAGGACGCCGGGCAGGTCCGGGCCGGCGGGGCCCCTGTCCTTCACCGGGGCGGCGTCGGCGGGGCGATCAGCGTATCGGTAGAGGGTATGGCACCCGGGGAGCGCCGAGAGCAGCAGCAGGAGCGCGGGGAGGTGGCGGCACATGGACAGCGCCTTTTATACCACGCACCCGGCTAAAGCACGCACGCCTCGCGCTTGACCCACGGCTGGTTGTGGCGCGTGGACATCTTGCAGGAGAAGCCCCCGGGGCAGGACGCGTCGTCGAAGCAGCGCGCGCGGCAGGTGCCGTCCACGCAGAAGGTGGTGGGGTGGCCCTGCTTGTCAGGGCAGTACTTGGTGCAGGTCTCGGTGCAGTAGCCGAAGCTGGCGCCCGTGGCGATGCGGCAGGTCTTGCCGGTCATGCAGTCCGCGTCAGCCAGGCAGCGGTCGCCGATCCAGCCGCGGCTGCCCGGCTTGCACACGTCGGCCCTGATCCAGCTCATGCCGTTGCGCGGCTCCCGCGAGGCCTTGGCGAAGTGGTCGTAGCCGCGGCAGTTGTCGTTGAAGGTCGACGCCTTGAAGGTGCAGTACCCCTTGCCCGAAGTGCTCTGGCCGTCCTTGATGCAGAAGGTCGTGGGGTAGCCGTATCGATCCGAGCAGTAGTAGTCGCACGGCTTGGTGCAGAAGCCGCGCCCGCTCACCGGGTTCTGCTTGCACACGCCGCCGTCGAAGGCGCAGTCCGTGTCGGCAGCGCACTCGCCCAGCATCCAGCTGGCCTTGATGTCCACCGCGGCCCCGGTGGCGCGGCGCTCCACCTCTTTCTGCACGCGCACCGGCACGCTGGCGCTGTCCTTGATGTAGGCCCACAGCTCGGCCACGTCGTCGCCCTCCATGCGGATGCAGCCGTGGGACACGTAGCCGCGCTTGAGCTTGCCCCCGTTGGAGAGCCAGTACTGCGAGATGGGTCCGTGGATCCCGTAAGCGCCGTACCAGCTGAGGAACGGCAGCCCGGCGAAGACCGGCAGGCGCTTGCCGGTGTCCGGGTCGGTCCACCAGATCTTGCAGGTGTTGACCGTGGCCGGCTTGATGGTGAAGTCCCGCCGCCCGGTGGCGCGCTGGGGGAACATGGACAGCGACTCGTCGTAAGTCACCGAGGCTGCCTCGTCGTTGATGGCGCCCACGCCCACCGGGTAGACCTTCTCGAACCCGCTGACCGAGTCTTCCAGGCGCAGGGTCAGCCCGTTGAGAGAGATGACGATGCGAGGGCTGGTCAGCGGCGTGAGCTGGGGGAAGGTCTTGCAGGTGGTGGCATACCCGTAGGTGCCGTCCGCCTTCATGCCCGGCATCTCGCCAAGGGGCAGCTGCTCGCCCGACGCGGGCATCTGGTCCGTGGGCGGCATCTCCACCCCGCAGCCGGCCATGGTCAGCAGGGTTACCATCAGGATCTTGTTCTTCACGCTCGTCTCCTTTCACAGCGGCGCGGCGCGCGCACATAACCGCGCGAGGTGAGTAAGCAAGGAGCGATCCAATTGGTAACTGTTTGAAATTACTAAACTGGGGATGGCCAGGCGGGTGGCTGATTCCGTTTTCCGATGACCACTAGGCCTTCCACTTCGGAGCGAGCTGCCACTCCAGATCCCGCGCCGCAGCCTTGACCATGTCCTGCCCCGGCCCTCCGAGTCGGCTCAGCGCGCGCAGGCAGCGGGCGGCGTGGCGTCGATCGCCCGCCTCCAGGGACAGGATGTGGGCCCGCGAGAAGTGCCCGCGCGCCTCGCCCGGCTCGCTGGCCTCGGTGTGCAGCAGCCCGAGCACCAGGCGCGCCCTGGCCTCGCCTCCGGGCGCCCGCTGTCGGGCCGCGCTGCGTCTGGCCTGCTCGGCCGCCTCCCTTGCTTTGCCGGCATCGCTTCGCCGGTGGTGGGCCGTCGCGACCTGGAGCAGCAGCCGCCACGGGGGCAAGGTCGGCTCGTCGCGGTCCTGATCCAGCATGGACACCCACCCGGGGAATGCCTCCAGCAGCTGCCCCTCCTGCGCCGAATCGAGCATGAGCCCGGCGAGGTTGCCCAGCGCCTCGCTCAGCAGCTCCCGGTCCCCCGCGCGCAGGAACTGTTGAACCGCCTGCTCCAGCGCTTCCCGCGCGCTCTCATGGGCCCCGGAGCCGAGCTCCACCTGCGCCTGGGCCATGAGCACCCGGCCCTGGAGCTCGCCCGGATTGACCAGCCCGAGCAGGCGCTGGAGCTGCTGCTCGGCGGCCAGGTGGTGGCCAGAGCCGGCATGCGCTTCGGCCACCTCCAGCTGCAGCGTCAGCAGCTCCGGGTCATCCGGCGCCAGGGAGAGCTCATGTGCGGCCACCGCCTGGGCCCGCTCCAGGAAGACCTGGCCCATCCCCTCGATGTCCAGCAGCGCCATGGCCTGGCGGGCGGCCTGGCGATGCAGGTCAAGGGCGCGCTCGCCCAGGGCCGCGTCTTCGGCGTGGGCTGACAGGGCGAAGATGTCGGCCCCGCCGCGCTGCTCGAGCCGCACAAAGATCTTCTTCCGGAGCTGCGCCAGCTTATCCAGCGGGAGCTCCTTGATCACCTGCTCGGCGATGCTCGGGTGAACCGGGGTGGTCCAGGGCTGGCTGCCGTCACGGATGAGCTGCTTGCCGGCGAGAGACGCGGCCACCTCGCTCCAGGCCTCGCCCGCTGGCAGCAGGGCCTCTGCCTCGCCCGGCAACAGAGCGCCCCCCGCGGCGGAGAGCAGCTGCAGCAGAGAGAGCTCTGCGGGCAGCAACATGGCGATGCGGGCGCGGATCAGCTCCCCCAGGGTGGGCGGGGCAGGCGAACTGCTCTCCAGGGTATGCTGCGCCGCCTGGATCAGGTACAGCACGCTCGGTCCTGCGGACTGGCTCAGCGCCTCGATCTGCTCCGCCTCCTGGCTCGGGCCGCCGGCCGCCTCCAGCAGGTCGGGTAGCTCTTCCTCCTGGATGGCCCCCAGGCGGAGGGTCTCGACACCGTCGCGGTGGGACAGGGGATGTCCCTCCGCGGCCAGCACCACCTTGACGCCGGGGCCCGTGCCGCTGGCCCGGCAGAGGGTCTGCACCACCCGCAGGCTGGGCGTGTCCAGCAGCAGGGCGTCATCCACCAGCAGCAGCACCGGGCGGCCCCAGCGGGCCGGCGCGCGCTGCAGGGCGCGCCGCGCCGAGATGAGCGCCTCGGACAGCTGAGTGGCGAGGGTGGCGCCTGGCGGGGCCTGGCGCTGCCCCAGAATGTCCAGCAGCCCGGGCAGGTCCCCGGCCAACAGCTCCAGCCGCCGCGCGCCTCGCTCCACCTCGGCCGGGTCGCTGTCCCGCGACAGCCGCAGCAGCGTGCGAAGCATGGTCTGCACCGCGCCCCAGGGCCGATGGATGCGTGGGTCGTCGCCGCCGGCCCTGAGCACGGCGAACCCCGCGGCCTGGCCCATCACCGCGGCCACGCCGAGCAGCGCAGACTTGCCCGACCCGGACGGCCCGGTGAGACACAGGATCTGCCCCGGGCCGTCGATGAAGCTGCCCAGGCGCTGCTGCTCCAGGCGGCGGGCGGGCAAGTGACCGGGGGTGCGGACGTCCCGCGCCGGGGACGTGGCGGCCCGGGTGCGGACCTGTGGCCGGCCCCTGGTGACGGGCCGCAAGCTGGTGGTGGGGGTCTTGTCGGCCGGCTCGGGCCGGGACGCAGGGCGCGGGATCTTCTCGTCGGCGGTCTCGGCCTTTGGGGGCTCCGCCTCCACCGCCATCTCGAGGTACGGCTCGGCCAGGGCCTCCCTGGCGCAGCTGGCCGGCGCCCCGTCGAGCCTGTGGCATCGGCGGCACGGGAGCTTGGTCAGCGTCGTCTCCGGGAATAGGTCGAACAGGGCCCGGCGCAGCTCCGCCGCGGTCTGGAACCGATCCGCCGCGTCCTTGGCCAGCGCCCGCCGGAAGAAGGCGTCCATCCCCTCGGGCACGTCTCCCCGGGCGAGGCGGGTGTAGATGGATGGCGGGTCGTCGAACAGCTGCCGCGAGAGGGTCTCTTGCACGGTCTTGCCTATGAACGGCTGCCAGCCGCTGAGCATCTCGTAGAGCATCAGCCCGCATGCGTACAAGTCGCTGGCCTCCACGGCGGTCTGGCCCATGGCCTGCTCCGGCGCCATGTAAGCGGGGGTGCCCAGGACCTGCCCCGCGACGGTGAGCCGGCCCGGGTCGCTGCCGTCGGTCTGGGCGATGCCGAAGTCGAGCACCTTGACGAAGTCGCGCCCGTTGGGCCGCGGCGAGAGCATCACGTTCTCTGGCTTCAGATCCCGGTGGATCACGCCCATGCGGTGGGACGCCTCCACGGCGGCCAGCACCTGGTTGATGATGGTCAGGGAGCGGGGCACCGGCAAAGCCCCGGTGTTGTCCAGCAGGTCGGCCAGGGTCACGCCCTCGAGCAGCTCGCAGATGATGAAGGGCAGCTCCGCCTCGGCGGTGCCCGCGTCGAGCACCGTGATGACGTGGGGGTGGTGAATCCGCCCGGCGGCGGCGGCCTCCCGCAGGAAGCGCTCCACCGACACCGCGTCGGTCTGCTCGCCCAGCTTCATCAGCTTGACCGCCACGAGGCTGTTCATGTCGAGCTGTTCGCCGCGGTAGACCCAGCCCATGCCGCCCTCCTCGAGGAAGCTGAGCAGGCGGTAGCGGCGCTTGAGCACCATGCCGTCGAGAGCTTGCCCGGTGCGGGGCAGGGTGCCAGAGAGGTCACCAGTGCAGGCGGCGCAGGTCACGTCAAAGTCCGCCGCGGCGGCGTTGCAACTCGGGCATACCTTCATGATCAGAAAGTATAACCAGCGAGGCGCCCGGGGCACCTCCTGTCGGGCTCAGGGCGCGGCCGGCGTCCTGATGCGCTGGGTCGTCTCGCTGGCGTCCCTCATGGCGCCCTCCTTGTCGGCGAGGGCTTCGCGCAGCGCCGGGAGCTGGTCGGCCAGGGCGCCGCCCGCCTCTGCGTCGGCGATGACCGCCCGGAGCAGGGCGATGTCGTCTCGATTCCGCTTGCGCAGCGCGGTGTGCATGCGCTCGAAGGTGGCGTGCAGCTCCTTGAGGTGATCCCCGCGGCGCAGCCCCCACAGCCCGTAGAGCCGGTTGTTGGCCACGTCTTGCATGTGCTTCGAGATCTTCGCCAGCGGCCCGGCGAAGCGGTGGGTGGTGACGATGCCGTAGACAGAGATCAGCAGGGCGAGCAGCAGCGCGTAGCCCGCCAGCAGCAGCAGCCGCTGCATGTCGGCCCTGGCCAGCTCCTGGGCCAGCTCGGCGGCGGCCTCGGGGCCGATGGTGGTGATGGCGTTGACCCGGATCACCTCCGACGCCCTGCGCACCTCCGCGTACCAGAAAAAGCCAAGCAGGGCCGTCAGGAGGGTGCTGATGGCCACCATCACCGCCGTGATGGTGAGCTGCACCTTCCGGTTGATCAGGTAGTTGCGCATTTTTCGCCGCTGTCTGGATGCCATCTCACGCTCTCCGGCAATAACTGTCGGTCACTTCTTCTTCCTCCGGCGCTTGCCGCGCCGCTTGCTGCCCCTCTTCTTCTTCTTGCGCCGCTTCAGCCACCGCTGCCGCTGCTCCTCGGTGCAGGCGAAGGGCAGGACGAGCTTGCCCCTGGCGCCCTTGAGCTTCGGGTCCTTCAGCGCGAGGGTCCCGAGGTTGTGCGCCAGGCGGTCAGCCAGTGCATCTGGCAGCTCGGCGCCGCCGGCTGACATGCCGACGGAGAGCACGCTGCCCTTTTGGTCGATGTACAGGGTCAGCACCAGCCCACCAGGCGGGGTCAGCAGCGGGGGCGCGTCCGGCTCGTCGGTGGGCGCTGGCACGAGCGCCGCGCCGCACTGCTCCCGCAGGTCTGCCGCCGCCGCCGAGGTCTCCGGCGACAACAGCTCCACGGCATCGCCGCCGCCGAAGGCGAGGGGCACCGAAAACTCGGCCTCGCCACCGTCGGGGCGGTCGAAGCGAGCCAGGGCCATCTCGTCTCTCATGCAGCGCTCTGCCTGCAGGGAGCCGAGGTCGCTGTCCTGGATCCTGACCCAGCGCACGGCCCCGTCCGTCTTGACCCTGAACTTGAGCGCGATCTGTCCGCCGAGGAAGGGGGCCGTGGCCAGGGCCTTGCCCAGGCAAGCCGACGCCTTCTGGGTGGGGCGGGTCAAGCCCCGGCGGATGGCGTGCTGGCTCAGGGTGCCGAGGGAGCCGAGCAGCTCCATGCCGCCGGGTTTATCGGCGCTGGCGGCCTCCTCGGCCTTCATCAGGGTGGCCAGCGCCCCCTGGGCCTGGGCCCTCACATAGTCGTCCGGGTCGGACTGCACCAGGGCCTCCAGCCGGGTCCGCGCCTCGCGCGCCTCGACCGCGCCCAGGGCGCGCGCCGCCGCGCCGCGCACCATGTGGTGGCTGTCAGCGAGGGCCTTGATCAGCGGCTGCACGGCCCGCGCATCCTTGAGCCGCGCCAGGCCCAGCACCGCGGTGAGCCGCGCCTTGTAATCCTCCGCCTCGCTCAGCACCTGCACCAGGGGCGGCAGCGGATCCGGATCGCTGGCCTGGGCAGGGTGGGCCGCCACCACCAGGAACAGCAGGGCGGCTGCGCGGGGCAGAGAGCGCATGAGCCGCATTGTCGTCCCTGGCCCGCCCCGGGGCAAATTCATGGGGGCAGGCTGGTCTCCTTCACCAACCCGTCGTAGCATCCGGCGCCAGCAGCGATCAGGAGGCGACGCAGTGTCGATGTTCCAGGCCCGTCCCCTGGACGGCCATGAAGATGTCACGTTCATGCGCACGGCGGCGAGCCTGCTGGGGCGGCCGTTGATGTGGTCCGGTTTCCTCTGCGTGGACGACTGCTTCATCGACTGCGGCAACGCGCGGAGCGACCGGCGGGCCATGGCCGATCACCTGCGGCGGTCGGGGCTCGCAGCCCGGGCCAGCCGGCTGCTGCTGACCCACATGCACGAGGACCACTGCGGCAACGTGGACCTGCTGCGGCGCGAGGCCGGGGTGCAGGTGCTGGCGCCGGGCCACGTGACTCGCCGGGACTTTTCCGACCTCGGCCTGCTCTACCGGGTGTACTGGGGCATCCCCGCCATGGTCACGGCGGACGGGCGCGTACCCGAGCGGCTGACCACCGACGCTGGCCGAACCATCGTGGCCATCCCCACCCCCGGCCACGCGCCGTGCCACATGGCGTACCGGGTGGAGCCTGACGAGCTGCTCTTCACCGGCGATGCAGTGCCGTTGCCCAGCAACAAGCTGAGCACCATGCACACCGAGGACTACCCGGGAATCCTGCGCACCCTTCGCGCCGTGCGCGAGCTGGTGAGGCCCGGGACCACCGTGGTCACCGCCCACGGCGGCCCGCTGGCCGACCCCGCGCAGTACATCGACCGGCGCATCGCCAACATGCAGCGCGTCGTGGATCAGGTGCTGGAAGCCCACGCCGCGGGCCGCTCAGCGGGCCAGGTCGAGCGGGAGGTGCTGGGCCGCAACGGGCTGACCGACTGGCTGGCCGCGCCGCGCATCAGCAGGGCGCGTACGGTGGAATCGATCCTGGCCTCGCTGAACAAAAGCCCACCCCGTTCCGTGTGATAAGGTGCGAGCCACTCGGAACAACAAGGCAACCACTGGAGGGAGGACATGTCTGTACGCTTTGACCACAGCCCCGCCGCTCTGGCCGCTGGCCTGCTCATGGCCGGGCTGGCCCTGAGCCCGACCGCGGCCCTTGGAGGCCAGCACACGCTCAAGTCCCACAGCCTCGAGGCGCCGGGCAAGGCGACCGCCACCGCGATCTCGGGCGGCGCAAAGATCTCCAACCAGGTCAAGCCCACGGCCAAGGTGCGGCTGATCTGCGCTCACGGCTTCAGGGTCGTGCGCATGGGCAGCAAGACCTTCCCCGCCAACAAGCGCTACCGCACCGAGGTGGTGCCTCTGGAGCCGCTCACCGACGCGGCGTCGCTGGCCAGGGCCTGCAAGGGCGGCCACGGCGCGGTGCTGGCCAAGAACACCATCAAGCACAAGTGCAAGAAGGTGAAGGTGGTGGTGGGGCCCACCGCGGCGGCGTACCGGCCCCAGGTGTTCCCGCAGTACGAGCTGAAGTGCGAGAACCTGCCCGTGGCCGGAGCAGCCAAGACGCCGCTGAAGCTGTACTGGAGCTCGGCCCGCCAGGAGAACTTCGTCGCTGGCACGGCTGCTGGCGCCGGCGCGGCGACCAAGGCCAGCTACAAGCTGGTGCGCTTCGAGGGGCAGCTGCTCAAGAAGGCGGGGACCAACACGGTGCCGCTCAAGCTGTACTGGAACAGCGCGCGCAAGGACAACTTCTCGGCGACCACCGCGGCGGGCCAGGCAGCGGCCAAGAAGGCCGGCTACAAGTACTCGCGCGTCCAGGGTCACGTGTTCCGCCCCGACAAGCCCCCGCCCAAGGGCACGGTGCCGCTGGAGCTGTACTGGAGCGCCTCCCGCAAGGACAACCTGAGCCTGGCCAGCGACGCCACGCGCAAGGCCGCCAAGGCCGCCGGCTACACCCGGGTGCGCCTGCAGGGGTACATCTACAAGCTGCCCAACGTGCACTTCGACCTGAACGCCAGCGGCAGCTTCAAGTAGCGGCGGCTTCGCCGCCGAATGACAAAACGACAAAACGACGAAATGACACAATGGCGAGGCAGCCTCGTGCTGCTCCGCCGTGCCTGAACCCTTCAATCGCCTCCGCGCTGTTTGTAGGGTTCGGGGGTCACCGTGGAAAGGCGATGTAGAATCTCCAGGTTGGAGGAGGAGGAGAGCACCATGCGCGGAGCCCTGATACTGATCACCGCCGTCTGCCTTGCGGGGCAGGGGTGCGACGGAGACACCGCCGACGTCGTCGACGGCGCCGTGCCCGATCTGGCGCCGCCCGACCTGGCCGCCCCGGACCTCGCCCTGCCCGATCTGGCGCCGCCGGACCTGGGGCCGCCCGACATGAGCCCCGACACGGGCGCGGCCCTGACGCTGAAGGCCGGCGCGGCCACCGTGGACATCACGCCGGTCAAGGGCGTGCCCCTGGCCGGCTACGGCGGGGCGCCGCGGCGGGTCATCAGCGCGGCCACCATCCCGGCTCACCTGGCCGCGGCCCTGGGCGCCTGCTACGACCCAACCCCGGGGGACGTGGCCTCCCTGTTCGCGCCCTCAAAGGGGAAGCTCGATCCCATCGCGGCCCGGGTGCTGGTGCTGGACAACGGCAAGACCATGGCCGCGTTCATCAAGCTCGACACCATCGGCGTGTCGCGCAAGCTGCGCGACGACCTGGAGGCGTCGGCCAAGTCCCTGGGCATCCCGAAGCAGAACCTCATCGTCTCGGCCAGCCACACCCACTCGGGCCCCGGCGCGGTGTCGGAGCAGAAGATCTGGGAGCTCATCGCCGCCGACTGCCTCGACGCGTTCACCTACACCAAGATGCTCAACGGCATCAAGAGCGCGCTGATCCAGGCGGCGAGCAACCTGAGCCCGGCCAAGATCGGGCTGGCGACCACCACCGAGAAGCGGGTGAGCAAGAACCGCATGGACAAGCCGGGCAAGTTCGACCCGGAGCTCGGCCTGATCAAGGTGGAGGACGCCTCCACGGGCAAGCCCATCGCCGCGCTGTTCAACTTCGCCCTGCACCCCACCTGCTTCGGCGGCTCCAACTTCTACTTCTCGGCCGACTGGGTGGGCGCCGCGGAGACCGCCATCGAAAAGAAGCTGGGGGGCGGCGTGGCGATCCACATCAACGGCGCCGAGGGGGACGTGGCGCCCAAGATGGGGGGCACCGCGGGGATCAAGTTCATCAGCGAGATCATGGCCGCCACGGTCTCCTCGCTCTGGACCAAGACCACCACCAACACCTGGATCGACATCCAGGGCGACTTCGCCGACGTCAAGATGCCGAGCCCCAAGTTCAACGGCTGCATGCCGCTGTTCGGCACCACGCTGAACCTGTGCTCCATCATCCCGCTGGCCAAGAACCTGCCGCTCGACCTGTTCATGCAGAAGGTGCTGCCCTTCACCGCCCTGCGCCTGGGCGACGCGGTGTTCGCGGCGCTGCCCGGCGAGGGGGCCACCGACGTGGGGCTGGCCATCAAGGCCGCTGGCAAGGTGCTCGGCTTCAAGCACACCTTCGTGGCCGGCCTGTCCAACGACTACATGGGCTACATCGTCACCAAGGCTGACTTCTACAACGGCTCGTACGAGGCCCAGGCCACCATGTACGGCGAGAACACCGCCAAGCTGGTGGTGGACGCGCTCAAGGCGCGCATGACCAAGATCAAGCCGACCTCATCGCCCTGAAGCGCCAGGCCACCCTGCAACGGAGGAACGAGATGCCCCGCCCGGAGGAGCTGTACGGTCCCGGAACAACCACCCTCATCACCGGCGCTTCCAGCGGCATCGGCGAGGCCCTGGCCGTGAGGCTGGCCCGGCACGGCGGCGCGCTGGCCCTGCAGGCACGGCGGGCTGACCGGCTGGAGCAGGTGGCGCGGCGGGTGCGCGACGCGGGCGCCAGCGCGCTGGTGCTCGAGGGGGACGTGCGCGACCTGGGCGAGACCCGGACGCTGGCGGCGAGGGTGCGCGCGGAGCTCGGCCCGGTGGACGTGGCGTTCCTCAACGCCGGCCTGGGCGGGCCCACCTTCCTGAAGCGCTTCTCTGCCGAGGAGGTGCGCTACATGTTCGAGGTGAACGTCTTCGGCGTGGTGAACTGGCTCGGCGAGCTGCTGCCGCCGATGCTGGAGCGGGGCAGGGGGGTGATCACCGCCACCTCGAGCATCGCGGCCCTGCGCGGGGTCCCCACCGGCGGCGCCTACTCGGCGAGCAAGGCCGCCGTCTCGACGCTCATGGAGTCGTTGCGGGCGGAGGCGCGGGCAGCAGGGGTGCAGCTCGGGCTGGTGGAGTGCGGCTTCTTCAGGAGCGAGCTGACGGACAAGAACAAGTTCCCCATGCCGCTGTTGATGGAGGCGGACAGGGCTGCGGAGATCGTGGAGCGGCAGGTGGCCGCGGGCAGAGAGCGGATCCGATTCCCCTGGCCCATGGCGGGCGCCATGCAGGCCATGCGGGCGCTGCCGGATCCGCTGTTCGACCTGTTGGGCACCCTGGCCGCCCGGACGCGGGGGTGATCAAAACACGCGCGATCTTGCCCCTGGCGATTGGGTTGGCCCTGGCCGGGTGCGATGAGGAGTCGGCCGGCGGGGGGGAGGACGCCAGCGTTGCGCCTTCGTCGACCGCCCCAGGGACGCCCGCTGCGGCCGCTACTGGAGCAACCTGTAGGGCTTGCGTGCGAAGGGGAGCAGGGGGCTGTGATACCATCGGTTTTCAACAACATAGCCTGAATCGCCAGGGGGCCGGTGGGAGGCTTCGGATAGGCGTGGTACCTCCCTCATCCGCCGCCGATGCGACGGGAGGGGAACCATGAATAAACTGAGCTGGACGTTGGTGGCCGTGGTGGCACTTTGCGGCTGCAGCGACGACGGGCCGGACCCCGGCGCCACCATGGGCACCGAGGGTGGGGCTTGTTACCCTAATAACACCTGCAACACGGGCCTGGAGTGCCAGGCGGGGATATGCGTCAAGGCAACCCCGAAGGACAGCGGGCGCAAGGACGGCCCCGTTCCGGACGCGCCCGTACCCGACGCGCCGAGGCCCGACATGCCGAGGCCCGACGCGCCAAAGCCGGTGGACCTCTCGCCTGACAAGGCCAAAGACGTCACTGTGGACCAGCCGGTGCCCGACGCCAGCCAGACGCCGCCCACCTGGACCAAGATGCCGACCCTGAGCAAGCAGAACCTGCGCGCGGTGTGGGGCAGCGGCAAAGAGGACGTGTACATCGTGGGCAACAGCGGCACCATCCTGCGCCATGACGGGCGCAAGCCCACCGGCTTCCCCTGGTGGACGGCCATGACCTCC
This sequence comes from uncultured Myxococcales bacterium, assembly GCA_964511535.1. GTDB lineage: Bacteria > Myxococcota_A > Polyangia > CAZCFB01 > CAZCFB01. The sequence goes on along the minus strand of CAZEFW010000044.1, from coordinate 9,007 downwards.
GGGGTCAACAACACCCTGCTCGGCGTGTGGGGCGCCCGGGAGAAGGACGCTGTGGCCGTGGGCAGCGGCGGCATGATCCTGCACTACGACGGCCTGAGCTGGAAGAAGGCCGATAGCGGCACCAACCGCACCTTCTCGGCGGTGTGGGGCAGCGGCCCATTCGACCTGCTGGCCACCGACACCGCGGGCTTCCTGCGGCACAGCGCCAAGGCCCAGCTGCCGCCCAAGTGGCAGGAGATCAAACCGCACCAGACCCCCAAGCGGCTGGACGGCATCTGGGGCAGTTCCAAGTCGTCCATCTACGCCGTGGGCGCCGGCGGCCTGGTGCTCTACTTCAACGGCACCGCCTGGAAGGAGATGATCAACACCACCAAGGTCGACCTGTACGCCGTGTGGGGCACCAAGTCGGGCAAGGTGTTCGCCGTGGGTGAAAAGGGCACCGTCCTGCTGTACGACGGCACCAGCTGGAAGCAGATGATGTCCAACAGCACCGAGCCGCTGTTCGGCGTCTGGGGCAGCAGCGTGTCGGACGTGTTCGCCGTGGGCGACAAGGGCACCATCCTCCGGTACAACGGCACCGGCTGGGCGGCCATGACCTCCGGCGTCACCGAGCCCTTGCGCGGGGTGTGGGGCGCCAGCTCCAATGACGTTTTCGTGGTGGGCGACGGCGGCACCATCCTGCACTACGGGCCGTGCGACTGCATCATTAACAAGAACTGCTACAAGCTGGGCGACAGGGACGACACCGGCTGCAAAGCGTGCGTGCCCCACAAGAGCACCTCGGCCCTGTCACCCATCAAGGGCGACTGCGCCGTGGGGGGAAAGTGCTACCGCAAGGGCGAGCGGGAGCAGACCGGCTGCAAGCAGTGTGACCCGACCAAGACCAAGACGGCGCTTTCCACCGTGCCCTCCACCTGCAACATCGGCGGGCGCTGCTACAAGGACGGGGCGGTAGGCCTGACCCTGTGCCAGGTCTGCTCGGCGAAGATGAGCGGCAGCGCCTGGAGCCTCAAGGCCAACACCTGCGACATCGCCAGCGTGTGTTACGCCAAGGGCGCCAAGGACCCCACCTCGTGCGGCGCCTGCGATCCGGCCAAGTCCACCATCGCGTGGTCCACCATTCCGAACCAGTGCAAGATCGACAAGCAGTGCTACGCCAAGGGCGCCAAGCACGACAAGGGGTGCGCCGAGTGCGATCCAAAAGCGAGCGCCACGGCCTGGACGGTCAAGGGCACCACCCACTGCCTGATCAGCGACGACTGCGAGCTGGCCAAGACCAAGGACGGCACCGGCTGCAAACACTGCGATCCGACCAAGGACAAGTACACCTGGGTGCCGATCCCGGGCCTGTGCACCATCAACGGCAAGTGCATCGCCGCCGGGGCCAAGCACCCGCAGCAGTGCGCGGAGTGCGATGCCAAGGTCAGCGCCTATGCCTGGACGATCAAGGGCACGGCCTACTGCCTCATCGACGACGACTGCAAGCTCTCGGGAGCCAAGGACCCCACCGGCTGCAAGCACTGTGAGCCCACCACCAACAAGTACGCCTGGACCAACACCAAGAACCTGTGCCTCATTGGCGGCAAGTGCCAGAGCCCGGGGGACCAGCACCCCCAGGGGTGCGCCGAGTGCGACCCGAAGGTGAGCACCTCCAAGTGGACCAACAAGACCACTTCCATCTGCCTGATCAACGACAAGTGCGTGGGCGTGGGCACCAAGAACCCGGACTCTCAGGCGTGCGACTCGTGCCAGCCCTCCAAGGACAAGTACGACTACTACCCCGACAGCGGGTTCTGTCGCATCAGCGATGTCTGCTACAAGACCGGCGACAAGCACCCCAAGGGGTGCGCCACATGCCAGCCCTCCAAGAGCCAGACCGCCTGGACCGCCACCGGCGCCGGCAATTGTGTGCTCAACGGCGAGTGCCGGACCAAGTGTGGTACCAGCTGCGTCGACCTGACCAGCAGCGCCAAGCACTGCGGCAAGTGCAACACCGCTTGCCCGGCGAGCCAGTACTGCGTCAAGTCGAAGTGCGTCAAGACCGCGCCGTCATGCGCCGTGATCAAGGCGGCCAACCCCTCGGCCAAGAGCGGTACCTACAGCATCTCGCCGCTGGGCGCCTCGGCCATGAACGTGTACTGCGACATGACCACCGACGGCGGCGGCTGGACCATGATCCAGCGCACGGTGTGGGACTGGAACCAGAGCAAGGGCCTGCAGACCAACTACTTCACCTTCTACGACAAGAACGCCGGTAGCCTGGCCTCGGCCTGGCGCCTGGCCGGCAAGCGCTGGCTGCCGCTGTTCAGCAAGAAGGAGATGCTCGTGCGGTATGTGCCGCGCAAGCAGGACAAGAGCTCCTGCGCGTCGCTGTACCACAAGGCGACCAAGGGCAGCATCTTCGCCGACCAGACCAAGAAGCTGTTCCGCATCTCGGGCCTGCAGTTCAAGGGGATCGAGCTGACGGCCCACGCGGAGCTGTCCACCACCGACTCGGGGCCCGGGCAGGGGTGCATCAACTCACACGGGGGCGTGCCCTGGTTCTACTCCAACTGTTGCAACACCTGCCCCTCCTTCAAGGGCAAGTACTGGACCGACGCGCCGCACCCGATGGTGGGCGACCTTCACGCCAAGAAGGACCTCAACGGCAAGCTGCTCAAGGATGTCTGCGGAGCGGCGGGGGTGGTGCAGTCCTACACGGGCTATGGGCTCAACAGCATGGAGTTCTACCTGCGCTGAGGTGGCTCACCTCTCCAGCAGCTGGCAGTCCTGATCCGCGAGTTGTTCCTCGCGTGAAGTGGTGCCGGGGGAGGTGAGGACCCCCGCTGCCGCATTCGTCACCGCCAGGCGCCCACCTCCAGGGCCTCTCCGTGGGCGAACACGCAGGGGGAGTCCAGCTTCAGGCGCAGCACCTGCTGGCCGGCGGCGGCGAACTGCTGAACCACTGGATCCGCGCCAGCCTTGATGCAGGCTTGCAGCAGCTTTTTTTTCCGAATCACCACCCTAGTGTTGCCCCGGCAGGTGGAGACGCACTTGCCCTCCGCCGCGGTGCTGCACTCGTCGCCCCCCTGCTGGCGCGTGCATGCCACGGCCTCTCCTGCCGTGAGGGCCGCCTCTTTCACCTTGCCTTGCCGGAAGGGCAGCTCCATGGCCACGCCGTCGCGGATCCGCTTGCCCGGCTCGCCCTTGACGAAGCTCTTGCCCTCGAACCCTGCGCGATGCACCAGGGCCATCTTCGTGCCCCGGGCCTCGAACACCAGGGCGGTGGTGGTCACGTTGGTGGCGCTGCCCACCACATGCGTCTCCTCCACCCACGTGAACTCCGAGAAGACCAACGAGGGTGGACCCTCCCCGCCCATGGTTGGGGGCTTCTCCTCGGCCACCGTGATACCGGCAGCAGAGGCTCCGCTGGCGCCCCGCCGCTCCGGAGAGCTGGCGCAGGCACTCAAGGCGAGGCAGACGAAGCACGCGAGACACCACCTGAGACGGGATGGCATGATGACCTCCTTTGGCGCTGGATACTGAAAGAGTAGCACCGATCTGCGCCACGCCATTTGTCGCCCTTCGCAGCCAATCTTCGAGTGCGCTCGGGCCGGGGGCCGTCAGTCCTGCTGTTCGGTCTCGGGTTCAGCCGGCTCGTCGTCTGGCGCCTCTCCCTCTTCGCCCGCCTCCTGCCCCTGCTCGAACGCGTCCACCATCTGCTGCGCCTCGTACACCCGCCTGAGGCGGGACAGGTTGCGCTGCAGGGCGGGGTTGAGATGCTCGTAGGTCCCGTCCTCGAGCATGTTCTTCAGGTACGGCACCGCGCCGGGGGAGGCCACCCGGCCCAGGGCCTTGGCCGCCTCGCCGCGCACCCAGTCGGACGGGTCGTTGAGCACCTCGAGCAGCCCGCTGACCGCTTTGCGGCTCTCGATCATGCCCAGCAGCCGCGCCGCGCCGGCGCGCACCCGCTCCTCCGGGTCGGCCAGCAGGTCCTCCAGCACCTCGATGAGCGGCGTGTCGAGGATGGTGTCCACCGACAGGGCGCACTTGAGCATGTTGCGGATCCCCTCGTGGGCCTTGAGCTCCTCCTTGACCTCGCTGCGCCGCAGGTCGTCGCCCTGCATGGTGGGATCCGGCAGCCCGAGCTCCGCCAGCAGCCGCATCATGCGCGCGAAGCGGTACTGGCGCACCTCGTAGGTGTTGCCCGTGGTGTCGGCCCAGTCCACCACCCCGAAGTTCTCCACCAGCCCCTCCACCGTGGCCGGCTCCAGGTGGTACTTCTCGGGCTCGAGCACCACCTCTGTGTGGTGGAACAGCTCGAACATGGCCATCAGGATGATCCAGTCGATGTTGGCCCGGTTGCGCCGCACATAATCCATGGAGTTCTGGAAGTCTTCTTCGGTCTCGCCCGGGAAGCCGATGATGATGTTGATGTAAGTTCGGATCCCCGCCTCGTGGCTGTGCTTCAGGTTCAGCTCTCCCTCCTCGAGGGTGAACTTCTTGCCGATCAGGTCCACGATGCGCGGCGAGCCCGACTCGATGCCGAAGATCAGCCAGCTGCAGCCGGCCTGGCGCATCTTGACGCACAGCTCCGGGGTCATCTCCTTGCGAACCACCACGTTGCCGCCCCAGCCGATCTGCAGCCCCTCGGCGATGATCAGGTCGCACAGCTTGGTCAGCTCCCGCACGTTGGCGTTGAGCAGCATGTCGCAGGCGTTGAACTGCTTGTAGCCGAGCACCTCGTGGTGGTGCTTCAGCTCGGCCAGCACGTCCTCGGCCTTGCGCGCGCGGAACTTGCCCCAGCGGTAGCGCTCGGTGCAGCAGGTGCACTTCTTGATGCAGCCGCGGTTGAACAGCACCGGGATCTGCGGCCGGGTGTACAGGCTCAGGTCGAGCTCCTCGAAGGTGGGGAACGGGATCTCCGACAGGTCGCGGATGGGCGCGTCCCGGGTCAGCTCGGCGTACTCGCCCGGCCCCTGCACCTGCACCGTATTGGGCACGCCGTCGAGGCCCTCGCCGGCCGCGGCGCGCTTGCAGATCTCCAGCAGCGGCGCCTCCCCCTCGTCCAGCACGATGCCGTCGAAGTTGGAGAACCACCGCTCCATGGCCTCGCGCAGCTCCGGGTTGCCCAGGGTCGGGTGGCCGTACATGCACAGCTCGGTGCCGTGCTCGCCGTCCTCGCGCAGGTTGACGAAGAAGGCCGGCCCGCCCGCCACCACCACCGCCTCGTCCGCGTGGGTCGACTTGAGGATGTTGCCCAGCTCCATGGTGACCACGGCGTTGGTCATGTGGCAGGAGAACCCCACCACCTTGGGCTTGCCCTCCATCACGCGGTCCAGGTACCCCTCCAGGTAGCCCCAGTTCTCCTTGAGGAACATGTCGATGGTCTCGCGCTGCTGCCACTCGTTGGCGATGGCCGAGGACCGGTCCCACAGGTAGCGCCGATCGTCAGGGGCCTCGTGGAACATCTCGATGCTCATGTCGTGGATCGCCACCGAGAAACCGTTGGCCTTGAGGTAAGAGGCGAGCAGCGCGGTACCAAGGTGTGGCTCGTCGGGAATGAAGGGAGGGGCCAGTACCAGGGCCACGTCGACTTGTTCAGCCATTGTTTGGATCCTCTATGGGTGCGTCGGGCAAGGCTACAGTCTACTGGCAAAGGCACAAAAGTCGACCGTCCTTGCCAGGCTGTTCTGGCATGCTGGCGTTCTGGCATTCTGGCATTCTGGCAATCCCACTGCCCTGTTGCGGACCACCCTCCAGACCGTTAGCATACTGAGGTGTTCAGCCCCCAAAGGTTCGGTCGATACCTGCTGGTCAAGCGCCTCAGCACCGGCGGGATGGCCGAGATTTTTCTCGCCCGCGCACCGGCGCAGCCCGGCGCGGAGCCTCTGGTGGCCATCAAGCGGATCCTGCCCTGGGCCAACGATGAGACCGACTTCACCAACATGTTCATCGACGAGGCTTGCATCTCCGCCAGCCTCAAGCACCCGAACATCGCGCGTGTCCACGAGTTCGGGCAGGAGCAGGGCCACTACTTCCTCGCCATGGAGTATGCCTCGGGGCGGGACCTGCGCTCCGTTCTGAACTACCTTCAGCGTACCGGGGTGCTGCCGCCCGTGCCGTTGGTGCTGGTGGTGGGCATGCGCCTGGCCCAGGCGCTGGATTACGCCCACCGGCAGAAGCGCCCCGACGGCACGCCCATGGAGATCATCCACCGGGACGTGAGCCCGCCCAACGTGCTGCTCACCTACGACGGCGGCGTCAAGCTGATCGACTTCGGCATCGCCAAGGCGTCCAGCCGCGCCACCCGCACCCGCGCCGGCCGCCTCAAGGGCAAGATCGCCTACATGTCGCCGGAGCAGGTGCAGGGCAAGAACATCGATCAGCGCGCCGACCTGTTCAGCCTCGGCGTGCTGCTCTACGAGCTGATCACCGCCCGCAGCCTGTTCCACGGCAAGAACCAGATCGATACCATGCACCAGGTGCGCAAGGCCGACGTGCCGCCGCCGTCCTCCATCAACCCCGACGTCCCGGGCGAGGTGGACGCCCTGCTGCTCAAGGCGCTGGCTCGAGACCGCGAGGAGCGGTACCAGAGCGCCGCGAACTTGCGCGAGGAGATCCAGCGCTACCTGGTGCGCTCCAGGGCGGTCTTCGGCCCCGAGCACCTGATGCGCTGGATGCACGAGCACTTCGAGGGCGCCCTGGCCGAGGAGCGCCACACGCTGAAGCAGGCCCGGACCCTGTCCATCGAGGACTACCCGGAGACGGCAGAGGACGAGGATGCCGGGACGCCGCCGCCCGCGTTCCCCGACGAGAAGCCGGCCAACCTGCCTTCGTACAAGGGCGGCGCCCAGATGCAGATGGATCTCAAGGCCACCGTGCTGGACGACGCCATCCCGGCGGCCATGGCCGAGGAGCACCAGTTCGCCGCCGATCGGGTGCTGGACGTCACGCCCCGCGACGGCACGGATCCCCTCCTGGACGACGCTGACACGCCCCCCGCCGGGGTCACGCCCCCGCTCGCCGGCGGTGAAGCGTCCCCCGCGCTCGACGCTGACACGCCTCCGCTGCTCGACGCTGATACGCCCCCCATGGGCGACGCTGACGCGCCCCCGCTGCTGGATGCGGACACGCCCCCGTTGCTCGACGCTGACACGCCCCCCATGGGCGACGGGATCACGCCGCGGGACGGCACCGAGCCAGCCATCCGTGAGGAGGCGACGCCGGTGGTGGGGATCAAGCTCCCCTCGCCGCCGCCCGCCCCGCCGTCGGTGCCCTCCATGGCCTCACTTACCGACACCTTCAACTCCGCCTGGACACCGGCCGACGGTCTGCCGCTGGACGCGCCGCCGCCTCCCATCGACCCGGACGACGCGCCCACCGACCTGGCGGTCTCCGCGTTCACGGCCAAGGGGGAGCTTGCTGACACCCTGGATCGCAAGGACCCGATCACCGTGGAGCCGCCCGCGCTGCAGGAGGACGCGACCCTGGTGGACCGGCCGCTGTTCCCCGCGGAGGAGCACACCCCCTCCGCGCAGCCCATCGCGCCGGGGGACAACCGGGATCGCGCCGTGGCCGGTGGGGAGCTCTCCGTCCCCCAGGGACAGGACGCCGGCGGCCCGCGCGTGGAGCCCATCGCCCCCGGCTCTCAGCGCGACAGCATGTCGGTGGGCGGGTTCGTGTCGGTGCCGAGTCAGGACGACATCCCGCCGGTGCCCGAGCTGGAGGACGTCTCCCGCGTGTCGGTGGAGGGGATCGACGACGGTACGGCCACCGGGTACTTCACGCGCCAGGAACCCCAGCCCGCACCAGCCAGTCCTGCGCCGGCGGTAGCGCCGCAGAGCACCTGGTCACAGGCCCCTGCCGAGAAGCGGCGTCGCTTCTCCAGCACCCAGATCATCGTCTTCGCCGCGGCGCTGACCCTCGTGCTCGTGGGGATCATCGCCGTGATCACGCTGCTGCCCGGCAAGCGCGCTGGCACCCCGGGCACCATCGTGGTGACCAGCGAGCCGCCCGCCGCCTGCACCATCTCCCTGGACGACACCGCCAAGGGCTTGCTTTCTCCCGGAGCCGCGGTAAACCTCACTGGAATCGCCGCAGGGAGCCACCATATCGCGGTCAATTGCGTGGGGTACAAGCCGTTCGCCACCGACATCGAGGTGGAGGGAGGCGGGGTGAACACGGTGGTCGCGCGGCTCTCCAGGGAAAAGAAATAACCAGATAACGAGGAGTCTCCTGATGAAACTCAAGCTGCCACGGCTGTTGCTTCTCTCCGCCACCGTCCTGTTCGTCGCGTCATGCATCCTGCTCCCGCCGCCCAAGAAGCCCGCGCCGGAGCCGGAGCCGGAGCCCGCCCGCGAGGCCGCTCCCCCCGCTCCGACCCTCATCGAGGAGCCCCAGCTGTGGAGCTCCGTGGAGGAGGTGGGCGCCGCCTGTGACGCGCACCTGGCGAGGGCCGACGAGCTGAAGAAGACCCTGCTCGCCGTGGAGGGTGATCGCACCCTGGCCAACACCCTGGAGCTGATGAACACCCTGCTGCTGGAGCTGGATCGGGCCATGCCCATCGCCCAGCTCGTGGCGAACACGCACCCGGAGAAGCCGGTGCGCGAGGCCGCCGAGAAGTGTGAGCAGAAGGCGAAGAAGTACTACGACGAGCTCAAGCGCGACAGCGGCGTGTACGCGGCGCTCAAGGCGGTCAAGGCTGACGGCCTGGACCCCCTCGCCAAGCGGTTCCAGCGGCTGCTGCTGCGGGACTACCGCCGCGCGGGCGTGGACAAGGACGAGGAGACCCGGGGAAAGCTGGCCAAGCTGAGCGAGCAGATGGTCACCCTCGGGCAGCAGTTCGGGCGCAACATCCGCGAGGACCGCAAGACGGTGAAGTTCCCGATCAAGTGGCTCGAGGGTATGCCCAAGGACTTCATCGACGCCCGGCGCAAGGACGGTGAGGACGCCATCACCCTCTCCACCGACTACCCCGACTTCATCCCGGCCCAGTCCTACGCCAAGCGCGAGGGGGTGCGGCGGC
>CAZEFW010000043.1:0-55577 GCA_964511535.1 uncultured Myxococcales bacterium | reverse complement strand
GGGGTGGGCGGGGCCTTGTGGGGGTTGGGGTGGGCCTTGTCGGGGTTGGGGTGGGCCTTGTCCGGGTTGGGGTCGGCCTTGTCCGTCTTGGGGGCGGCCTTGTCCTTGCCAGGCTTCCCCTTGTCCTTGCGCGGCAGCTTGCCGTCCCGTCGCGCGCTGTCCGACGGGCGCGCGTCCTTCTGGCCCGCGTCGAGGGACACCTCCCGGTCGCCGCACGCCAGGCCCGCGGCCAAACAGATGATCAACAACCAGCGGATGGCTCTCACCTCAGTCTCCCTCCCAGTAGCGGTGGGGGCGGATGTCCATGTGGACGAAGCGGCTGTCAGCGTAGAAGCCGACGCCGCCCGCCTTGAGCTTCTTCAGGTAATCGCGCAGGCGGGTGATGGTCACGCCCGAGATGCGGATGTCGATGGCCTTGCCCTGCATGTGCGCGCTCTTCTTTCCCACTTGCTTGCTCTGCTTCGAGCGTAGCAGGTTGTAGGACGGCGAGCGGTAGCCGCTGACCACGGTGATCTCACGCTGCCTGCCGAAGTGTTCGGCCACGCGGTAGAGCAGCCGGGCCAGCTTTGGGTCGGGCGGGTGGACCAGGTCGTCGGGGCCGCTGCGCATCACGACGGCCAGGGCCGCCAGGCCGGCCTCGGTGGGCTCGCCCGCGCTGTCCATGAGCTGGACCACGGCGCGCTCGCCGGAGGTGTTGCGGCGCAGGATCAGCGCGCCCTCGGCGGGCGGGGGCAGGGGGGCGGCGCTCGCGGGCAGCGGCGTGGGCATGGGCGTGACGCCGAGGTAGCCGTCGCCCGAGGCGGTGACCAGGCGGCGCCCCTCGGGCCCGAACAGTGCGCGGTTGAGCTGGTAGCGGTGCCCCCTGATCCGGGCCAGCTCCTCGCCGCTGCTGACCTGCCACACCGCGGCGGTTCGATCCAGGCTCGCCGAGGCGAGGCGCCCGCCGTCCGGCGAAAAGTGGAGGGACGTGACTGCCCGGCCGTGACCGGACAGCGCGCGCACGCGCTCGCCCGACCGCGGGTCCCATAGCCGGACGGCGCGGTCGAACCCCGCCGAGGCGAGCAGCTTGCCGTCGGGAGAAAAGGCCAGTGCGTTGACCCACAGCCGGTGGCCCTCGAGGGTGCGGGCGGGCTCCCCGCCTGGCAGCTTCCACAGCCGAACCCTGGCGTCATGGCCGCCGCTGGCCAGCAGGTCCCCCGCGGGGGTCGCCGCCACCGCGCGGACCCAGCCCTCGTGGCCCTTGAGCTTGCGCGCCGGGCCGCCGGCCAGGGGGATCAGCTCAACCTCGGACTGCTCGGCGGCCACGGCCAGCAGGCGCCCGGCCATGCACACGCCGCGCACCGGGGCGCCGCCGTGGCGCAGGACGAGCTGCCGCTTGAGCAGGGGCACCGACAGGGCCTGCACCTTGCCGTCGGCGCCCGCGGTGACCAGGGCCTTGGCCCGGGCGGTGAAGCGCAGGTCGCGGACCTCTCCCTCGTGGCCCTTGACCACCCGCACGGGCCGGTCGCGCAGCAGGTCGTAGAGCAGCACCTTGCCGTCCAGACCGCCCACCGCGGCCAGGCGGCCCCCGGGGGAGAGGGCGGCCGGGCCCACGTGGGACAGCTCGGTGATGGGCACACGCCCCAGAGACCGCAGCCGCGCGTTGGCTGGCGGCGGCGCGGGGCGGTCATTGGTCGGGGCGGCGGAAGCGGCCGGCGGCGGTGGCGCCGGCTGGTCGAGGCCCAGGTAGGCGCCCACGGCGGTGATGGCGGCCCCCACCATGAGGCCGACGAGGAACCCACCGGAACGCACGGATATCGACATTGTTGGTGTAGAGTAGTCGAAAACGAGGTGGACCATGAAACACTTAGTTAGGCGTATCCTCCCCTGGCGCGGTGGGCTCCCCCTTGCCGCCGCCCTGCTGCTCCTGGCTGCCGCGTGTAGCGACGACGACACCAACACGCCCACGGACGCCGGGCCCGGCGATGGGCAAGCCCCCGTCGAGGGCGGGGCCGGCGACGGCCTGACCGACGGGGTCACTGGCGACCTGGGCCCCAAGACCGTGGCGCCCAAGGTGGACCCCACCGAGATCCTGCCCACGGAGTGGATGCTGGGCGCCTGGATCGGCTCCACCTCGGCGGACCCGGTCAAGGCGGCGCTGGAGAAGGGGACCTTCACCTACCCCAAGGCCGGGACCGACGCCAACAAGATCACCTGGGCGGCGCGCAAGCCCACCGCCGGGGGCAAGCTGGGCGCGTTCCCCCGCAGCTCGTCGTACAACTACATCGCCTGGGCTGTGGCGAAGGTGACGCTCACGGCGCCGGCCCACCTGATGATCATGACCGGCCCCTCGTACGAGGTGTGGATCAACGGCGTGCTGCGGCCGGGGGACGTGTACGGCTCGCGCACGCCATACATCTCGCTGCCGGCGAAGGCGGGGGAGAACATCGTGGTGGTGCGCTACTTCGTGCGGGCAGGCAAGACCGGCACCAGCGTCAACGCCTACGCCCTGCTGCAGACCACCAGCGACGAGCTGTACATCAACGAGAAGGACCTGACCTATCCCGAGTTCCCGGTGGGGGACACCACCGAGGTGTGCCTCGGCGCGCCGGTGCTCAACCTGAGCGACATCGCCGCGCACACCCTCGTGGCGAAGGTGGTGGGCAACGCGTATTTCCAGGAGACCACGCGCACCTACCCCGGCGTCGGGCCCCGCGCCCTGAGCCAGGTGGCGTTTTCGCTCAAGCCGAAGGCGGCGTTCACCAAGGGCGGCGAGGAGGTGACGGTGAAGCTGCACCTGGAGTCCCCGGCGCTCAAGTTCGCCTACCAGCGGGAGATCAAGCTCAAGACCGTGGACACCAGCGCGGCGTACCGCTGGACGCGCTTTTCCAAGGTGGACAACTCGTGCCAGTACGCTGGCGTGCGCACGCCGTCGAGCTTCGACAAGAACAAGAAGTACGCGCTGATCCTGAGCCTGCACGGCGCGGGGGTGGAGGGGATCGGCCAGGCCAAGGCGTACGGCCAGAAGGACTGGGCCTACATCGTGGCGCCCACCAACCGGCGCCGGTTCGGCTTCGACTGGGAGGTGTGGGGGCGGCTGGACGCGCTGGAGGCGCTGGACCACGCCATGGCCACCTTCAACATCGACCCGACCAAGGTGTACCTCACCGGGCACAGCATGGGCGGGCACGGCACCTGGCACGTGGGCGTGACCACGCCGGGGCGCTTCGCGGCCATCGGGCCCAGCGCCGGGTGGCAGTCGTTCTACACCTACGGCGGCAGCACCAAGCCGTCGGGCGCGTTCGCTCGCTCCCAGGCCCACAGCGACACCAAGGTCTACCTGTCGAACCTCAAGCGGCGCGGGGTGTACATCATCCATGGCGGCTCGGACACCAACGTGCCCACCAGCGAGGGCCAGACCATGTACAAGCTGGTGCAGAAGGTGACCACCGACGTGAAGTACCACGAGGAGCCGGGCGCGGGGCACTGGTGGGACAAGGACAAGACCACGCCGGGGGCGGACTGTGTGGACTGGAAGCCGCTGATGGACTTCTTCAAGGCGCGCACGCTGGACCCTCTCGAGCTGGACTTCGACTTCATCACGCCGGCGCCCTGGTACAGCCCGAAGCACTCCTACGTCACCATCACCTCCCAGACCGACTCCTCCAAGGACTCGCGCCTGGTGTCCGCAAAGACGGGCACCACCGTGGCGCTGACCACCACCAACGTCCGCAGCATGAAGCTCGACGGCGCGGGGCTCAAGAAGAAGGGCGTCACCGCGCTGACCGTTGACGGCAAGGCGGTGACCCTCACCGACGGTGAGATCAGCTGGGGCACGCACACCGGCAAGAAGCCCGGCGCGTACGGGCCGTTCAACGAGGTGATGTACCGGCCCTTCTGCCTGGTCTACGACGACGGCGCGTCGGCGTCCGCGGCCATGGGCCAGTACGCGTCCTATGTGTCGTCCAACTGGTCGGTCATCGGCAACGGCCACGCGTGCGTGCTGCCCCTGTCCAGGGTCAAGAGCGCCGGCGCCCCGGCCGGCTACAACATGATCTACGTCGGCGCGGCCGGCGCGGACATCACCGGCGCGACCCTCACCGGCTCGTGGGACAGCAGCAAGGTCACCGTGGGGGGCAGCAGCTACACCGGCGCCATCATGTTCCTGGCCTACCCCAACAAGGACCGCCTCGGCGGGGCCATCGTGGCCAACACCGGCCTGGAGTACCTGCTGTATCGCATCCCGCTGTTCACCTCGCGGGTGGTGCTGCCCGACTACTTCGTCTATGGGACCACCGGCACCAAGGCCACCGGCTTCTTCACGGCCGACTGGAAATAAAATGTCAAGTGATGGGGTCTGACCCCCAGGGTTGACATTTTTGATGGCAGGCTGGATTGGATGGCTGGCACGTTGTCAGGGTGTTGTACTATCCGGCTGCTTGAACTGACCCACTGATGGTACTGCTCATGTCGCGCAGTCTGATGATCTGGTTCCTGCTTGGCATCGCGTGGCCCGCGCCCGCCGAGGCCCGCGCGCCCGATCCGGAGGACCTGCTCCGCAGGGGCGTGGCGCTGTTCGACGCCGGCAAGTTCAAGGCGGCCATCAAGGTGCTGGTGCGAGCCGAGCTGGCGAATCCCTCGAAGCATGATCTCGGGCAGGCGCGTCTCTACCAGGGGCTCTGCCTGGTGGTGATCGGGAAGAGCAAGGCAGCGCGAAGGCGCTTCGAGAGCGCCCTGCTCGCCGACCCCGATCTGAGCCTGGATCGCCAGCGATTCAACGGCCGCATCGTTGAGCTGTTCGAAGATGTGAAGGGTTCGCTCAGGGGCTGGGTTCAGGTGGAGGCCGACCAGGCCGGCGCCCGGGTCTCTGTAAACGGTCGGTTCGAGGGTGAGGCGCCGCTGGCGCTGGAGTCTCGCATCGGCTCGCAGCGCCTGCTCGTTCGCGGACCGGACGGGCGGGTGGTGCACCGAGCCATGGTTGTGGTCACGCCGGGGGAGACGGCCAGCGTGACGATCACGCTGAGCCCGCCGGGTGGCGCCGGCAGCGGGAGGCTCTGGACCTGGGTCGCCGCGGGTGGGGCCGCCGCCTCGCTCGGCGTCGGGATCGGGCTCTGGGCCTGGGCCGACGCGGATCACGACGAGTTCCTGACCACTCCGGACCCGGCGCGCTACGACGAGCTCAAGGAGCAGATCCGCCAGCGTGATTCGGCGGCAGTGGCGATGTTCTGTCTGGCCGGCGGTCTGGCCGCGGCGTCTGCGGTGCTCTACTTCGTGGAGGGGCGGCGAGCCGTCGAGGAGCGAAACACTGGCAGCCGGTGGGTGCCGCGGGTTAGCGCCGCTGGCCTCGCATGGGACCTGCCATGACCCCGGCCCGGCATGCTGCAGCGAGGGTGGCGCTGGTGGTCGTCGTGGTGGCCGCGGCCTGTCACGACCTGAGCCGCCAGCGGCCTGACATGGCCGCGGCGGACTCGGCTCCAGCGGGGCAGGATCGGGGCCCCCGGGACGCTCGGCCGGACCAGCGGCGTGACAGCAAAACGCCGCCGGATCTCGCCTGCGACGGAGTTCAACCGCTGGACACCAGCCCTGACAGCCCGCATCCCCCCGATCAACATCTGCCGGATCTCAAGCCGCCGCCTTGCGTGGCAAAGGCCGCGATCTCGACGGTGGCGCTGTACAGCTTCGACACCGGCACATCGGCCACCCTGCTGGACGCCACTGGCAAGCACAACGGCTCCATCGTGGGGGCCGGGATCAGCCGGAAGCCGGGCAAGCCCGGCTGTGGCAACGCGCTGCACTTCTCCGGCAGCGGGACCACCACCAGCGGCTACGCCACCATCCCCGACCATGCCGCCTGGCAGCTGAAGAAAGGGTCACTGGATTTCTGGGTCCAGATCGACGCGCCGGCGCCAAAAAAGTCTCAGGGCATCGTCGCGCGGGACGCCACCGGCTCCGGCGCCGGGCACCTGTCGGTGATGTACACCTGCGAGGGGCGGATCATGGCCCGGCTGCAGACGGGCAAGGCGGACCAGATCGTCTGCTCGGACATGGTCACAGTCGGCAGCTGGCATCATGTCGGGCTGAACTTCGGCCCTCCTGGCCTGAAGCTCCATGTCAACGGCAAGGCGACCGCATACACCGGAAAGATCACCCTCGGATCCACCTGCCAGTGGACCCTGACCTGCGGCACTCCGGGCAGCGCGGGCATCTCCGGGAACAAGGAGCCATGGGTGCTGGGCGCCGCCGCCTACCTCTCGGCCGCCGGCAAAGCCACCCCAATCTACGACCGCCTGAAGGGCGCCATCGACAGCTTCCGCATCAGCAACATCCACCTCACTTCCCCCAAATAAAATGTCATATAGGGGGGTCAGACCCCTACACTTGACATTTTACCGGCCGGGTATCGGCCGACAGCGTCCACATCTGCATTTACGTCTACGTCTACGTTTTGGTTGGAGTTTAAATGTCATATAGGGGGGTCAGACCCCTACACTTGACATTTTTACTTAGTCTTCGCAGCAGAGGACGCCGCCCTGGGAGTGGGGGTCGGTCTTGAGGATGTTGTTGGCCTCCTGCTTGGTGTTGGTGCCGCAGGTCCAGGTGTTCTTCAGGCCCTTGTACTTGCCCAGGTGGTTGCACCAGCTGCCGCACCCCTTGTCGTTTCGCAGGCACTTGCACAGGTCGTGGGAGGCGGTGGTCAGTGGGTAGCACACCGACGGCTTGCAGGTGGAGGCGTTGGCGCAGCTCTGGCCGGCGGGGCAGGTGGCGCACGCCTTCAGCGGGTCGCAGCCGGCGCTGCCGGTGGTGCAGCTGCCCTGCACCATCTTGCAGCCCAGGTTGCCGCAGCCGAACAGGTCGTTGCTGGTGCCCGGCCCGCCGAACTTTGTGCTGTCCTGTGAGCAGTTGAACGCCCCGGTGGACGACGAACGCGCCAGGTAGAACGCCGGGCCGGTCTTGACATTGTCCATGATGTTCAGGCAGCCGCTCGCGTTGCGCGACAGCACGTCCACCTTGCCGTAGCACACATGCCACCCCGATGCGCACAGGTCGGTGACGTTGCAGCCGGTGCCCTTGGGGTTCTTGCCGGTGTTGCCCGCCTCGCGCTTGCACGCCGGCGTGGTGTTGTGGGCGCCCTTGACGGTCCACGCCCCCTGGCAGGCGGCGATTCGCGGGAACTTCACGTGGTCCAGGAAGCCCTCCCGGCTGCCATCCGAGCAGCCGATCACCTTGGGCCCGGGCGGGCCCAGGTCCGGGCTCACAAGATCGGGGCTCATCAGGTCCGGGGCGAGGTCGGGCGTAAGCGGCAGGTCGGGCACCGGCGGCCAGTCCGGGCGGGCTATATCCGGCGGGGAGAGGTCCGGGGTGGCCTTCATGTCCGGGGCGGCGTCAGCCTGCCCGCCAACATCGTCCTGGTCGCAGCCCGCTGCCAGCAGCAGCGGCAGCCCAAAGAGGATCAGCGCTCGGTTCATGCTCACCATCATAACCGCATGGCGGCCTCGCGCCGGCCAAGGGGCAGGGGCCCTCTCGCTCACGGCCCTACTTGCGATTGAAATAGAACCGGCTCGGACCCACGTGCACGTATGCGCGGTCCTTGCCCACCCGGGTGACGCGCAGGGTGAAGTCCTTTCCGTCCTCGCCTGCCATGGTCAGGTTGAAGTCCTGGCCCCGGGCGCCGGGGATGGACCAGCGCCCCTTGATCGTCTTTGGCGTCCGCACCAGGCTGCCCTCGCTCCCGCCCTCGTCGATCCGGCCAGAGAAGCTCATGCTCTTGCCCCGGGTCACCAGGGTGCCGTCGGCGCTGAAGGCGAAGCTGGAGTCCACGTAGATGGTCAGCAGGATCTTCAGCTCGTCGCGATGCTTTGCGTCCGCCGCCGCCAGGGAACCCTCGATGTCCGGCAACCAGGTACCCACCAGCGCCTTGCGCGCGCCGGCCAGCTCCGCCTGATCCGCGGGCAGCGGGGCGGGGCCGGGCTTGCTCCCGCCGCCTCCGCTCGCGCCGCCAGACGCCGCCCCCCCGGACGGGCCCGCCAACGGCCTGTCCCGCGGGTAGGCGTCCAGCCACGCCCGGACGACCCCGCCCCTCTGGCCCCGGCCCTGGATCACGAGCCGCTTGCCCTGGGGCTCGAAGCCCGGCGCCAGGTAGCGCTTGGTCTGCTGCCAGCAGCCGCTGGAGCTGGCCTTCAGCTCGGCCACCACCTCTCCCCCGAGGCTGGCCACGATGCGCCGCACGTTGCCGCGCGGGTCTCCCGTCTTGCAGCGCGTGCGCCCGCGCTCCAGCTTGACGCGGAAGCGGTGGTCGCGGCTGGTGCGGCCGTCGGTCTGCACCTTGCCCGCGTCCTGCCGCGCCTCGCCGCTGGAGCCGATGAGCAGCTCGCTGTGGAACAGGCGGACCCGCTTCTTCTTGCGCGCCCGCCGGCTGTCGGGCCGTCGCGCTGATCCCTTCGACTCGCACCAGGCGAAGGACCCCTTGCACCTGAGCATGTTGCCCCTGCACCCCCCGCGTTTGCCGCCCGCCGCCTTCATCTGGCGCACCGTGGCGAGGCAGCAGCTGACCTGTGAGTGGTGCTTGCGCTTGCACCGCGCCCGGGCCTTGGCGTAGTAACCATCGCCCGGTCGCGCCGAGGCCAGCTCCGGCACAAGCAGCGCGCCAGCTGTCAGGACCACCAGACCCACATCCCTCAAATACCGACTTGTCATGGCTCCTCCCTCTATCTGCCTGGAGATTATACGCGGTCGCTCAGCCTCCCCCCCACGGCCTGCTCCAGGCGCTCGAATGACTCGTCGTCCAGCACCGGCGCCAGCTCGGCCAGGCTGTAACCCCGGCCACACCCGGGGCAGGTCACGCGAACCTGCAGGCAGGAGATGACTGCGGCCAGCGCGCCGCCACAGCGCGGGCACGCCACGTCGATCTCCCGCGTCCCGGTGGGCGTCCGGCCGCTCAGCCAGCTCATGAAGCCTCGCCCCGTCGACGGTGGTCCCGCGCGGCCACCACCAGCAGCGCCCCCAGGATCATGATGTGGCCCAGCAGCGGCAGCTCGTCCAGCCAGGCCGGCATCTTGAGCTGAACGGTCATGCCCGTCTTGATGTCACGGTAGGTGGTGTTGCCGGCGGTGCCCGCCAGCAGGTAAGACCCGACCAGCACCGCGCCGAGGAACATCCGGGACGCCCGCGCCTGCCCGAGCAACGCCGGGTGCCCCGTCAGGTGGGCCCACAGCACAAGCCAGGGCAGGAAGCCACACCAGAGGAAGTAGATGTCCCAGCACACCGGCGAGGCGAAGGGCAGCGCGGCGAGCCAGACGGAGCTGAGCAGGGTGAGGTCCGCCTTGTGTACACGCCAGGTGAACAGGCAGAGCATGACCAGCGTGACCACGGTCAGCGCCGTGCCGAGCCGATTCAAGCTCGGGGGCAGCACCTGGTGGTCCTTGCGCACCTTCCGGTCGTTGAAGGTGTGGACACGCGCCACGATGGAGAAGTTGTTCCCCGAGGTGGTGCCCTGGGAGATCTCGGGGACGTTGCGCACGAAGTCCGCGGCGGCCGTGGGGCCCACGCGCGCCACCGCCAGGGCGCCCACCACCAGGATGGTCCCGAGGAAGAGCGCCACCCAGGTCGCGCGGCCTCGCCCCGCGGTGGGAGCGCTGCGCCCCAGCATCCGCCCGACCCAGTCCAGCAACAGCGGCCCCGCCGCGAGCCCGGGCACGAGCTTGAGGCCGAAGGCGAGAGCCAGCGCGGGCGCGGAGGCCTTGCCCCGGGATTCTCGCCCCGGCATCAACGCCAGCCCGAGGGTGAGCAGGGCCAGCAGGGTCATGTCGATCTGGCCCAGGCGCCAGCTCCGGTTGAAGGTGTAGAAGGTGAAGGCGGCGGCCAGGGGGAAGAGCATGTCGGGCAGGGTGAGCCGGCCCTTGATGCGTCGCACCAGCAAGCAGCCGCCGGCGAAGTAGAGCCCGAGCATGGCGAAGTTGAACACCAGGAAGCCGATGATGGCGTCGCGGTCGCGCAGGTGCCGCAGCGGGTAAAACAGCGAGATGGCCAGGGGCGAGGCGTTGACGCTCTGCTTCAGCCCGGCCACGTCGTAGACCGGGCTGCCCCGCTCCACCCGCCGCGCACCCTCGAGGTAGTTCTGCAGCAGGTCGCCCGGGAGGCGCTGCTCCACGATGCGGATGGCGAGGGTGGCCATGCCAGAGAGCAGGGCGGCGGTCACCAGCACCCACAGCGCGGCGATGATCATCCGGTGGGCCTGGCCGCCCGCGGCCCAGCGGCGGTGACTGTAGTAGCCGAGCCCCAGCAGGGCAAAGACCCACAGCTGGTAGGCGTCGGTCTCCGGGTACCACCAGTAGGTCTCCTGCAGGCCTGACCAGAGGAACGCCCCGCAGGCCAGCGCCGCCGTCAGCCCGGCCAGCGCGAGGGCGCGGGGCAGGGTGGCGGATCTGGCGCTGGTTGGAGGCATGGCGGCCATGGTAGCCGACATCGACGGCCGACGGCAGCGGTTTGGTCCTCTGCGCGTCCCGGGTGCCTGCGCGCCCGAGCCCGGGCGCATGGGCTCACGAACCGCGCGGGCAAAAAGGGCCAGCGCACCTGGATCACCGCGACCCACGGGACTATGCTCTGAGCCGGTGACCCGAAGAGAGAAGAGAAGCCATCTCAGGATAAGCGGACCGAGCCGGGCGAACCATCTGGGCGCCGATGGCAAGGCGCGAGGAGGGCGAATACTGGTGGTATTCAACCGACGAGCAACGCAGCCAGCGGCGTCCCGGGGTCGCTCCGGCGCCGCGGAGGTTTTCTGAGATGGCTTCCAGACCGCCTCCCCTGCGCGCCGCCGCCCTGGCTGACCAGATCCGCGCCCTGCTGCGCGGGCCCCACGGTGACGAGGAGCTGCTGCGCCAGCTGGAGCCCCTGACCCGGGAGCCCGCCTTCGGCGGCCTGACATGGCTCTGGGGGCCGCCCCTCTACACCCGCGACCGCGCGCGCTTCCGCCCCTTCATCCTGTCCCACTTCGCCAGCTGGTACGTGGACGGCAAGAAGTGGGGCGAGGTGCGATGGAAGCAGCACGCCGACGCGCTGGGACCCTGGCTGGAGCGCGCCGACGGACAGGACGACGTGGAGATGTTCCGGCGGCTCTATTTCTGGATGCTGTCGGACCGCCGCCGGGGCGCCGACCCGAAGCGCTGGCGGGCGGACCTCGTGCAGCGGTTCGGCCGCGCTGCCAGCCCCTCGGCCAGGCACCTGGAGCTGCAGAAGCTGGACCTCGGCCTTGGCCTCGATGAGCCCACCGCTCTGACGCTCTACCGCCAGGATCCCGGCGCGGCGCGGCCCTTCATCCTGGCCCACCTGCCCGGCGGGTTCTGGGGCAACAAGCGCAAGCTGTGGCAGGAGCTGCACGGCGAGGCCACGGCGCGCGAAGATGACGAGCTCGCCCACAAGCTCTACCGCCGGCAGATCCCGATCAAGAAGTGGGGCGAGCAGGCGCTGGCCCTGTGCGCGGAGGTGACCGACGCCGGGGCGCTCTGCGACGCGCTGGAGCGCCGCCACCCCGAGGGGTGGGGCCTCGACCTGGGCAAGCAGATGTACGCCATCACCCGGGCGCGCGGGCGGGACGTGTTGCCATACCTCATGGCGCACCTGCGGGATGTCTGGTCCGGCTGGCTGCGCGGCGGCTACGACCGCATGCTTGACCTGGCGCGCCAGGAGGGGTGGGAGGATCTGTGGGCCGCCCTGCTGCGGGTCTGCTCCCGGCCGAAGGAGTACAACCGCGAGGTGGCCCGGTTGGTGGAGGAGGGCGGCGAGCGCCCCCGCCGTCAGCTGTTGATGCTCACCGGCGTGTCCCGGGAGTACAACTTCCCCGGCTTCGGCCTGGCCCAGGTGCACCAGCTCGACGACGCCACCGCCCTGGCGCTCTACCGGCGCTACCCGGCCCTGGCGCGTGGGCCGTTCCGCCAGCACCTGCAGGGGGGCTGGGACGAGACCTACCCCGGGTTGATGGCCGAGCTGATGCAGCAGCAGGAGGAGCAGCTGCTCGACTACCTGGCGGCGCGCGCCTTGACCCGCGGCGGCGGCTGGGCGCTGCCGAAGAAGATCACCGCCGCGGCGGACCGGCTGGTGGACTACTACCTCGGCCTCGATCCCGAGTCGCCCGCTTTCGCCCGCCGGGCCTGCGCCGTGCTGACCCAGGTGCCGGCCTACGCCATCTGGAGCTACGATCAGCTGATCCGCAGCAACCGCCTGGCGCGGCTGCTGTTCGAGCGCAGCCTGGAGGTGTACCTGGCCGACCCCGACGGCATGTCCGACCTGGTGGAGGCGCCGGAGATCCACGTACAGGCCCTGGCCTACCGCGCCCTGGCCCTGGACGATGACCGGGCGCGGGAGCTGGCCGAGGGCAACCTCGACGTGCTCATGGGCACCCTGCTGCGCCCGCTGCACCGGCGCACCCGGCTGCCCGCCTTCGGCGCGCTGGAGAACGCCGCCCGCACCGAGGCGCTGGCCCGCCGCGTCCACGGGCGCGCGCGGCAGGCGCTGGACCTGCCCGACAGCCACTACCCCAAGGGCGAGCTGATCGGGCTCATCGGCCGGCTGCTGCACCGCTGGCCCGCGCTGCAGGGCGACGGCGAGGGCGCCACCGTGCACCGGCGCGCGTCGGGGGGGGCCGCATGATCCCGTTCTACGCAGACTACGCCACGCCGAGCGCCATGGAGTCTGGCCGGGACGCGGCCATCCTCGGGCTCACCGCCAACGGCCGCCGCCCGGTGCGGTTCCACGGGCGGGTCAAGGCGGGCCACCCGTTCATGCTGCGCATCGCCCTGCGCGCCCTGGGCGAGGCGATCTGGTCCGACGACACCTGGCTCGGCGGCGCGCTGTTCGGCCTGCTGGATCCGGTGGTGACGGTGCACCCGGACAGGCTGCTGTTCGAGGCCTTCAGCCAGGACCAGAGCGTCTACGCGGCGGTCACCCTCGACCCGGAGATCTTCGAGACCGACGGCGAGGTGATCCCCGGCACCACCAACATCGACTTCACCGCCTGGCTCTGGGGGCAGCTGGCAGAGCTGCGCAGCCGGCGCAACACCTGGCTGCGGGTGGGGCCCGAGGGCCTGGAGGTCACCACCACCGGCGCCTGCGGGCGGTTCGAGGGCAAGGTGGACCTGCCCGACGCGTGGGTGCGCGGCTTCCTGCAGGTCACCGGCGCAATGACGCTGCCTGGCACGCGGCTGAAGGTGCGCCCGGTGGACCTGCTGTCTGCCATCCGCTACCTGCGCCACAACAAGGCCAAGGTGTCGCCCCGGGCGCTGCGCTACGAGCTTCTGCCGGGCCAGGACGCGCGCATCATGCTCGAGCCGTGGGAGCACCCGGTGCCCCTGCGCGGCTGCGAGCACGGGCGGCTGGAGCCACGCCGCGTCCGCACCTGGGGGCGGCGCCGCCTCCGCCTGCTGGAGCCGCTGCTGCCCTTCGCCGACGCGGTCGAGGTTCACCTCAAGGGCAGGGCGCTGCCGAGCTTCTACCTGGTGCGGCTGCCCGGGATGACCTTCACCCTCGGGCTGAGCGGCTGGACCGGGCAGGCCTGGACCGGGAGCGCCAGCTTCGACCTGTCGCTGCCGACCGCCGGCGCCGACGATACAACGCTGGAGGCCCGGGCGCTGGCGCTGCTGGCCGATGGCTTCACCCTCGCCGTCGAGGAGCTGGCGGCCGAGCTGGAGATATCGAGCGAGCGAGCGTTGGCCCTCCTAGGGCGCCTCTGCCGCCTCGGCCGGGCGGTGTTCGACCTGGACGTGGGGCGCTTCCGCCACCGCGAGCTGCTCGAGGAGCCGGCAGACGAGGCGACGCTCTACCCGCCGGATCCGCGGCTGGAGCAGGCCGCCGCGCTGCTTGAGCGCGGGGCGGTGCGCGTGACCTCGTGCCAGCTGCAGGAGAAGCGCAAGGAGCGCAGCTTCAAGACCCCCGAGGGCAAGGTGACCCGCACGGTGATCCACCGGGACTGGGAGGTGACGGGCCGCGCGGGCGGGGAAGAGGCGCGGGTGGTGCTCAGCGGCGATGGCCGGATCATCTTCGTCACCTGCGGCTGCGCGTTCTTCCGCGAAAACCTGCTCAACAAGGGCCCCTGCCCCCACGCGCTGGCCCTGGCTCGCGCCAGCGAACCCGAGCGGGTGGACCGCGCCTCTTCGGAGCGCGCGCAGGGGCTCGACAGGTCCGGTGCAGGGGAGTAAGTTGCAGGGCATGGGGCCCGACGGTCGCAACCAGCCAACATCCGCGGTGCTTCGCCGCGGGGGCGAAATACAGCCATGACATCGCCGCGGCTCCCGGCGTACGGAACGCAGGGAGGCCACGGGTCCAGTGCTTCGCAAGTGGTCGCCGTCGGGCCCCGTTTTGTGAGGTAGGGATGGGATTCTTCCACTGGCTCAAGGGCCTCTTCGCCGGCGACCCCACGCGGGACGTCTCCAGGCTGGAGCAGGGAGTGGATGCCCTGGACGCCACCGCCGAGGCCGTGGACATGACCGGCCCGCCCCTGCGCGAGGGGGCGCAGCGGCGCGCGTGGAGGGACCCGAGGCTGGTGCCCAAGCGTCGGCGCGTCGGGGCGCCACGCAAGCGCGTGATGTCGGCGCAGGAGGCCGCGCGCCTCTTTTCGCCCTCCATGCGGACGCGGCACCGCGGCGTGCGGGACCTGCTGCCGGACGAGGAGCAATTGGCCCGGTACGGGTTGCCACTGTGGCGCACAGAGGAGGAGCTCGCCGCGGCGCTGGAGCTGTCGCCCGGTCAGCTGCGCTCCTTCGCCGCGCACCGCCAGCGGGAGCGCCGGCCGGACTATGTCACCTTCGCGCTGCCCAAGCGCTCGGGGGGCGAGCGCCTGATCATGGCGCCCAAGCGGCGCCTCAAGGCGGCCCAGCGGCGGCTGAACCGGCTGCTCGTGGACCTGCTGCCCGTGAGCGAGCACGCCCACGGCTTCCGCCGGGGGCGCTCAGTGCGCAGCGGCGCCGAGCCTCACGTGGGCCGGGCCGTGGTGCTGCACATGGACCTGGCCGACTTCTTCGGCACCGTGCACGTGGGCCGGGTGCGCGGCCTGATGCTGGCCCTCGGCTACGGCTACCCGGTGGCGGCCTCCATCGCCCTGCTCACCACCACGCCCCCGCGCCAGCCGGTCAAGGTCGAGGGCGACCTGTTCCACGTCCCGGTGGGACCTCGCGTCTGTCCCCAGGGCGCCCCCACCAGCCCCGGCCTGTGCAACGCCATCGTGCTGCGAATGGATCGGCGCCTGGCCGGCCTGGCCCGCAAGCTCGACTTCGCCTACACCCGCTACGCCGACGATCTCGCCTTCTCTGGCGATGACCTGGGCGCCATCCAGGCGCTGCGCGCCGGCGCCCGCCGGATCGTGGCGGCGGAGGGCTTCAAGCTGAACAGCGGCAAGGAGCGCGTGATGCGCCGCGGCCGCCGCCAGCAGGTCACCGGAGTGGTGGTCAACGACACGGCAGGGCTCTCGCGCACCGAGCGCCGGCGCATGCGCGCCGCCGCCCACCAGCTCGGCCGCCAGCTCGAGGCAGGGGGCGCCCCTGACCCGGCGCGACTGGCGCGCCTGCGCGGCCAGCTGGCCTACCTTCAAATGCTCAACCCCGAACAGGCGGGCGCGCTGCGGGCGCGGCTGCCAGCGGAGCTACGATAACCATGGACAGCACCGGAACCGGACAGGCCGGCGGCACCGCCCGCCAGTCGAGCTTCCTCGGCCGCAACTGGGTCGACGTCTCCCAGGTCACCGCGGACGAGCTGGTCTACATCCTCGACACCTCGGCGCGGATCAAGGCCGCGCTCAAGGGCCGGCGTCCCGACGAGTACAAGCTGGGCCGCGGGGCGGATCTGTTCGCCGCGCTGCTCTTCTTCGAGCCCTCCACCCGTACCCGCTTCTCGTTCGAGATCGCCGCCCAGCGCCTCGGGCTCAAGACCGTGGGCTTCGCCGGCACCGAGGCGACCTCGGTCAAGAAGGGGGAGTCTCTGCTGGACACGGTGGACATGTTCGACGCCTACGACATGGACGCCCTGATCCTGCGCCACCCGCTGGACGGCGCGGCCAAGGCCGTGACCGAGAACATGCGCCGCCCCGACGGGCCGCCGCTCTGCTGTTTTAACGGCGGCGATGGCAAGAACGAGCACCCGACCCAGGGGCTGCTCGACGTGTTCACCATCAACGAGTGCTGCGGCCGGGTGCGCGACCTGGAGATCGGCATCGCCGTGGACCCGAAGTATGGGCGCACCACCCACAGCTTCCCGGTGCTCCTCAGCCTGTTCCCGGGCAACCGGTTCCATGTCTTCTCCCACCCGGACCTGCGCATGCCACAGGCGGTCATCGCGTACCTGCAGGCGAGGGGCGTGGAGGTGACCGAGTACTACGACGACAGCGAGCAGCTGCGGGAGAAGCTGCCGAGCCTCGACTTCCTGTACATGACCCGGCTGCAGCGGGAGCGGTTCGAGGACGAGGCGGAGTACTACCGCGCCCGGGACCTGTTCTTCTTCACCCCCGACCTGATCAAGCTGACCCGGCCCACCTTCGGCCTGGGCCACCCCCTGCCCGACGACAAGGAGAATCCGTCGATCCACCCGGAGGTCAAGCGCCACCCGCGCTGCTGGGCCAAGCGGCAGGCGGGCAACGGCGTGCCCACGCGGCTGGTGGAGATGGCGCTGTCCCTCGGACTGCTGGGCGGCGACTTCCAGGGCGAGCCTTACCGGGATCCCGAGATCTCCGGCGAATTCTACGACGAGCGGGACATGGTCCAGCACCGGGAGGAGGCCAAGCGCCCCACGGGGACCCTCGACATCCGCCCGCTGGAGAACGGCACCGTCATCGACCACGTGGAGGAGAACCCCTACGTCATCACCAAGATCGCCCGGATGCTGCGGGTGCGCGAGCGCGGGGACATCTTCCGCACCGGCGTGGTGGAGGCCAGGAAGCGCCCGGGCACCAAGAAGGGCGTGCTGATGATCAAGGAGCGCTACCTGGTGCCGGAGGAGCTGCGGCTCATCGCCGCCATCGCCCCCGGGGCCACGGTCAACGACATCCGCGGCGGGCAGGTGGTGCGCAAGCTGGACCTCTACCTGCCCCAGGACATCGAGGGGCTCAGCGGCATGCAGTGCACCAACCACCACTGCATCACACGCCACGAGTTCTGCGAGCACATCCCCCCGAGGGTGGTGCGCATGGAGGACGAGAAGGGCAGCCACGTGGTCAAGTGCTTCTACTGCAACAACCTGATGGCGAGCCACGAGCTGTTCTGAGCGTTGCCCGGGGGGGGACCGGGCAACCGCTCAACCGTCAACTGTTGACGGTTTGCGGTTCACAGTCGAGGGGGTTGAGCCGGGACGGGACGCTGGCTATTTCGGCACGCACTGCCAGCTGTAGCAGGCGTACCCACTGGCGCACTGGTTGGGCAGGTACGGGATGCAGCGGGTGCGGCAGATCTTGTTGCCCGTATCGCACCTGAATCCCTTGCACGGCTTGTCGTCCTTGCACGGGATGTTCTTGATGCACTTGGAGGAGCTGCAGGAGTAGCCCTTGGCGCAGTGGCTCGAGCTGGAGGAGCACGAGGTGCGGCAGATATTGTAGGTGGTGATGCACCTGTAGCCGTTGCACGGCTTGTCATCCTTGCAGGTCACCTGCTTGACGCACTTGGAGCTGCCGTTGCAGATGTAGCCGTTGGCGCACGGCACGCTCGACGAGCAGTACGCGCGGCAGATCCCCTTGACGGTGTTGCAGGTGAAGCCGGCGCACTGGGCGTCCGCGGTGCACTTGTTCGCGGGCTGGCACTGGTTGTTCTTGCACACGTTACCCGCCGAGCAGTAGCTGTCGTAGTAGCAGTACGGGTAACAGTACTTGCCGCTCTTGTAGCAAGCGTACTTGCCGCACGGCTTGTCGTCCTTGCACGGGATCTTCTTGACGCACCGGTTCTTGTAATCGCACGCGAAGCCCGTGGCGCAGTGGCTCGAGCTGTAGCACGCCTTGCGGCAGACGCCGCTGCTGCACTTGTAGCCGCCACACTGCGCGTCGACGAAGCACTTCTTGGCGGGGCCGAGGTCCGGCGGCAGCACCTGCTGGTCCGGGGTGGGAGGCGCCGTGTCGGACTGCGCCGCGTCGGGCAGCGGCCCGCTGCTGTCCACGGTGCCGCCGCCCACGTCGCCCGCGACGGGGCCGTCGGTGACGGAGCCCCCGGTGTCGAGCTTGGTCCCGCCGCCCGTGTCGTACGTCTTCTTCCCGGCGTCGGCGTTGTTATCGGCGCGGCGTTCACCGCAGGCCAGGGCCAGAGACAGGGTGGCGGTTAGCAGGATCAAGGGCAAACATCTCATGGGCCAGGCCTCCGGTCAGGTTAGCGGCTCCTGAGAGCCTAGCACAGCCGGGCCCGCCGCCGAGTCGTCAGCGCGTGGGCCGGCCGCGGTCCTCACCCGCGGGCCGGTCTCGGACCGGCTGGCAGGCGCCCGAGACGCAGATCAGCGGGGCCAGGCAATCCCGGCTGGTGGCGCACCCCTCGGCCTCGGCGGCCAGGTTCCGGCAGCGGCCCAGGATGCAGGCCAGCGGGGCGCACTCGGCCGCCGCCGCGCAGGCCCGGCCGGCCGTGGACCGGCAACGTCCCTCCAGGCAGCCGAGGGGGGTCTTGCAGTGCAGGTGGTGGTGGCACGGCCCGCCCGCGGCGCTCTTTTCGCGCACGCACCGCCCACCCACGCAGAAAAGCGGCGCGAGGCAGTCCTGGTCCACGGCGCAAGCGCCGCCCCGACGGGACAGCGGCCGGCACTTGCCCATCACGCAGTGGTCGGGCTGGGTGCACAGCTGGTCGCAGCAGCACGCCGCGCCGCTGGCCGCGGGGGCTGTGCAGGCGTTGTCATGGCACCGCAGGGGCAGCACGCAGTCGTCGCCCACAGAGCAGGCCTGCGCAGCCCGGCGCAGGGCCTGACAGCGGCCCTCGATGCAGTAGTCGAGCCAGACGCAGTCGCCGTCCTTGCGGCAGGCCCGGGCGCGGCCCTCGCCTGCAGGCTCGCCGCCCCGCTCGCCGAGCTGCGCAATCAACGTGGCCACATGCCGGGCCGGCACCGCGTAGTTGCCTCCCGATATCTGGGCCCCCGGGTCGAGCCGCCAGGCGGCGACGCCGATGACCCTGCCCAGGCGATCCAGCAGCGGCGAGCCGCTGTGACCGAGGTTGATGGCCGCGCTGACCTGGATGTACTGGATCTTGCCCTCGCCGATGAAGGTGGGCGCCTCGTATCGGTCATCGCTGATGACCCCCGGGCTGAAGTTGAGCCGCACCTGCCGCGTGCCCATGCCGGGGAAGCCCACCAGGAACACCTGCTGGCTCGTCTCGAACTGCGTCGTGACATCCAGCCCCGCCATGTCGGCGGGCAGGGGGCCTGCGTCGAGCAGGGCGAGGTCATGCTCGCGATCCACCGCCGTCACGCGCAGCCCGGCCCATTTCTTTCCGGCCCGGTCCTGAACCCAGGGGGCGGGCAGCTTGCTCGCCACATGGAAGCTGGCCACCAGGTGTCGAGCGCGGCCATGGGTCACAAGGAACGCGGTGCCCTGTACGCCCGCGCCCTCGCCGCCCAGGGCGAACACCCTGTCACGGGCCGAGCGGAACACCTCGTGGATCCCGAGGCGGCGCTGGCCAGCAGCCCGCTCCTTCTTGACGCACCCCGCGCCGAGCGAAATCAGAACGACCAGCGCCGGCGCCGCGGCCGCCCAGCGAACCTTGCCCCGGGGAGACATGCCCCATTAGCTACCAGAAGCGCTCTGGAACTTCCACTGCCGCGTCAGCCCCGGGGCAGGAGCTTCTCCATGCCCTCGGCCGTCGCGGGCGTGGCCACCAGGAATCCCTGCACCTCGTCGCAACCGAGCTCGCGCAGCAGGGAGAGCTGGTCCTCCTCTTCCACCCCCTCGGCCACCACCTGCATGTTCAGGTCGTGGGCCAGGGCCAGGATCGACTTGACCAGCGTCGCGCTCTCGTCGCTGCGATGGATGTTCCGCACCAGCGAGTGATCCAGCTTCACCACGCTCACCGGGAGTTCCGTCAGGTAAGAGAGGGCCGAGTAGCCGGTGCCGAAGTCGTCGATGGCCAGCCGCACGCCGCGGTTGTTGAGCGCCTCCAGGGTGTCCCTGCTGCGCGCGGTGCTGCCCACCAGCAGGCGCTCGGTCAGCTCGAGCTCCAGCAGCATGCCCTCAGGCAGCTTGCTGACCTCCAGCTGCTCCAGGGTGTCCAGGAGCCCGCCGCGCTCCAGCTGCGGGCCGGAGATGTTCACCGACAGCGCCGGCAGGATGTAGCCCTCGGCTTTCCAGGTGCGGTACTGGGACATGGCCTGCTGGAGCACCCAGCGCCCGATCTCCATGATGTGCCCGGTGTCCTCGGCCACCGGGATGAAGTCGGCGGGCGGGACGTTGCCGAGCACGGGGTTGAACCAGCGCAGCAGCACCTCCGCGCCCAGCAGGGCGCCGGTCTGGGTGGAGAAGCGCGGCTGGTAGCGCAGCTGCAGCTCGCCGCCCTCGATGGCCTGGTGCAGCGCGGTCTTGATCAACAGCCGCTCGGTGTTGTTGGCGTGCTCCACCGCGTCGTAGGACTTGAAGTGGTCGCCGGTGGATTCGCCGGTGCGGCACAGCGCGGCGTCGGCGTTGTTGAGCA
The DNA here is from genome assembly GCA_964511535.1 of uncultured Myxococcales bacterium. Lineage (GTDB taxonomy): Bacteria > Myxococcota_A > Polyangia > CAZCFB01 > CAZCFB01. The sequence goes on along the minus strand of CAZEFW010000043.1, from coordinate 34,980 downwards.
GCCGCTCCGGCGTGCGGCCATGCTCGGGGTACATGGCCAGCCCCACGGAGCACTGAAGGAAATAGGCCTCTCCCCGGAAGAGGTGCGCCCTGGTCATCTCCATGTGGATCGAGTCAGCGGTCAGGGTCGCGTCGTCGGCGTGCTTCAGGTCGGGCACGAGCACAACCATGGTGTCAGCGGCGATGGGCGCCACCACGCCATCCTCCCCCACGGCGCTGCGCAAGCGCCGGGTGGCCTGGGAAGCCAGCATTCGCGCGTCTGCGCGGCCGAGGACCCGGGCCACGTCCTGCATGCCGCCCAGCTCCACGAACAGCACGGCCATGTGCCCGTTGGACTTGGCGGCGCGCCTGATGTATTCGCCGATCTTGGACTGGATACGAGATATGCGCGCGAGATCCACCTGGGTCTGACCGTCGTTGGAGATGCCTTCTTGAGTCAGCATGTGCGCGCGGGTCGTGACGCGGGTCCGGCGCGCCTCCGCGGGGGGGCTGGGGCCGCCCCGCCGAGGCGGGCTCCGCCAGGTACGCTTCCAGCAGCGAATCGATCTCGGCGTTATCGTCGGCGTCCGCCTGCCAGGTGCCCGTGGTGCACATGGCGGTGTTCTCCGGATCCGTCGGATCGTCCATGGTGATCGGGCCCGTCCGCTTGCGCGTCCTGGGCTTTTTGTTCCTTTCTGTCATGGCACCGGCACCTACAGGGTGACGCACTTGCTGTGGCGAGGCACGCATGGTTTGGCCGGCACAGAGCAGATATCGGCGCTGCCCGCCGCCGGCGCGGCGGCGACCGGCCGCCCCGGGCAATTGGAGCTGATCTACTGGATCGGAATCTTCAGGTAGCGCTGCCCGGCGGGCCCTGGCGGCGGCAGGCGGCCGGCGTCCAGGTTGACCTGGATGCTCTGGTAGAGCAGCCGTGGAGCCGAGAGCGTCGCGTCACGCGCCTCCCGCCAGGCCACGAAGTCCTGGCGCTCCCGCCCCGCGGGCAGGGCCCTGTTGTGCAGCCGCTGGTCGCCCACGGTGGAGCAGAACTTCAGCTCGCGCCCGCCAGGCTGGTAATCATGGCCCACGAAGACGCGCGTATGGTCGGCCATGGGGTGAATGCGCTCGGTGATGGAGGTGTACAGGTCCTCCGCGCTGCCCCCCGGGAAGTCGCAGCGGCCGGTGCCGCTGTCCGGCATGAACAGAGCATCGCCGGTGAACAGGGCGTCACCGATGAGGTAGCTGACGCAGGCGGGGGTGTGGCCCGGTGTCCTGATCACCTGGATTGTGATCGAGCCGGCCGCGTGCTGCTCGCCATCGGCCAGCAGCCGATCGAATTGTGAGCCGTCCACCGGGAAGTCTTCGGGCAATCCCAGGATCGGCTTGAAGGTCTGCTGGACCCGGGTGATCTCGGCGCCGATGCCCACCGGAGCGTCCGGGTAGTCCTGCTTGAGGACCTGGGCGCCCGAGAGGTGATCTGCGTGGGCGTGGGTCTCGAGGATCAACCGTGGCGTCAGCGCGTTGTGCTGCACATGGGCGCTCACCCGCTGGATGGACTCGGTGAAAATCCTCGAGCCGGCCGGTTCGTAATCCAGCACCGGATCAATGATCAACGCGTCCCCGGTGGTTGGATCCGCGACGACATAGGTCAGGGTGAAAGTGCGTTCGTCGAACAGGCCATGGATCTTCATCGCGGGGTCCCTCCTGGGCTTTCGCGAATCTTACCCGCTTGCGCACTCCGGGGGCAGACAAGGTGAATCCTGGTGCTATAGAATACGAAGTCTGTTAAGATTATAGCCTATGACCCGATGTCCCTGGCGGGATGCGCAGTTCTTTGCGCATCCAACCGCGCAATCCGGTCGGCAGTTGGTGTGTGACGATAGTGTGAACATTAGTTATTCAAGGCATTTAGGCTGAATTTGGAGATTGGCCCCGTTCGTGCTTACGGAGGGGCAATCCGGCCGCGAGGACACACCCTCCGGGGGGGACTGGCAGGAGCGGTGGGCGGCGAACCGAAGAGGAGGAGGGCGATGTTCGAAGCAGCATCCATGGCCGCAAAACGCGGCCTCGACCGTGAAACCCTTGACCTGGTGCTCCAGTCCATCAGGGACTTCACCCGGGCCAATGTGCCGGATTCCCTGCTGCTCGAACTGGACGAACAGGACCGCTCGCCCGAGGAGCTGGTGCGTCAAATGGGTGGCAGCGAGCTGGGCCTGCAGCTGCTGTTCATCCCGGAGTGCTACGGCGGCATGGGGGGCGGCGCGTTCGACGTGTACCGCGTGTGTGAGGCCATGGGAGGCCTGGACATGGGCCTGGCCACCGGGGTGCTGGCCACCTTCCTCGGCAGCGATCCCATCGTGTTCGGCGGCACCGAGTCGCAAAAGGAGCACTGGCTCGGGCGCATCGCCGATGAGGGGCTGCTCATGGCCTACGCCGCCACCGAGCCCCAGGCGGGCAGCGACCTCGCGGCGATCAAGAGCAAGGCGGAGCCGCTGGAGGAGCTGGGCGAGGTCGTGGCCTACCGCCTCAACGGCAGCAAGCAGTGGATCAGCAACGGCGGCTACGCCGACGTCTACACCTTCCTGGCCAACGCGCCCCAGGGACCGAGCTGGTTCGTGGTGGAGCGCGATGCCGATGGGCTGAGCGCGGGCAACCCCGAAGAGAAGCACGGCATCCGGCTCAGCAACACCTCCACCGTCACGTGCGACGACGTGTTGGTCCCGGCGGCCAACCTGGTGGGCGGCGTGGAGGGCAGGGGGCTGATGCAGGCGCAGCTGGTGTTCGGCTACACGCGGCTGATGGTGGCGGCGTTCGGCCTGGGGGCGGGCTGGGCGGCCATGGACCGCGCGGTGCCGTACTCCGTGGAGCGCGTCCAGGGGGGCGGGCCGCTGTCGGAGAAGCAGGGGTACACCCACAAGCTCATCGTGCCGCATGTGGTGAACCTGGAGGCGGCGCGGGCGGTCATCGAGGAGACCGCCGAGCGCATCGACGCCGGCGAGGGGAACCTCAACACCGAGGGCGCCGTGGCCAAGTACCTGGCCACCGAGTATGGCCACGCGGCCGCGGACGCCAGCATCCAGGCGCTGGGCGGCTACGGTTACGCGCGGGAGTACATGGTGGAGAAGATCGCGCGCGATGTCCGCATCACGCGCATCTACGAGGGCACCTCGGAGATCATGGAGATGACCATCGGCCGCGACCGGTGGCAGGCGCACCTCAAGAGCCGCGGCCAGTACTACCAGGAGCAGGCGCAAACCCTCGAGGCTGCCCACGCCGGGAATCCGACGGCGGGCGCCGACCTCGCCGGCCTGACCCTGAGCTGCCTGGGAAAGGTGCTCGAGGCCGCCCGGGCAGGGCGCCTGACGCGCAACCAGCATGTGCTGTTTCGGCTGGGCAGGCTCATCGCACGGGCCGAGGGCGCGGCCAGCCTGGCCCGCCGGGCGATTCGTGCCCAGTCCGGCGCGCTCAAGGCCAGGAGCGACGGGCGCTTCGACGGCGAGGGGCTCGGCGCCCTGAGCAGGGTCTACGCGCGCCAGGCGGCCCAGGCCGTGGCCAGCGAAGGCCTGGCCCTGGTGGCCGGCGCGAGCGAGCCCGGGAGCCAGGGGGCGAGCGCGCTCCAGCGCGACCTCGACCTGGAGCGCGTCACGCGCTGCCAGGAGGGGCTGACCAGAGACCAAGATCTGATCGCGGATCTGATCTACCAGCGCGGCTGATCGACAGCCGAGGATGGGCGGGGGGACCTCAGGGGGAGCAGGCCTCGGGGGTGACCCGAGACAGGAAGGGCGAAATCGTGGACCAGAAACGTACCAGCAGAAAAGATCCATATCAGGACGCAGTGGCCATCGTGGGTGTCGGAGCCGTGATGCCCGACGCAGGAGACGCGCCGACTTTCTGGAGCAACATCAAGGCGGGCCGCTACAGCATCGGTGATGTGCCGCCTGGGCGATGGGACCCGGACCTGTACTACGACCCGGACCGTAGCGCCCCGGACCGGACTTACTCCAGGATCGGGGGGTTCGTGCGGGACTTCGAGTGGGCCCCGTTCGACTGGAAGCTGCCGATCCCGCCCCGGGTGGGCCAGGCCATGGACCGGGCCCAGAAGTGGGCCATCGTGGCCACGCGGCAGGCTCTGTCCGACTTCGGCTACCCGGAGCGGGAGCTGGATCGCGAGCGCACCGCGGTGATCCTGGGCAACGCCATGGCCGGGGACATGCACTACCTGACCGCGGCCCGCATCATGTTTCCAGAGATCGCCCAGGAGCTGTACAGGTCGCCGGCCTACAACGCGCTGCCGGAGGAGCAGCAGCGCGCCCTGTCCGACCAGCTGCGCGCTGGCGTGGACGGGCGCTTCCCCGCCATCACCGAGGACACCATGCCGGGCGAGCTGTCCAACATCATCGCCGGCCGGGTGGCGTCGCTGTTCGATCTGCACGGACCAAACTTCGTCACCGACGCGGCGTGCGCGTCGTCCATGGCGGCCATCACCGCGGCGGTGGACGGGCTGCGCGAGGGCGCCTTCGACATGGTGATCACCGGGGGGGTGGACGCCAACATGGGGCCCACGTCGTTCATCAAGTTCAGCAAGATCGGCGCGCTGTCGGCCACCGGCTCGCGCCCGTACGACGCCGGCGCGGACGGCTTCGTCATGGGAGAGGGGGCGGCCCTGTTCCTGCTGCGGCGGCTGCCGGACGCCGAGGCGGCCGGGGACAAGATCTACGCGGTGATCCGTGGCTTCGGCGGCTCCAGCGATGGGCGCGGGCGCGGCATCGTGGCGCCCAACCCTGCGGGGCAGGTGCGCGCCATCATGCGCGCGTGGGAGGCCGCGGGGTGCGACCCAAGCAGCGCCTCCCTCATCGAGGGGCACGGCACCTCCACGTCGGTGGGAGACACCGTGGAGCTGCAATGTCTCGAGGAGGTCTTCGGCGGGCCAGACCGGGCGCGAGGGAGCCTCTCCCTCGGTTCGGTCAAGTCCAACATCGGCCACCTCAAGGGCGCGGCCGGCGCCGCGGGGATCCTGAAGGCCACCCTGGCGCTGCACGACAAGATCCTGCCGCCGAGCCTCGGCTACGAGCGCGCCGGCCAGGACATGCCCACCTCGGGGGCCGTTGAGGTCAATCGCGAGCTGCGCCCGTGGGCCGAGCCGGAGTGCGGCGTGCGCCGGGCCGGGGTCAGCTCCTTCGGCTTCGGCGGGACCAACTTCCACGCGGTGCTGGAGGAGTATGTGCCCGGACGGCTCGCCGCCGAGTCGAGGCCCGAGCCGGCCCCCGTGTCGGCGCGCGAGGCGACCCCCGCGGCCGGTTCAGCGGCGGTGGTCCGGGAGGCGCCTGCGCCTGCTTCGTCCGCGCAAGCCGAGATCAAGCGGCCCGTGCGAGGGGCCCTGGTGGTGGGCGGCCGGGACAGCGCCGAGGTGAGCCAGCGCCTGGCGCGCGTGCTCGACCGGGCCCGCGCCGGTGAGGCCCCGGCGGCGGCGCCGCCGTCGCGGCGAGACCTGGAGGCTCCCGTGCGGGTGGCCATGGACTTCGGCGACGCTGACGAGCTGGCCGCGCGCGCGGAGAAGGCGCTCAGGGCGCTGGACCGGGACGACCCGGCCATGTGGCGGGTGCTGCAGGCGCAGGGCGTCTTTCACGGCGCCGGGCCGGCCGGCAAGGTGGCGTTCCTGTTCACCGGTCAAGGGTCTCAGTACGTCAACATGTTCGGCGCGCTGTGCCAGGGGGAGGCGCTCATGGCCGGCGCCATGGCGGAGGCCGACAGCGTGATGACCCCGCTCCTGGGACGGACCCTGTCGAGCCACATCTTCGTCCAGCCCCGGGACGAAGCCCACGCCCGGCAGGCGGATCTGGAGCTGCGCCAGACCGCGGTGACCCAGCCAGCCCTGCTGGCGGTGGAGGCGGGCCTGGTGCGCATGCTGGCGGCGTACGGCGTGGAGCCTGACATGGTGATGGGCCACAGCCTCGGCGAGTACGGCGCGCTGATGGCCGCCGGGGCGCTCAGCTTTCCAGCCGCCATGGAGGCGGTGAGCGCACGGGGCAAGGAGATGAGCAACATCTCCACGCCCGACAACGGCGCCATGGTGGCGGTGATGGGGGCGCTCGGTGAGATCCAGGCCATCGTGGGCCGGATCCGCGGGTATGTGGTCATCGCCAACATCAACAGCAACGAGCAGGCCGTGGTGGGCGGGGCGACAGAGGCGGTGCGCGAGGCGAGCGAGGCGCTGGTCGCGGCCGGGATGCGGGTGACGCCGCTGCCGGTGAGCCACGCGTTCCATACCGAGATCGTGGCGCCCGCAAGCGAGCCGCTTCGCCGGACCCTGGCGCGACTCGACCTGCAGCCGCCCCGCGTCCCGGTGGTGGCCAACGTCACGGGCGTGCTCTACCCGACGGGTCACGACGTGCGCGGCAAGATGCTCGACATGCTGTCGCGTCAGGTCGCGTCGCCGGTTCAGTTCGTCAAAGGGCTGCACACGCTGTACGAGCGGGGGGCGCGGGTGTTCGTGGAGATCGGGCCCAAGAAGGCGCTGTACGGCTTCGTGCAGAACGTGCTGGGTCACCACGACGACCTGGTGGCGTTGTTCACCAACCACCCCAAGGTGGGAGACCTACCCAGCTTCAACCAGTGCCTGTGCGGGCTGTACGCCGCCGGGCTGGGCAGCGGAGTTCAGGAGGGAGAGAGCATGGACCGCAAGATCCCCGCGGTGAAGCCGGCCGCCGCCGCGACGCCAGGGCCGGCGCCGTCGGAGACGCCCATGACGCCGCGTCCTCTGGCCGTGGCGCCGGCGGCAGCGACCGCCGCGGCGAGCGCGGCCGGGCCCGCTGGCGCTGGAAAGTACGAGCAGCTGGGCAGGCTGTTCGAGGACTTCATCGGCCATGCCGCCCGCATCGTCGACGGGGGCGGCGATGCGCCGCGGCGCGGGCCGGTGGTGATCACCGGCACGGCGCTCGGGCTGCCCGGCGGGGAGCGGGTGTTCGGCGACGACAACCTGTCGCGGATGCTCGCGGGCCAGCAGCTGATCAAGCCGGTGCCGGCGGCGCTGCGCCAGGCCATGGCGGACAAGGGGATCACGCGGCTGCGAAAGAGCGCCGACGGGGCCCCGCGGTTCGAGACCATCACCGACCCGGCCGACGTCATCAAGCTGGCCGGGCGGGCCGGCGCCCTGGACCTGACCGGCGAGTTCGGCGTCCCCGAGGAGCGGGTCAGCGCCCTGGACTCCACCACCCGGCTGGCCATCGGCGCCGGGCTGGAGGCCATGCGCGATGCAGGGCTCCCCATGGTCATGCGCTACCGCACCACCACCCGGGGGCGCAGCTTGCCAGACCGCTGGGGGCTGCCCGACGCGCTGCGCGATGACACCGGCGTGATCTTCGCGAGCGCCTTCCCCGGGCTGGCCAGCCTGGTGGATGAGGTGACCCGCTTTCACCGCGCAGATAATTTCGCGGCGCGGGTGGCTGACCTCGAGTCTCTGCAGCAGCTGGTGGCCCGGGAGCACGACTCATCGGGCGAGCTGTCGCGGGAGCTCGCGCGGCGGCTGGAGGCCTTGCGGCAGGAGGCGGCCGCGGCGGAGTACAAGTTCGACCGCCGGTTCCTGTTCAAGGTGCTGGCCATGGGGCACTCGCAGTTCGCCGAGCTCATCGGCGCCCGCGGGCCCAACACCCAGATCAACTCGGCCTGCGCGTCGGGCACTCAGGCCCTGTCGCTGGCCCAGGACTGGATCAACGCGGGCCGCTGTCGGCGGGTCATCTGCATCACGGCAGACGACGTCACCAATGACAGGTTGATGGAGTGGATGGGCGCCGGGTTCCTCGCCAGCGGGGCCGCGGCCACCGACGAGCGAGTGGAGGACGCCGCGCTGCCCTTTGACCGGCGGAGGCATGGCCTGGTGCTCGGCATGGGCGCCTCTGGCATGGTGGTGGAGAGCGAGGAGGCTGCCAGGGAGCGGGGCCTCAGCCCGATCTGTGAGGTGCTCGGCACGGTCACGGCCAACAGCGCGTTTCACGGCAGCCGGCTGGATCCGGCGCACATCGCGGGGCTCGCCGAGGGGCTGCTCTCGGACGTGGAGCAGCGGTACGGGCTGCGGCGCGAGGAGATGGCGCCGCGCACGGTGTTCGTGTCGCATGAGACCTACACGCCGGCGAGGGGAGGGAGCGCTCAGGCGGAGGTGCAGACTCTGCGCGCCATGTTCGGCCAGGCTGCGGACAGCGTGGTCATCGCCAACACCAAGGGGCTGACCGGGCACGCCATGGGCGCGGGCATGGAGGACGCGCTGGCGGTGCGGGTGTTGGAGACCGGCAAGGTGCCGCCGGTGATCAACTTCAAGGAGCCAGATCCGGAGCTGGGGCAGCTCAACCTGTCACAGGGCGGAGATTATCGGCCGACATATGCGCTGCGTCTCGGCGCGGGGTTCGGCTCGCAGTTGAGCCTGGCGCTGCTGCGGCATGTGCCGTCGCCGGCCGGGCGGCGTCCCGAGGTCCACGAGGTGGGCTACGGCCATCGCATCGCGGACCCGGCGCGCTGGGGTGCGTGGTTGAAGGAGGTCAGCGGGGAGGCGGCGCCGGTGCTCGAGGTGGCGGAGCGGACGTTGCGGTTCGTGGATGGGGAGGCGGTGGAGAACCGGACAGCTCCCGCGCCCGCGCCCGAACCCGTGCCCGAGCCCGAGGAGCAGCCGTCCACGTCCTCGTCGACGTCCACGTCGGGGGGGCGGGATGAGGTGGAGGAGCGGGTCTTGAATCTGGTCGCGGAGCAGACGGGGTATCCGCTCGAGATGTTGGAGCTGGACCTGGATATGGAGGCGGACCTGGGGGTGGATACGGTCAAGCAGGCCGAGACGTTCTCGGCGGTGCGTGAGGCGTACGGCATCGAGATGTCCGAGGACATGAAGCTGCGGGACATGCCGACGCTGGAGCATGTGGTGCGGTGGGTGATGGAGAGTCGGTCAAATCCCGCGCCCGCGCCCGCGTCCGAGGAGCATTCATCCGCGTCGGCGTTGTCCGGACGAGATGAGGTGGAGGAGCGGGTGTTGGGGTTGGTGGCGGAGCAGACGGGGTATCCGCTCGAGATGTTGGAGCTGGACCTGGATATGGAGGCGGACCTGGGGGTGGATACGGTCAAGCAGGCCGAGACGTTCTCGGCGGTGCGTGAGGCGTACGGCATCGAGATGTCCGAGGACATGAAGCTGCGGGACATGCCGACGCTGGAGCATGTCGTGCAGTGGGTGATGGAGAGCCGGTCAAATCCCGCGCCCGCGCCCGCGCCCGAGGAGCATTCGTCCACGTCGGCGTTGACTGGGCGGGATGAGGTGGTGGAGCGGGTGTTGAACCTGGTGGCTGAGCAGACCGGGTATCCGCTGGAGATGCTGGAGCTGGACCTGGATATGGAGGCGGACCTGGGGGTGGATACGGTCAAGCAGGCCGAGACGTTCTCGGCGGTGCGTGAGGCGTATGGCATCGAGATGGCGGAGGACGTGAAGCTGCGAGATATGCCGACGCTGGAGCATGTCGTGCAGTGGGTGATGGAGAGCCGGGGGGCGGGGGAGGAGGCAGGGGATCCGCCCACGCCCACGGCCACGGATACGGCCGCGGCCACGGGCTCGGAATCGTCCACTCCCACGTCGTCAGTTGGGGAGGAGATGATCGGGCTGAGGGCGCCATGGCCGGTCTTGCGCCCGCCGCTGGAGCTGTGCAAGGCCACCGGGGTCTCTCTTGCCGAGGGGGACCGGGTGTTGGTGATGCCCGATCGGTATGGCGTGGCGCGTTCGCTGGTCAGCCGGCTGGCCGGGCGCGGCGTGGAGGTGCTGGAGCTGGACAGGGCCTGGAGCTCCGAGGAGCTCGAGGAGCAGCTCAGGGTGTGGCTCGACAGCGGCCCGGTGCGCGGGGTGTTCTGGCTCTCGGCGCTGGATGGAGAGGGAGAGATGGGGGAGATGGACCTGGCGGCCTGGCGAGAGGCGCTGGCGCCCCGGGTGATGATGTTGTTTCGCACCATGCGGGGATTGGTGAGCAGCGCGGCCGGTGACGCCGCGCCGTTCCTGGTCGCTGGCACGCGACTGGGCGGGACCCACGGGTACGGTGATCTGGAGGAGAAGGGCGACGCCGTGGCGCCCATGGGCGGGGCGGTGACCGGGTTTGCCAAGAGCTACAAGCGGGAGCAGCCCGCCGCGCTGGTCAAGGCGGTGGATCTGGCGGCCAGCCGCAAGAAGGCGCCGCTGGCGGATCTGCTCATCGCAGAGGCGGAGCGTGACCCGGGGGTGGTGGAGGTGGGGTACCGTGATGGCGAGCGATGGACCGTGGGGCTGGTGCCGGTTGAGGCGCTCCCGCTCGAGGCGCAGCCCGACGCGAAGCAGGGCGTCGCGTTGACCCCCGAGACGGTCTATCTGGTCACCGGGGCCGCGGGCAGCATCGTCTCGGCCATCGTCGCCGACCTGGCGCGCGGCGGCGGAGGCGGAGTATTTCATCTGCTCGACCTGGCGTCCTGTCCCGAAGCGGACGACCCGGACGTGGCGCGGTTCGAGACCGACCGCGAAGGGCTGCTCAAGGAGATCTTCGGGCGGCTCAAGGCGGAAGGGCGCCGGGCCACGCCTGCCATGGTGGAGCGAGAGGTGGCGGGGATCGAGCGCAAGCAGGCGGCGCTCGCCGCGCGCGAGGCGATCCGACAGGCCGGCGGCACGGCGGTGTATCACCAGGTGGACCTGCGCGACGAGCTGGCCGTGGCGGCCGCGGTCGAGAAGCTCCAGCGAGAGCACAACCATGTCGACGTGCTGCTGCACGCCGCGGGGCTGGAGATCAGCCGGCCGCTGCCGGACAAGAGCCCCGAGGAGTTCGACCTGGTGTTTGGCGTCAAGAGCGACGGCTGGATCAACCTGATCTCGGCGCTGGGGGAAACCCCGGTGGGGGCCACGGTGGCGTTCTCGTCCATCGCGGGCCGCTTCGGTAACGCCGGCCAGACCGACTACGCCGCGGCCAATGATCTGCTGTGCAAGGCCGCCGCGGGGTTGAACCGTCAGGTGGATGGCCCACGCGCTCTGGCGCTGGACTGGACCGCCTGGGCCGGCATCGGCATGGCCACGCGCGGGTCGATCCCGAAGATCATGGAGCAGGCCGGCATAGAGATGCTGGATCCGGCGGCGGGCGTACCGCTCATCCGCCAGCAGCTCGCGGCGGGGGCCACGGGAGAGCTGGTGGTGGCCGGTGAACTGGGGGTCCTGATGCAGGAGTTCGACGCGGCTGGCGGCCTGGACCTGGCGGCGGTGGGCGAGGGCAGCGGGCGCATCATGGCCTCGCAAGCCGTGTCCATGGGGCTGCACACCGGGCTGGTGGTGGAGTCGACCCTGGACCCGGCGGACCACCCGTTCTTGCATGACCATCGCATCGACGGCACCCCGGTGCTGCCCGGCGTGATGGGGATCGAGGGCTTCGCCCAGGCGGCGAGGCTGCTGGCTCCCGGCAGGGAGATCGTCGGCCTCGAGGATGTGGACTTCCTGGCGCCGTTCAAGTTCTACCGCGACGAGCCGCGCACGGTGCGGCTGCAGGCGCGCCTGCTGCGGGACGGCGACGAGTTGATCGCCCGCTGCAGCCTCACCGGCGAGCGCTATCTGCCCGGCGCCGGCGGCGAGCCGAGGGTCACCACCCACTTCACCGCCTCGGTGCGGCTGGCGCGCAGCAGGGCGGAGCTGGAGTCCGACGAGCGCGTGCCCACCCCCAACGGCGACGGCGTGGATCGGGACGACATCTATCGGCTCTATTTCCACGGCCCGGCGTATCAGGTGGTGGAGCGGGCGTGGCGGCACAACGGCTCGGTGGCCGGCGTGCTGCCGCGGGAGCTTCCCCGGGACCTGCCCCTAGGCGCCCGCGGGACGCTGACCGACCCGCGGCTCATCGAGCTCTGCTTCCAGACCGCAGGGGTGTGGGAGGCGGGCAAGACCGGCCGCATGGGGCTGCCGAGACATATCCATCGCATCACCCTGGGGCAGCGCGGCGAGGACCCGTCCGACGCCGGGCGCCTGGTGGCGGTGGTGACGCCCGGCGAGGGCGGCGAGGAGGCGTCATACGACGCCTACGTGGCGGACGAGGCGGGCCGCATCTACCTCACGGTGAGCGGCTACTCCACGGTGCAGCACCCCGATCCTCTGGCGGAGGACGTGCGGCGGCCGCTCCGTGAGGCGATGGACTGATCAGGCGCGATCGCGCCGCCTGGCGCGGGCCTACCAAATACAAGGAAAACGACCATGGCGCAGAACCACCCCAGCAGCATGCCCGGCCGCGAGTTCTCTCGCGTGGCCATCATCAACCGCGGCGAGCCGGCCCAGCGTCTCATCGCGGCGGTGCGCGAGTACAACCGGGAGCATGATCTCTCCATCAGGACCATCGCCCTGTACACCACCCCCGACGAGGGCGCGCTGTTCGTGCGCGAGGCGGACGAGGCTGTCTGCCTGGGCGATGCGACCTGGGTCGATCCGGCGGACGGCAACACCAAGAGCAGCTACCTCGACCTGGCGCGGCTGCGCGGGGCGCTGGTGGCCTGCTGGGCCGACGCCGCCTGGGTCGGCTGGGGGTTCGTCGCCGAGAAGCCCGAGTTCGCCGACCTGTGCGACGAGCTCGGCGTGACCTTCATCGGCCCCACGGGCGATGTGATGCGTCGCCTGGGGGACAAGATCACGTCCAAGCGCATCGCCGAGGAGGCAGGCGTGCCGGTCGCGCCCTGGAGCGGCGGCGCGGTGGAAGGGGTCGAAGAGGGCAGGGCCGCTGGCGAGCGCCTGGGATATCCGCTGATGATCAAGGCCACGGCCGGCGGCGGCGGGCGCGGCATCCGCAGGGTGACCGGCCCGGAGGCGCTGGAGCAGGCGCTGCAGAGCGCCAGCTCCGAGGCGCTCAAGGGCTTCGGCGACGGTACGGTGTTCATGGAGCGCATGGTGGAGCAGGCGCGCCACGTGGAGGTCCAGATCATCGCCGACTGGCACGGCAACTGCTGGGCGGTGGGCGTGCGCGATTGCTCGGTTCAGCGCAAGAACCAGAAGGTGATCGAGGAGACCCCCAGCCCGGGCCTCACCGTCGAGCAGGATCAGGAGCTGCGGGCTGCTGCGGTGCGGCTGGCCCGGGCGGTGGGGTACCAGAACGCCGGCACGGTGGAGTTCCTGTACGACTCGCGGGCGAGGTCATTCTCGTTCATGGAGGTCAACGCCCGGCTGCAGGTGGAGCACCCGGTGACCGAGATGGTGACGGGCGCCGACCTGGTCAAGCTGCAGCTGCACGTGGCCCGCGGCGGCGAGCTGAAGGGGGAGCCTCCGGCGCCCCGGGGGCACTCCATCGAGGTGCGGCTCTGCGCCGAGGACCCGGACAACGGCTTCGCCCCGGCGCCAGGGACCATCGAGCGCTTCCGCCTGCCTGCCGGGCCGGGGCTGCGGGTGGACACCGGCTTCGAGGAGGGTGACGAGGTCCCGCCGCAGTTCGACTCGATGATCGCCAAGATCATCGCGGTCGGCTCGGATCGCGCCGAGGCCATGGCGCGGCTGGAGCGCGCCCTGTCCGAGACGGCGGTGATGATCCGCGGCGGGGCGTGCAACAAGAGCTTCTTGCTGGAGCTGCTGCGGCACCCCGACGTGCGCAGCGGCGAGCTGCACATAGGCTGGCTGGACCAGCTGATGCGCGAGGGGGGGCGGGCGACGTCGGAGCATGGCGCCGTGGCCCTGATCCAGGCCAGCATCGAGGCGTACGAGTGCGAGCTCGACGCCGAGCGGGCGCAGTTCTTCGCCGCGGCAAGCCGCGGTCGGCCGAGCGTGAGCGAGGAGACGGGGCGCACGGTGGAGCTCTCCCTGGCGAGCCAGGCGTACAAGCTGCTGGTCACCAAGCTGGGGGTCGATCTGTATCGGGTGACCACCGACGAGGGGCGCGTGGAGGTCCAGGTGCGGCGGCTGGGGCGGCAGGAGTCACGGCTCGGGTTCAGCGACGGGCGCTGGTACCGCATCGTGTCCGGGCTTCACGGCGTGAACCACATGGTGGAGGTGGAGGGGGCGCTGTTCCGGGTGAGCCGGGATCAGGCCGGGGTGGTGCGCGCGCCGGCCCCGTCGGTGGTGGTGCGGGTGTCGGTCAAGCCGGGCGACGAGGTGGAGGTGGGCGATCCGCTCTGCGTGCTGGAGGTGATGAAGACCGAGATGGAGGTGCGGGCTGACATTCAGGGCACCGTGCGGGAGGTGATGGTCAACCGCAACATCCAGGTCGGCCCCGGGGCGCCGCTGATGGTGGTGGAGCCCCCGCAGGATGACGGCGAGGTGGTGGCGGCCGGTCGGATCTCCTTCGAGCACCTCGTGCCCGACGGTGAGCAGGAAGTCGCCGGGGTCCTGGCCGAGCTTCGCAGCCTCGCCCTCGGCTTCGACGCTGATCCCGGGGCGGTAACCAGGGCCCTGGACGGCGATGCGTCGCCCTGGCATGGCCGCGCGCCCGACGACGGCGACCTGCTGGCGGCCGAGGAGGAGATCCTCGGCATCTTCATCGACATCTGCGCGCTGTTCCACCGGCTGCCCGGGGTCTACACGGCCGGGCGCAACCTGGATCGGCCCAGCAGCGAGGAGTACTTCTTCACCTACCTGCGCGAGCCCGGCCGCCGCGGCGAGGGGCTGCCCGAGGCGTTCGTGGAGCGGCTCGAGCGAGCCCTGGCGCACTACGGGCTGGAGAGCCTCGACCGCACCCCGGCGCTGGATGAGTGCCTGCTGCGGATCTGCAAGGCGTACCGCCGCATCGGCGCGCAGCGGGCGCCGATCATGTACATCATGCAGCGCCGGCTGGACCACCTGTCGAGCCTGCCCCGGCCGGAAGACGACAGGCTGGAGCGGCTGGTGCTGCGCCTGGTCCGCCAGACCCACGGGCGGATCCAGGCCGTGAGCGACCTGGCGCGTGAGCTGCACTACCGGCAGTTTCAGAAGCCGGTGCTGGATCGGGCGCGCCGCGACGCCTACACCGAGGCGGGGGCGCAGCTCGTGGCCGCCGCCGCCGCGCAGGACGGCTCGGAGGCGCGCGCCAGGGCGGAGCAGGTCCTGCTGGACCTGCCGCGCCCGCTCAAGACGTTCCTCTCCAAGCGCCTGGAGGACGCCGATCGGACCACCCAGGAGACCATGCTGCGCGTGCTGGTGCAGCGCTACCATCGCACCCGCGAGGTGGGCCCGGTGAGGGTGTTCTGGCAGGGGGCGACCTGCCTCGCCCGGGCCACACAGCTTGGCCCCGCAGGGGAGGAGATCACCCTGCTGGCGGCCCACGTGGCCCACGAGGCGCTGGACGAGGCGCTGGCCGCCATGCGGCAGGTAGCCGCGGACTTGCCGGGCGGGTCGGTGCTGGCGGTGGACCTCTATGTCTGGCGCAGCAAGAACGGCCACAGCCCCGACGACGTGGCGGCGGGCCTGCAACAGTGGCTCGCCGGGGCCAGCCTGCCCGCGCCGGTGCGGCGCGTGGCCGTGGCCATCTCCTCGCCGGTGGACAGCCTCGGCATGGGCACGGGGCAGCTGTTCACCTTCCGCCCTGGCCAGGATGGCCAGCTGCAGGAGGACCGCCTGGTGCGCGGGGTGCACCCCGGCATGGCCGGCCGGCTCAAGCTGTTCCGGCTGATCAACTTCGAGACCGAGCGGCTGCACTCGCAGGAGGGGATCTACCTGTTCCGGGCGGTGGGCCGCGACAACGCCAAGGACGAGCGGCTCATCGCCCACGCCGAGGTGCGCGACCTCACCCCGGTGCGCGGCCCGGACGGCTCGGTGGCCGGGATCCCGGAGCTGGAGCGGGTGTTCCTCGAGGCTGTGGCGGCGATCCGCATGTTCCAGGTCCAGCGCGGCGACCGGCGCAGGCTGGCCTGGAACCGGGTGCACCTGTTCGTGCAGCCGCTGATGGACCTCGACCGTGAGGAGCTGCAGCGGCTGGTGGAGAAGCTCACCCCCGCCACCGAGGGGCTCGGCCTGGAGCGGGTGCTGGTCACGGCGCGCGTGCCGGGCCCGGACGGGGCAGACCCCGAGGAGCGGGTCATCGACATGTCCAAGCGCGGCGGCTCCGGCGTGGCGGTGCGGTTCCGGCCGCCCCCCCAGGAGCCGATGAAGCCGCTGAGCGAGTACGAGCAGGCGGTGGTGCGGCTGCGCCAGCGCGGCATGATCCACCCCTACGAGCTGATCACCCTGCTCACCCCCGACCAGGGCAACGTGAAGGCCGACTTCCCCCCCGGGGAGTTCGTGGAGTACGACCTGGCCGAGGACGGCGAGCAGCTCAAGCCGGTGGATCGGCCCCCCGGGCAGAACCGGGCAAACATCGTGGCCGGCGTCATCACCAACTACACCGACAAGTTCCCCCGCGGCATGAGCCGCGTGATCCTGCTGGGCGACCCGTGCCGGTCCATGGGCTCGCTGGCCGAGCCTGAGTGCCGCCGCATCATCGGCGCCCTGCGTCTGGCCCGCCGCCGCGCGTTGCCGCTGGAGTGGTTCTCCCTGTCCGCGGGGGCCAAGATCTCCATGGACAGCGGCGTCGAGAACATGGACTGGATCGCCGAGGTGCTGCGGGAGCTGGTGCACTTCACCCAGGACGGCGGCGAGGTGAACATCATCGTCAACGGCATCAACGTCGGGGCCCAGCCGTACTGGAACGCCGAGGCCACCATGCTGATGCACACCCGCGGGATCCTGATCATGACGCCCCAGGGCGCCATGGTGCTAACGGGCAAGCGGGCCCTCGACTACTCCGGCGGCGTCAGCGCCGAGGACAACCTCGGTATCGGCGGCTACGAGCGGATCATGGGGCCCAACGGCCAGGCGCAGTTCTTCGCCGCCAACATCAGCGAGGCGTGCCAGGTCCTGCTGCGGCACTACCACAACACCTACCGCATGCCGGGCGAACGGTTCCCGGAGCGGGTGCCCACGGCGGACCCGTCGGACCGCGACGTCGGCGACGCCGTGCACGGCGTCATCGACGGGGCCAGCTTCGACAAGGTGGGGCATATCTTCGACGTGGAGCGCAACCCCGGGCGCAAGAAGCCCTTCGACGTGCGCCAGGTGATGCGCGCCACGGTGGACGCCGATCACCGCCCGCTGGAGCGCTGGTTCGGCATGCGCAACGCCGAGACCGCCGTGGTCTGGGACGCGCACCTGGGGGGAAGGCCGGTGTGCCTCATCGGGCTCGAGTCCCGCCCCCTGGCGCGGGTGGGGCCGGTGCCTGCGGACGGCCCGGAGCGGTGGAGCGCCGGCACCCTGTTCCCGATGTCGTCCAAGAAGGTGGCCCGGGCCATCAACGCCAGCAGCGACAACCGCCCGCTGGTGATCCTGGCCAACCTGTCCGGCTTCGACGGCTCGCCCGAGTCCATGCGCGACTGCCAGCTGGAGTTCGGCGCCGAGATCGGCCGCGCGGTGGTGAACTTCCGCGGCCCCATCGTGTTCTGCGTCATCTCCCGCTACCACGGCGGGGCGTTCGTGGTCTTCTCCAACCGGCTGAACGACAACATGGAGGTGGCGGCGCTGGAGGGCGCCTACGCCTCGGTCATCGGCGGGGCGCCCGCCGCGGCGGTGGTCTTCGCCCGTGATGTACAGCGACGGACCCAGGCCGACCCGCGGGTGGCGCAGGCGCAGCAGGAGCTGGCCGCGTCCGCCGGCGCCGCGCGCATCGCCCTGGCCACGCGCTGCGATGAGATCACCCGGGAGGTGGAGTCAGAGAAGCTGGGCGAGGTGGCGGTGCAGTTCGACTCGGTGCACTCCATCAAGCGCGCCATGGAGGTGGGCTCGGTGGACCGCTGCATCCCGCCGTCGGAGCTGCGGCCCTACCTCATCGACGCCGTGGAGCGCGGCATCCTGCGAGAGATGAACCGCCTCTCCCGGGAGCAGGTGGCGCTGGACCAGGACAGCGCCGGCGGGGTGCCGCTCGAGGCGGCGCCTGGCAACGGCAGCGCCAGCAAGCCCATGGACGGGCCGGCATGATGAACCCGGCCTACAGGTGGTCTTTCTGCCGCAGCGCCGACCCGCCGGGCCACGACAGCTGGCTCGGGCCACGCGAGCGCGCCGCGCTGAGGCGGTTCAGGCTTTCCCCCCGGCGCGCCCACTGGCGGCTCGGGAGGTGGGCGGCCAAGCGGGCGCTGTCCGCCTACCTCGGCCCGCCCGGGAGCCCTCGCCGCCTCGACCTCGAGCGCCTGGAGATCCTGGCCGCGCCGGACGGCGCCCCGGAGGCGCACCTGGACGGTGAGCCCCTGGGGCTGGCCCTCTCCATCAGCCATCGCACCGACCGCGGGGCAGGCCTGGTGGCCCCCCCCGGCGTGCGCCTCGGCATCGACCTGGAGCGGATCGAGCCGCGCTCCACCCGCATGATGCGCGACTTCTTCACCCCCGGGGAGCTGGAGCTCGTGCTGGCCACGCCCCACGGCGAGGAGCGCCACCGCATCGCCGCCCTGATCTGGTCGGCCAAGGAGAGCATGCTCAAGGCCCAGCGAACCGGCCTGCGGCGGGACACCCGCACCGTCGAGCTGGTGCGCGGGGCGACCCCACCCCGCGCGGGCCGCTGGGAGGAGCTGGTGGTGCGGGACCATGTGAGCTTCGAGGACCACCACGGCTGGTGGCAGATCCGGGGTCAGCTGTTGATCACCCTGGTGGCGACGCCGCTGCCCGACTCCCCGCCCGAGCCCAGCACTCCTGCCTGAGCCGCTACACGTCAGGCCAGGGTCAGCGTCACCACACGGGTATACTGGTAGGGGCGGATGAAGCTCCTGCTGGCCATAGTGGTCCTCACGGCGGTGGCCCTCGTCGGCGCCAGGGGGATCTCTCACAGTCATCGTTTCCCGCTCGGCGTGCGCGCGGTGATGCTCACGGGCACGGTGTACATCCTGCTCGGGGTGCTGCTCGGCGGCGCCGGGATCGGCGTGCTGGACAGCGGCACCCTGAGCCAGATGTCGCCGGCGCTGTTGTTCGGGCTCAGCTGGGTCGGCTTCCTGTTCGGCTTGCAGTTCAAGGTCCGGCAGCTCAGGAGCCTGCCCCGGAGCTACTTCTCCATCACCGCCCTGCACGCGATGGTCACCTTCCTGCTGGTCACCGGCGCCATCTACCTGCTGCTCGATGTCCTGCTCGGGGGCCGCTCCCCGGCGCTGCTGCTGACCCTGGCCATGATCCTGGGCAGCACGGCCTGCTGCACGGCCCAGTCGGCCCTGGCCATCGTGGATCGCGAAATGCGGCTGGAGAACCGTGGGCTGCTGGAGCTGCTGCGCTACATGTCCGCGGTGGACGGGCTGTTCGGCCTCTGCCTGTTCGCCCTGGCCACCTGCCTGGCGGCGGGGCTGGCCGGCGGTGCGCTCCAGCCCCTGGGCGTGGTGTGGTCCCTGGCTGCCCCCGCGCTGGCCGGGCTGGCCTCCACCGCGGTGTTCATCGTCATCGCCAACGGCCGCTTCTCCCGCCAGGAGTTCGGGCTGTTCATAATGGGCTCGCTGATGTTCTGCGCCGGGCTGGCGCACACCCTGCACGCCTCCACCCTCGTGGCGGGGCTCTGGTTCGGCATCGCGGCGGCCAACGTCAGCCGCCATCGCCAGCGCACCATGGCCATGGTGATCAAGGGCGAAAAGACGATATACATCATCCTGCTGCTGCTGGCCGGCGCCAGCGTGCAGCTGGAGCTCGGGTCGGGGCTCCTGCTGCTCGGGGCATACCTGGCAGCCAGGGCGGTGGGCAAGCTGGCCGGAGCCTTCGTGGCCACCCGGACGTTTCGGCCCCAGTACCCGGTGCCCCCGCACGTGGGGCTGGGCCTCTTCAGCGAGGGGGGCCTGCCAGTGGCCATGGTCATGAGCTTCCGCGCCATCGCCGGGCTGCCCGAGGCAGAGACCCTGGTGATGGTGACCCTGGCCTCGGTGCTGGTGAGCGAGCTGGTGGGGCCGTCGCTGATCCTGGCCGTGTTCCGCGAGAGCGGGGAGGCGAAGGCCCCATGAGGTACCGCGCGCTCACCCTCGGCCTGATCACGGCGTGCGTGTTCGTGGCCACCCGCCTGGGGCCCGCCGGGGCGCCGACGTCGGCCTCTCCGGCGCTGGTGCTCGGCTTCCTGCTGCTGGCGGCGTTCTGCGCCGGGGCCCTTGGAGAGCGGGTGGGGCTGCCGCGCATCACCGGCTACATCTTCGCCGGGCTGCTGCTCGGCCCCCACATGCTCGGCATGTTCGACCGGCAGGCCCTGGAGTCGGTGCTGTTCCTTAACAGCATCGCCCTGGCGTTCATCGCCTTCTGCGCCGGCGGGGAGCTGCGCCTGGCCCAGCTCCGCAGCCGGCTGCGGTCGATCACCATGATGCTGGTGGGCATCACCGCCGTGGTGTTCTCCGGCGTGACGCTGGTGGTGTTCGTCATGGCCCCGGCCATCCCCTTCATGCGGGACTATCCGTGGGACGTCCGCCTGGCCGTGGCGGCCATCTTCGGGGTCATCTCCACCGCGCGATCACCCTCGTCCGCCATCGCGGTGATCCGCGAAGTGGGCGCCCGGGGTCCGTTCACCGACACGGTGCTCTCGGTGACCATCGCCATGGACATGCTGGTCATCC
Organism: uncultured Myxococcales bacterium; assembly: GCA_964511535.1. GTDB lineage: Bacteria > Myxococcota_A > Polyangia > CAZCFB01 > CAZCFB01. The sequence goes on along the minus strand of CAZEFW010000043.1, from coordinate 14,509 downwards.
TCTTCTTCGCGGTGGTGGTCTCGGTGGGACAGGGCACCATCCTCCCGGGCCAATCCATGGATCTGATGTTCCTGGCGGTGCTCTGCCTGGAGCTGGTGGCCTCGGTGCTGCTGGGCCTCGGCCTGGGCAAGGCGGTGATCTACCTGGTGCAGCGGCTGGAGGTGGAGCTTCCCATCGTCATGGCGGCCATGGGGTTCGTGGTGCTGCGGTTCTGCCACTTGCTGGGAGAGTACCTGCAGGTGACCCACGACGTGCGGCTGAACATCGAGCCGCTGATCATCTGCATGTCCGCGGGCTTCGTGGTGCAGAACCTGTCGGGCCGCGGCGAGGCGTTCCTGCGCGCCATGGATCGCATCTCGCTGCCGATCTTCGTCATCTTCTTCGCCATCACGGGCGCCACCATGAACCTGAAGGTGCTGATGCAGGGCTGGCACCTCGGCCTGGCCATCGTGGGCGCCAGGCTGGCCATGATCTGGATCGGGTCGTACGCCAGCGGCCGGCTGGCCGGGGACCCGCCGTTGACCTACCGCAACGCCTGGCTCGGGTTCGTGACCCAGGCCGGGGTGAGCCTCGGCCTCATCTCCGAGGTGGTGCGCCGCTTCCCCGAGGTGGGCGTGCAGGTGCAGAGCATCCTCATCGCCGCCATCACCGTCAACCAGGTGATCGGCCCGGTGATGTTCAAGCATGTATTATCGAAAGTGGGCGAGGCGAAAGGCCGCAAGGCCACGGGCTAACAGGACGAACCATGCGCATCTCCGAAATCCTCACCGAGCAGCAGATCAGGGTGCCCCTCGTGGGCGCGACCAAGGAGGCGCTCTTCGCCGAGATGGTGGCGCTGGCGCTCCCCGCGGCGTCAGACCAGGAGCGCGCGGACGCCCTGGCGGCGGTGCACGAGCGCGAGGCGCTGGCCTCCACCGGCGTGGGCGAGGGGGTGGCCATCCCCCACGGCAAGCTGGCCCACGGCGAGACCATGGTGGCCGCCTTCGGCCTCACCGCCGGGCAGGTGGCGTACGACGCCATCGACAACAAGCCGGTGCGGCTGATCTTCCTGATCCTGGCGCCTGGCGATCAGCCGCGGGAGTACATCAAGTTCCTGGCCCGGGTCTCGCGGTTGCTGCACAACCGCGCCCTGCGGGAAGAGCTGCTCGCCTGCGCCGACGCCGCGCAGGTGCACCGGGCCTTCGTCGAGTATGAGAATGCCCACTTCTAGCGCCGGCCGGGACATGCAGCTGGTGGTGATCTTCCTCAACCAGGTGGAGTACCTGGAGGACCTGATGGCCGCCTTTCTGGAGCTCGGCGTCAGCGGCGCCACGGTGCTCAACTCGGTGGGCATGGGGCGGATCATCTCCCACGAGATCCCGATCTTCGCCGGGCTGCGCGACGCGTTCCCGGGCAGCACGCCGGGGAACAAGACCATCCTCACCGTGGTGCCAGGCGAGCGCGTGGACGAGATCTGCGAGGTGGTGCAGGACGTGTGCGGGACGTTCGACGACCCGGGCAGGGGGCTGATGTTCACCCTGCCCATCGGGCGAATCTACGGCTTCCGCGACGAGCTGCTGAAGTAGGGCGGGGGAGGGGCCCGCCCGCGCGCTACTGGCTGACCGGGGTCAGCGAGACGTAGATCTGATCCCCCACCACCCTGACCTCGTGTGGACGCAGGGGCAGAGAGTCGTTGTTTACGCACTGCCCGGTGGTCAGGTCATAGCGCCAGCCGTGACGCGGGCAGGTGACCATGTCGCCCTCCAGCGTCCCCTTGCTCAGGTCCGCGCCCTGGTGCTTGCAGGTCATCTCCATGGCGCGGAAGCTGCCGTCGGCCTGCCTGAAGATGCCCACCCGCCGGGTGAGCAGGGTGATGGCCTTCATGGCCTGGCCCTTGAAGTCGCTCACCCGGGCGGCCTTGACGAAGCCGGGCTCGTTGAACGGTTCGGACATGGTCCCTACTCTCCGATGATCTTGACCAGCACGCGCTTGTCCCTGCGGCCGTCGAACTCGCCGTAGAAGATCTGCTCCCAGGTGCCGAAGTCGAGGCGCCCCTCGGTGATGGCCACCACCACCTCGCGGCCCATGATCTGGCGCTTGTGGTGCGCATCGCCGTTGTCCTCGCCGGTGCGGTTGTGCTGGTACCGGCTCACCGGCGCGTGGGGCGCCAGCTCCTCCAGCCAGCGCTCGTAGTCCTGGTGCAGCCCGGACTCGTCGTCGTTGATGAACACGCTGGCGGTGATGTGCATGGCGTTGACCAGGCAGAGCCCCTCGGCCACGCCCGACTCGCGCACCGCCTGCTCCACGTCAGGGGTGATGTTGATGAACGCGCGCCGGGTGGGGACGCGCAGGGTGAGGTATCGGGTCAGGGACTTCATGGTTGTCCTCCTCGTGGGCCACAGCATAGCCCAAACAGGTGGACGCCGGGCCAACGCGCGCCATCATCTATGGGTGAAAACCTGGAGGGAGATGACATGAGAGCGACTGTATTCCTGGGCGTGATGTTGATGACCGTGGCCCAGGCCGGATGCAAGAAATCGAGCCCGCCGCCCGCCACGTCAGCGCCTGCCCCGAAGGCTGCCCCGGCGCCAGCGGCGACGGCCCCCAGCGCCCAGGAGCCGGCCGCCGCGCCCGGGCTGCTGGAGCCCGACAAGGTGACGCGGATGAGCCCGGCCGATGTTCATCGCGAGGTCAAGGAGGCGGGCGCCATGCTGGTCTGCGCATACCCTGACCCGGCCAAGTTCGCGGCGATGAAGCTCCATGGCGCCATGGCGCGCGACAGCTTCGAGGCGAAGCTGACCGAGCTGCCCAGGGATAGCCGGCTGATCTTCTACTGCGCCTGAAGTAACGAGGCGAGCGCCGCCGGTCTGGCGGCCGACATGCACAACAAGCACAAGTTCACCCGCGTGGCCGTGCTGCAGGGCGGGCCACATGCGTGGCGCGGGGCGGGCCTGCCCGTGGCCAACTGAAGCGGCGGGACGCCGCTTCTACATCCAGGCGCACATCTTGCCACGGGCCGCGGCTTCTCGCGTAGACGCGGCATCTTGCCGCGTCCTGTCAGCAAGACGCCGCCGCTACCTGACTCCGCCGGAGTCCCCCGCGCACGCGTGGCCGGCGGGCACCTGCGTGGGCCTCGGCAGGCCCCCCTTCCACACCAGCGGCGTGTCCTTCCACACCTGGCGCATCAGCTGGCAATAGGGCGCGTGGAACAGGCCGAAGTCGCGGGTCAGGTGCCCCCCCAGGGCGGTGGCGGCGTACAGCTTCCTGTCCCGGTAGAGCAGGTGGGTCACGGGGCCGTGCAGCCGGGCATGGTCCAGGCGGGCGCCGTTGGAGAGCTGCCACAGGCCCACCTGGCCGTTGGCGAACCCGGCGAACACCGTGCCGGACGGGCCAGGGATGAGGCGGACCACCGGGCTCGACGGGATGCGCTCGAAGATGAACCGCGGCGGGGTGGCGTCGGCGGCGGCCGGGACCAGCTCCAGGTTGCCGTCACGGTAGCCCAGCACGATCCACTGGTCGGCGGCGGTCACCGCCGTGGCGTGCACATGGGCGGGGCGCGTGCCGAGGGGGGCGCCGGAAGCGGCGAAGCTCCTGACCCTGCCGCCCCCGACCGCCAGGATCTTGTCGCCGGTCCAGGACATGGCCGTGACGCCGGCGGCCAGCTTCTTGGCCACGCCTCCCGCGGTGTGCAGGCTCACCACGCCACCCTGAGCCAGGGTCAGGCAGCCGGTGGTCATGGCCAGCAGCTGCTGGACGTTGGCGGCGCTGGCGCTCCAGGCCAGCCGGTCCTTGTCCTGGACCCAGCGCTGGAGCTCGCCGTCCCGGGTCTCGACGCAGAGCCCACCCTCACCGTCGGTTGCGGCGCGGGGGGCGCCCCGCTCCACGGCGCTGCGCCAGCCCTTGATGGGCGGCGCGGAGGTCGCTGGCCCGTCGAGCGGGGTCCAGCCGGCGTGGCTGTACAGGGTGGGCGGTGCGTGGAGCAGCAACGGCGCGTTCCACACCGGGCGCCCGCTGGAGACATTCCACAGCCGAACGGTGCCGTCGTCGCCGGCGGTGACGGCGTGGTGGCCATCGGGGCCGAAGCGCAGGATGTTCGCCTCGCTCTTGTGCCCCTGGAGCTCCACGTAGCCGCCCCGCTGCATATCCCAGATGCGGGCGGTGCCCGCGGAGTCTGGCGCCCCCACGCGGCGCCCGTCAGGGTGGCAGTCCAGGCGGTAGGCGCGGCCGGCGTGGCTCCCCACGATGCGGGGCTCGCCGCGGCTCAGGTCCCATCGCCGTACGGTCTGATCGTCGGACGCCGTGACCAGGGATCCGCCGTCGGGGGTGAAGCAGACGCCTCGCACGGTGCCAGTGTGGCCCTCGAGCTTGGCCCGCTGGGTCTGCGTCGCCCGGTCCCAGAGCCGCGCGGTGCGGTCCGAACTGGCCGAGGCGAGCAGCTTGCCGTCCGGGCTGAAGGTGACCCAGTTGACGCTGGCCTCGTGGCCCTCGAGCACGCCAGCAGGCGCGCGCGTCTTCACGTCCCACAGCCGGACGGTGCGGTCGTGCACCGCCGTGGCCAGGGTGCCGCCGTCGGGGCTGAAGGCCACGGAGAAGACGCTGCCCCCGTGGGCCGGCAGGGTGGCCAGCGCCCGGCCGGTGGCCACCTCCCAGAGGCGCGCGGTGCGGTCCGCGCTGGCCGAGGCGAGCCGCTTGCCGTCGGGGCTGAACGCCACGCTGTAGATGGTCCCCTCGTGCCCGGTGAGCACGGCCAGCTGGTTGCCTGCCCGGTCCCACAGGCGCACCGTGCGGTCGGCGCCGCCCGAGGCGATGCGCTTGCCGTCCGGGCTGATGGCGAGCCCCGCCACGGCGGTCTCGTGGCCGCGCGCGGGCGCCTCGCTGCGGGGGGCGTCGAGGCGCCACATCCTCACCGTCTTGTCTGCCGAGCAGCTGCCCAGCATGGCGCCGTCGGGGCTGAAGGCCACGCCGAGCACGCGCCCCTCGTGGCCCCGGAGCACCGCGCGCTCGGCGCCGCGCTCCACGTCCCACAGGCGCACAGTCCGATCGGCGCCCGCCGAGGCCACCAGCCGACCGTCCGGGCTGAAGGCCACGGCGCTGATACGGTCCCGGTGGCCTCGCAGCACGGCCCGCGCCGAGCCGGTGGCCATGTCCCACAGGCGCACGGTGCGATCCCTGCCCGCCGACGCCAGCACCCGGCCGTCGGGGCTGAACGCGAGCCCCGCGATGCGCTCCTGGTGGCCCGAGAGCACGGCGCGCGGGGCGCCGCTGGCCACGTCCCAGATGCGCACCTTGCGGTCGAACCCGGCCGAGGCGAGGCGCTTGCCCAGCGGGCCGAACGCCACCCCGAGGACCATGGCGTCATGGCCCCGGAGCACCGCGCGGCTGGCGCCGCTGCTCAGGTCCCAGATCCGGGCGGTCTTGTCCCCGCTGGCCGAGGCGAGCAGCTTGCCGTCCGGCGAGAAGGCGATGCTCCACACCCCCGCGCCGTGGCCGGTGAGGGTCCGGTGCTTCCCCGTGGCGAGATCCCACAGCCGGATCTCGCCGCCCCAGGTCCCGGACGCGAGGGACTTGCCGTCGGGAGAGAAGGAGACGGAGAAGATCTGGTCCCTGTGGCCGCGCAGGATGCGCGCCGCCCGGGTGGCCACGTCCAGCAGGTAGATGGCCTGGTCCTGGGAGACCACCGCCACCTGCTTGCCGTCGGGCGAGAACGCGATGGCGTAGACGATGCCGTTGAGGGTCGCCTTCCAGTGCAGCGGGATCTTCTGCAGCCGCCACCACAGCGCGCGTGAGGCGAGGGAGTCGCCGCTCTCCAGCGCGCCTCGCAGGCTGGCCCGGGCCTCCAGCGCCTCGCCCCGGAGCAGCGCAGCCCGGGCGCCGGCCTCCAGCGCCGCCCCGCGCTGGCGGTGGGCCTCCTGTCGCTGGCGCACCGCCTCCGACCGCTGATCCTCGGCCTGCAGCCGCTGGCGGTCCACCAGCAGGGCCGCGGCCACCGCCCCGGCGGCCACCAGGGTCAGCACCAGGACCGCCGCCCCCAGCAGCAGCCGCCGGCGACGCTTGCGCCGGGCCTCACCATGGAGCCCGGCCTCGAGGAAGTCGCGCACCTGATCCGGCAGCGCCTCGCAGCGGGCCGCCCGGACCCGGGCCTGGGCCAGGGCGTCGCCGCCCCAGACCTCGCTGGCGTGGCGCCCGCGGCGGTGCCACAGGGAGGCTGCCTGGCCCACCTCCGCCAGGAACTGGCGCTCCTCCCGTCCCTCCTCCAGCCAGCGCTCGAGCCGCCGCCAGGTGACAACCAGGGACTCGTGGGCCAGCTCGAGCTCGGGCTCCTCCAGGCCCTTGCGCGCCACCAGGACGCGCTGCCGGGTGAGGCGCTCGAGCACCTCACCGCCGTCGGGCCCCAGCCCGTCCAGCAGGGCGCTCCTCGGCACCACCGCCCGGGTGCCGTCGGCCGTGACCAGGCGCAGGAACAGGTGCCGGGCCACCTGCTCCTGGCTCGCGGTGAGGCCGTCGATGACGCTGTCCGCGTGCCGCGCCAGCGCGCCGGCCACGCCCCCGATTGCAGCGTACGCCTCCCGGGTGAGCACCAGCCGCTCCTGATCTCGTCGGGCCCACAGCTGGTGGCCCGCGAACTGCAGCATCGGCAGGGCGGCGCGCTCATCCTGCACCTCCGCCACCATCTCCTGCGCCAGGCGCGGATCCTCGTAGTGGTACCCCGCCGCCTCCACGGGGCGCCGCAGGATCTCCTCCATGGCCGGCGCGTCAGGGGTGCGCAGCACGGTCACCCGCGCCAGCGCCTCGCGGGCCTCCCGCCCCTCGGCCACGCGCCCGAGGAAGTCGTCGCGCAGGGTGAAGATGACCCGCACCGGGCCCTCCGCGTCGTCGGCCGCGGTGCACAGCGCGCGCATGAAGCGCCGCCTGGCGCCAGCCTCGCCCCCGCTGTCCAGGGTGTACAGCTCCTCCAGCTGGTCCACGAAGAGCAGCACATGCCCCCGGGTCTGCTCCGCCCGATCCAGCAGCCTGAGCGCCAGCCGCCCCGGCTCCTCCTGGAGCTCCTGCGCCAGGCGGCCGGCCGCCTCGCGCAGCTCGGGGCCCGCCTCCAGCTGGGAGTCGCCCGCAGTGAGGCGCAGGGCGAGGTTCAGAAACGGCTCGTTGCCCGGGCGCAGCCGGATGACCTCCCAGTGGCCCTGCTCACGCAAGCGAGGGATCACGCCGGCCTGGATGAAGGAGCTCTTGCCGGCCCCGGACGGCCCCACCACCGGGAGCACCGGCTCCACGCGCAGCCGCTCCATCACCGCGTCGATCTCCGCCTCCCGGCCGTAGAACTGGTGGGCGTGCTGCTCGTCGAAGGGAAGCAGGCCGCGGAACGGGTTATGGTAGCGACCCTCGCCGGTGCGGTCGTCCTGCAGCGCCCGGGCGAGCCCGCGGGCCACCTTGCGCGCCGGCGGCCGCTGGTCCGGGTCCTTGTTCAGGCACGCGTCCACCAGCTCCACCACCGCCAGGGGCAGATCCGGGCTGGCCTTGGCGATGGATGGGAAGGGCGTCGGGTCGGCGGCGTTGACGCACAGCTGGTAGATGCTGAGCCCCTCGTTGGGGTGGTGGCCCGTGATCAGCTGGTGGAGGATCAGGCCCAGGGCCCAGATGTCCACCGCGCCGCTGCAGTCGCGCTCCTGCCACTGCTCCGGGGCCATGTAGTGCGGCGATCCGCGCGGGCCCTTGCCCTTGCCGTCGACGCCGTCGGGGAGGGTGACCGACCCCTCCAGGTCCAGGGTGTCGACCTGCGAGTCTGCCAGCTCCCCCACCTCCTGCTTGGCCAGGCCGAAGTCGAGCACCCTGAGCCGCCCGTCGGTGGCCAGCAGGATGTTGGCCGGCTTCAGGTCACGATGCAGCACCCCGTGGCGATGCGCCTCGGTCAGCGCGTCGGCGATGGCGTGGGCGATGCGCAGCGCCTCCTTGAGGCCCGGGCGATGGGAGCTCAGGCGCAGATTCAGGGGCTGGCCGTCCAGGTACTCCATGGCCAGGTAGGAGCTGCCGTCGTGGGTGCCCACATGGTGCACCGTGACGATGTTGGGGTGGCTGAAGCGGGCGGTGATGCGCGCCTCGCTGATGAAGCGCTGCCGGACCTCCTCGTTGGTGAGCACGTCGGGGTGGATCACCTTGAGGGCCACCTTGCGCCCCAGCCGGCTGTCCCGGGCCAGGTAGACCTCGCCCATGCCGCCCTTGCCTGCCAGCCTGAGGACCTTGAAGTGGTCCACCATCTCGCCCGGGCGCAGGCGATCTCTACCAGACCTGCTCAAAGCGGTGGCCTCCGTCGGTGGAGGCCCTGCCGGATGGAGGGTGGGAGGCCGCGGGACATTCCCGGTAATGTACCTCAGGCAAGCTCCCGCGGGACGCGCTAAAGTACCTCCCATGGAGATCCTCGAGTCGATCAAGCAGATCCCGAAGGTGGAGCTGCACCAGCACCTGGACGGCTCCATTCCGCCCCAGGTGACCTGGCGCATCATGAAGCGTCACGGGCTGAACCCTGTGGACACCCTGGACGAGATGAAGCGGCTGCTCATGCTCCAGCCCGAGGAGGAGGGCTCGCTGCTGGCGTACCTGGACAAGTTCCACTACCCGATGTGGATCACCCAGTTCTACGAGAACCTGGCCCAGGTGAGCGAGGAGGTGGCCGGGCAAGCGGCCTTGGCAGGGGTCAAGACCTTCGAGCTGCGTTACTCGCCCATCATCCACACCTACGCCGGGCTCACAATCCGCCAGGCCATCCGCAGCGTGCTCGCCGGCCTGAACCGCGCCGCCGAAGAATACGACATGAAGGTGGGCCTCATCGTCATCGCCATGCGGCAGCACGGCCCCCACGTGGCCAAGATCCTGGCCCGGGCCGCGGTGGGTGACGCCCAGCACCTGCACGATCGCACAGGCGTGGTGGGCTTCGACATCGCGGGCATGGAGCGGGGCAACCCGCCGCGGCTGTTCAACAAGGCGTACGCCATCGCCCGCGCCGGCGGCCTCGGGCTGACGGCCCACGCCGGCGAGGACGGCAGCCCGCGCAACGTGTGGGAGGCGCTCGACGAGCTGGGCTGCACCCGGGTGGGGCACGCCTGCTCCGCCCTGGACGACGAGGCGCTGATGGCCCGGCTGGCGCGGGACAAGATCCTGGTGGAGTGCGCGCCCACCTCCAACTACCAGACCGGCGCCGTCAGGCGGGACGGGCGCCACCCGCTGTTCACCTTCCTCGAGCGGGGCATCCCGGTGGCCCTGTGCACCGACAACACCACCGTGAGCAACACCGATCACAACCGCGAGAGCGCGCTGTTCGCCGACGAGCTCGGCCTGGACACGGTGCGAGACATCCACGCCCACGCGCTGGAGCACTCCTTCGTGCCCGTGGCGCCCAGGGGGCCATCAAGAGAGCGATGACATCATGAGCGAGATCCAGGTAGCGAAGTTCAGCGAGCTGAAGGACCGGGAGCCGGCCTACGCCCTGGTGGGAGAGGTGGACCTGGTGGTGGTCCGGTTTGACGAGCAGGTGGCCGTGTTCTACGGCAGGTGCGAGCACCGCGGGGCGCTGATGTCCGACGGATTCGTCGAGGGTGCCAACCTGATCTGCGGGCTGCACTTCTGGGACTACCGGCTGGAGGGCGGCGTCTCGGAGTACGAAAACGAGGAGGCGCTGCCGCGGTTCTCCTGCCGGGTGGAGCTGGACCGGGTGATGGTGGACGCCGACGAGATCGCCGCCTGGGCAGCGGAGCACCCGCAGCCGTTCAACCGGGATGAATACCTCGGGCTGTACGCGGACACCTCCCACGGCACCGCCGAGGAGCCGCACAACGCCCTGATCCAGCAGTATGCCCGGGACGGGCTGAGCAAGACCGGCCACCACGGCAAGGTGGACGCCATGGGCGTGCCCGCGGCAGAGCTGCCGCGATGGGGCGACCTGCAGCTGCTGACGGCCCAGCTGCACCGCGCCCCGCTGCTGGACGACCAGGCGGTGGGCACGGACGTCACCATCGGGCCCAACGCCAAAAAGCCGCTGCAGCTGGAGATCCCGCTGTTCGTCTCGGACATGTCCTTCGGGGCGCTGTCGGAGCCGGCCAAGGTGGCCCTTGCCCGCGGCGCCGAGCTGGCGGGCACCGGCATCTGCTCGGGCGAGGGGGGCATGCTGCCCGAGGAGCAGGCGGAGAACAGCCGCTACTTCTACGAGCTGGCATCGGCGCGGTTCGGCTTCTCCTGGGACAAGCTCGACCGCGTTCAGGCGTTCCACTTCAAGGGCGGCCAGGGGGCCAAGACCGGCACCGGCGGCCACCTGCCCGGGGCCAAGGTGCAGGGCAAGATCGCCCGGGTGCGCGAGCTGGAGCCGGGCACGGACGCCATCTCGCCGCCGCGGTTCCCGGACTGGACCGAGCCGGCGCAGATCAGGGCGTTCGCCGACGAAGTCAAGGAGCGCACCGGCGGCATCCCGGTGGGCTACAAGCTGTCGGCCCAGCACATCGAGCAGGACATCGACGCCGCGCTGGAGGTGGGGGTGGACTACATCATCCTCGACGGCCGGGGCGGCGGCACCGGCGCGGCGCCGGTCATCTTCCGGGACAACATCTCGGTGCCCACCATCCCGGCGCTGGCCCGGGCGCGGCGACACCTGGACAGCTGCCAGCGCGGCGACGTGACCCTGGTGATCACCGGCGGGCTGCGCACGCCGGCCGACTTCGTCAAGGCGCTGGCCCTGGGGGCCGACGCCATCGCGGTGTCCAACGCGGCCATGCAGGCCATCGGCTGCATCGCCATGCGGGCCTGCCACACCAACAACTGCCCGGTGGGCATCGCCAGCCAGAAGCCGCACCTCACCTCACGCCTGGTGGTGGACAAGTCGGCCCGGCTGCTGGCCAACTTCTTCGAGGCCAGCGTGGAGCTGATGCAGGTGATGGCCCGGGCTTGCGGCCACCACCACCTGTCCGGCTTCAACCCGGACGACCTGACCACCTTCAAGCAGGAGATGGCCGCGCTGTCAGGGGTGCGGTTCGCGGGGGTCGGGTAAGGGGGCCTCGGGCGCGACGGCCTTGCCGCTCCGGCGGTGAATGGCGTTTAATACACCGCAGGGGTGGAAATTCCCTTCCACATTTATGGACCCGAGCCGGGAGCACCTGCGGTGAAGTCAGGTTTCATTAGCGTCACGTTCATTTTTTCGATTGCGCTGATCGCCATCGGGTGTGGTGGCAAGGCGACCTACGGCGGCGACGGGAGTGCTGGCGATGCCGTCGTCGCTGATAAGGGTGGGGACCGGGCGGTTCAGGACATGGGGCCTGACCGGGGGGCCGCGGACAGCGCCGCGGTGGACCTCGCAGACCAGGGCCCAGACCTCGCGGCGCCGGACGCGGCGATGGACCTGGCCGTGGTCGACCTGGGCGGTTGGGACAAGGGCGCGTCCCCGGACCAGGCTGCCAAACCGGACAAGGCCACGGCCGCGGACCAGAAGGTCTCGCCGGATACGAAGCAGCCCCCGCCTCCGGACCAGGGCCCGCCGCCGGATCAGGGCCCGCCGCCGGATCAGGGCCCGCCGCCGGACCAGGGCCAGCCGGCGGACCAGGGGCCGCCCACCGAAGGCGGCCCGCCGCCCGGGGTCAAGGGTCTGTGCAGCGTGGACAACTGGTGCTGGGTCAACCCGCTGCCCCACGGGAACTTCCGTCCTCATCGGGTGTGGGCTGGTGGACCGAACAACATCTACTTCATCGACTCCAGCGTGCCCTGGCGCTGGGACGGCAAATCCCTGTCCAAGCTGACCACGGGGACGACCACCGCATACTTCAAGGACCTGTGGGGATCCTCGGCCAGCGATGTCTACCTGGTGGGCCATAAGGGGGTCATCCGCCACTACGACGGGGGCAAGTGGACCACACAGCCCTCCACCACCACGGAGCTCCTGAACGACATCTGGGGCACCAGCAAGAGCAACGTGATGGTCGCCGGGGCCTCCGGGGTGGTGCTGCACAACGCGGGCAGCGGCTGGAAGCAGCTCAAGACCTCGCCCCACCCCGGCAATGGCATCTGGGGCACCGGCCCCAGCAAGATCTACCTCGCCTGCGATCAGGGGCGGGTGCTCAGCTTCGACGGTTCCAACTGGGCCGGCGAGGTGTACGGCATGGGCTCACGGTTCAACGCCATCTGGGGCCGTGGCCCTTCGGAGATCTACGCCGTGGGCAACGCGGGGGTCATCGCGCGGTACAACGGGACGGCTTGGAGCAAGGAGACCGTGCCGGTGGCCGGAGACTTCATCAGCGTGTGGGGCAGCGCCACCGGGCCAGTCTATGTCACGGACATGGGCGGCAATATGCTCAAGTACAGCAACAAGACCTGGACCGTGGAAAAGCTGCCCACCAACCAGGGCCTGATGAGCATCCATGGCACCTCGGCCAGCGACCTCTTCGTGGTGGGACCGGGAGCGGCTGGCTCGGTGGGCCCGATCTTGCGCAACACGGGCAGCGGCTGGAAGCCGTTCAAGGTGCTCTACTCCATCACTGACCAGAAACTGAACGACATCTGGGCCGCGTCCAACACCGACATCTTCATCGTCGGGGGAGGGGGGACAGTCATCAGGCATGACGGGACCAAGGCCACCCAGCTGCCGCCGCCCATGGGCTCCGAGCTGGGCACGATCTGGGGGACCAGCGCGAAGAACTTCCTCGTGGCCGGCGATTCCAGCAAGGCCTATCGCTATACCGGGACCGGCTGGAATGCCGAGACGCTCAACTCCAATAAGCCATACATCTCTGCCCTCTGGGGCCAGGGCACCGGCACCAGGGTCGCTGTAGCTCACACCGCCACCGCGTTCCACTACGCCTGGGGCAGCTGGTCATCGCAGCCGATGATCGGCAACGTGAAGTACTGGTTCGATGTCTGGGGTACAGGCCCGGCCAACATCTACGCCGTGAGCGGCTCATATATCGCCCGGTGGGACGGGCTGAACTGGAAAATGGCGCACCAAACCACCAGCTCGGCCGGGTGGCACGCGATCTGGGGATCCGGGCCGAGTGACATATGGGTCAGCGGCCAGTTCCAGGACCTGCACTACGACGGGAGCAGTTGGAGCAAAGTGGCCATTGGGACCAATTATGGATCTGGGGCGCGAGGCATCCATGGCTCCAGCGCCAAGAATATCTACGCAGTGGGCAGCTCTACCGCCCACTATGATGGCAAGACTTGGACCAAGCAGAAGAACGTGTCGAGCTATCTCAACAGCGTCTTCGCGCTGCCCAACGGCGATGTCTACGCCGTGGGTGACCACGGCGTCATCGTGCGCAAGAAGGGGCCCTGATGGTAGGCGTTGCAAGATCCGCACTGCTCCTCGCCCTCCTCGCCGCCGGCTGCGGCCATCCCCAGGTGCGGCTGCTTGAGCAGGGCAAGCTCGTCGAAGCGTGCAAGGCGCAGCCGTTCTACCAGTGGTACGAGGCGCACTCGCGGCGCTTTTCCGACGCGCTGGTGGCGAAGACCGACATGCGCCTGCGCTTGTCGCCGTTGACCGACGAGGAGCTCGAGGCTGCCGCGGCGGGCAAGGTGCCGGGCGAGGGTGTGCGCAAGGTGGTGAGGCTGGAGCTGGACGTCAGGGACCTGGGTCCGGCGGTCAGCGTCGCGGTGGAGCTCCCGGTCATCTTCCGGGGGCACCGATACAGCCTCGACCTGCAGCCCTGGAACCCAAAAAGCGTCGCGGCGCTGCTGCCGCCGTTGCCCGAGTTGAAGTTGGCCGAGCTGCCGCGGTTCGTGCCGGGCAAGGCGCCCGAGCGCCCCACGGGCGTGGCCGCGCCCCACAAGGCGGTGCGGGGCGTGGTGCAGGGCTTCACCATGGGGCTGGTCAAGATGCGCGGCCGCGGCCCCACACGCAAGGAGCTGCGCAGGTGGCGCAAGGCGATGAAGAAGTACGAGGCGGCCGAGGCCAAGCGGCGGGCGGCGCACCAGGAGGACCTGGCCCACGCGTCTCGCGTGGCCTCGGATCGGGCCTCGGCTCACCACGCCGAGACCCGCGTGCGCGAAGCGCTGGTGGCGCGGCTGGTGGAGGCCCTGGCAGCGAGCTGTCCCCAGCGTGAAGCCGGGCGTGGCAAGCTGCGCTTCACGAAGCCCGGCCGCTGCGTGCTGCACGCGGCGCTGGTCACGGAGCGGGACGCCAATGTACGGCCCGCAACCATTCCGGACCAGGCCACCCTGCGGTTCAAGCCGAAGCTACAGCTGGCTCAGGAAAGTGAGCGCTGCGAATACGCGCGGGAGTTCAAGCTGAAGCTGCCAGCTGGCAGCGACGTTCGGCGTGCTCTGAACCAGGCATTCGCCGGCAAGCCCATCAGGCTCCAGGACCTGCCCCCCGACCCGCCACCCTTCGACTGAGCCGCCCGGCCTCCGGGCCGAAACCTGCGTTCCACAAGTGGCCAAAAGCAGTGGGTTTTGCTGCCTTTATCGCCCAGAATAGCTTGCATTTTTCGGCCACTCTGATACACTTAACCCTCCGAAACAAATAACAAAACAGGCAAGATATGGACCTCGAAAACACCCTCGAGAG
>CAZEFW010000042.1:47717-55724 GCA_964511535.1 uncultured Myxococcales bacterium | reverse complement strand
TCAGGTCCGCCACCCAGAGCTGGTTGGGGGCCTTGGCTGAAAAGTCGCGCTGCACCAGGTCGTCCGGGCGGGCCGCTGTCTTGTCCGGCCAGGTGGTCTTGACCTTCTTACCCCGGACCGCGCCTCGCAGGCCCAGCTGCTTCATCAGGCGCTCGACGGTGCACCGGGCCACCTCGATGCCCTCTCGGCGCAGCTGGCGCCAGACCTTCTTCGCGCCGTAGACTTGCTTGTTTTCGTCCCAGACGCGCTGGATACGCACCAGCAGCTTCTCGTCGCGCTTGGCCCGCTCAGGCCGCCTCTCAGGGTCCCGCTGGCGAGCACGGTGCTCGTAGTAGGTCGACGGGGCAATCGGCAGCGCCGCGCAGATTGGCTCGACCCCGTAGTCAGCCCGATGCTCATCGATAAAACGCACCATCACTTCTGTCGGCGGTCGAGCTCCGCCTGTGCGAAAAAAGCCGCTGCCTTGCGCAGAATCTCGTTGGTGCGCTTCAGCTCGCGATTCTCCCGCTCCAACTCCTTGAGCCGTAGGCGTTCGTCCGTTTTGAGCCCAGCCCGCTTGCCCGCGTCACGCTCGGCCTGACGCACCCACTTGCGCAGCGTCTCTGCCGTGCACCCAATCTTCTTGGAAATGGAGCAGATGGCCGCCCACTCCGACTCGTGGGCCTCGGTCTGCTCCCAGACCAGCCGCACTGCCCGCTCCTTGACCTCTGCTGAGTACCTGCTTCGTCTTCCCATGACTCCATCCTCTCAACTTATGGAGCCTTCGGAAAACCCGGAACGGTTCAGTCCTGATCTGGCGCGAGAGGCGGATCGGGCCCTTTTCAGGAGGACAAAATATGGGATTCGTTTCTGGCATCTGGATGGCGCTGTTGGGGGTGCTTGGGGCTGCCAATTTGATCATAGCGAAGAAACCTGAGGCCAAGGAGCTCATCGCCAAGCTCGCCCCGTACCAGGGGTGGATCGGCGCCGTCTCGGCTCTCTGGGGCGTCTGGGGAGTGATCCATATGATCCTGAGTCTCGGGATGCTTGGCTCCTGGCCGATCCTGTGGATCACATATCTCGCCACGGCGCTGCTTCAGCTCTCGCTCGGGCTCCTGCTCGGGGTGGGCGTGCTCAAGACCTTCATCAAGCAGCCCCAGGCGGTAGAGAAAATGGACATGCTGGTGACCAAGCTGGCCCCCTGGCAGGGCAAGCTCGGCCTGGTGGCCATCGGTATGGGCGTGTGGGCCATCGTGGCCACCATTATTTGGTAGAGCAGAACCAGCTCCCAACCTGGCGGTCACCTGGCCGCGAACTCTTCACACCTTAGAGCCTACGGGGGTGGCGTCAGCAGAGCCGGGCCCGGCCGGGGTTGTCCTGCGTGACCTCTCCGATGACCGCGGACGGCTGGCCAGCCTCGGCCAGGGCCGCAAGCAGACCGTCCGCCTGCCCCCGGGGTACCGCCGCCAGCAATCCCCCCGAGGTCTGGGGATCGAACATCAGCTCCACCAGCGCCTCGGGCATTTTCGGCGCGATGTCGGTGAGCGGGGCGCGGTATTCGCGGTTGCGCTTCAACCCGCCAGGCTTCAGCCCGGCCTCGGCGTAAGCCAGGGCGCCCGGCAGCAGGGGTACATCCTGCAGGCGGATCTCCAGTCCCACGTCCGCGTTCTCCACCATCTCGAGGCAGTGTCCCACCAGCCCGAAGCCGGTGATGTCGGTGCACGCGTGCACCGTGGCAGGGGACTCCTGCAGCACCCGCGCGGCCGCGCCGTTGAGGGTGGCCATGGCGGCCACAGCCTGGTTCACGGTCTCGGCGTCTGCCTTGCCCCGCTTCTGCGCGGTGTTCACCACCCCGGTCCCCAGGGGCTTGGTCAGCACCAGCGAATCTCCCACGGCCGCGCCGCGGTTGGGCGTGATGGCGTCCGGGTGGACCGTGCCCGTGACCGCGAGGCCGTACTTGATCTCCTTGTCGTCGATGCTGTGCCCGCCCGCCAACGTGACCCCCGCCTCGGTCATCTTGTCCAGGCCGCCGCGGAGGATATCCCGCAACACCTCCACCGGGAGCTTCTTGATGGGGAACGCCACCAGGTTCAGCGCGGTGAGCGGGGTGCCGCCCATGGCCCATACATCGGACAGCGCGTTGGCCGCTGCTATCTGGCCAAAGGTGAACGGGTCGTCGACGATGGGGGTGAAGAAGTCCACCGTCTGCACCAGCGCCAGGTCGTCCGATATGCGGTAGACGCCGGCGTCATCGCCGAACTCCAGGCCCACCAGGAGCCTGGGATCATGGGGCAGCTCGAGGCCGCAGAGCGCGCGGGCCAGGTCCCCTGGCCCCAGCTTGGACGCTCACCCGGCTCCGGCGACGGTGTGGGTCAACGCGACAAGCTCTTTGGATGGTCCGCTCATGGGCACAGTCTGCCACATTGCCGCTTGTAGAGGTATGATAGCCTTCGCCCAGGTGAACAGAGGAGAGTCCAGGGAGATGAAACGAACCAGCACTTTCGCCGCTGCCCTCGCGCTGGCCGCCCTGCTGGCGGCGGCCTGCTCCGACGACGGCGCGGCAGCCAATGGACAGGACCAGGGGGTGGCGAAGCCGGACGGCAAGGGGGCGAAGCTGGACGGCAAGGCGGCGAAGCCGGACGGAAAGAAGCCAAAGCCGGACAGCGGCCCGCCGAACCCCGGGTTCAAGGGGTGGAAGGACCTCCCGGCCAAGTGGACCGGGGCCGGGGCCCACAGCGCCACCCTGCTCAAGGACGGCCGGGTGCTCCTGGCCGGCGGGCTGATCTACGAGACGGGGGCCAAGGGCAGCGCCAAGGCGTGGATCTACAACCCGACCCAGGGAAAGTTCAACGCGGTCGCCGACATGAACCAGCCCCGGGGCTTTCACCACAGCCTCCTGCTCAAGGACGGCCGGGTGATGGTGATCGGCGGGCGGGACGGCTCCAGCTACAAGCCCCTGGCGTCGGCTGAGATCTTCAACCCGTCCACCAAAAAGTGGAGCAAGACCCCGGACATGCCCACCAAGCGCAGCGGCCTGGCGGCAGTGCGGCTCCCCAACGGCAACGTGCTGGTCTCCGGCGGCTACAGCAACGCCACCACCCTGGACACCATGGTGATCTTCGAGCCGAAGTCCAACAGCTGGCTCACCCCGGCGACCAGCCTCAAGAAGCGCAGGTCGGCTCACACCATGACCCTGATGAACAACGGCAAGGTGCTCATCGCCGGGGGCTACGGCGGCTCCGGCACTGACCGCACGAAGTACACCCAGCTCGACAGCTTCGAGGTGTACGACGCAAATAACGGCACCCTCTCGTTGAGCAAGGCGAAGATGGGGGACAAGCGGGCCGGACACACGGCCGCCCTGCTCGACAGCGGTAAGGTGATGCTGGTGGGCGGGTACTGCGGCTTCCAGTGCACGCCAAGCGGCGATGAGCTGTACGACCCGACCAAGGACCAGGCGTCCAAGATCAATCACCAGGGAAAGCCCCCGAGCCACCACGCCATGGTGAAGCTGAACGACGGCAAGATCGTGGTGATCGGCGGCAGCTTCGCTGACGAAAAGAAGGTGGTGATCTTCGACCCCAAGGGGAACTACTGGAAGACCGGTCCCTCGCTCAAGCACGGGCGTTTCGATCACACCGTGACGCTGCTCAAGTCGGGGCGGATGCTGGTGGCGGGCGGCAAGACCGGCAGCCCCAGCGACTGGAAGGCGCCCGTGGTGCCGGTGGCCGAGCTCTCCACTCCGTAGCCCTGACCACCACCCTGGACTGCCGCGCAGAACAAAACGTCCTCCTCTCGCGTTATTAATAGCGTGAATGGCGACAAGAAATTTCCAACAGTGCGTCCGGTGCGTCACACTATGATCATGGGTCGGGCGCAGCTTTTCTTGTTCACCATCATGTTCACCACCTTCTCCGCCGGGAATGTCCGGGCGGACGGGCTCGAAGAGGCCGTGCAGGCCCACGCGCAGGGTGTCAGCGCCCGCGCGCTCGAGCTGTTGCCAGCCGCGCCGGATGATCCCCTGGCCCGGATGCTGCGCGCCCGGATCTTGCTCGACGAGGGTGGCGCTCCCCTGGAGGCGATCAAGCTGCTGGACGGGCTGCATCGGGCCAGGGCCCTCAAGCACCTGGGCGACCTCGCGCACTTCATGATGGGCGAGGCCCGCCTGGCCGCCGGCGAGCCCAGGGCAGCGGCCCGGAGCTTCCGCAGGGCCGAGCGGTGGCGCGGCAGCCGCTGGGTGGACCGCGCCCGGCTCAAGCGAGCCGAGGCCATCGCTGCCTTCGGCGACCATCGCTTCGCGGTCACGCTGTACCAGGGGATCCTGAAGCTCTACCCCGAGCACCCGCAGCGGCTCGCCATCCAGCTGCGCATGGCTCGCTCCTTGACCCAGTCCCGCCGTCCGAAAGAGGCCGCGGCGATGCTGCAGACCATCTGGCTGGAGAACCCCGCCACGCCTGCGGCGGCCGCGGCGAGTCGTCAGCTGCAGGGCATCCGTGACGCGGGCGTCAAGGTGGAGCGCATCGCCTGGCCAGGCGAGCTGGATCGGGCCAAGCGCCTGCGCCGGGCCAAGATCCTGACCATGGCCGAGGCGGAGCTGATGCAGCTTCGCGAGCGCCACGAGCGCTCTCGCAGCAAGGTGTACGAGATCGACCGGGAGCTGGTGCGGGCATACATGAAGTGGGACCGGCCGGACAAGGCCCTGCCCATCGCGCAGGCGCTGATCCCCAAGACAGACTCCCCCGGGCGGCTGCAGCAGCTGCGCTGGGTCGAGGCGGACGCCATGGCAGGGGTGGGCCAGGCTCGCCAGGCCGCGGAGGGGCTGATGAAGGACGCCCTGGACCGCAAGGGCAGGGTGCACCGCAAGCGCCTGGCCGACGTCCGCCGCGCCTTCCGGGTGCTGGTCCGCCACGGCGAGTACGCCGCCGCGCTGAAGCTGCTGGACGGCCCGCTGGCCAAGGAGCGACCGATCAAGCTGCGCCGCACCCGGGCCTGGCTGGCCTATCGGTCGGGCGACCTCGAGCGGGCGATCAAGGAGCTCGAGCCGTGGACCAAGAAGCGCAGCCGCTCGCTGCGGGCCGTGGCGCTCTACTGGCAAGCCAGGGCTCACCAGCGCGCCGGCCGCAAGGACCGCGCCATCGCGCTGTACAACGAGGTTCGCGAGAACCACCTGCGCAGCTACTACGGCACCCTGGCCAGGAGCCGCCTGTCCGAGCTGGGCGTCGAGGGCGTGCTCGAGCCGGGAGGCAAGTGCCAGCCCAACACCGCGCCCGAGGGGCCGCCGCCGCCCTCGAAGGTCCCCGCCATGTTGTCCAGCCTGGTCAAGGACCACGGCGACCTGTTCCCGTCGCTGCGCCGGGCAGAGACCCTCTGGATGATGGGGATGAAGCGGGAGGCGCGCCGCGAGATGACCCTGGCCACCCTGGCGTTCGGCATGGCCGAGTCCCGCGGCAAGGGGCGCCACTGGCACCCGCGCGAAGAGGTGGAGCGGGTCCACGCAGGCGGCCCGGCCCCTCGGCGTCGCTGGGACAAGCAGACGCGCAAGATCTACAGGAAACGCGACGAGCTGCGCCCCCGCCTGGCCGACCTGCTGGCAGAGGCGCAGATCTTCTACTACAGCTGGAAGCTGCGCACCCAGGGCAAGCGCCGGACCATCCTGCAGCTCTACCCCCGGGCCTACGAGCCGCTGGTGCGGGCCACGGCCAGGGCCCACCGCCTGGACCCGAACCTGCTCTGGGCCATCATGCGCACCGAGAGCACCTACCGCCCGGACGCCGTGTCGCGGGTGGGCGCCACCGGCCTGATGCAGATCATGCCGAGCACGGGCCGGCGGCTGCAACGCGCCATGGACGTGCCGGGCTTCTACCACCAGCAGCTCTACTCCCCGGAGCTGAACCTGCGCATGGCGGGCTGGTACCTGCGCGCCGTGCTGGACAAGTTCAAGGAGCAGCTGCCGCTGGTGGCCGCCGCGTACAACGGCGGGCCGCACAACGTGGCCAAGTGGCTGCGACGGCGGGGCGGCGGCGCTGATCTGGACGAGTTCGTCGAGGAGATCCCGTTCTCCGAGTCCCGTCGCTACGGCAAGAAGATCCTCCGCCTGGTGGCCCTCTACGAGCGGGTCCATTGCGGCAAGGACGACCGGCTGCAGTCCAACAAGCTGGACGCTGCGTTCCTCGCCTTCCCCGGCTTCTAGCGCCGGCCCGCAGCGACGCTACTTCACCGCCGGAAGCTTCTTCACGTTCACCAGCACCGAGCCGAGCACCTTGCCCTCGCCCAGATTCTGGATGCAGGTGCGCACCGAGTCCTGGCGGGTCACGCCGGCCTTGGCGGCCAGGATCACCCCGTCGGAGTGCTCCTGCAGGATGACGCCGTCAGCGGCCTCCAGCAGGGGCGGGGTGGTAATGACGAGGTAGTCGAACTCACGCCGCAGCTCCTCCATCAGGTCCCACACCGCCTCGCTATTGAGCAGCTCGGCCGGGTTTGGATCGGTGCCCCTGCAGGGGAGCAGGTGCATGGAAGGGCCCACGCTGAGCACCCGCCAGGGCCGGTCGAGGCCGCGCCCCTGCTCGCGCTCGCGCAGCTGCTTGCCCAGGGAGACCGTGGCCTGGAGGCCGAACAGGCGGTAGATCGGGCTCTTGCGCAGGTTCCCGTCAACCAGGCAGACCTTGGAGCGGCTCCCCTCGGACAGGGCCAGCGCCAGGTTCGCGCCCACCACCTCGGGCTCCACCTCCGCGTTGGGGCCCATGACGCCGATCACCCTGACGTTGACGTTCTCCTTCAGCTTGAGCGCCAGCACCCGGTACTGCTCCGCCGCGGTGCTGCCCGGCGCGGTGAGCAGCACGAGGCGGGAGTCCGGCTTGACCGAATCGACCTTGAGCACCTGCAGGTTGCTGTGCGCGTCCAGCAGCGGCGGCGTGACCCCTGACGGTGTCCTCCGCTCGGCTTCGAACCTGGGCACCCGGTTGGTGCGTTCCTCCGCCTCTGCATCGGACACCATCCCGCGCTCCTCCCGGCTTGCCCAGGGGCTCTCGTACTCGCGGGTCTGCTCATCGTCCGGCAGGTCCAGCTCATCCACGTCGGGCGACGGCGGCTGCTGCATGGCGGCCGGGGCGGGCGGCTGAGGCATCTGCGGCCTCCATGCCATGGTCGGCTCGGAGCGCACCTTCTTGAGGCGCTCCTTCGGCTCCACCACCAGCGGCCGCTCTCCGGTCACGGCCTCTTCGGCCGGGTCGATCCTGGCGGGGGTGGGCTCGTCGTCGGCCACGGCGGCAGCGGCAGGCGGCTCCTCCTGCTCCTTCACCCGGTGCCGCTCGTTGGTCACCTCCTCCTCCAGAGGCGCCTGAGGCACTGGAGGCGCCCCTGCGGTGGGCCTGCCGCGGACCACCTCCACCCGCTTGTCGGGGTGCTCGTTGGTCACGGCCTCGTCCGTGGGCTCCTCCTGCCGGGGGGACCTGGACACCGTCCCCCGCAGGACTACCTCTGCGCGACGGCTGGCCAGGGCGGGCCGCTCGTTGGTCTCGGGGCCCTCGTCCGGGTCCAGGAGGGCCGGGGTCGGGTCATCTTCGCCGGCGTCTTCGGGGATCTCCGGCGGCTCATCATTTGGCGGGTCCTCCTCGGTGCGCTCCTCGGCGGCGAAGCTCTCCCGGGCCGGCCCGTCATCTGCGATCTCCTCCACCTCGTCCAGGTCGAGCTCCTCCACCTCGTCGAGGTCCTCCATGGCCTCGAGCATGTCGGCGGTGGTCATGTGATCGTCGGGCAGATCCTCCTCGGTGAGGGAGAGGTCCACCTTCTTCATCTCGGCCGTGAGCACCATCACCCGGCCGTCAGGAGCCTTGGGGTTAGCGCGACCCTCCTGGGGCCCGGTGGACTCTCGAACCTTCTCCAACAGCACGGGGTAGTCCTGGGTCGGTCGAGTCTCGCTGTCCTCCTCGGGCTCGAACAGGGCGTCGTAGGGCGGCGGCGGCGGCTCCTCCTGGGGCGGCTCCTCCTGGGGCGGCTCCTCCTGGGGCGGCTCCTCCTGGGGCGGCTCCT
>CAZEFW010000042.1:0-47617 GCA_964511535.1 uncultured Myxococcales bacterium | reverse complement strand
GCTCCTCCTGGGGCGGCTCCTCCTGGGGCGGCTCCTCCTGGGGCGGCTCCTCCTGAGGCGGCTCCTCTGGTGCCGGCTCCTCTGGTGCCGGCTCCTCTGGTACCGGCTCCTCTGGTGGCGGCTCCTCCGAATCCACGTCCCAGCCCTCGACGGTGGGCATACCGCCGTCGATGAAGGTCCGCTGCTCCAGGCCCCTCGTACCCTCGTCATCATCCGAGGTGGGAACGCGCATGGGATGGAGCTTCTCCGGGTCGATCTGCATGTCCGGGATGGTGAGATCGGCCAGCATCTCCGAGGCGCTGTGGGAGGGAAATGGGCTCGATCCGGGGCGGATAGTCTCCCGACCGGTTTTGCGTACCCGCGGCGGGATGTTGGCAGGCCGCCTGAAGGGTTTTGCTTTCGGTTTTTTGGGATCCTTGCTCAAAAGTCCCTCGCGTGCCCTCTACTCTGCGTCAGACGCTCCCGTCAAGCAAATGAATGGGGTCGTTGGCGTGGTATCGAGCTGCCGAAGCTATCAGGAGCGGCATCGTACTGCTACGCTGGAGCCCATGCGCGGCCTCGCCCTGGTGTTCGCCCTGGCTCCCCTGGTGCTCCTGCCCACCGGCGGTTGCGTGGAGCGGCTGGTGGCGTTTCGGGTCCACCGCCTGCTAGGGATCCAGGTGGTGCGCATCGAGGGCGACAGCTTCCGCGCCATGGTGCGCTGCGAGGTGGAGAACCCCAACCGCGTGGGCGCCACCCTCTCCGGGCTCCGGTTCCGGGCCCTGCTCGGGGCGAAGCACCTGCTAGGGGTGGGGCAGCTGCCGGGGCCGGTGCACGCGCCGGCGCGCAGCAAGTTCGTGCTCGAGTCGCCCATCACCGTGCGCTACGCCGACCTGCCCGCCGACTTCCCGCGCCGGGTGAAGGACGGGACCATGGACCTGCTGAGCGTTGTGAGCTTCCGGGCCTCGAGCAAGCTGGGGGCCCTGGACCTGAAGCTCCGCTCCAGGGACCGCATCTCGGTGGCCCGCGCGCTGAAGGTGGCCATCAGCGGGTCCTTCTCGGGGCCCAACGTGGCGGTGAGCAAGATCTCGCTCGGGGGCCTCGGGCTGCGCGCGTCCCGGCTGGCCGTGACCCTGAGCGCGCGCAACCCGCTCGCCTTCCCGGTGGGGGTCCGCGCAGGGGCGTTCACCCTGTTCATCAACGGGCGGCGGGCCGGGCAAGCGTCCCTTACGCAGCGGCAGGTCATCGCGCCGGGCAGCCGGGCGGAGCTGCCTGCGACCCTGGAGCTGAACCACGGAGCTGCCGGCAGGGCGCTGGTATCCATGATGGTGGCGGGGGTCACGTTCCGGGTGAAGGGGACGCTCGAGATCGACCCGATCGGTGGGGTCGACACCCTGCCCATCGATATCACTGCCGATGAGTCGGTGCTGGATACGGCTTCAACAAAGTGAGAGCAGCACCGCGGCCACCAGGTCGGGATCATGCTTGCCGGGCGAGGCCTCCAAAGGCAGCTCGATGGGCTCAACCCCCAGGCGGCGGATGTTGGCCAGGTCCACGGGCACGCGGCCGCCGGCATCGCTGTCGCCGTGGGCTCCCACCAGCGCGTAGTGCACGTAGTCGCGCATCTGTCCGGGCTCGTCGTCCGATTGGCGCATGGCGGCGAGCATCTCCTCCAGCATGCGGCTGACCGTCATGCCCGGCGTCTCGTGGTCCTGCATCAGGTTGGCCACCAGCACCTTGGGGCGCTTGGCCAGGCGGATCGCCTGGCCCATGCCGTCCACCAGCAGGTTGGAGATCAGGCTGGTGTAGAAGCTGCTCATGGAGTAGCCGATGAGCGCGGTGCGCCCGATGGCGGCCCGCGCGGCGGGGTTGAGGCGCGGGCAGGCCACACGAGCCTCCCTGTCGTCGACCCGCACGATGGACAGCTTACGGATGGGCGCGTGGTCCTCGTTGGTGATGCGGGACTGTCCGAGCATGGTGCTGCCGTCTTCCAGATCGGCCTGCAGGTGCAGGTGCCCATCGCGCGTGACCGGGTACACCTGGCCGCGAGCGGCCGCCAGGGCCGAGAACTCGAAGATCACCGCCTCCAGGTCCCCCACGCTCAGGTAGGCGCCGGCGATGACGAAGTTGCCGATGCTGCCGCCGCGGAGGTCGAAGTCCTCTGGCTTGCGGCGGTTGAACCGCGTCAGATGGTTGATGATGATGCGCCGGTAAGGCCGCTCGATGCGCGCCATCTGCGGGTGATCTTCGCTGAGGAATTCATAGAGCATCTCCTGCAGCTCCCGGTGGGCGCGGTCGGCGGGCAGGCGGGTCCGAAACAGGCGACTCACCTCCGGGTTGCCGCTCATGGTCATGTCCGACAGGGAGATGAGCCGGTTGCGTAGATCCCCAGGCGGGGGCATGCCGAGCCGCTCCCGCAAGATCCGGCTCGAGCCTCCGTCGTCGAACATGGGCAGCACATGGGCGCTGTTGTGGGTGTACCTGATAAGGGTCTCGGACAGGGTGCGCGCCCCGTTGCCACCCGACAGCAGCACCAGGGGAGGGCCCTCCCGCGGGTGGTGGACATAGTTGTGCACCTTCAGGTACACCGGCAGGGTCAACGGGTGGTTCAGGCGGACGGTGACCTCTGGCCCGCGGGGGATGTCATCTAGGGGCTCCATCCTCGTGCCTGGGCCCCCTTGAGAGGGCCGGTTCCTCCAGCGTCAGCAGGTGCTATTATCGCACATGGATTGAGGGCGGCCCGGTCAGCGGGAGTACGAGTTCAACGACGAGGACCTGCACCATCAAACGGACGATATCATGACCACGGAACAGCCGAACAGCGACATCCGCCAGCTCGTCAAGTCCATCCTTGGCGAGTCATATACCAAACTGAAGGTCGAACGAATCAAGGTTGAGGAGGACCTCTCCACGGAGCAGACGAGCATCACCTGTGAGGCGGTCCAGTCAGACTCGGGGGAGCGCATCGCCCTGACCGGCACCGGCGCGGGCGTGGTGGACGCGCTGTTCAACGCCATGATGGACAGGTTCGCCGATGAGTACCCCTCGCTGAAATCCATCCGCCTCAGCTCCTTCTCGGTGGGCGCCAGGCTGGAGACCCGCAACCGCGAGGCCGGGACCGACTCCCAGGGGGAGTGCTCGCTGGAGCTGGCCAACTCCGAGGGCAAGCTGTTCCCCTTCACCGTGGCGTCGCGCTCCGTGCTCGGGGCGGTGCTGTGCACGATGCTCAACGGCATGGCTTATTTCATCAACAGCGAGCGCGCCTTCACCTCGGTGTACCACGCGCTGCAGGACGCGAAGCAGCGCAACCGCCAGGACCTGGTCCAGCGCTTCACCGGGCAGATGGCCATCCTGGTGCGCAACACCTCCTACTCGGCCGTCATCAGCAAGATCCAGGAGGAGCTGGCGTAGCTGCGTGAGAAAAGGGGGAGCGGGCCCGTTGATTTCTTTTCCGCTCAAGCTAAACTTCTGCATTGTCGATGAAACACAGCGCTCTCCCAAATAGATCCAGGGCCTCGGCCGAACCGCAAGAAAGCGAAGGGACAGTCCAGGTCCGCGTACGCTCAGCTGAGCAGAATTACACGCTTTTGTCCTGTGCCACCCGGCTCGCTTCGCGCCGCCTTTTCGTTCGGGCGAGCCGCACCTTGCCGGTGGGCACCCAGGTGGATCTATCCTTGCGCAGCTCCGGTGGAACGCGGGTCGTTCGGACCCGGGGCGAAGTGGTCAGCTCCCACCTCGGGCCTGGACCCAAGGGGATGGAGATGAGCCTCCTGGGGCGCGGATCTGGATCTCACGCTCCGAGGCCGAGGTTGAAGGACCGCATCGGCTGAGCCGGGGCGCCCCCCACGCTCGCGTCGCCACCCCGCCATAGCGCCGCGTTTCGCCCAGCAGGAGAGCGGGAACCAGGATACTGGAGCCATCATGAGCCCTTACATCCACCGCGCTGCGATCTTCATCGACGGCACCTACCTGAACAAGCTGCTGGAGCGAGAGTTCGGCAGGGCGAGGATCGACTATCACCTGCTCGCCCAACACCTGGCCGGGGACTCCGAGATCCTGCGCTCGTACTACTACCATTGCCCGCCGCACCAGAGTAACCCTCCCACCGAGGACGAGCTGGCCCGGGTCCGCTCCAGCGAGCATTTCTTCGCCGCCCTGCGCCGGCTGCCGCGCTTCGAGGTGCGCCTGGGCAAGCTCGCCTACCGCGGTCAGGACCATGACGGGCGCCCGATCTTCATCCAGAAGCAGGTGGACATCATGCTGTGCGTGGATCTGGTGCGGCTCGCTGCCACGAGCCAGGTGACCCAGGCGATCCTCCTGGCAGGGGACAGCGACTTCTTGCCGGCGGTGGAGGTGGCCAAGAACCACGGGGTGCTCATGAGCCTGTGGCACGGGCCCCAGCGCCCGGGCGGCGGACACGGTTCCGTGCATCACGAGCTGTGGAGCGGCTGCGACGAGCGCCACGAGCTGACCATGGAGAGCGTGGACAGGTTGCGCCGCTGACGCGGCGGCTGGGGGGGCTCAGTCGTTCATCTCCACCAGCGTGTCCAGGCGCTCTGGCGTGGCCGCCGTCGGGCCGTTCCCGGCGATGAGCTGGTGGTGAACGAGCTGGGTGCTGATCAGCCCGATCACCGCCATGTTGTCCGCGTTGGACGGGGTGCGCTCCGCGGCGGCCCGGCACTTCTTCATCAGGCGGGCGGCGGCGGCGGGGGCGAAGACGCCGGCCTCTTCCACCGCGGCGGGGGACAGCACCCGCTCCAGGTATGCCGGCGCGTCGGGCTGGACGAAGCTCTGCGCGTCGGGGGCCCGGTAGGGTTGCTTGTCGCGCTGCAGGATGCTGGCCGGGACCAGGTCACGGGCTGCCTCCTTGAGCACATGCTTCTCGGACAGGGCCCGGAGCTTCACCTCGGGGGGCATGCGGTTGGCCAGCTCCATCACCTCGTGGTCCAGGAAGGGGAACCGGCCCTCCACGGAGTGGCCCATTAGCATGCGGTCTCCCTGGGACGAGAGCAGGTAGCCCGACAGCAGGGTGGTGATCTCCAGGTACTGGGCCACGCCGAGGGGTGACCACTCGCTGGCGTCCTCGGGCAGAGTGCCCAGCAGATCGGCGACGACGTCCACGTCTCCCAGGGCGGCCTTCATGTCGGGCGCGAAGAGCCTCATGAGCGAGGCCGCCGCGTCCCAGCGCGGGATGTGGCTGAAGTGGGGGACATCCGGCGTGCTCAGCCCCTTGCCGAAGAACGCCCGCTGCAGGGCCTTGACCCGGGCAGGGCTGCGGGCGAGCCACGGGTACAGCCGGTCCAGCAGCATGGGACGCAGCGGAGAGTCGGGGCGTCGGGCCCAGAAACGCCGCACCTTCGCCTCGCGAAAGATGTCGTAGCCGGCCAGGAACTCATCAGCGCCCTCGCCGGTGAGGACCACCTTGTACCCCTGATCGCGCACCAGCCCGGAGAGGCGGTAGAGCGGGGCCGGGGCGGCGCGCAGTATGGGCGCCTCGGCGAACCAGACCACCTCCGGGAAGTCCTCGGCGATGTGCCGATAGCCCACGGTGACGCTCTCGTGATCGGTGTCCAGGCGGCGGACCATCTGTCGCTGGAAGTCGCCCTCGTCGAAGTCCTGGTGCTCGAACCGGAGCGAGAAGGTGCGCAGGTCGCCGTGGTGGAACCTTCGCACCAGCGCGCCGATGACCGAGGAGTCGATGCCGCCGCTGAGGTATACCCCCACCGGGACGTCGGCGCGCAGCATGCGCAGGCGGGTGGCCTGCTCCAGCCGATCTCGCAGCTGCGCGGCGTGATCGGCCACCAGGGCGGCAGAGGTAAAGCGGTCGCCGCGGCCGGCCGGCGCGAAGGTGGGCCGCCAGTAGGTCCGGAGCGTTGGGCCGGCGCCCGGCTCCACGGTCATGACGCTGCCGGGGCGGAGCTGGGAGATCCCGGCCAGCACGGTGCGCGGGGCCACCGGGGCCCAGAAGGTGAACACCTGGGCCATGCCCACCGGGTCGAAGGCGCGCGGCACGGCGGGGTCCTGCAGCAGGGCCTTGATCTCGGAGGCGAACAGCAGGCGGCCCCCCGCCTCGGTGAAGTAGAGCGGGCGGATGCCGACCCGGTCCCGGGCCAGGGTCAGGCGGCGGGCGCGGCGATCCCACAGGGCGATGGCGAACTGGCCGTTGAAGCGCTCGAGGCAGGCCTCACCCCACTGCTCGAACGCGTGGACGATGACCTCGGTGTCGGAGCGGGTGCGGAACCGGTGCCCGAACCCGCGCAGCTCCTCGGCCAGCTCGACATAGTTGTAGATCTCGCCGTTGAACACCACCCAGACGGAGCCGTCCTCGTTGGACATGGGCTGTGCGCCGCCCTGAAGGTCGATGATGGAGAGGCGCGAGTGGCCCAGGGCCACGGCGGCGTCGTGGTAGCCGCCGTTCTCGTCCGGGCCGCGGTGGCGCAGGGCGCCGACCATGGAGCGCAGCAGCCCCGCGTCGGGCGCGGGGAGGTCGGAGGAGAGGTTGAAGACGCCACAGATGCCGCACATTTGAGATGCCAGAGTGCCAGAGTGCCAAAATGCCAGAATGCCAGAAAGGTGGGAGCAGGCAACATTACAGGCTGCGCGGCCGATAACCGGCCCGTGAACCGGGGGCATACCCGGTTCGGCGGTTGGTCTGGTGGGGGTGGGCGATCAGGCTGGCCGGGCGCTCTGGTCGTGAGGACCAGGGGGAGCCTGAAGCAGCTACCCGGGCGAGGACCTATGGGTGGGCCCCCGGCGGGGTGCGCTTCCGGCCCGGCCGTCAGCGGCCCGATGCCAGCCGTCAGCTGTAGATCAGCGCGATCAGCCTGGCCACGAGGTCTTCGATCTTCACCCGCTCCTGGTCCATGGAGTCCCGGTGGCGCAGGGTGACGGTGGCGTCGTCAGCGGTCTGGTGGTCCACCGTGACGCAGAAGGGGGTGCCGATCTCGTCCTGGCGGCGATAGCGACGGCCCACGGCGCCGGCCTGGTCGTAGACGACGTTGAAGTGCTGCTTGAGCATGTCCCGGATCTCCAGGGCGCGCTCGGGCTGACCCTGCTTGCGCAGCAGCGGGAACACACCCACCTTGATGGGCGCCAGCCTCGGGTGCAGCCGCAGCACCGTGCGCTCCTCCTCCTCCTCGTACGCGTCCACCAGGAAGGCGAGGGTGGCGCGGTCGGCGCCGGCGGAGGGCTCGATGACGTAGGGCACGTAGCGCTCCTTGCGCTCCTCGTCGAAGTAGTTGAGCTTCTTGCCCGAGTGCTCCTGGTGCTTCTTCAGGTCGAAGTCGGTGCGGTTGGCCACGCCCTCCAGCTCGGACCAGCCCCAGGGGAACTGGTACTCCACGTCCACGCACCCCTTGGCGTAGTGCGCCAGCTCGTCGGTCTCGTGGTCGCGCAGGCGAAGGTTCTCGGCGCGAACGCCCAGGTCGAGGTACCACTTGAAGCGCTCGTCCCGCCAGTACTCGTACCACTTGTCGTCCTCGCCCGGCGTGACGAAGTACTCCATCTCCATCTGCTCGAACTCACGCGAGCGGAAGGTGAAGTTGCGCGGGTTGATCTCGTTGCGGAACGCCTTGCCGACCTGGGCGATACCGAACGGCAGCTTGGCGCGCGCCGAGGTCTGCACGTTGCTGAAGTTGACGAAGATCCCCTGGGCCGTCTCGGGCCGCAGGTAGACCGCCGCTGCGCTCTCCTCCACCGGGCCGACGAAGGTCTTGAACATCAGGTTGAAGCTGCGCGGATCGGTGAGCTCGCCGCCGCAGTCGGGGCAGCCATCGCCCTCGAGGCTGTCGGCCTTGAACCGGTGCTTGCACCGCTTGCAGTCCACCAGCGGGTCGGTGAACTCGTCCACATGCCCCGAGGCCTTCCAGACCTTCGGGTTCATCAGGATCGAGGCGTCCTGGCCCACCACGTCCTCGCGGGCTGTGACCATGGAGCGCCACCAGGCGTCCTTGACGTTGCGCTTGAGCTCGACGCCGAGGGGACCGTAGTCCCAGCAGCCGTTGAGGCCGCCGTAGATGTCGCTTGATGGGAAGATGAATCCCCGCCGCTTGCACAGGGAGATGATCTTCTCCATCACGGCGTCGCTGAAGTCGGAGGGCTTTTTCTTGGACATGGGCGTCGCTCCTTGTTGGCTGAATGAAGTACCCGAGGCGAGCGCCTGGCGCAACTACGATCTAGCCGGAAAATTGCGCCAGTTCACCTACTACGCCGGCCGCCACCGTCGGCGCAGCGGCTCCCGCGCCGCCTCACCATACGCGCCAGTATGCTTTCGCCGTCGCGGGTCCACTGCGCCTCGGTCTCGACCGTCTCGCGACGGTCCCTTGGCGCAATTTTCCGGCTAGGAATAAGGGGTGCAGGATGAGATGGTCACGAGATGAGCCTGGCTGATCTGTTTTTGCGGGGGGTGACGCGGCTGCCGGGCGGCGATGGCGAGCCTGACGGCGCGCTGATCCTCGCGTTCCGGCGGCCCGAGCGGGCGCCCGCGGCCGCTCCGATCCTGCGGGCGGTGCTGGCGGAGGGCGGCACGCTGGTCACCCTGCCGCAGCTGGGCCGGTCCCTGAGCCGGGGCGAGCTGGCGCCGGGCACGGTGTGCGCCACGTTCGACGGCGATCTGGCCTGCTGGTCCCCGGCCCTGGAGTTGCTCGTCGCTCATGACGCCGGCGCCACCCTCTTCGCCCTGGGGGCAGGGGTCAGCCAGCAGCCCGGCCTGCCCGACGAGGTGCACGGGCCGCTGGCCGGCCAGCCGCGCCTCGGGATCGGCGCCCTGTCAGAGCTGGCCGACGCCGGCGTGGCCCTGGGCACCCTCGGCATGACCGGCGTGCCCCTGGTCGGGCTCGACCCGGTGCGCCTGCGCCTGGAGATGTTCGACGCCCGCCGGGTGCTTGTGGAGGCGCTCGGGCGCGCAGTGCCGTGCCTCGCCTACCCCGGCGGGGCCACCGCCACGGTGCTGGTGCACATGGCCGCGTCCGTTGGATACCGCTGGGCATGCACCACCCAGCCGGGGCTCGCGGGGGTCGCGGATCACCCGCTGCTGATGCCCCGGCTCGAGCCGCGAGACCCGGCGCAAGCCGCCGCCCTCATGCGCGGCGCGGGCCACGCTGTCTTCGCCGCCCTGGCGCGCGCCCGCAGGGTGCGCCGCTGGCGCCTGGAGCGGGGCGCGTGATGCGGCGCCGCGCCGCGGGCCTGCTGCTGGCCCTGGCCCTGGTCCCTGGCTGCCGCTGCAAGCAGGAGGAGGCGCCGCCGCCGCCCGCCGCCAGGTCCAAAGCGCCCCCCAAACCCGCCAGGGTGGAGTATGTCGCGCGCGACCTGGTCAAGGAGGCGGGCCGCGCCGAGCTGGAGATCGGCGGGCCGCTGATCAAGCTCGGCCGACCGGACCAGCGCAAGTACCTCATCGATCCGTGGGTCACGCGCTGGCGCTTGCCAGAGAAGCCGGGCGCTCAGGGCCACGCTCTGGCCCGGGACCGCGCCGGCTTCTTCCTGCGCGACTGGCGCGGCGGCATCGAGGCGGCGGTGTTTCGCCTGCGGGCCAGGGAGGCCGGCGTATCGGTGGAGCTGCTGCGCAACAGCAAGAGCATGGGCTCCGTGGCCGCGCCGCAGGAGTGGTCGGTGGTGGAGGTGTTCTTCCCCCGGCCCACGACGCGTGGGCGGCAGAATTTCGTCCTGCGGGTCAAGGTGGACGGTAAGAAGCGCCAGGGCGCCGAGGTGCAGGTGGACTGGATCTGGCTGCGCAGAGCCGGCGAGCACCCGCCGGTGTGGGGCAAGGTGGATACCCTCTCCTTCGGCGAGCCGCGGCGAGCCCTGGTGGCCACTCCGCCCCGGGGCTACGCCTACTATCTGGAGCTGCCCGAGCGCGCGCCCGCGCTCACCTTCGCCCACGGGGCCGCCAGGGCGACCCGGTTCACCGTGCATGTCACGGCGGACGGCGCCCCCGCCCGCCGGGAGAAGCTGTTCGACGGCACCGCCGGACCGCGCTGGTCCGACGTCAGGGTGGACCTGTCCCGCTTCGCCGGCCGCATGGTGCGCCTGGAGCTGAGCACCGCCGCGGCCGGAGGCGAGGGCGACGCCCGGATCGAGGCGGGCTGGGCCGAGCCCGCCATCACGGCCCCCGGAGAGGCGCCCACGGCCGCGCCGTTCCCCAGGGAGAAGGCCGCCCGCAACCTGATCTACGTGTTGGTGGACGCCGCCCGCCAGGACATGTACCGCCCCTTCAACCCCGGGGCCACGGTCGCCACACCTGCCGTGGATCGCCTGGCCGCCGGCGGCACCATCTTCACCGGCGCCCACGTCAACGCCAGCTGGACCCTGCCCTCGGTGGCCAGCATCATGTCCAGCCGCTATCCTCAGGCTTATGGCCGGGGCGACGCGCTGTTCCAGGTGCCCGAGCGGGTGCCGCTGCTGGCCCAGCGCCTGCAAGCCGCGGGGTTCAGCACCGCGGCGTTCGTGGGCAACACCTTCGTCTCGCGCCCCTTCGGCCTGGCGCGCGGGTTCGGCACCTTGCGCAACTTCGCCCGGGAGGGCAAGGCGGACCACGCCGAGGTGATCTTCCTGGCCGCCAGGAAGTGGCTGGCGCAGCGCGACCCGTCCCGCCGGTTCTTCCTCTACCTGCACACCATGGACCCCCACGACCCGTACCGGCCCAACGATCTGACCGATCGCCATTTCCAGGGCAAGTACCGCGGCCCGCTGCGGGGCCGCAACTTCGACCACGCCCAGCTGGAGAGAGTCCGCGACGGGGCGCTGAAGCTGGGCCAGGACGACCGCCGGTACGTGCGAGCGCTGTACGACGGCGAGATCGCGTTTCACGACCGCTACCTGGAGGCGTTCCTCGACGACCTGAAGGGCAGGGGCCTGCTGGAAGATACGCTGGTGGTCTACTCCAACGATCACGGCGAGGAGATGTGGGACCATGGCGGCCTGGACCACGGGGCCACCCTGTACGACGAGATCATGCGCTCGCCCCTGGTGCTGCACTACGCGCCGCTGTTCCGGCCCGGGGCCGTGGTCCGCAGGCCGGTGGAGCTCGTGGACCTGATGCCCACCCTGCTCGAGGCGCTGGCCGTGCGGCCTCCCGCGGGCATGCAGGGCGTGTCTCTGCGGGGGGCCATGGCGGGCGCGCCCGACGCCGGCTGGCCGTACGTGCTGTTGGGCGGCTCCGGGGTCGGGGTGCGTACCCGCAGGTACAAGTTGACCTGGTCCCGCAAGGAGTCCAAGCTATTCGACCTCCGGGAAGACCCGCGAGAGCAGGTTGAGCTCGGAGAGCGTGGTGCGGTGGCCCGACGGGCCTGCGAGGTTTACCTGGGCGAGGGGTTGATGGCGCCGGCCAAGCGCCGGCGACTCGAGGCGGACGGCGACATCCACCGCCAGAGCAGCGACGAAGTCGAAATAGACGAGAAGCTAAGGCAGCAGCTTGAATCCCTGGGATACATCCAGTAGCAACCCACGGCGCCGCGCGGCGGCGGCGTGCCTGTTGGTCGCCGCCCTGCTTCTGGCGCCGGCCCCCGCCCTGGCCTACGTGGGCCCGGGGGCGGGCTTCGCCTTCGTCACCTCCTTCTTCCTGCTCCTGTCCACCCTGCTGCTGGTGATCGCGGCCCTCCTCACCTGGCCCGTGCGGCTGATCTACCGCCTGTTCACGCGGGAGAAGCTGAGCCACACGCCCCGCTGCAAGCGCGTGATCATCGTCGGGCTCGACGGCCTCGATCCGCAGGTGACGCGGGAGCTGATGGACGCCGGCGAGCTGCCCAACTTCAAGCGCATCGCCGAGGCCGGCTCCTTCGGTGAGCTCGCCACCACCTGTCCGGCCATCTCACCGGTGGCGTGGAGCACCTTCGCCACCGGCGTGGATCCGTCCAAGCACGGCATCTTCGACTTCCTCGCGCCAGACCGGCAGCGCTACGGGCTGAAGCTCTCGTCCACCGACATCCGCCCCCCGCGGCGCAACCTGCGCATCGGCCCCTACGTGATCCCGCTGTCCAGGCCGAGCATCCGCGGCATGCGCCGGGCGGTGCCGTTCTGGACCACCCTGGCCAAGCACGGCGTGCGCAGCCACATCATCCGCGTGCCCATCACCTATCCCCCCGACGAGTTCGACGGGGCCATGCTGTCGGCCATGTGCGCGCCTGACCTGCTCGGCACCCAGGGCTCGTTCACCTTCTTCACCTCCGAGGCCCGGGACCAGGAGCGCATCGGCGGCAGGGTCGTGGGCGTGGAGGTCAGCGACGGTGCGGTGAAGACCGCGCTCCCGGGCCCTCCCCACCCGCTGCGCGAGGATCACCGCCAGCTCGACCTGCCGATGCAGCTGAAGCTGAAGCCGGACGGCAGCGGCGCCACCATGAAGATCCCGGGCAAGACCGTGGAGCTGCAGACCGGCCGCTACAGCGACTGGATCGAGCTTCGCTTCGACGGCGGCCCGGCCATGGGCGTCTACGGCATCGCCCGCTTCCGCCTCGCCTCCACGTCCCCGTTCCGGCTCTACGTCACGCCCATCAACATCGACCCGGCCAAGCCGGCCCAGCCGGTCTCCCACCCGTTCTACTTCTCGGTCTTCCTCTCCAAGCTGATGGGGCGCTACGCCACCCTCGGCCTGGCCGAGGACACCTGGGCGCTCAACGAGAAGGTGCTGGACGAGAAGGGGTTCCTGGAGCAGGTGAGCCTGTACCAGGGCGAGCGCGAGCGCATGCTGTTCGAGCTGCTCGACCGCACCAAGAAGGGCGTGCTGGCGGTGGTGTTCGACGCAACCGACCGGATCCAGCACATGTTCATGGCCGACCACGGCAAGCCGGACGCGCCCAACGGCGACGCCGTGCGCGAGGTGTACTACGAGATGGATCGCATGCTCGGCCGGCTGCTGGAGCGGGTCGACCTGCGCGACGAGCGGAGCATCATCATGGTCATGTCCGACCACGGCTTCGCCCCCTTCGAGCGCGGCATCAACCTGAACACCTGGCTGCAGCAGGAGGGGTACCTGCACCTGGAGGAGGGGCGCGACGCCATGGGCGAGTACCTCGAGGGGGTCGACTGGTCGCGCACCAGGGCATACGCCCTTGGCCTGTCAGGCCTCTACCTCAACGTGCAGGGCAGGGAGTCCCGGGGCGTCGTGAGCGAGGCCGAGGCGCCGGCGCTGCGCGCGGAGATCAAGCAGAAGCTGGAGGCGCTGGTGGACGAGGAGCGCGACGGCGCGCAGGCCATCCCCCGGGTCTTCGATCCCCATCGCATGTACCGCGGTCCCTTCATGGACGACGCGCCGGACCTGCTGGTGGGCTACGCCAGGGGCTACCGCGCCTCGTGGGACACGGCGCGAGGCATGGGGGGCGAGCAGGTCATCGAGGACAACACCCGCCACTGGACCGGCGACCACTGCATGGATCCGTCCCTGGTGCCGGGGGTGATCTTCTCCAGCCGTCGGCTTCAGTCCCAGGGGGCGCGCATGATCGACGTGGCGCCCACGGTGCTGGACCTGCTCGGGGTGGCCAAGCCGCCCAACATGACCGGCCACTCGCTGTACCAGGAGGCGTCCGAATGAAGCCCCCCCTGGCTCTCGCCCTGGCCCTTGCGCTGGCACTCTCCGCCTGCTCGGACTCCACCTCGCCGCCCAAAAAGGGGCGCCGGGTCCTGGTCCTCGGCCTCGACGGCATGGACTACGGCCTGACGCGCAAGATGCTGGAGAAGGGCGAGCTGCCCACCCTGGGCAAGCTGGCGAAGCTGGGCGGGTGGGGCCCGCTGGAGACCAGCACGCCGCCCCAGAGCCCGTCGGCCTGGTCCAACTTCATCACCGGTCTGCACGCCGGGTACCACGCCATCTTCGACTTCGTGCAGCGGGATCCGGCCACCCTGGAGCCGTACCTCTCCACCTCCGAGGTGGAGGAGCCGCGCTCGCTGAAGCTGGGCGAGCTGGCCATCCCTCTGGGCGGCGGCGAGGCCCGGCTCCTGCGGCGAGAGAAGCCGTTCTGGTGGTACCTGAGCCAGGCCGGCGTGCCGGCCACCATCATCAAGATGCCGGCCCACTTCCCCCCGCGCGACGACGGCGAGGCCAGGGTGATCACTGACATGGGCACCCCCGATCTGCTGGGCACCTACGGCACCTTCAGCCTGCTCACCGACGACCACGGCCTGCTGAACAAGAAGGTGAGCGGCGGGCGCATGGTGCCGCTGACCCAGGACGAGGGGCGCGTCTTCCGGGGTCACCTCGAGGGGCCGGCCAACCCGTTCTCGGCCGCCGGAGAGGCGCTGCAGGCCGAGGTGGTCATCGCAGCCAGCAAGGACAACAAGGGCGCCCTGATCACGGTGGGCGGCAGCAAGCGCGTGCTCGGCGTCGGCGAGTGGAGCGACTGGGTGGTGGTGACCTTCGAGGTGTTGGGCAGCGTGTACACCCTGAGGGCCATGGTGCGGGTGTACCTCAAGGCGCTCAAGCCGCGGGTGCAGCTGTACGTCTCGCCCATCAACATCGATCCGCT
The DNA here is from genome assembly GCA_964511535.1 of uncultured Myxococcales bacterium. Lineage (GTDB taxonomy): Bacteria > Myxococcota_A > Polyangia > CAZCFB01 > CAZCFB01. Next base: position 33,188 of record CAZEFW010000042.1, on the reverse strand, counting down.
GGACCAGGCGCTGCCGGTCTCCTCGCCGCCCGGCTACGCCTCGGACCTCGCCCGCAAGGCGGGCCGCTTCTACACCCAGGGCATGCCCGAGGACACCAAGGCCCTGTCCGCCGGCGTGCTCACCGAGGAGGAGTTTCTGGCCCAGGCGGAGCTGATCTACCAGGAGCGGCGCCGCATGCTCACCGCCGCGCTGGAGGAGTTCCACTCGGGCTACCTCTTCTTCTACTTCGGCACCTCCGATCAGGTGGGCCACATGTTCTACCGCCACCAGGACAGCTCCCACGCCGGCCACGACGACGCCGACGACAAGTACGCGGACGTGCTGCCCCGGGTCTACCGGCGCCTGGATCAGGAGGTGGCCCGCGCCTGGGCCTCCCTGGACGAGGACGACCTGCTGCTGGTGATCAGCGACCACGGCTTCGGCCCCGCGTCCTACAGCGTGGACCTCAACGCCTGGCTCCAGCGCCAGGGGTACCTCGCCCTGCGCGACGACCACGCCGGCGGCATCCTGGGGCACATCGACTGGGCCCGCACCCAGGCCTACGGCCTCGGGCTCAACGGCCTGTACCTGAACATCAAGGGCCGGGAGAAGCACGGCGCCGTGCCGCCTGAGCGGGCCGACGAGCTGAAGGAGAAGCTCTCGGGAGAGCTGCTGGGGCTGCTTCACCCCGAGACCGGCGAGCAGGTGGTGACCGAGGTGATCCGCCCGGACAAGGCCTTCAAGGGGCCGGCGCTGGCGCGGGCGCCCGACCTGATCGTGGGCTACGGCCACGGCTTCAAGGTCAACGACGCCTCGGCCATGGGGACCGTCGGCAAGAAGCTGATCAAGGTCAACCACGGGGCGTGGGGCGGCGATCACTGCGGCGATCACCGCCTGGTGCCCGGGGTGATCTTTTCCAACAAGAAGATGCGCACCGACAACAAGAGCCTGCTCGACATGGCGCCCACCATCCTGCGGTACCTCGGGGTGGCGGTGCCGAAGCCATGGGTCGGCAAGCCGGTGCTGCTCGGCAAGAAAGCGAGGTAACGATGGCAGCCAAGGTAAAGATCGACAAGGACCTGTACAAGCGCGCCCAGGCTGTGGCCGCCGACTGGGGCTACAGCTCCATGGACGAGTTCGTCACCCACTTGGTCGAGAAGGCCCTCAAGGACTTCGAGGCCAAGCAGGGCGAGGACCAGGACGCCGTGGAGGAGCGGCTGCGGGGGCTGGGCTACATCGAGTAGCCCCCGGATCGGGACCAATGGCGCACCTCTGGACAGCAGCGCGGTGGCTGGGCGACGCCCTGTTCGCGCCGTTCGCGTGGATGCCCCCGCTGGCGGGGTTGATCAGCATGTCCGTGGTGTGCGGGGTGGTGCTGCTGCTCCTGTTCCGCCTGCTGACGCCCCAGCAGCGCCTGCAGCGGGTCAAGGACCTGATGAGCGCCACCATCTACGAGATGCGGCTCTTCTCGGCGTACCCCGGGCACCTGATCAAGGCCCAGGGCCGGGCCATCGTGCTCACCGTGCGCTACCTGGCCCTGGCGCTCCCATCGTTCGTCGTGCTGATCCCGGTGATGGGCCTGCTGCTGGTGCGTGCGGCGCTGGTCTACGAGGTCCAGCCGCTGCCCCTGGGCCAGCGGGCGCGGGTGGGTATCATCCTCGCTGACGGTATACAGGGGGCCGTGGAGGTGGAGCCCCGGACCGACGGGCTGAGGGTGGTGCCGCCGGTGGTGTCGCTCGACGGCCAGGCTCACGTGCGCGTGGAGGGGGCGAAGCCAGGCCGGCACGCCCTGCGCATCATCGCGGGCAACGTCACCGTGGAGAAAGAGGTGGCGGTGGGCGCGGTGGCGGGGGCGGTCTCGCCGGAGCGGAGCGCCCCGGACCGGTGGCAGCTGACCTTCAGCCGCGAGCCCGCGCTGGAGGCCTCCGACCCGGTGCGCGTGGTGACCGTGAACCACCCACTCGAGAGCTTCACGTGGCTCGGGCTGCCCTGGTGGCTGCACTTCTTCATAATCTCCATGGTGGTGGCCCTGGCCCTGCGTCGGCGGCTCGGCGTGGTGTTCTGACCATGGCCGGGGCCGCGCACAGGATCCCGGATCCGCGCGGGACCTACCGCATTGACCATGTCGACCTTCGCAGCTTCGACATCGTCGCTCAGGAGCTGCTCGAGGTGTCGTGGGTCGGCGACGAGGTGGCGCTGGCTTACGCCATGTACTCATTCGACCCCGCGGACTTCGTGTTCGAAAAGAGCCCCGGCATCGAGGGGCAGCTGTCCGACGCGCGCCGCGCAGAGCGCACCCAGGTCACGCGTCAACACCAGCGCGGCGTGCCCGGCGCCTACGACCGCGAGGCCAGGCAGGTGGAGGTCTGGATCGACGGAGACATCACCAGGCCTTGCACGCTGAATCTGGAGACGCGAAACTTCATCTGGCGCGGGTGATCGCGGTGAGGCGCTGGCGGCGCGGGTCATGCCTGGCGTACTCTGGGAAAAGATGCACGAGGTGTCCCCAATGATAATGAGACCGAGCCTTGCCTGTGTACTTCCTGTTTGCCTGCTGATCCTGGCCCCCGCGCTGGCCTCCGCTGCCGACGGGGGAGGGCCCAAGTGCAGCCGCCCCCGGGTGCTCATCGTGCTCGACAAGTCGTCGAGCATGGTCACCGGTTACGTGGGCGGCAAGACCAAGTGGTCGGTGGCCAAGCAGGCCATCACCACGGTGGTGACCAAGTTTGAAAAGAGCGTCGATTTCGGCCTGCTGGTATTCCCCAACCCGAGCCAGTGCGGCTGGGGCAAGGTGGTGGTGGGCGTGGGGCCGAACAACGCGCAGAAAATCATCGGGCAGCTGGCCACCGCCCCGCCGAGCAAGGGCAACTGGACCCCCATGGCCCAGAGCCTGGACGTGGCGGCCAAGGTGCAGAACCTGCAGGACAAGAAGTTCTCCAACAACGTGGTGCTCGTCACCGACGGCTGGCAGTGGTGCAGCCCGTACGACTCCAAGACGCGGTTCCTGCCGGTCAACAGCACGGCGGCGTTGACCAAGCTCGGCATCACCACCTACGTGGTTGGCTTCGGCAGCGCCGTGGACGTGCTGACCCTGAACAAGATGGCGGTGGCGGCCAACACCAAGGTCTCGGCCAGCTGCAACCCGAACAACACCACCACCACTGGCAACAACTGCTACGCCCAGGCCAGCAAGCCGGGCGAGCTGCTCACGGCGCTGCAGAACATCGCCCAGAAGCTGACCCAGGAGAAGTGCGACGACCTGGACAACGACTGCAACGGCAAGGTGGACGACGGGCTGAGCCGCGCGTGCACGTCGAAGTGCGGCAGCGGCACCGAGACCTGCACCGCGGGCGCCTGGGGCAACTGCACCGCGCCAAAGCCCCAGCCGGAGAAGTGCGACGGCAAGGACAACAACTGCGACGGTACCACCGACGAGGGGTGCGCCTGTCAGGACGGTCAGCAGCGATCGTGCGGCTCCGACGTGGGCCTGTGCCAGAAGGGCACCCAGACCTGCACCGGCGGCAAGTGGGGTAACTGCGGCGGCGAGACCAAGGCGCAGCCGGAGAAGTGCGACAAGCTGGACAACGACTGCGACACCAAGGTGGATGAGGACCTGAGCCGGCCCTGCAACACCCTGTGCGGCGCCGGCACCGAGGTCTGCGTGGGCGGCTCTTGGGTCAACTGCACCGCGCCCCAGCCCACCAAGGAGATCTGCGACGGCCTGGACAATGACTGCGACGGCACCACCGACGGGCCGAGCGCCATCTGCACCAACGGCGGGGTGTGCAAGGGAGGCGTGTGCGTCAAGCCGCAGCTCGACAAGGGCGCGGGCAAGCTGGACAGCGGCGTGACGACGCCGTTCTTCCCGGCCAACAACACCGGCTGCGACTGCCGCACCGGCGGCCGGTCCAGCGGCGGGGTGACGCTCCTGCTGATGCTGGGCTTGCTGCTGGCAACGCGCCGGCGCCGCTGACGCCGAGCAGAGCGCTCGAGGCATCTAGCATCAGTCCTCAGACTTCAGTCCTCGGGCTTCAGTCCTCAGGCTTCAGGTTGAATAGCCCCCGCACAACCCCCTGAAGTCTGAATCCTGAAGTCTGAAGCCAGGGCCGCGAAGCGGCCCTAACCCGAAAATTGCGCCAGTTCACCTGCTACTACGGCCGCCACCGTCGGCGCAGCGGCTCCCGCGCCGCCTCACCATACGCACCAGTATGCTTTCGTCGTCGCGGGTCCACTGCGCCTCGGACTCGACCGTCTCGCGACGGTCCCCTTGCGCAATTTTCGGGCTAACTGAGCAGCCGCGCCACCTCGTCCCGGTCCACGCCGCCGTCTCGACGCCGCGGCAGCCGCTCCAGCACCAGCAGCCGCTCGGGGACCATGTCCTCGGGCAGGAGCAGCTGACAGCGCTCCAGGGCGTTGCGCGCCGGGCCTTCCGGATCGCCTCGCACCACGGCCCGAAGGGTGCACCCCATGCGTGGGTGGGTGAAGGCGGTCACCGCCGCGGCCGTGACGCCGTGGCAGCAGCACAGCGCGTCCTCCACCTCCAACAGATCCACCGGCTCCCCGGCCACCTCCAGCACACGGCCGCGGGCGCCCTGCGGGACCAGCTGACCGGCGGCGTCCATCACCGCCACGCGCCGGGCGCGCAGCCAGCGGCGGCCGGCCCGGCGGATGATCAGGACATGGTCCGCGACCGGGTCGTTCAGGTGCCCGAGGGGTACGGCCGGTCCAGAGGCCCAGATCTCACCCGGAGACCCGGCCGGGGCGGGCACCAGTCCGGGGCCGGCGATGGACAGCTCCAGCCCCGGGCCGGTGGCCAGCGCTGCGTCGGCCTCGTCCGGCGGCTGCTGGCCCGCGGTGCTGTGCGCCAGGGCGAGCAGGTCGCCGCCGTTGAGCAAGGTGTGCAGGGTGGTCCCGGGCAGGGCGTCGACCAGCGCAGGCTGCCACGAGGGCCTGGGATCATCGCCGAGCACCACCAGGTGACGCAGCCCGGCGAGGTCCCGGCCCCGGGCGCCGTCGGCCATACGCGAGGCCAGCAGCCGGGGCACGCAGGCCAGGGTGACGCCGCGCTGCTCCATGAACACCGGCAGCGTCAAGGGCCCCGGCGGCGGGTCGGTGGCGGTGAGCACGGCCCGCGCGCCCAGCGCCAGGGGGAGCAGCAGCTGCGACGGCGCGGCGGGGTGGTCCAGCGGCGCCAGGGCCAGCGACCTGTCTTCCGGCCCGGCGCCCAGCAGCTCCGCCGCCCAGCGCAGGTGGAGCTCCAGCGTCTCCCACGAGTGGACCAGCGCCCTGGGCGTCCCGTGCAGGCCCGGCGCGGCGAAGAGCGCCAGGGCGCCTTGCTCGGGGAGCTCCACCGAAGGGCCGGCGGGCGCCTCCAGCGAGAGCGGCGCGGGCTCGTCGTCCGCCTTGATCTCGAAGCATGGGGGCAACGGCGCCCCGCGCTTGGCGAGGTAGCGCATCGGCCGCAGGCCGCGGCCATGGGCCAGCACCGCCGCGGGCCCCGCGCGCAGCAGCAGCGCGGCGATGCGGGCGGGTGGAAGTCCCGGGGACAGGGGGACCGCGCAGGCGCCGGCCTGCAGGCAGCCGAGCAAGCCCGCCACCCCCAGCCGGTCCCGCTCCTGCAACAGGACCACGGCGCGACCGGGACCGGCCCCGGCCGAGCGCAGCGCGTCCCGGACGCCTCGCGCCCGGCGGGCCAGGTCGGCGTAGGTCTCCTCACCGTCGGGGCCGTCGAGGGCGACGCCGTCATGTTCAAGCGACAGCAGCTGCCGTATCAGATCACCCACGTTACTCCCACCGGGTGGCATGCCACTTCTTTTTGCCCCTGCGGAGCAGCACCGTGCGTCCGTGCAGCAGGTCCTGCGCGGTGACCTCCTGCTGGAGCGTGGCCTTCTCGCCGTTGACCGACACGGCGCCGTTCTTGAGGAACTCTCGCGCCTGCCGCTTGGATGGCGCCAGGCCCACCTCGATGAGCAGGTCCACCAGCGAGACGCCCCCCGCCTTGAGCGTGTCCGCGGCGTGGGTGGTGTTCGGCACGTCCGCGAACACATCCCCCAGCAGGTCCGCGTCCAGGGCGCGCAGGTCCCCCTTGCCGAACAGCACCTGGCTCGCCTGCTCCACCCGGGTCACCTCCTGCTCGCCGTGCACCATGCCGGTGACCGCCCGGGCCAGGGTCCGCTGGGCCGCGCGCAGGTGAGGCGCCTCCTGATGCTGGCGCGCCAGGTCTCCGATCTCGTCCCGGTCGAGGAACGTGAACCACTTGAGGTAGTTGATCACGTCCCCGTCGTCGGCGTTGATCCAGAACTGGTACAGCCGGTAAGGCGAGGTGCGGTCGGCGGTGAGCCACACCGCCCCGTCCACCGACTTGCCGAACTTCTTGCCGTCCGCGCGGGTGACCAGCGGCGAGGTGATGCCGAACGCCTCGCCCTGCTCCTGGCTGCGGTCGCGCCGGATCAGGTCCATGCCGGCGACGATGTTTCCGTACTGATCCGAGCCGGCCACCTGAACGGTGCAGCCCCGGGTTCGGTTCAGGTGCAGGAAGTCGTAGGCCTGCAAGATCATGTAGCTGAACTCGGTGTAGCTGATCCCCTGGTCGCGGGTGGTGAGCCGGGCCTTGACCGACTCTTTCTGGATCATCGCGTTGACCGAGAAGTGCTTGCCCACGCCGCGCAGCACGTCGATGTAGGACAGCTCCCCCAGCCAGTCGAGGTTGTCGACCAGCTCGGCGCCGGTGGGCCCGTCGTCGAAGTCGATGAGGCGCTCGTAGATGCGCCGCTGCCCCCGCACGTTGGCCGCCACGTCGTCCCGGGAGAGGAGCTGCCGTTCGGCGTCCTTGCCCGAGGGATCGCCGATGAGGCCGGTGCCGCCGCCGGTGAGCACGATGGGCTTGTGGCCGCAGCGCTGCCACCGCATGAGCAGCGTGATGGGCAGCAGGTTGCCGATGTGCAGGCTGTCTGCCGTGGGATCGAAGCCGCAGTACGCCACCCGCCCCGGCGTCGCGAGGTGCGCCTCGAGCCCCTGCCCGGCGGTCTGGTACAGCAGCCCGCGCCACTCCAGTTCTTCAAGGAAGGTCGTCATGGCCGAGAGTGTGCCCCGACGAAACGGAGATGTAAACGCCAGGCCGACCAACTATCGTCCATCAACTATCGACTATCGACTGACTAAACCATCCCCATGAGCCGCAGCCGGGTGCGGGGCAGCGCCTCGAGGTGCTCGGCCGTCTCCATCAGCCACTCCTCGGACTCTTCCATCAGCTCGAGGATCCTGTCGTCGTTGACCTTCTGCAGGCCGAGCACGCGCTTGCGCTTGGCCACCATCTGGCCGCTCAACTTCAGCCCCTCGATGAGGCCCTCCATGGCGGTGAGCCCCCGGCCCGTCACGGCGTGGTAGCCGTACAGCGCCAGCAGGCCGCCGCCCACGCGCAGGGCGTTCTGCTGCAGCAGCTTGCGCGGCATGTCCTTCATCAGCACGCCGAGCACGTTGCGGCTCACCTGCCGCACCTGCAGCGCGCCGTTCTGGCCGCCGCACGCCTTGCCGCCCCAGTGCTGGGCCACGGCGCCTGGCTCGTAGTAGCAGCGGATCCCCTCCAGCTGCGCGCGCAGGGCGAGGTCCACGTCCTCCAGGTAGTGGCCGAGGTCCTCGTCGAAGTTGCCGACGATCTCGAACACCTCCCGCCGGAACAGGCACGCCGCCCCCGACGCGCCGAGCACGTAGCGGCCGTCGTTGAACTGCCCGGCCTCCGGCGTGCCCTGGCCGATGTTGAACGCGTAGCCGGCCCGGGTGACCCCGATCCCCACGGAGTAGATCCGCACCGGGTCGTCGAAGGAGAGGATCTTGGGCTGGATCATGCCCGCGTCGGTGATGCGGTTGAGCGCGTCGAGGCTCGCCTCGATGAACCGCTCCTCCAGCTTGCAGTCCATGTTCACCAGGGCGATGTACTTGCCCCGGGCAGCCTTCAGCCCGTCGTTGACCGCCGCGGCGAAGCCGCCGTTCTTGCCGCGGCGCACCACCTCCACGTCCTCGAAGAACTGCTCGGCTATCATCAGCGACTGATCCGACGAGCAGTCGTCCACCACGATGATCTGCAGCGGCGCGTGGGTCTGCAGCTTGATGGAGGTGAGGCACTCGCTCAGCACCGCCTCGCCGTTGTAGTTCGGCACGATGACCGAGACCAGCGGGCGCGGCGCCTTGGGCCGCTCGAACTTGGTGGTCTCTCGCCCCTCCTCGTCCACTGCCTCGGCCTCGCTCTCGCCGTTGCCCTCGCCCTCGGCGTCACCCTCGACCTCTTCGTCCGCGCCCTCCTCGTCAGCCAGCACAGACTCGGTCTCGGTGGTAAACAGCCGCGTGGACCGGGCCTCGCCCCAGCGCGTGTTCGCCTCGCACAGGATGTCCTCCAGGTCCTGCGCCGACAGCTCGTCGGTGGCCACCACCGCCGTGTGGAAGCCGTCGTACTTGGAGTAGTCGGTGGACTGGAGCTTGCCCTCCTTTAGCAGCTGGGTGTGCAGCTTGCTGCCCGGGAAGGGGGTGGCCAGGGTGAACTGGAGCGACTCCGGCATCAGCTCCAGGGCCAGGTCGAGGGTGCGCATGGCCGACTCGCGCGTCTCGCCGGGCAGGCCGAACATGAAGGTCAGGTGGACCTTGATGCCCAGGGCGTGGGTCATGTTCACCACGTTGCGCACCTTGGACACGTCGAGCCGCTTGCCGCACTTGTCCACGATGCCCTGATCCGCCGACTCCACGCCGTACTTCAGCGCGTGCAGCCCGCTGTCGGCCATGGCCTCGAGGATCTCCTCGTCCATGCCGTCGATGCGCGCCATGATGGCCCAGGGCACCCCCAGCTGCCGCGCCTTGAACTCGCGGCAGAAATGCAGCATGCGCTTCTTGCCGATGTTGAAGGTGTCGTCGTCGTAGTAGACCGACTTGAACCCCCACTGCTGCACCAGCCACTCGGTCTCGTCGATGACGTCCACCACATCGCGGGTGCGGTACTTGAAGCCGCCGTACATGATCTGCGGCCAGGCGCAGAAGGAGCACCGGTAGGGGCAGCCGCGGCTGGCCCATACCTGGACGCTCGGGCGCGGGATCGACCCGGGCTCGTCCCGGTAGTCGTACATCGGCAGGAAATGCCGCGCGGGCCAGGGGACCTCGTCCAGGTTCTTGATCAGCGGGCGCTTGCCGGTCCAGATGGGGCTGCCGTCCTCCACCCGGTGGATCAGGCCGTCGATCCCCTCGGGGCTCTGTTCGTTTTCCAGGCGGTTGACCAGGTCGCGCAGGGTGTACTCGTACTCCCCCACCAGGACATAGTCGACCTCCGGGTTGTCGTTGAGCCACGCCGGATCCTGCATCGGGTGGTGGATCCCCGTCAGGGCGATCTTCACGTCCGGGCCCACCAGATCGCGCACCTTCTTCCACTGGCGCTGGTCGGTCAACAGGCTCGGCGTGCTCACCTCCATCACGATGAGGTCGGGCCCGAACCGGGTGATATGCTGGTAGAACTCGTCCTCGCAGAGCCGCTCGGCGATGCCGTCCACGAGCAGCACCTCGGTGTCGTTCTGCTCCAGCACTGCCGTGGCGTAGGCGAGGAAGAACGGGAACGGCATGTACTCCTCGTCCTCGTTCTCAAAGTGCGGCCACCGGCTACCGGCCCGCACGCCGTACATCCCCTCGGCGCTCCAGGGAGCGTTACCCAGAAAAACTTTCATTCAGGGACCTCTTGATGTTCCCGCTAGATATTCTCGCAACTGGTAAACGGTATTTCTTAACACACCCACAGGGGCGTCGGTACCCCGGGACAGGGGTCCGAGTATATAGCATGGGCTCCCTCCGGGGTCTACGGGACCCCCGCTGGCCACCCTGGCACCGGCCCTTGCCCTGGCCCTTGCCCTGGCCCTCCCTTACCCTTTACCCCTGAAATGCTCCGCGCACTCCTCATAGCTCTGGCCGTCCTCGCCGCCGCCTGCGGCCGTACCGGTCCGCCGCTGGACCCCGGGCTGCTGACCCGCCCGCCCTACGCCGGGTCGTTCGCCAACCAGGTGGATCCATTCATCGGCACGGCGGGGGAGGGCAACACCTACCCGGGCGCCGTCGCGCCCTGGGGCATGGTCTCGGTCAGCCCCCACAACCACTACAGCACCCCCCTGGCGTACTACCGCAACGAGCCGGTTGCGCCGGCCGGCTACCTGGCCGGCGCGTCACAGATTTACGGCTTCGGCCACACCCAGCTGTCCGGAGTGGGGTGCCCCGACCTGGGCGCCCCCCTGCTCGCCATCGCCAGGGGCGCCCTGATGGTCAAGCCCGACGGGTACCGCTCACACCATGACAGGGAGGTGGCGTGGCCCGGGTATTACGGCGTCCGCTTGACCGATCACGAGGCCGAGGTGGAGGCCACCGCGTCAGCGCGGGTCGGCGTGACCCGGATCCGCTTCGTGGGCTCCCGGCCGGGGCATGTGCTCATCGACCTGGGCAAGAACCTGAGCTGGATCGGCGGGCAGGGCATGGTCTTCGCCCGCTCGTCCTCGGAGGTGGAGGGGTGGGCCGAGACCGGCTTTTTCTGCGGCCAACCGAACCGCCAGCGGATCTACTTCGCGGCCCGGCTCAGCATCGCCGCCAGCCGCTTCGGCGCATGGCGTGGCAGGCAGCCCGGCGCGGCCGCGGGCGCCCAGGGGGGCGAGGTGGGCGCGTACTTCACCTTCGAAGGCGGCAGCGAGGTGGAGGTCCACCTGGCCATCTCCCACACCTCGGTGGCGGGGGCGCGCCGAAACCTCGCCGCTTCGGGCAGCGTGTCCCGGGGGTTCGAGGAGGTCCGGCGCCGCACCTTCCAGGACTGGGAGCGAGAGCTCGGCCGCATCGCGGTCAGCGGCGGGACCGCCGCCCAGCGCACCATCTTCTACACCGCGCTGTACCACGCGCTGATCCACCCCGGCCTGCTGAGCGACGCCGACGGCGAGGTCCCGCTCATGGGCGGCGGCGTGGGGACCGCGGCGGGACCTGCCGCGTTCACGACCTTCTCCCTGTGGGACACCTACCGCTCGGTGCACCCGCTGCTCACGCTGATCTATCCCCGTCAGCAAGCGCTGATGCTCCGGGACCTGGCCGCCATGACCCGCAAGTCCGGGCGGCCACCCAAATGGGAGCTGCTGCGGTCAGAGGTGAACATGATGGTCGGGGACCCGCTGCTGCCGGTGCTCGCGGACGGCCTGGCCAAGGGGCTGCCCGTGAGCGACCTCGCCGGGCTCTATCCGCTGCTGCGCCAGGCCGCCATGGACACGAGCGCCAGCGCCGCGCACCGCCCGGGCAACGCCTCGTACCTCAAGCTCGGCTACATCCCCATGGAGGAGGCGAAGGCGGTGTGGGGGCCCGTCTCAACCACCCTGGAGTACGCTTACGCTGACTGGGCCCTGTCCCGGCTGGCCCGGGCGGTGGGAGCCACCGGCGACGCGCTGCTGCTCGAGGCTCGCGCCCGCAACTACCGCAACCTCTTCGACGGCAGCACCGGGCTGCTCAGGCCGCGCAACAGGGATGGCTCCTGGCTCAAGCCGTTCAACCCGGACGCCACCGAGGGCTCGAGGACCCAGAAGCGGGCCGGCGGCCCCGGCTACGTCGAGGGCACGGCGTATCAGTACGCCTTCTTCGTCCCCCACGACCCGGCGGGCCTGGCTCAGCTGCTGGGGGGCGCGAGCCAGTATGTCGCGCGGCTGCAGAAGGTCTTCGACACCGGGCGGTTCACCCTGTGGAATGAACCGGACCTGGCCTACCCATACCTGTTCACCCATTTCCCGGGGCAGGCGTGGCGCACCCAGCGTGAGGTCGCCCGGGCGCGGGACCGCGGCTTCACCAGCGGGCGCGCGGGCCTGCCGGGCAACGACGACGCCGGCACGCTCTCGGCGTGGTACGTCTTCTCGGCCCTCGGGTTCTACCCCGACTGTCCAGGGCGCGCGCGTTACAGCCTCGGGACGCCCCTGTTCGACCGGGCGGCGATCTCCCTCGACTCGGCGTACCACGCCGGCCGCGCGTTCGTGATCCAGGCGACTCGGGGCGGGGCCGGTGAGCAGTACATCCGGCGGGCCCGCCTCGACGGCAAGCCGCTATCCGGCGCGGCGCTGAGTCATGGCCAGATCACGGCCGGCGGGACCCTGCGGCTGGAGATGTCCGCGGCGCCGGTCAAGGGAGCGCTCTGAGCTCTTTGCGTGGGCTCGAGGGTCACTTGCACTGATAGCTGTAGGTGGTGATCTGGGACGACCCGCAGGAGATGCCGGCGTAGTGCTTGCTGGCGCTGTTGTTGATCCCGCCAGAGACCGTGGCGTACTGGCCGCTGGCCGTGTTTTGGGTCCCGCCGCACACGCTGGCGTGGGGGCCGCTGGCCGTGTTCCTGAAGCCCGCCACCATGCCCCCGTGGCTGCTGTAGCTGTGGCCAGGGCCCACCACCAGGTTGTGAGAGCCCCCGCGCTTGGTGGCGGTGTAGGTCTCGTTGTACCCCACGATGAGGTTGCCCCGGCCGTTCTTGCTGGCGGTCATGCCCTGGCCGTTGACGATCTGTAGATCGGCGCCGGAGACGGTGAGCCGCGAGGCGGCCGTGCTGACATGCAGCAGCTGCTTGAGCCCCTTGACGTAGTCGATGGTGTAGGCGTCGAAGCCAGGGCCCGGCGCGCCCTTGTCTCCCTTGGCGCCGGGAGCGCCGGTGTCCCCCTTGGGGCCCTGGGGACCCGCAGCGCCTGTGGGGCCGGGGACTCCAGTGTTGCCGGTGGGGCCCACCGGGCCTGTGGCGCCGGCAGCTCCTGTGTCACCCTTTTCGCCCTGCAGGACATACACCTGGCCCAGCGCGATGCGGGCCTGGCCCATGGTTCCGGTGAAAATGAACAGCCCCGTGATCAGGGTCAGCGGGAGTTTGACTGTGCGCTTCATTGGGGTTCCTCCTTGGATCAGCTCCAGGCCGTCCTTGCCTGTGAACTTCCTCGTATTGTTCGGGTTATTGATGTCCTTGAGCTCCAGCTCGACGCTGTCCAGCAGGTCCAGGTTTTGGCCGTGCAGGATCCAGGTTCGCCTGAACCTGTGCACCGCCTCGAGCGCCCCGGAGGGCCTGGTGGCGCTGGACGGGTAGATGACGCCGGCGGGCGTGCCGTCCCCGTCGATGGCGGTCAGCGCCACCTTGCCTTCCGGGCCGCCATCTGCCCGGGGCGCCTCCCCGATGTCCGCGTCGCCGCACCCCGTCGGGGTGAGCATCAGCACCATGCCCCACAACCAAATCGATCTCCTTTTCATCTCCTGCCTCCTTGCTCTCGGTCTAGATGGGGGGGTTATCGGCAGGCGCGTGCGGATGTTGCGTAAAAAATGCAAAACCCCTTCGGCGGGGCGCGTGGATATCTTCACCGGAGGCGTGGTAATTTGCTGGACCATCATGGAGACCACCAGGACCATCCGCCACGACGGCGACCGCCCGGAGGGGAGCAGGCGGACCCCCACGCCCGGGCTCTTGCTGCTCTTCACCGAGTCCTTGCCGCCGAGCGTTAGAACATTTGATTGCGCGGGGGAGCTGACCATCGGCCGGCACCCGGACCGGCAGGCGCCATTGCAGGATCCGGGGCTCTCTCGCCTGCACGCCACGATGACGGCCCACGGGGGTAAGCTCCGGATACGCGACGAGGGATCGCACAACGGCACCCACGTCAACGGCCGCAAGATCTCGGGGGACGAGGAGGTCCACCCGGGGGACATCATCCGCGTGGGCGCCACGCTGCTGATGGTCGTGGAGGATACGGACCCCTACGCTGCCTGGCCGGGCTCGGCCCTGGTTGAGCCGCTGCTGGGCGGGCCGGCCATGGAGGCCGTCCGGCGGCGGGTGCAGGTGCTCGCCGACATGAAGGGCCACGTGATGATCATCGGCGAGAGCGGGACCGGCAAGGAGGTGGTCTCCCGGCTGCTTCACGGCGCCAGCGGTCGCCGCGGCGAGTTCGTGCAGATCAACTGCTCCGCGCTCACCGAGTCGCTGTTCGAGGCGCAGATGTTCGGCGCCCGCAAGGGGGCCTTCACCGGCGCCACCGCCAACCAGGATGGGCTGCTGCGATCCGCGGACCACGGCACGTTGCACCTGGACGAGGTGGGGGATCTGCCGCTGTCACAGCAGCCGAAGCTGCTCAGGGCAGCGGAGCAGGGTGAGTTCCTGCCCCTCGGAGCCAGCCGTCCGGTGCGCGCCGACCTGTGGATCGTGGCCGCCACTCACCGCGACCTGGAGGGCGCCGTCGAGGACGGCACCTTCCGTCGCGACCTGTACCACCGCCTCAGGAGCGGCTGGATCCAGCTGCCCCCGCTGCGCGAGCGGCGGGAAGACATCATGGTGCTCGCCACCAGGCACCTGCAACAGATGGATGGCCCGGGTCGGGACCTGGAGCCAACCGTGCCCTTCTTCGAGCGGCTGCTGCTGTACCCCTGGCCAGGCAACGTGCGAGAGCTGATGCACAGCCTGCAGGCCGCGGCGACCGAGGCGCTCATGGGCGAATCACGCCACCTCGAGGCCGGGCACCTCCCCATGTCCGGCGAGCCCGATGACGAGGAGTTCAGCCGGATCCGCGAGGCGCTGACGCGCTGTCACGGCAACGTCAACGAGGCCTCCGCGGTGCTGGGGCTCTCGCGGGGCCATATCTACCGGCTGCTCAAGGAGCGCGGCGTCAAGGCCAGCAGCTTCCGCTGAGCGGCGCTACTTCTCCAGGTCGATGAGCCCCAGCTCGCCGCCTGGCAGGCGGTCGTCGCCGCCGAGCTGGCTGGCGAGCACGCCGCCCGTGGTTGCGCCCGCCACCACCACCCCCACCACGGTCCAGAACCACCAGCGCTTGTAGATCGGTGTGGACATGGCGTCCTGCTCGCGCCGCTCTCCCGCCCGGGGATCAGGCGCGGCCAGGGGGGCCGGCTGGCCAGCCGCGGCCTCCGGCGCGGGCGCAGGGGCCGGCGTGGGCTGCAGCTGCAGCTCGGGCAGGGGCACCTCCACCTCCCGCACCTCACCCGCGGTCAGCGCCAGGGTCTCGCCGTGGGGCTTGTGGCCCTTCTTCTTCACCACGAGCCGACGGTCGCCTGGCATGAGATAGATCGGCCGCGGCAGAGGGGTCTCGCCCACCCGGGCGTCATCCACCTCCACGGTGGCGCCCTCACGGGGGCAGGCCACGGTGAGCCGGACCAGCTTCCCCCGCAGCCCGTCGAGCTTGTTGACCACCACGGCCTTGCGCCGGCCGTACTTGCCCGGCGGCAGATCCGCCAGGAACTGCTCGAAGCTCTCGGCAGCGCCGATCAGATCTCCGAGCTTCTCCTGGGTCAGGCCGATGTTGAGCAAGATCCGCCGGTCAGGCCTGGCAGCATAGGCAGCCTGAAAGCGCGCCAGCGCGCCCTGGTGGTCTCCCTTCTCGTACAGCGCGATGCCCTGCTTGAACAGGGCGCGGGACTCCTGCTTCGGGCCGGCGTGCGCCAGGGGCGCGCTCAGCAACAGGACCCCGCAAAACGCGATGGCGAAGAGGGGCAGGGCGGCCCGGGGGGCGCGGCGTAGGCTCATTCTTCCTCCAGATCCTTGAACAGCAGCTCGGGCTTGTCCGGCTTCGGCTTGGGGGCGGGCTTCTTGGGAGCAGGGCTTACAGTGGCTGCGGCGGGGCGCGCCTTGACGGGCATCCTGCGCCGACGCTTGCGGGATCGGGGCCTGGCCCCGGGGCGAGCCCGATCGGGGGCGGCCTCCTGGTCCGGGACGCCCTGATCGGGTGCGGGAGCAGGCGCGGAGTCGGGGTCGGGAACAGGCGCGGGGGCGGCAGCGAGATCGGGGGCGGGCGCAGGAGCGGGAGCGCTCGCGGCTGCAGCGGGCGTCGCGGCTGCGGGGGGCGTCGTCCGCCCCTCGGTGCTGTCGCCTTGCCCTGCGAACCACAGCCCGGCCCCCAGCAGCGCCGCGAGGGCGGCGCCGGCCAGCCAGATCACCGGGCGGCCGCTGGCCGTCTCCTGCTCCTCGGCGGGCGGGTCCACCTTGCTGCGACGCATGGACTCGCCCCGCAGCTGCTCGGAGATGGTGCTCGGGCGGGCGGTGTCCAGCAGGGGTTGCCCGGCCGCGGCTCTCTCGCCGGCCTGCTCCGTCGTCGCGTGCTCCACGTCCGCTGGACCGCCTGGCTCTGTGGACTCGACCGCGTCGGTATCACCTCCGGGAGGGATGGTCAGCGTCTGGCTGCCCCACGCCGGATCGAGGTCCACATCCGCCGGCTCGCCCGCCTCCCCACGGAGCGCGGCGGCGAAGGCCTCCATGGTCTGAAACCGCTGGTGCGGGTCCACGTCGATGGCGCGCATCACCGCCTCGCCCATGGGCTCGGAGATGTCGTGCGCCAGGGTCTGGACCGGGTCCGGGACCTCGGTGATCTGCTGCTTGATCAGCGCCCCGAGGCTCTCCGCCAGGAAGGGGGGGCGGCCCGTCATCAGCTCGTAGGTCACCGCGCCCAGGGAGTAGATGTCCGCCCGGTGGTCCACGGTCTTGGAGTCGGTGCACTGCTCGGGCGCCATGTACAGCGGCGTGCCCATGACCATGCCGGACCTGGTGGTGAAGTCCGCGATGCTCGCGTCCCCGCGCAGCTTGGCGATGCCGAAGTCGAGCACCTTGACCCGCTCCCCCCCCACCATGTCCGGGTCCGGCACGAGCATGATGTTCTCCGGCTTGAGGTCGCGGTGGATGATGTTCTTGCCGTGCACCGCGCCCAGCGCGGAGGCCACCTGGGCGCCCAGGCGGGCTGCTCGCGCAGGCGAAAGCGGTCCTTCGTCTCGCAGCACCCGCCGCAGGGAGCGGCCGTCCAGGTACTCCATCACCAGGTAGATGCCGGCCTCGTCGTCCTCGCCCCAGCTGTGCACCTTGACCAGCCCCGGGTGGGCCACCCGGTTGACGGCGCGCGCCTCGCTCATGAAGCGCTGCACCATATCCTCTTTCTCCACATGCTCCCTGTGCAGCACCTTGACCGCCACCCGGCTCTCGATCTCCCTCACCTCGCCCAGGTACACCGCCCCCATGCCCCCCTCGCCGAGGAGATCCACGAGGCGGTAATCCCCCAGCTGACGCCCAATGAGACGCTTCGGGTCCGGATTGTTCGTGTGCCCTGACATTCCCATACACCCATGGCTTCACATGGCGCAGGGGCGTCCTCCTTGAACCGGAGGAAATGCAACAATCGCCCCCACCCTGTGAGCCCGAATATGCTGACTTTACCAGCACTCCGGTGTGGTTTGGAAGTGGCTTGATGCCGACGGGGATGGGGGGGGCTGGAGCAGGGATCGATGCGGCGGCTGGACCAGTATCATCGGTCCGCCATCAGGAACGCGCCGGATGATGGGACCATCAGGAATCCGAGGAGAGCGAAGGTTGCCGCGGCCACCGGGCCGCTGCGTCCTGCCGCGTCACTCCCACTTGGGCCCCTTGCTGATGGCCGAGATGGCGCCGAGGTCCTTGACCTCCTTGGACATGATGTGTGAGCGGCAGTAGTGCTTGTCGCCGTTCTTGCCCACCCGCGGGTGGTTCATCTGGCACTTGTTGAAGGAAAAGTACTGACACTCGGCCCGGACGGCTGGGCAGTATCCCATGGTCCCTCCTGCAATGCCTCCCGTGGGAGGCGTGGCTGATAAACGGGGAGAGGGCCTACCCACGCCCTCTCCCCCATCGAGGCTCGCCTTCTGCCCTGCTCCCCTTGAGGGCGGTAATGAGCAATCCCCGTGCCACTGCCGGAGTCCGCCTAACAGGTTGTAATTAAAGGAAACCTGTCGGCGAGCTCTGGGCTAATCGTCACATTGTGGAAATTGTTGTCCAGACAACAGTTTCCCGGAGGGATGAATCAGAGGCCCAGCTTTTCGAGGTACTTCTCGTCACCCAGGTCGTGCAGCTTCCAGTAGGGCAGGCGGGTGGTCTTGAGCAGCTTCGCCTCCTCGCCAGCGCTGGTGGTCCAGCGCAGGATCCGGTGCGGGTAGGCCCGCTCGAGCTCGAAGGTGCGGGTGAAACTCTCGTACTTCACCACGAAGCGCGTTACCGCCTCGCCGTCCAGGCTCGCGGCCTGGCGGTTGATGGTGGCCGGCACCGGGCGCAGGGACCGGTGGCTCTTGCGGCGTTCCCACAGGGCGGGCACCAGCTTGCCCGACCAGTCCTTGCCGCCATTGAAGGGCCCGTCCAGCTCGCGAAGCTGGATCCAGAGGGCGTCTTCGTAAAGGGTCCCCGGGGCCGTCTTGACCGTCTCGCCTGCATCGCCCTCGCGGCCGAAGTAGGAGTGGATCTGGCTGTGGAAGCGATCTCCCTTGGGGTGGATATGGTGGTACACATGCCCGCACCACTCCTGGCTGGAGAAGGAGATCTTGGCCGGCGCGAAGCGCTCTCTGCCCTGGCCGTCCACCGGCGTGAAGACGCTGGTCATCACCGAGTAGGGGTAGATGCCGGTGCTGAAATTGAGGGTGTGGTTCAGCTTGAAGGCGTCCACGACGCTGTCCTTCTTTCCCTGGCCGTCGTCCTTGATCCAGGTGGTCGTATCCATGGGCTCTGCCACGTAGACCAGCACCACCTGCCCCTTGCGGAGCTGCCCGTAGCGGGATGTCTTGATGCTGTAGCCGCCCAGCTCGGCGTTGCCATCGCGCCAGTGCTTCTTCCAGTCGGAGGAGACCTTGACCCGCTTGACCTCCGGGTTCATGCCGAGCGCCAAGGGCTGCGCGATCTCGCTGGCCCCCGGGCCCGAGGCGCAGGTCGGCTTCGGCTCCCCCGCCGTGGCCTCGTTGCCACAGCCAGCCAGGGCCACCATGGATACCAGAGCCATCAAAGTTTTAAGGTTCATGCGCGTGCTCCAAAGGTAAATAGCCGTAGCTAACTGTCTCTAGCACGCGCGAGCCGTTACGCCAGCCCGGGCCTTGCGCCCACACGCCAGGCGCCACACACATTTTTTGTTTCTTGCTTTGGCTTTGCCGCGCTACTTCCCGCAAGAACAGTGACACTGCCCCGCGCCGCCCTCACCGGTGGGCAGGCAGGCGGCCACGCACAGCCCGCACACGGCATCGCACTCCTTGGCCGTGGAGCAGTCGTCGTCCTCACCGCCGCAGTCGTCGGCGAAGGCCGCCAGCAGCAGAGACATGGCGATGATCAGAATCCTGAGCAGGTGCATTGCCGCATTATACGCGATTCAGCTGCCCAGCCTGTCCCCGGCGCCCACACCCTGCAGCGCGGCCAGCTGCTCGCTGGACAGGGCGCGGATGCGCTCCACCAGCTCCAGGTCCTGGCCTCGGCGCCCGCACCCCATGGCGCACAGGTTGCGATCGATGTAGGGCAGCGCCAGCGAGGCGCCCACGCTCATGCGACGATACTCGTTGAGCCCGCGGCTGTACCACACCCCGGCCAGGGACCCTTCCAGGATGTTACCCACCGGCTCCACGCTGCAGGAGGGGCAGACATGCAGGTCGCCGCCGGGTGTCACCCGGGCCGTGTCCCAACCGGCGAGGCAGGGGCGCCGCTCGGCCGTGCGCCCCGCCAGGCCGAAGCCCATGTCCGGGTGCTTGAGGTCCTCCACCAGCTCGGCGCACCCTTCCACTCGCAGCGGGCGCAGGGCCACGGAATAGTCGAGCCGACTCACCGGGCAGGCGCGGAGGTGCTCGCACAGCTGGCATGTCTCCTCATCGAAGCGAGCCAGGCGCAGCCCGGGGTGGCCCGGCTGGTGCACCACCTCCCGTGCCTGCTTCAGCGCGGTACAGCGGGCGCCAGGGCGGCCGCCGTCCCGGGCCACCAGCTGAAAACCGTCGGGCCAGCTGGGCCCTGCACGTTCCAGCAGCAGGCTGTCACCGTCGGCCTCCTGCTCCAGGGCCAGTCCGGCCAGCGCCTCCACCTCGTCCCCGGCGATGACCCGGCCCTCCTCGTCCAGCAGCCGGTCCGGATCTCGCACAGCGCGCAGGACCAGCGCGTCGACGCCCATGGCGTCAGCGGCCTGGGCCACCGCGGCGGGCGAGGGCAGGTCCGGGCCGATCCAGGCGGTGAGCTCCACCCGGGGCAGCAGCTCGGCCAGCCGGGTGCGCTCCTGCACCACGGCCGTCACTGGCCCGGCCAGCTGTACCAGGTCATCCTCGCAGGCGCAGGTCAGCTCCAGCGCGCCGAAGGAGGCCATCAGGGGCAGCGCGGACTCGGCCTCGAAGCCCTGGAGGCGGGTGCGCAGGCGCACGCGCAGCCGGCTTCGGCGGCAAAGCGCCAGCAGGTCGGCCAGGGGCTCGAAGGTCAGGGCGTCGACCTCGGCGCCGTGGCGGCCGAGCACCAGGTCCCGCGAGCCCATGGCCGCGGCCTCGGTTACCACCTGGCGAGCCGCCTCCGGAGCCATGCCGCCCAGGTCGAGGTGCAGGGTCTCCGGGCCGGCGAACGCCTCCCGGCCATGCAGCACGCCCCCCATGGAGAGCCGGCGGCCGACCCACCGCGCCGAGCCTGCCAGCGCCTGGTCAACCGCCGCGTCCAGCCGGCGCCGCACCGACGGCTCCACCATGGCCGCGAACTGCCTGCCGAGCTGTCCCGGGTGCCGCAGGTCGGCCCCGGCGCACACGGTGCGCGCCTCCCGCAGCCACACCTTGCGCTTGCTGTCGTTGTTCTCGCCGCCGTCATGCCAGTTGGACCGCGGCTGCTGGGCCGGGAACACCAGATCGGGGTCGCCGCGCAGGGGGGCGCCGGCGCGGATCACGCACGGGCCCAGCTCGTCCAGGGACCAGAGGTCGTGGGCGGCCAGCCGCAGCCACGCCAGGGTCGCGATGCGGTCCTCGGCGGTCTCGCCCGGCGCGCCCACCTGAAGTCGCGCGGCAACCGGGATCCCCTCGGCCGCCGCGTCGTCGCACAGGGTCAGCGCTGCGGCCGGGTCCACCCCCAACCCGAGGCGCCGGGCCAGGGCAGCCGAGCCGGTCCACAGCTGCAGCCAGATGCCGCGGCAGCCGCTGCGCCGCAGCAGGTGCAGCGCCTCTCGGTCCAGGGCCGGGTCGGGCCACAGGGGGCCGTACCACAGCACCTCCGGCCCCTGCTGGCTCAGGCCCCGGGCCACCTGAAGCAGGTCCTCTCCCGCCGCGTTGGCCGCCAGGTCGGTGAAGACGAACCGCCGCGCGCCGTGCGCCTCCACATGGTGTCGGATGATCTCCAGCGTGCGCTCGGGCGCCACGCCCCGCAGCGGCGCCTCCCAGACCCTCTCGGCCAGGGAGGTGGCGGGAAACGGGAAGCCGAGGCTCTGCCGCAGCGGGATGGCCAGGTCCACCTGGGTCGGCTCGTAGCTGTAGTCCCCCGGGGGGAACGCCTCCAGGTGCCGCGGCGGCTCCCGCGGCACGGGCGCCGCCCCGTCGCGCAGCAACCCCGGCACCCGCGCCGGCAGCCCCTCATCGCCGCTGCGCGCCATGGCTCGAAGCAGGTCCCGCGCCACGGGCCGCGCGTCGCCCGTGATCACGGCGTCCACCCCGGCGTCCAGCGCCTCCTGGCGCAGGTCGCTGTCGGCCAGCTGCCGCCCGAAGAGCACCACGCTCCGGCGCCGGCAGAGCAGCCGGCTCAGGGCGAGCACCTGCTCCAGGTTCTCCTCGCCCGCCGACAGGAAGATCACCTCTCCTGCCGCGGCCACCAGCTCGCTGGAGCCGAGGCCGCGGGGCGTGCCGAGCCAGTAGCGCCTCAGCGCGCAGCCGAGGCCGCGCTCGTTGAGGTACGCCGCGAGGGTGAAGCCGTCATGGACCTGGTCAGCCGTGGGGTGAAACAGCCCCACCGCCGCGGGAGGAGGAGAGGGGTTGGGATTGTCCGCGGAGGCCTGTCCATCAGACCGGACCGAGCCAGGCGAAGGGATCGGACTCATGGGCACGGCGCGAGGGTGAGCGGCGGTCGCTGAAGGCGAGGCCGAGGCTCCAGTGGAGCCTCGGCCAACCGCGAACAGCTTGCTGGTGGCAAATGACCGACGAGCAACAAAGGCCAGGACGCCGAGGGCGAGCCTGGCGACGGGAGGGATGTGGTCAGGCCGACGATCATTCAACGAGACCGCGGATCATCTCCAGGTTCGGCTTGATCCACTTGCCCAGCCGCCCCACGCCCTCGCGCACGCTCACCTTCGGCTCCCAGCCGGTGAGCTCCTTGGCCCTGTCGTTGCAGCTGATGAAGATCGGCTGGTCCCCGGGGCGCCAGTCGTCGTAGCTCCGCTCGATCTTCACCTCCAGCACCTCCTCCAGCAGGTCCAGGGACTCGCCGATGGAGATGGCCTTGTCCGGTCCGCCGCCCGCGTTGAGCACCTGGCCGTTGACCTTGTCGATGTTCTCGATGCACAGCTCGTACAGCCGCACCAGGTCGCTCACCTCCAGCACGTCGCGCACCTGCTTGCCGTCGCCGTAGATGGTGATCTTGCGTCCCATCATGGCCGCCAGGCTGAACCACGCCAGCCAGCCCTGATCCTCGATGCCGAACTGGCGGTGGCCATAGATGCACGACTGGCGCAGCACCACCGTCTTCATGTCGTAGATCCGGGCGTAGTCCCGCACGTACTGGTCCGCGGCGCCCTTGCTGCAGCCGTAGGGCGAGTGGAAGTCGAGCGGGCGGTCCTCGGTGACCCCGGTCTCGGTGAAGTCGCAGACCCAGCGGCGACCCTCCACGCGGTAGTTCAGCTCCTCCATGCCGCCGTACACCTTGTTGGTGGAGGCGTAGAGCACCATCGGCATCGGGTCAGCCGCGCGCACCGCCTCGAGCACGTTGAAGGTGCCCAGGGCGTTGATGTCGAAGTCTTCCCGCGGCTCGCGCACCGAGGTGGTCACCGCCACCTGGGCCGCCAGGTGGATCACCACGTCGAGCTCCTGGCCCACCACGGCCTCGCGGATCTGGTCCGCGTCGCGGATGTCCCCCTTGATGAAGGTCACATCACCACAGGACTGCACCCACTCGAGGTTCTTCTCGGTGCCTGCCCGGGAGAGGTTGTCGAACACGATGACGTCGTCGCCACGCTCCATGAACCTGACCGCGGTGTTGCTCCCGATGAAACCGGCGCCGCCGATGATGAGAACGCGCATGATCACTCCTGAAAAAGCTAAAGTGCTGAAGGGAAGCTACTTGTTGAATTCCTCGGCCCACTTGACGGTGCGCGCCATGCCGGCGGTGAAGTCCACCTTCGGCTCCCAGCCGAGCAGCTCGCAGGTGCGGGAGATGTCGGCCTCCATGTGCCGCTGGTCCCCCGGGCGGAGCGGGCCGTACTTGATGTCGTAGCCGTCGCGGGTCAGGTCATGCGCGGCGAGCACCGCGTCGATGAGGTCGTGCACGGACCGGCGGGTGCCGGTGCCGAGGTTGAACACCTGGTTGTAGGCCTTCGGGTTATCCAGCGAGCCGACCCAGGCGTTGCACACGTCCTCGATGTGCACGAAGTCGCGGCTCTGGTCGCCGTCGCCGAAGATGTTGATCGTCTCGCGGCGCAGCATGTTGGCGATGAAGATGGCGACCACCCCCTGGTACGGGTTGTCCAGGCTCTGGCGCTCGCCGTACACGTTGAACATGCGGAACGACGTGGCGTGGAAGTCGAAGTCCAGGTCGTTGCGCTCGGTGGTGGCGTGCACGTAGCGCTCGGCGGCCATCTTGCTGATGCCGTAGTAGCTCACCGGCATGAGCGGGTTGTCGGGGGTGACCGGCAGCTCTTTCGGGTGACCGTAGGCGGTCATGGAGGAGGCGTAGAGCATCCTCCCGACCTTGTTCGCGATGCACTGCCGCAGCACGTTGATGGTGCCGTTGACGTTGGTGCGCAGGTCGTCGGTGGGGTCGTTGAAGCTGCGGATGGTGCTTGCCTGCCCGGCGATGTGGAACACCGCGTCCAGCCCGCCCTCGAACGCCTTGTCGAGGTCGGCCATCTCGGCGACGTCGCCCTTGATGTAGCGGGCCTGCTCCGGGACGTTGTAGCGGTAGCCGGTGGACTCGTTGTCCAGCACCGTGACCTGGTGACCGTCGGCGATGAGCTTGTCGGCCATGTGGCTGCCGATGAAGCCGGCGCCTCCCGTGACGAGAACTCTCATGTGTACTCAGCTCCTTTTGGACTCCAGGTAGCGCTCAATCCGTTGGCGGTCCTCGTCGCTCAGCTCCTGGATGCGCTGGTGGACCACCTCGTTGTGCATCAGGTTGTCACAGGTCTTGTGGCAGCCGATGGGCTCGAAATAGGGATCCCGCTTACTAAGGGTCTTGGCCTTCTGGCGGAACTCGGCGTACTTTTCGCCGAGCCACGCCTTCTTGAAGCCGTCGGTGTTGATGTTGCCCAGGGGCAGGTCGGAGCCGCGGCAGCAGGGCGCGATGTCGCCGTTGGCCAGGATGCGGCAGAAGATCCACCCCACGTAGCACGGGATCTTGTCTATGATGTCGGCGTCGTAGGCGCCATCTTTCTGCTCGCCGGCCGAGCTGATGCGGCGCCGGAAGCCTTCCCAGTTCTCCAGCTCCATGCGCTGCCGCTCGGGCAGCGCGTTGTTGCGCTGGAGGATCCGGTCGAGCTGGGCGTTGACCGTCACCACGTGGTCCTGATCCAGCAGGAGCCCGTCGGTGTACCCCTCGATCGGGTCGAGCACGGCGAAGTAGAGGGAGTCGGCCTTCACCCGCAGGGCGAAGTCGTACATCTGCTCCACCTCGGCGTAGTTCATGGCCATGATCACGTTGGCCAGGGTCACCTTGGGGCGCAGCTTCTTGCGCGCGGCCAGGATGCCGAGGTTCCGCTCCAGCTTCTCGAAGGTGCGGCCCGTCTTGTTCGGGTGGGTGCGAGCGTAGGTGTCCGGGCTGGCGGCCCAGATGCTCACTGCCAGCTCATCGATGGGCAGCTCTGCGAAGAGCTCTGCGCGCTTCTCGTTCATCAGCACGCCGTTGGTGGTGATGCAGGTGATCAGGTTGCGCTGCTTGCACGCCTTGAGGATGTCGTCCAGCCGCGGGTGGATCAGCGGATCGCCGCCGCCGGTGAAGCGGACCCGGCGGGTGCCGAGGTCGTGCAGGTCGTTTAGCAGGTGGATCACCGAGTCGTAAGGGATCTCCTCGTTGACCCACGCGGCGGTGGGCTGCTTCTCCCGCAGCAGCGGGGAGCGGGTCCAGCAGCCGATGCAGTTGTTGTTGCACCGGTTGGTGAGGTCGATGACCACCTGCTCCGGCCCGACGAAGGTGCGCACGCCGTCGATGGCGCCGGCAAGCTCCAGGTCTCCGGGGCCCAGCTTCGGCGCGTCCTGCGCCCCGGGCTCCGGGGCGGTCCCCTCGTCCTTCGGATCAGCCATCAGAGGTACCTCCCACGCTCACGCAGGTAGCGGGCAGCGGCGGTGAGGGCCGCCTTCTCCGCGGAGCTGAGCTCCTGGATCCGCCCCCAGGTGAACTCGTTGCGCCCGAGATCGTCGCAGCCGCGGTAGCAGCCGACCTTGGCGTCAGGGTCGTTGCCCATCAGGGCGAAGATCGGCCCCTCCTTCTTGAACTGGTTCGCCTGGCGGCGGAACTCGTACTGCAGGGGGGAGCTCCAGATCTCGCGGAACGTGTTGTCGTAGATGTTGCCGATGGGGTAGCGGTGCCCCTTGAGGCACGGGTTGACGTTGCCGTCGGGCAGCACCCGGGCGAAAGTCCACCCCACGGTGCAGGGCAGCGAGTCGATGATGTTCTTGTCGTAATCGCCCTCGTCCGAGTCGGTGGTGCTGATGCGCCGCATGAACTGGTCCCAGCGGAACAGGTCGAGCTCCAGCTTCTCGCTCTCGATCTTCTCCGCGAGCATCTGGCACGACTTGTACAGCTCCAGCCGCTGCTCCTGGGACAGCATCAGGTAGTCGGTGTACCCCGGCTTGGTGTCCACCACGGTGAACTCCACCGAGTCGGCGTGCACGTCCAGGGCGAAGTCGATCATCGCCTCGGCGTCGTTGTAGTTCAGGTGGCTGATGACGTTGTACAGCTTGATGAACGGGGCGTTGCCGCGGCCACCCTTCTTCTGGTCGAGGAGCTTGAGCATGGCGCGCATGCGCTCGAAGTCCTCCTCGGTCTTGTTCGGGTGCGTGCGAGAGTAGACATGGGGCGTGCCGGCCCAGGTGGAGACGGTCATGTGGTCCACCGGGAACTCGGCCAGCAGCTCCACCCGCTCCTCGTCCACCAGGGTGAAGTTGGTGTTGATGAACAGGCACATGTCCCGGGTCTTGATGGCCCGGATGATGTCGTTCATCTTCGGGTGCATGAACGGCTCGCCGCCGCCCGCCATGTAGATCTCGCGGGTGCCCATGGCGTACAGCTCGTCCAGCAGCTCCTCGATGCGCTCGAAGGGCAGCAGCTGCCGCTTGACGTCGGGCGTCATGCGCTCCTCGGCCAGCAGCGGCGAGTTGCACCAGCAGGCGATGCAGTCGTTGTTGCAGTTGTTGGTGACGTCGAGCTGCACCAGGCGCGGTCCGCAGAAGCTGTGCTCCCCGTCGAAGATCCCCACCAGATCGAGGTTGTCCCTGATGAAGTCCTTGGGGACCTCAGCCCCCTGGGGTAAAGGGGCCTCGAGGGCCTCCACCTTCTCCCCCCCCGATGCCACGATGCTGTCGATGGTGGCGGCGCCGTCCGGCCCCGCCTCTTCGCTGATCTGTCGCTGGGTGTTCACCTTCCCGGAGCGGGAGAAGAGCATCAGCCGGCCGTACTCCTGCATGCCGAGGCGGTAAGCCCGCAGCATGTTCTCGGCGGTGACGCCCCAGTTGTACTTCACCTCGGCCCTGCGGCGTGCGAGCTTGCTCAGCTCCTTGCGCCGATCGGGGTCGTCCAGCAGCGAGCCGATGCCCTCGGCCAGGCTGGCGACGTCGCCCGGCTCTGTCAGCACGCCCACGTCCCGCACCATCTTGGCCGCCTCGCCCACCTCGCTGGCCACGATGGGCTTGCCCGCAGACAGGTACTCGCACACCTTCAGCGGCGACTTGCACCGCACCTGGGGGGTGTCGGCGAAGCAGGCCACCACCACGTCGGCGGCGGCCAGGTAGTTGGGCACCACCTCGTGATCCACCGCGCCGGTGAACACCAGGCGGTGGCCGATCTGCAGCTCCTCGCTGATGCGGTGCAGCTCGCCGAACCGGTGGCCGGTGCCCACCACCACGAAGGTCACGTCGTCGCGCTGGTTCAGGATGCGGCGGGCGGCGTGCAGGAAGAGCTCGCAGTACTGGGCGCCGTGGAGCTGGCCCAGGTACATCACCACCGGGCCTTCCAGGTCGTGCATCATGCGCACTTCCGAGCCGTCCACGTCGGGGCGGAACTTCTCCAGGTTGCCGCCCACGTGCCCCTCGAAGATGCGATCCGGCGGCACGCCCAGGTCGAGGGCCATCTCGCCGATGGCATCGCTGGCCACCGAGATGGTGTCCACCAACTTCGGCACCGCGCGCTCGGTGAAGTTGATGAAGTCGCCCACCCGCGTGTTCAGCGGCCGGTAGTTGTAGATCTCGTACTCCCAGTCATCCCAGTCGTAGTGCACCGGCAGGCCCACCGTGTAGCCGGCGATGATCGCGGGGAGGGAGACGTAGGTGAAGCACTTCTGGAAGTGCACCACGTCCGCCCAGCGGGCCAGCTTGATGGTCTCCTGGATCTTGCGCGTCAGGGAGAAGGAGTACCGGACCATCGGGATGGTCTCGAAGGGGTACTCCTGCCGCGCGGCGGCTTCCTGGATCGGGATGGTCGGGTCAAACATGTGGTAAATCAGCTTGACCTCGTGGCCCCGCTTGACGAACTCGTTGGCGAGGTAGGTGCCACGGACCGTCCAGGGCTCCTGGTTGGAGTAGATGTCGTGGGGATGGATAAATAAAATACGCATGTTCTCTGGTTGCTCGGTTTCGGGGTGGACGCTCGGCGCTACTGCCCGGGGAAGATCCTCACGTTGTTACGGCGCTGCCAGACCGTCATGTAGGCGTTGTTGGCGAGGTTGCGGACCCACAGCCCGGCCACCGCTGGCACCTGCACGGCCACCCGTCGGATGGCGTGCTGGCCCGTGGCCGCGCCGCGCTCGACCCAGCTATTGCGCATGTCGCGGATCTTGCGACGCATGGCCTCGAGCTGCTGCTGCAGCGACTCGCGGGCGCCCTCGGACTTCTCCAGCAGGCCCCGCAGCTCCTCGGACCGCGCCGCCTCGGAGGCGATGTCGGTGCGCAGGGCCAGCTCGTTCTCCTTGAGCTCCTTGACCTCGGTCTCGAGGCTCTCGCGGCAGGTGTCGAACTCTTCCTGCTGCCCGGCGATCCTGGCCACCGCCCCCTTCAGGTCCACCTTGATGCTCTCGAGCTCCTCATCGAGCTCCTCGATCCTCTGCTCGGACTTGTGCAGGTCGTTGCGGGTGGTGCCGTAAGTCGCCGCGGTCTGGGAATGGTCCGACTGCTCGCACTTGAGCAGCTCCTTGGCCTCCTCCACCCCCTCCTCGAGCTCGGCGGAGCGGGCCACGGTGTCCTCCAGCGAGGCCCGCAGCTTGCGGATCTCGCGCTCCCGCTCCGACACCTCGATCCCCTGGCGTTCGGTCTGCAGCCGGGCGTCGCGCAGCATCTCCTCCAGGCGCGAGTACTCCCGCTCCAGGTCCGCGTGGGCCCGGCGGAGGCTCTCCTTCTCCTCGGCCGCCAGCCGCTCGCGGGTGGCCAGCTCGTCGGTGAGCGCCACGATGCGCGCGTCCCGATTGGCCACCTCCTCCACGAACTTCTTGACGTCCCGCTCCATGGGCTCCATGCGGTCGCGGGCCTCGGCCTTGATCCGGTCGAACTCCAGCGAGAGCTTGCCGAAGATGGTCTCGCCCTTGTCCCGGGTGCTCGGGTCCTGCACGTAGTCGTCCAGCGGGGCGACGGTGGCCTCCCAGGAGAGGCGCTCGGCCACCAGCCGGCGGGCGTTCTCGCTGCGCCGCTGCAGCTCGTCGCGATCGCCCAGGGCCTCGCGCACGGTGGCGTTGACCGCGTCGGTGTCCGCGGGGTTCACCAGCCAGCCCGCCTCGTACTCCTTGATCAGCAGGGCGAGCTCGCCGTAGTCGCCGTAGATCACCGGCAGCCCGGCCCACAGGTACTCCACCGTGCGGGTGGTGAAGGCGAGCTCTCGCTCGGTGTTCCAGCCGTACAGGTCCACCGCCAGGTGGGCGGCGACGTAGCGTTCGATCATCTCCTCGCGGCTGATCATGCCCTCGGACTTGACCACCTCGCTCTCCAGCACGCGCTCGGGCAGGTGCCAGGCGGGGATGCGGGTGGAGTCGTCGTATGGCAGCACGTCCTGCTGGGCCGGCTCATTGACGAACAGGCTCAGGGTGCCATCCTTGGACTCCTCGAGCGCTTCGGTGGCCGCCAGCAGGCCAGCCGCGGGCTCGATCCAGGGCCAGAGCTGGCCGCCGTAGACCACCTTGATCTTTTGGTCGTACTGGGCCGTGCGCTCCGGCTGCTCGGCGGGCATGGAGACCGGGACCTCCACCACCGGCAGATCGGTGGGAGAGGCGCCGCTCATCATCAGCCACGACATGAAGTAAGCCCGCTGGCGCTTGCCCGGGCAGATCACCAGGTCGGCCCGGCGCAGGGCCTTGATCTTGGCTGCCGCGTTGCTGGTCCAGCTGCGGTGCCGCCGGAACGCGTTCTCCAGGATCAACGAGCCGTGCAGGTCGAGTATCACCGGTAGCGTGGTCTCGGGCAGGTGCGTGGCCAGGCCCCACTGCTCCAGGAGCAGCAGGTCGGGCTCGGCGCGCAGGATCGTGGCGTGCAGGTCGGCCGGGTCGAAGGCCAGCCGCCGCATCTCGTCGAACTCTTCCCCTTCGGGCACCAGCTTGGCCGGCACCGAGTAGACCACGTCATGGCCGCGCAGTCGGAGGGCCTCGCCCAGGCCCCAGGCCCGCAGGCCGCCGCCGGCGGTGGGGAGCCCCTGGATCGGGATCAGGTCCCGGGTCAGTACCAGTACTCGTCGTCGCACGTCGTACTCCCAGTCGTAGTTAGCAGTGCAGGGGTGCGATTATGCCCATCCACGCACCTGATACAATGCCTTTATTCAGGCGGCAATCCAGCTGCTGCCGTTCAATCCAGGTACCCGAGGTTCTTCAATCGGTCCCTGATCAATTGCTCCTCACTCCTGGACAGGGCCCGGCCTCCGGAGGCCTCACGGGTCAGCTTGCTGGCCAGGTCGGCGAGGAACTCGGGCCGCTCCAGCGCCTCGCTGAGCACCCTGCCGTCCACCTCCACAGGTACGGGCACCCCCAAAATATGAAGTACCGTGGGCATGACGTCCATGATGTGGGCGCCCTTTACGCGGTAGCCGGGCCTAATTCCAGGCCCGTTCATGATGAGCATTCCATTAAGTCTATGATTTCCAGAGTGATTTACCGCAGGCTCCGAGATGATTTCAGTGGAAGATAACTCATTTCCACCCCGGGTCATGTAGGCATAATCCCGCATGGTCACCACCAGATCGGGCGCCTCCTCCAGGTAGGGACCGCTGTAAAGCTCCTCCCTGCGGTACACCTGGCTCACCACACGATCCCCGTCCTCGGGGTCGGTGATGGAGAGCAGGGCGGCGGCCACCTCCTCACGAACTCGATGGTAATCCTCCGGCGCCACGCACCCCTCCGGCTCGCGTCCGCGCAGGTTGATGTACACGTTGCCGAAGAGCCCCTGGCTGTAGGCCTGGGTCCGGTCCCAGTCGATGTACTCCCAGCGGCGCAGGGCCAGCGGGATCTCGCCGCGGCGGATCGACCGATCCTCGGCCCACCGCAGCGGCGGCACCGTGCGGGTGACCCGGTCCGCCAGCACCTCGGCCGCCGAGCGCCCGGCGTGGCCCGGGGGCCGGCCCACCACCGGCAGCCGCGGGCGGACCTTGGTGGGGCAGAAGGACATGATCCCCTGCTCCAGGAAGAACTGGTTCAGGCTGACGTCCCGGTCGAGGGTGCCGAAGCCGTGATCAGACATGACGATGAACACCGTGTCGTCGTCAGCGGCGTCCATCAGCTCGCCCAGGCAGCGGTCCACCGCTCGGTAAGCCTTGAGCACCTCTCCGCTGTACTTCCATCCGCCGCGGCCATCGCGGTTGTGCTCCAGCGGGTGGGACATCTGCTTGAACAGGGCGTGGCACACCCGGTCCACCGCCACCATGACGCAGATGTACAGGTCGGGTTGGTACTTGCGGTACAGGTGGACCGCGAGGCGCCGGCGGGCGTCTGCCATCTCGTACACGTCGCGGAGGAAGTCGTCCATCTCGGTGTACCAGGGGGACATGACGTCGATGCGGTAGTCCGGAGCGGCCTCCTGCACGTCCTGCATCAGCGACGGCGGGCCCATGGCCTGCTCCACGCTGGGGCTGTGCATGCCGGAGACCATGAACCCGTGCACCGGCTCCAGCGGAAAGGTCAGCGGTACGTTGAACACCCCGGTGGTGAGGTTGTGCTCCTCCAGGTAGTTCCAGACCGCCGGCGCGCGGCGGTCGGAGCTGTCGGTGAGGCAGAGGTCGTAGTTGGTCTCCCGACGCTTGCCGAAGTCGTACACCCCGTGCTTGCCGGGGTTCATGCCGGTGAGGAAGCTGGACCAGGCCTGGGGTGTCAGCGGGTGGACCGTGGAGCGCAGAGCGCCCGACGCGCCGGAGCCGAGCAGCCGGGAGAGGTTCGGAAGCTCACCGCGCTTGGCCCACGGCCCCACCAGCGAGAGGGTCCCCCCGTCGATGCCAAAGACGATGACCTTGCGGCGTCCCTCGGTCGTCCCGCTCATCTGGGCGGCGCTCCGGCTCAGCCTTCGGCGGGCGCGGCCGCCTCGTCCTCGGGCGGCTCTGCGTCCTCCGGTGGATCCTCGGGGGAGGCATCGAAGAACGCTGGCGATCCCTCGGGCAGCTGGGGCAGGTGGCCGTCGCGCACCATCTGGACCTCGCTCTTGATGGCCGGCGGCGAGGAGGGCGGCAGGTACTCCCAGGACGCCTCCATCATCGTGATGCCCGCGCCGTGGTGCCGCATGGAGTAGACGTTGAACAGGAAGGCCATCTCGCGCACGTCGTATGCCACGTCGGAGATGAAGGAGGTGTACTCGTCGGGCCAGACCCCCACCGAGACGTAGTAGTCCCCCTCGAGCAGGTTGATCACCGGGTAGTGCAGCTTGATGCACCCGCGGCCCTGGAAGTGCCCCAGGTCGCAGTTGTGCCGGTAGGTGTTCATGCCGTGGACCCAGATGCCGTCGTTGCGGAAGATCTGCACCCGGAACAACGGGTTCTTGACCGGCTTGAGCGCGTTGAACCAGATCTCCATGGTCATGGGGCCCGCGGTCTGGAACGACTCCTGCTCCACGCCGGAGCCGTCGAGGAAGCGCACCGCCTCGATCTTCACGTCGCCCATGTCGTCGCCGTACGGGTTGGGGCCCTCCAGCGGCTTGACCCGCTGGCCCACCTTGTTGCGCTCCCGCTCGCACTGCTGCCAGTAGGCGGTGAGCACCTCCTCGGTGGGGCCCTGGCTGGCGATGCGCCCCTTGTCGAGCAAGATCAGCCTGTCGGTCAGGGCGGCGATCTCCCCGAGGCCGTGGGAGGCGATGACGATGGACTTCTTGTGGGTGTGGTGCAGCTCGCGCATGCGGTTGACGCACTTGCGGTGGAAGTTGTTGTCCCCCACCGCCAGCACCTCGTCCACGATGAGCAGGTCGAACTCGACGTGCAAGGCGACCGAGAAGCCGAGCCGCATCACCATGCCGGTGGAGTAGGTCTTGACCGGCCGGTGGATGGCATCGCCCAGCTCGGCGAACTCGATCATCTGGTCAGCGCGCTCGGCCGTCTGTTCGTCGGACAGGCCGAGCAGGCCGCCGAGGATGGACACGTTCTCCACCCCGGACAGCTCCATCTGCATTCCCACGGTCAGGTCGAGCAGGGTGGAGAGCTTGCCCTCCACCCGCACCTCACCGGTGGTGGGCGTGATGATGCCGCCGATCACCGCCAGGATGGTGCTCTTGCCAGAGCCGTTGTTGCCGATGATTCCGACGCACTCGCCGTGCTCGATCTCGATGTTGATGTCCTTGAGGGCCCACACCTCCTCGGGCACCACCATCTTGGGCGCGAACATACGGGTCAGCGCCTTCATGGGCGACTCGTAAACCAGGTAGCACTTGCTGACGTCTTTCAGGCTGATGGCTGGCATTTGGGGGACCGCGATCCGGGTACCCACAGGGTTTGCACTGCCGCCCTCGCGATGTCAAGGCGAGCTACGCTCGCCGGGCTCGGGG
This sequence comes from uncultured Myxococcales bacterium, assembly GCA_964511535.1. Taxonomy (GTDB): domain Bacteria; phylum Myxococcota_A; class Polyangia; family CAZCFB01; genus CAZCFB01. Next base: position 85 of record CAZEFW010000042.1, on the reverse strand, counting down.
CTTGAGGCTTGAGGGGGGGGGGGGGGGGGGGGGGGGGCGGGGGGGGGGTGGGGGGGGGGGGGGGTTTGGGGGGGGGGGGGGGGGG
>CAZEFW010000041.1:47678-56917 GCA_964511535.1 uncultured Myxococcales bacterium | reverse complement strand
GGTTGATTCAGGGGACAGATCGGGCGCGCTCTCGATGGGTTTTTCGAGGGTCATGAATGGGCCTTTTTGTGATTTATTTCGGAGTGTTAAGTGTAGTTCTAGGACAGAAGAAGTCAAGCCTCGGGGGCCGAAAAATGCAAGAAAATCCCGCTGATTCACTGCGTTGCAGGAGCCTGTCAGCTCATTGTCAGGTGGGTCGGATCACGAGCGCGGATCTTCTTCGGTCCGCACCACGCCCTGGTGCAGGCTGCGGCCGCCGGCCAGGCCCACGGACTTGTAGCCGTACTTCTCGCGCACGCGGTCGATCTGGCGATGCACCTTCTCCCGCGAGTGGTCCGCGAACAGATCCAGCTGCGCCGCGGGCTCGCTCAGGTTGGACAGGGCGATGCCGAGCAGCCGGATGGAGAGGTCCCGGGTGCGGTTCTTGCGATACAGCGCCATCACCACCTTGAGCACCTCGCCGTCCTCGCTGGTTGGCGACCGTACCGAGCGGGCCCGGGTGATGGTCTCGAAGTCGGCGTAGCGCAGCTTCAGCGTCACCGTGCGCGCCACCACCCCCCGCTTGCGCGCCCGCCAGCACACCCGCTCGGCCAACGAGCAGAGCATGCGCTCGATGTGGTGTGGGTCGCCCACGTCCTCGCGGAAGGTGCGCTCGTTGGAGATGGAGCCCACCGTGCCCCCCTCCGGATCATGCTCGCGAAACGCGGGCCGATCGTCCCCCAGCTTGACGATGCCCTCGCCCCGCACCCCCTCGCGCACATAGTCGGCCCAGGCGCCGAACAGGTGCTTGATCCCCTCGTCCGAGGTATCGGCCAGCTCGCCCAGGGTGCGGATGCCATGGTCCAGCAGCTTCTGCGCTGCCACCGGGCCGATGCCCGGGAACTTCTTGCACGGCAACGGCGCCAGAAACTCCCGCTCGGCACCGCCGGGCACCATGATCACTCCCCGCGGCTTGGCCAGCCCGCTGGCGATCTTGGACACCGGCCGCGACGCGGCCACGCCGCAGCTGGCGGGCAGCCCGATCTCCTCCTTGATGGCGTCGCACATGTGCCACACCGTGCGCAGGATGGTGGCGTCGCCGTCCGCGTCCTCCGGCTGCTCGTACAAACGCTCGCAACCAGTAAAGTCGATGAAGAACTCGTCGATACTGGCCGCCTGCACCTCGGGCGAGTACCGGTCGATGATCTCCCGCACCCGCTTCGAATACGCCGAGTAGTCCCGCACCCGCCCGCCCAGAAAGATCGCATGAGGCGCCAGCCGCGACGCATCCCGCAACGACATGCCCGACTTCACCCCGAACTCCCGCACCTCGTAAGAGCAGGCCGTAACCACCCCCCGCGTCCCCGGCCTGCCCCCCACGATGACCGGCTTGCCCTCCAGATCAGGATCCAGGAGCCGCTCCACCGACACGAAGAACGTGTCCAGGTCGAGGCAGCAGATGCGTGGAGGAACCGGGGTCATGGCAGAGGCTCTGAACCTTTGTTCAGTGTAGCGAGAGACGGTTCGATGATCAACGGGCCGTGCGGCTACCTGCAGTACGCCTCGTACTGATGGGTTATGGTGCCGGTTACACTGAAGATGTGGTTGCTGTACTTGCCTGCAGTGCCAAGACGTTCTTGTGCAAGCCGACTGAAAGCCACATGGAGCAGCTTGCCATGGAAGGCCAAGCGGCGAATATCAAGTGTCATGCTGTTGCTTTTCGTCTTAATGTTGGAATACCCGGCAATCTTGGAATACTCCCTGCATTGATACCAGCATTGGTCGTTCAGCAACATGCCGGATATCCAGGCTCCGGCGGCATTGCTGTAAATCCTCAGTGGCCACCTCTCGCATGTTGGCCAATAGTTCTTTCCGGTGCAGTTTGCGTTCGCCCGGCAGACTCCACATGAGCTTGCTGGGTACACAACGCTTCCCGGGCCAGGATCGAGCGCAAGGTGGACCTTGCCTTTCTCATCTAGTGCCATGGCGGTCGCCCTGGCTTTGGCCACTAATACCGACTGCCAGCCTCCGGCAGCCGGGACAACGTGGGTCGCACCGCTAGTACCGTTCAATATGACGTGCAGGTTTCCAGCCTTGTCCGTTGCCGCTATCGGCTCGGTACTGGTGGCGCCGATCTTTGACTGTTTCCACTTGTTGCCCACCTTGGTTGCAACCCATGCCATGCCCTTGTCGAAGGCGGCGATATGAGGAGCGCCGGCCTTCCCCGCGACGAGTGTCGGGCCATTGAGGTACTTGGCGACCTCTTCCGTTGTCCACTTTCCGGCTTGCCTGACTGAGAACTTCAGCTTTGGGATGGCCAGGTGGTTGGTGGTGAAAGCTATGCCAACACTGCCTCCGCCGAGAGATGCCAAGGATAGGTTACACATTACCCCGCCAGTATGGACCTGGCTTTTTGTCCACATTCCCCCACTGCGTTGGAAGTGGACGATCCCTTTCTTCTGCTTGCTGATGGCGACATGAACCCCTCCCTTGGTGTCAATAGCGATGTCGTGGCAACGGCTCGTCGGTACCGAAGGGATCTTGGTCGACATCCAAGAACCCGAGGAATTGGTTATGTACTCCATGGTCAGGCCAAAAAACAGGTGAACTCCACCCTTGGCATCCAGGGCCATGGATGGATCACCGTTGTAGCAGTCGGGCATGAATCGACCGTGCTCTGGGTTCCAGCAATTGATGGAGTTTTTGTCTACCTTCCTCGACCGGGATTGCCCCTGATTCGCTGCCGTCCTGGCATTGCACTTGGGTTGCCAGCACCCTGAAGGATCCAGAGTGCACTTTTTGGTACAGGCCACCACACCTTGCAGATACCCGGCATCAGTACATGAACGGTTCTTCGGAACCTTTCCATCGCACAACTCAGGCCCCTCGATGATCCCATCTCCACATGTATGGCAATTAGTCTTGTCGAGCTTGCAGTTCTTGCCGCAGGTGATCTTGCCCTGCTTGTAGCCATACCAGGTGCACTTCTCGACGACGTAGATTTGTGGCTCACACTCTTCGTCGCCCTCAATGAGATCGTCTCCACAGACGACAGGTCGTGTGTCTCGATGCAAGTCAGAAATCCGAATGTCACCCGGTCCACCATCATCGCCAGATAAGATATCCGGGCTCAAAGGAGCAACCGCACTCTCATCCCCCTCCTCACACCCCACCCCCGCCGCCAAAGCCCCCACCAACACCACCAACCCAATCCTCATGACCGCCTCCCTCCCGCTTTTTGCTTTTTGCTTTTTGCTTTTCGCTTTTCGCTTCTTACTTTTTGCTTTCCGGCACCCGAAACCCGATCCCTCCCTCCTCATCCAACCTTACCACCATCCCATCCTCCGCCAGCCACACCAGCCCCTTGAACTCCTCCCGGCACAGCTTCGCCGGCTCACCCTCGATCACCGACGGGTACAGGTGCGTCAGGATCACCTGCCCCACCTCCGCCGCCGCGGCCACCTGCCCCACCTGCGCGGCGTTCATGTGGCCCTCCACGCTGTCCTGGGCCCGCAGGGAGCACTCGGCCACCAGGATGTCGGCCCCCTTCGCCGCGGCCTCCAGCCCCGGGCACGGCCCGGTGTCGCCGCTGTAGGTCACGGCCACGTCCTCCCGCTGCAGCCGGAAGGCGAAGCTCGCCCCGGAATGCACCACACTAAATGACGTTATTTCCAGTTCCCCTAGCTGGAAGGGCTCCTCCGCTGTCAGCTCCACCACCTGCACCTCGCAGTCGGGCGGCTCGATCCAGCTGCCGTACACCCCGCGCAGCGCATCCAGCAGGGCCGCCGTGCCCTCGGGCCCCCATATCTTCAATGGCGCCGACCGCCGCGGGCACACCGGGTTCTTCAGCGCGAACAGCAGCGGCACCAGATCCGCGGTGTGATCCGGGTGCAGGTGACTCAGCAGCACGCCGTCCACCTCCGCCACCGTCACCCCCGCGTCGCACATGGATCCCACGGCGCCGCTGCCGCAATCCATCAGGATCCGGGTATCGCCCGCCTCCACCAGGTAGGCCGACGAACGCCTTCCAGGGGCTGGAACCGAGGTACCTGAACCAAGGATTGTCAATGAAAGCAACAAGATAAACCCTCCAGGAGTGTGAAATCAGGCCCAGGCGCCCCCCCTGGGCTAGAATTGTTGGTGCACATTGATTATCCGCCCGGTGCAGGGGCAGGGGCAAGGAGCAGGTCCAGGATGGCAATCCCGAATGAACGCTGGCGCTGCCAGGGGCAACTTAATTGTTGTCATGAGCAGACAACCGACCCAGCCGCTAGCCTTCTCGAGTTCAATGTCCCGTAAGCCCGCCTCCCCCACCGGCGAGCTGGTCTCGCTGTGCCAGCAGGGCGAACGCAACGCCCAGGCCGAGTTTTATGAGAAGTACAAGGGCGATGTGGCGCGCACCGTGTTCAAGGTGTTCGGGCCCGATCCCGACCTGGAGGACGTGATCCAGGACGTGTTCATCGAAGCCTTCCGCAGCATCGACAAGTTCAAGGGCAAGGCCAAGGTGAGCACCTGGCTGTACCGCGTGGCGTTCAACGTGGCGCTCCAGCGGCTGCGCAAGCGCAAGCGTCGGCGCGAGGTGGCCTTGCCGCCCACCGAGGCGGCCACGCCGTCCATGGAGACGCCCCAGCGCTCGCTGGAGAACAAGGAGCAGCTGGAGACGGTGTACGCCGTGCTGGACCACCTGACCCCCAAGAAAAGAATCGTCTTTATATTGCATGAGTTCCTTGGTCTTAGCGCCAAGGAGATCGCCGAGCTGGTGGACGCCAACGCGCTCACAGTGCGCACGCGGCTCCACTACGCGAGGAAAGAGTTTTACCGGCGAGTGCTGCAGACCGAGCTGTTCGCCGAGGAGGCTGCAAAATGAGCTCTCCGTGCAAGGGTAACTTCGACCGCCTGCTGGCGCTGATGGACGGCAAGCTGCGTCCGGGCAAGGCCGAGCAGCTGCGCAAACACATGGAGGGCTGCCCCGGCTGCGCCGACGCGTTCCGCCGCATGCAGTCCACCCAGGGCCTGCTTCGCGAGGCCGGCACCGGCCCTCTCCCCGAGCTGAACTGGCGCGAGGTTGAGACCAAGCTGCACTGGCGCATGGCGCGCGAGGCGCAGGAAAAGAGCGCCGCTCCGGCCCGCGCATTCCGCCCCGCGTTTGGCCTGTCCCTGGCCGGCGCCGCCCTGCTGGGCGCGCTGGTCACCGCGGCGGTGCTGTTCAACCTGGACCTGCTGGGCGGATCGACCGGTCCCGGCGTCCAGGTCACCCCCACGCCGCCAGGCGCCGTTGCCCGCGGCAAGGCGAGCGTGCCTTCCCCGGACCCTGGCGCCGACCTTAGCGCCCTGGCAACCCTGGCCCAGGGCGAGGTCTACCTGCTCACCAGCTCCGGGTCCCGCTCCCGGCTGGAGCTGAACCGTCCCCTGTTCCCCGGGGACCGCGCCATCACCTACAAGGGCCGCCTGGCCATGCAGTGGGGCCGCGCCACGGGCATGCGCATGGTCCCGGACACCGAGGTGGAGCTCAAGCAACTGACCCGCAAGGACCAGGAGCTGGTGCTGTGGCAGGGCAAGGTGTTCGTGGAGGTGGAGAAGCGCGCCCCGGGTCAGCAGCTGGCCGTGTTGAGCCAGGGCATCCGGGCCCAGGTCAAGGGCACCCACCTGGCCGTGGAGCGCACGGCGGATCACGTGGTAGTGGAGGTGTACCGCGGATCCGTCGAGGTGATCTCCGAGGATGGGCGGTGGGACGCGGTGCAGGTGCCGGCGGGCTTCGCCGTGTCAGCGCCCCTGTCCGGCAAGGCCCGGCCGCAGATGGACAGGATCCCGGTCAAGGACTCTGTGACCGCCCAGGACAGCGTCTCCCTGATGAACCTGGTGGAGCAGTGGAACGACCTGAAGCAGGTGCTCGGCGCCACCGGCACCATGCGGGTCAGCACCAAACCTGACGGCGCGGATCTGCGGCTCAACAGCCGGCCGGTGGGCATCACCAACCTGCGGCTGCGCAGCACCTTCCGCAACCACCTGCTGGAGGTGTATCGCGGCGGCAAGCTGGTGGAGAAGCGCTGGGTCGACTTCAAGCCGGACCTGAAGATGGTCTCCCTCAGGGGCAAGATCGCGCGGCATATCCCGAAGCTGCGGACCAACAAGATACCCGAGCTCTCGGCCACCTTTACCCGCAACATGCAGCGGCAGACAAACACCCAGATTCAGAGGTGTTACGAGCGAAGGTTAAAGCAGAACCCGAACCTTGAAGGTGTGCTGGAGATCGTGGTCAGCGTTGAAGGCGACGGCAAGGTCATCGGCACCCGCCTCGGCTCGCGGGGCAATATCCGGGACTCCTACCTCGAGCGCTGCGCCATGGCGCGGGCTCAGGCCTGGCGTTTCGCCCCGGCCAAGGACGGCAAGGCCTTCGACGTGGCCCTCTCCTTCAAGCTCTCCCCGCGGTAGCAAGACAACACCCTCCCACCCGGGCCCGCTCCTCCGGCCCGGAATACCCCCTCCCCGCTGACCGTTGCTTATCCAGTCAGGGGCCAAATTTGCGGTTTTTCTGCATCAGCCGCTACTATATAGGTCGCACCCGGAAGTGATCCGAGGGAGGAGATCCATGATTCAGCACCCTGCACGCAGATCCAAACCCGCAACGACGCTGGCCCTGGCAGTGGCTGCCACCCTTGTCATGGCCCTGCTCGCCGGCGGCTGCGGGCGCACCGAGGTCAAGGGCTTTTGCCCCGCGGGATCCACCCTGTGTGACTGCGCCCCGGACGGCACCTGCACCTACTGCGGCGATGGCCAGTGCAAGTCGCCCGCCGAGAACTGCATCACCTGCCCCACTGACTGCGCCTGCGGCAAGTGCGGCGACGCCACCTGTGATGCCAACGAGTCCTGCTCCAGCTGCCCCGGCGACTGCGGCCCGTGCAGCGGCTGCGGCAACGGCACCTGCGATGCCAACGAGGACTGCAAGAGCTGCGCCCAGGACTGCGGACCGTGCACCAACGTGTGCGGGGACGGCACCTGCTCCCCGGGTGAAGATTGCCTGACCTGCGCGGCGGACTGCGGCAAATGCAAGCCCAAGTGCGGCGATGCCAAGTGCGATCCGACCCAGGGCGAGGACTGCAAGACCTGTCCGGCGGACTGCGGCACCTGCAAGCCGGTGTGCGGCAACGCCAAGTGCGAGGCGGGCGAGGACTGCAAGACCTGCCCTGGCGACTGCGGCAAGTGCAAGCCGAGCTGCGGCGACGGCACCTGCAGCGCCAAGGACGGCGAGGACTGCAAGAGCTGCCCCACGGACTGTGGCAAGTGCCCGCCCTCCTGCGGCAACCTCAAGTGCGAGCCGAGCCTGGGTGAGACCTGCACCACCTGCCCCACCGACTGCGGCACCTGCAAGCCCAAGTGCGGCGATGGCAAGTGCGACGCCACAGCGGGCGAGACCTGCACGAACTGCGCGGCGGACTGCGGCAAGTGCCCGCCCTCCTGCGGCAACCTCAAGTGCGAGAGCTGGCTCGGCGAGGACTGCAAGACCTGCCCCGGCGACTGCGGCGCCTGCTCCAAGTGCGGCGACAACAAGTGCGACAAGCCGAGCGAGGACTGCGGCTCCTGCGCCGCGGATTGCGGCAAGTGCACCGGCTGTGAGGTGAAGAAGGGCCCCAAGTGCGGCGGCTGCAAGTGCGAGGCCTGCGTGTGCGCCCTGGATCCGTACTGCTGCAAGAACGGCTGGGACCAGATCTGCGTCAAGCAGTGCAAGGACAAGTGCGGCGGCTGCGGCGGCACCACCGACAAGTGCGGCGACGGCAAGTGCACTGGCAACGAGACCTGCACCTCCTGCCCGGGCGACTGCGGCAAGTGCAAGCCCAAGTGCGGCGACGGCAAGTGCGACTTCGCCGCGGGCGAGACCTGCAAGACCTGCTCAAAGGACTGCGGCCCGTGTACGCCCTACTGCGGCGACAAGAAGTGCGACCCGTTCGAGAGCTGCAAGAGCTGCCCCGCGGACTGCGGACCGTGCACCGGCTACTGCGGCGACAAGAAGTGCGACGCCAAGGGCGGCGAGACCTGCAAGACCTGCGCGGCGGACTGCGGCGCCTGCCCCAGCTACTGCGGCGACAAGAAGTGCGACGCCAAGGGCGGCGAGACCTGCAAGACCTGCCCTGGCGACTGCGGGCCATGCGCCGGCTACTGCGGCGACAAGAAGTGCGATGCCGCCAGCGGCGAGAACTGCAAGACCTGCGCGACGGACTGCGGCAAGTGCCCGCCCTCCTGCGGCGACGGCAAGTGCGTCAGCCCCGAGACTTGCAAGACCTGCCCCTTCGACTGCGGCCCGTGCACCGGCAGTTGCGGCGACGGCAAGTGCGTCAGCCCCGAGACCTGCAAGACCTGCCCCAAGGACTGCGGCTCATGCGGCTCCTACTGCGGCGACAAGAAGTGCGACGCCACCGAGTCTTGCACCTCCTGCCCCAAGGACTGCGGGCCCTGCCCGCCGTCATGCGGCAACAAGAAGTGTGAGCCGCACCTGGGCGAGAGCTGCAAGACCTGCGCGACCGACTGCGGGCCCTGCACCGGCTACTGCGGCGATGCCAAGTGTCAGCCGCAGCTGGGCGAGTCCTGCGTGACCTGCGCCAAGGATTGCGGCAAGTGCAAGCCCAAGTGCGGCGACAAGGTGTGCGCGCCGGGGATGGAGGACTGCGGCACCTGCCCGGCGGACTGCGGCAAGTGCACCGGGTGCGAGGTCAAAAAGACCCCGGGCTGCGGCGGCTGCAAGTGCGAAAAGTGCGTCTGCGCCATGGACCAGTACTGCTGCAAGACCGCCTGGGATCAGCTGTGCGTCAAGGAGTGCAAGCAGCAGTGCGGCGGCTGCGGCAGCACCACCCCCGCCTGCGGCGACGGCAAGTGCTCCGCCACCGAGAGCTGCACCACCTGCCCCAAGGACTGCGGTCCGTGCAAGCCGTACTGCGGCGACAACAAGTGTACCGGGGCCGAGAACTGCAAGAGCTGCGCGGCCGACTGCGGCCCCTGCCCGCCCAAGTGCGGCGACGGCACCTGCGACGCGAAGTCGGGCGAGACCTGCCAGACCTGCCCCTGGGACTGCGGCAAGTGCCCGCCCAAGTGCGGAGACGGGCAGTGCACCTTCCCGGAGACCTGCGCGAACTGCGCCAAGGACTGCGGCCCGTGCAAGCCGTACTGCGGCGACGGCAAGTGCACCTTCCCGGAGACCTGCTCCAGCTGCGCCAAGGACTGCGGCCCGTGCAAGCCGTACTGCGGCGACGGCAAGTGCACCTTCCCGG